>CAVTQE010000032.1:0-20554 GCA_963736755.1 uncultured delta proteobacterium | reverse complement strand
GGATACTCGAACTTAATGACATCCAGGCAGGGACGCTTGAGATCGCATTCAAGCTGGCGGACGACCAGGGCCTGTTGCTGCTTGATCTCGACGATCTGCGCGCTTTACTCGGATTCGTTGAGTCAGAACGCAAGGAGATCTCGTCGGAGTACGGCCTCGTCAGCACACAGTCCGTGGCTGCCATACAGCGTGCTTTATTGTCGCTGGAGCGCGAAGGTGGAGAAGCCCTCTTAGGCGAACCAGCCATAGAACTTGGTGATCTGATGCGCACGGACCTCGGCGGGCGCGGCATCGTCAGCATTCTCGCCGCCGACCAGCTGATTTTGAAGCCGCGCCTGTATTCGAGTTTTCTGCTGTGGCTTCTGTCGGAACTGTTCGAAAATCTGCCTGAGGTGGGGGACCTCGAACAGCCCAAGCTGGTGTTTTTTTTCGATGAGGCCCATCTGCTCTTCGACGACGCTCCGCCGGTGCTATGTCAGAAGGTAGAGCAGGTCGTGCGGCTTATTCGGTCCAAGGGCGTGGGAATCTACTTCTGCTCGCAGTTTCCGGACGACATACCGAATGAAATTCTCGGGCAGCTTGGAAACCGTATCCAGCATGCTCTGCGTGCCTTTACCCCGCGGGATCAGAAGGCGGTGCGCACCGCCGCTGAGACCTTCGTTCCCAATCCCAAGATCGACGTCGCCGAGGTGATCTCCCAACTGGGTGTTGGCGAGGCACTGGTATCCACCCTTCAAGAGAAAGGCGTGCCGATGCCGGTGGAGCGAGACCTTAATATGTCCGCCGCGCTGCCGTATGGGAGCGATCTCGCCGGAAGAGCGTGCGATGGTGCGAGGACGCAGTCCGGTAGGGGGCAAGTACGACACGCCCGTGAACCGTGAGTCGGCATATGAGATCCTGAAAAAGCGGGCTGCTGGAGAACCAGGCAGAAGGACAGGTTGCAAGAAAGGAAGCTGCACCGGCTGCGGGTAAGGTTGAGGCTGAGGCAGAGAAACCTTCTGAAACCTCAGGTGTGATCAAAGATTTACTTTTTGGCACCAAACGCAGGCAGGGCATGGTGGAAACCATGGCTAAGCAGGCAATGCGCACCGTCGGCAGCCAGGTTGGCCGGCAGATCCTGCGGGGGGTTTTAGGCGGCATTTTCGGCGGATCCCGCCGCCGTTAGTATTCAGGCGCCGCAGGAGGGGGTCCCTGCGGCGTGTCATTGCCCAGGGCAATGCTGCCGTCTTGTTACACTCACGGCTGTTTTTTTGTAATATTCCGTTTGACAGTGAAACGAGGAAAAGCAGCCTGCCCCCCCTTTTCTTCATACATAACCACTCACTGAGATTCATAACCGACTATGCGTAAACCTGTAACTTTGTTTTTTTGTGCCTTGCTTTTCTTTACCGCTGAAGCGCGGTCTGCCGAGGCGGGGAAAAATTTGCCCCCGGTGATTGAAAACTCGCTTGGGATGAAGTTCGTTCTTGTCCCGGCTGGCGAATTCATGATGGGAAGCGATGAGTTGCCCGAAGCACTCGCCAAGGCATTTCCACAGTACGAACGCGGCCGTTTCCGGAATATCGACGACGAGGCGCCCGTGCACAGGGTCCGGATCACCCGATCGTTCTACCTCGGACAGCATGAAGTAACCGTCGGCCAGTTCAAGAAGTTCCTGGCAGCATCCGGCTACCTGCCTGAATCGGTTGCAGATGGCACCGGCGGCTACGGGTATAACCCCGCCTACGATCCTGCAACATCGAAACGAGGCGATGCATTTGAAGGGCGAAACCCAGTCTATTCATGGCAGAATTCTGGTTTCGATCAAGGGGACGATCATCCGGTGGTCAATGCCACCTGGAACGATGCCGTGGCCATGAGCCGATGGCTCAGCGAAAAAGAGGGGAAGAAATATCGCCTGCCGACCGAGGCCGAATGGGAGTATGCCTGCCGCGCCGGCACACGAACGCGTTACCACAGGGGTGACGATCCTCAATCATTGTTGAAGGTCGCCAACACGTTTGACGCCGATACCGTAAGGAACTGGCCGCAATGGCAAGGCTATGCATTGACGGGGCACGACGGTTTCGAATTCACGGCCCCGGTGGGCAGTTTCGCGCCGAACGCATGGGGCCTGTACGACATGCACGGCAACGCATGGGAATGGGTCGCCGATTGGTATGGTGAAAGCTACTATGCCGACTCGCCGGTTGACGATCCTCAGGGACCTGCCGCGGGCTTGGTGCGCGTGCGTCGGGGGGGATCATGGCATACGTGGTCGTTTTATGCCCGGGCTTCGTTCCGCAATTGGAATACACCGCAGACCCGCTACACGCTGGTCGGCATACGGTTGTTGCGCGAAGTGGCTGTGGATCAGCGTTGAACGATTGAGCGGGTACCGGATATGAGGTCAGGCCTTGAAAAGGGGCAAGGGAAGGGACGTTCAGGTTTAGTGTAGCTCCAACCCTAATGTTTATAAATCCCCCACGTCACCAGAAAGGAGGGATTGCAATCATGCATTTGTTGAAACAGAAAAAGCACTGGTACCAAAAAAGATGGGCCGTGTTCCTTACGATACTATCCGGCGTTTTTTTGATTGTGTTATTTAGTTCTCCGATTTGGGGTCAAGTCGTCATAACGACCCAAAAGCTGACGGTCACGGGGGGTACACCACCACCACCTCCCGCGCCATTTCCACCGGTTGCAATCACGACTGAAAAGCTGACAGTCAGCGGTGGTGTGCCGCCACCGCCCAAACCGCCATTTCCAGGAGTGACAATCATTACCTCTACATTAACAGTTTCCGGCAGAACCACGTATTAAAACTCGAGAGGAGGATTATCTTATGAAACGATTAACATTTATATTCATCCTTGGGCTTGTTGTCAGCGCACTCTCAGTTGCCGCGCAGGCGGAAGATTTCACGTTCAACATTCCGGTGGAACTCCATTCAATCCCTGCCGATATCAAAACCTTTTCAGTATCAGTAGCAGTGTATAATTGTGCCGTCGATCCGCATGGGTACTGGCCTTTAGGATGCAGGATTGGTTACGGAAACTCACCAACCATTCCTCTGGTGAATGGGGAGTATGTCGGCACACTGACAGTTACGTTTAATGCTGAGCCCAGAAAAAAGCCAGAGACAGCCATATTCTACGACGCATATCTCGGCGTGTATGGACCGCCCGGATACCAAGGAGGAGTGTTGAACGCTATGGGTGCTGATACCCCATACCCATACGATCCATCAAAACCTCTTGTTTATGATGTTACGGGCCCAATTCAGCAGTCTGTGCCCATAAAACATATAGAGCCTATGAAAATTCCCAAACGCTTTCCTTATTAGATGCATCACTACACTTGCGACTTGTTTTGCGGCGTAGAAGGAAAAGGGAACATCCCTATTAGGCCTAATAGATATTATGGTTAACCCATATAATGCATAATGGCATAGAGAAAGGAGAGATTATCATGGGTAATGTAATGTTTGCCATCAGCGCTTATATCTTCATGAGGGCTTTCGAGCTTTTGTTCTCTGGCCAGGGAGACAAGCCGTGGTACAAACTAACGATCAGAATCATAGCGTGTGCCGTGCTTTACACGGCGGTCGCGTCAATGATCTGGTTTTATTTCGAGGGGCTGCATCTTCTCGGGTTTGATCCCAAATAAAAGTTATCCATAATTTTTCAGCTTCTCTTGTGTAATCAAAAAAATGTCCTCTTGACCTTAGTTTTTGTTGATTTTTTAGCGTCGGGGGGATTAATAAAATTTATTACATTAAATCGTCTTCAGGGCAACCACATGGAAAATGATTCTAAAACAGGTCTATTGCAAGTCAAGATGAAAATAAATCTGAAATCATTGCGAACCGCCGGTTTCCTCATTGTTCTTCTTGTCGTGCCTGCCCTTATACTCATAAAGCATTACAAGCCCCAGAGCGGCTTTCTCGGGTTGATTTACTTCGGGAAAAAATTCAATGCCACCAGACTGGAGGAAGTTAATAACCTCAATCCACCTATCACCAATAGTGCGGGATACGACGGACAATTCTATGCCCAAATAGCTCTGAATCCATCATTGACTCGCGATGACCTTGAACGTGCATTGGATGGCCCCCTCTACCGGTCGCGGCGCATAGGGCTTCCCTTGCTGGCGTACTGCCTGGGTTTGGGGAAACCTGCCTGGATACTTCAGGTCTATTCCCTGCTGAATGTTGTCTTTTGGCTTTTACTCCTGGCAGTGCTGGGCCGCCTCATTGGTTTCCAGCGGCCCCGGGATCTCCTTCTAGTTATCGCTCTCCTCTGGTCCACCGGTACGCTGACATCAATTGAACGCGCTCTCACTGATCTGCCCGCGGCAGTGCTGGGGATTTTGGCAGTGTGCTACAGCCGTACATGGGTTGGCTCCGCTTTTCTTCTGGGGAGTGCGGCTTTGTTTAGGGAGACCTCTGCCCTGAGCTTTGCAGCAGCGCGCTGGATGGAGAAAAGAAAACATTTAGACCTTAAGCGTGTTTTTGTGTCCGTTTTGATCATGGTTGTTCCGATTAGCTCTGTGGCTCGTGTATATTCAAATTCATATGACAGGTGGCGATAATGCGGGATGGAACCAGTTTGCGTTTCCATTTTCCGAGCTGGTTCATAAAGTCTGGAAAGCAGCTCTCGACTTCGCGGGAGTGTTTCCACGAGACCCGATGTACCGACAGGTTTTCTTCGCCTTCGAACTACTCAGTCCTTTGTCTTTGGTAGTTCAAGCGGCGTATCTGCTTGCCAGACCCCGCCTCGACGATGAAGCATGGAGATTAGGGATCGGATTTGCGTTGCTTCTCTGTGTGCTTGGTAGCAGTGTATGGGTGGAGCAAAACGCGTATTGCCGCATTCTTTTGCCACTCACGTTTTCCTTTAACCTCTTGCTTCACAAACACGAACCAAGGACGAGGTTTGCGGCCTGGTACGTGGCGGGCAATGTAGGTATGTGCTGGAGGTCTCTTGAGTACCTTAAACCGGTGGTGAAGGCAACATTAAACCTTTAACAGTCATGACCCGCAAGCCTTTACCGAACGCCTGGATATTCCGGAACAAAAAAATAGCGCCTCTTAATGGTTATTCATGATGAAAATAGACCTGAAATCATTGCGAACCGCCGGATTCCTCATTGTTCTTCTTGTCGTGCCTGCCCTTATACTCATAGAGCATTACAGTCCTCAGAGCGGCTTTCTCGGGTTAATTTACTTCGGGCAGGAATTCAAAAAGATCAGACTGGAGGAAGTTAATAACCTCAATCCACCTACCACCAATCATAGAGGGTACGACGGACAATTCTATGCCCAAATAGCTCTGAATCCATCATTGACTCGCGATGGTCTCAGACGTGCATTGGATATCCCCCGTTACCGGTCGCGGCGCATAGGGCTTCCCTTGCTGGCGTACTGCCTGGGTTTGGGGAAACCTGCCTGGATACTTCAGGTCTATTCCCTGCTGAATGTTGTCTTTTGGCTTTTACTCCTGGCAGTGCTCGGCCGTTTTATTGGCTACCAGCGGCCCAGGGATATACTTTTGGCTATCGCTCTGCTTTGGTCGACCGGTACGCTGACATCAATTGAACGCGCTCTCACTGATCTGCCCGCGGCAGTGCTGGGGGTTTTGGCAGTGTGCTACAGTCGTACGTGGGGTGGCTCCGCTTTTCTTCTGGGGAGTGCGGCCCTGTTTAAGGAGACCTCTGCCCTGAGCTTTGCAGCAGCTCGCTGGGTGGAAAAAAGAAAACATTTAGACCTTAAACGTGGTTTTGTGTCTGTTTTGATCATGGTCGTTCCGATTGCTCTTTGGCTGGTATATGTTCAAATCCGTATGACAGGTGGCAATAATGCAGGAGTCAACCAATTTTTGTTTCCATTTTTCGGGTTGCTTCATAAACTTTGGAAAGCAGCTCACAACTTTGCGGTGGTGTTTCTCCAAGGCCCGGTTCACCAACAAGCTTATTCCTTGTTCGAAGTCCTTGCTCCTTTATCTTTGGTGATTCAAGCTGTGTATCTGGTTGTTAAACGACGCTTCGATGATAACATATGGAGATTAGGAATCGGCTTTGCATTGCTTCTCTGTGTGCTTGGTAGCAGTAAATGGGTGGAGCAAAACGCGTATTGTCGTATTCTCTTGCCACTCACGTTTTCCTTTAACCTTTTGCTTCAGAAACACGAACCAAGGACGAGGTTTGCGGCTTGGTATGTGGCGGGCAATGTAGGTATGTGCTGGAAGTGGCTTAAGTACCTTAAAAACATCTTGTTTTGATTGCAGTGCTTAACCGTGATGAACAGGGAGACAGTGTTCGGAGTTGACTAAATCTTCTCATTTTTTTATCTAACTATTAGTAAGGATAATGGGTAATCAATTCTCATTGAAAGCCTTCACAGAAGGCATGAATATTTTTCCCCAGGTCTTCGTAACAGTATCCTCCCTCCAGCAAAGCATACCTTCTTCCCGTGGCAGTGCTTTTCTGAAAAATCTTTCATCATTTTTCCGATCTCTTGGAAAGCATCGGTGGAAAGCTTATGTCCCCAGTCCTTGATGTATTCGTCAAAACCCGCTGAGGCAGCAATGATATCACAGTCGCCGGCTTTGTTTAAGGCACAGGAGATTTCCTCAAGGTAGTCTTCTTCATCATGGCTCACGGGATTGAGAATAACAAACCCTTCCTTTCTGCCAAGGATGTTGATATTGCCATCACCGGTGTGCAGGTCAAAGTCGAGGATAAAGGCAGATTTGATTTTTTCTTCTGCCTCGAGTTTCAAAAGCGATACCGCCATATTGTTGAAAAAGCAAAACCCCCAACAACTATCACGGGAAGCATGGTGCCCGGGCGGTCGGATGCAGGCAAAGGTTGGTTCGCCGGCACAAGCCAGCTCAGCCGCTTTAATGGCTCCGCCGGCAGAGAGAAGGGCCATGGTGTAAATGATATCGTCTCGCTTTATGTTTTCGATATGGCGAGCTGAGTGCGCCCGCAGGATATCCTTAGGTTCGGCTGCGGCAGGGGCAATAAATTTATAGTGGGGATATTTCTTAAGCTCCCGCATGATCGGCTCCATTCTTCCCGGAGCTGCTGCCGGATCAGAATCATAGATCTCGTAAAATTTTTCATGAAAGATAATATTCATGCGACCCTCCCTGTATTCCCCGTGATTTTAAAACACCCTTTTATTGTTCAATCATTTCTGTGGTGGCCGTCGGTTTTTCAGAGAGAAAAAATCGGCACCACTTTATGACGGAGTCAATCACGATAACCAGGGCCAGGCAAAGCATCATTGCCACCAAAAACGCATCCAACTTAAGGGAAAGGAAGAAATCTAAAAAAGATGAGGGAACGGGGATAAAATATTTTTTCAGGAGCATAAACGCGGCAGTAAACGTGGTTGTGGCGACAAACAGCAGGGGCACTAAGGTGACCCAGACATACTTGGCTTTACCCATTTTAATGATTATGGTGGTGCCGATACAGAGGGCAAGCATTCCTAATAGCTGGTTGGCAGTTCCAAAAATAGGCCAGATAGAAGATATTGAGCCGGTAAGGATAAGATACCCCCAGGCAATGACCACGACAAAGCTGGCCGCAATGTTGCCGGTAAATGAGCTTAAGTTTCCAAAGGGTTTATAGACATACCCCCCCAGTTCCTGAACCATATAGCGGGCGACTCTGGTGCCGGCATCAATCGTGGTAAGGATAAAAAGCGCTTCAAACATCAAGGCAAACTGGTACCAGTACGCCATAAGATTTTTCAGAAAGGGTATTGAGGAAAAGATAAAGGCCATGCCCACCGCTAAGGACACTGCTCCTCCTGGTCTTCCCTCTAACGTTATCCCGATCATTGAGGAAAGTTCCTTAATCTTAGCCACGGGAAATCCGAGGTTGGCAAGCTCGGCAAAACTGAGTTTGGAATTAATGGCAAAGTAATCACCCGGGATGAGAACAGAAGCAGCAATTAAGGCAATAACGGCAACAAATCCTTCCACAAGCATGGCGCCATAACCGATTGCTCGGGCATAACTTTCATTTTCGATCATCTTGGGAGTTGTGCCCGAAGCAATGAGTGAGTGAAATCCGGAGAGAGCGCCGCAGGCAATAGTGATAAACACAAACGGAAAGATGGCTCCGGGGATGATTGGCCCACCGCCATGGATGAACTTGGTTAGCGGCGGCATAAGCAGTTGAGGATGCACCATTACAACTCCTAGTGCTAACAGAATGATAACGCCGATTTTCATAAAAGAAGAAAGGTAATCACGTGGTGCTAAAAGCATCCAGACCGGAAGGACTGACGCGACAAAGCCATAGACGGCAAGAAGGAACGTCAGAGCATTTTTGTCAAAATCAAACATAAAGGCGATGGAAGAGGAAGGAACCGCACTTCCCAGCACTACCGTGAAAATAAGAAGGCTAATCCCCATCAAGGAGACCTCAAGGACTTTATTTGGTCTCAGGGATTTCATGTAGATCCCCATGAAAAAAGCAATCGGAATGGTCATGGCGATAATAAAGGTGCCCCACGGGTTTCGGAAAAGAGCGTTTATGACCGCAAGGCCTAACCCGGCCATGGCAACGATCAAAATAAAGAGGATAGCGAGCTAAGGCGGCTCCACCGGTCAAGGGACCGACTTCCTCTTTGGCAATTTGGGTAAGGGATTTTCCGTCTCTCCTGATTGAGGCAACGAGAATGACAAAATCATGCACTCCTCCGGCCAGAACTGCTCCGATGAGTATCCAGAGAAATCCCGGAAGATAACCAAACTGAGCGGCCAGCACCGGTCCGATGAGGGGACCAGCTCCAGCGATAGCCGCAAAATGGTGGCCAAAGAGAACCCATTTATTGGTAGGATAAAAATTTTTTCCGTCGTTTAAACGGAAGGCCGGGGTTATCCTCCGATCATCAAGCGATAAAACCTTGGCAGCCAGAAAAGCTCCGTAGAACCGATAAGCGAGGGTGAAAAAACACCCGGCCGCGACTACCAGCCAGAGGGCATTGATATGCTCCTGGGGATTAAAAATCCCGGTTACCATGGCAAAAGCGATAGCAAAAAGAACCGCGACAGAGGTCCACAGAAGAGATGATATTACTTTCATAAACTGTCTCCAACTCATGAGAATAGACAACAAGAAAGTGTTATTATGTAATATAAAGTTTAAGTGATTGAAGATGGAATTGCAAGTATACGTCAAGAGACGAGGATAACTCATGCATTTTTTAATAACTAACTGAAATTTAATAATTTTTTAAGAGAAAATCTCCGTTATTTTATTTTGACAAGCTCAAATTACTGGGTTAGTATTAGCCTCTTAAAAAAGGCTCAGGGTGACTTTTTCTCTTTTTTGTAAGAACCTTGCTGGTTTAGGGGGGCTCGTGGAAAATCAAGCCAAAGTAAAAAAAAATATAACCATTGTCTCCGGTTTGCCCCGCTCCGGTACCTCGATGATGATGCAGATGCTTATGGCAGGGGGGATGGGAATTGTAACCGACGAAATAAGGAAGGCGGATGAGGACAATCCGAGAGGCTACCTGGAATGGGAGCGGGTAAAAAAGCTTAAAGAAGATCAATCCTGGCTTAATGAGTGCTCTGGAAAAGCAGTTAAAGTAATATCCATGCTTCTCTTTGACCTGCCCTCTAACCATCATTATAAAATAATTTTTATGCAGAGAGAAATCGAAGAAGTGCTCGCTTCCCAAAGGATTATGCTGGAAAGGCGGGGAGAAACAAAGGATGGGATTAGTGATGAACACATGGCAGAAAAGTTTGAAAAACATCTCAAGCAGGTCGAGGATTGGATAGCTCACCAAAGTAACATAGAGGTGCTCTATGTAAAATATAATGAAGTAATTAAGGATCCGCTGCGCTACTCGAAAGTAGTGAATAATTTTTTAGGTGAAGATTTTAATACAAAAACTATGGCAGAGGCGGTTGCGGAAACACTTTACCGGCAGAGAAAAAACTAAACACTAAGGAGGTAATGGATATGACTGAGCAAAAGGCAACCAACATTCAGTGGCACCACGGGGCCATTGCCCGGGCCGACCGAGAACGTTTAAACGGCCATCTAAGCTTTACTATTTGGTTTACCGGGCTTCCTTCATCGGGCAAATCAACTCTCGCCGTTGCGCTTGAAGAAGTTTTATTTGAACGAGGTTTTCATACCTATATTCTCGACGGCGATAATATTCGCCATGGTCTTAATAAAAATCTGGGTTTTTCCCCTGAAGACCGGACAGAAAATATTCGGAGGATCGGCGAAGTGGCAAAGCTCTTCCGCGACGCTGGCGTCATCAGTATGACAGCCTTTATTTCGCCGTATCGCCACGATCGACAGGTAGCCAGAGAATTGTCGAATGATAAATCATTTATTGAAGCCTTTGTGGATTGTCCGGTTGAGGTCTGCGAGCAACGTGACCCCAAGGGAGCATATAAGAAAGCACGGGAAGGAATCATTAAAGACTTTACCGGTGTCAGCGCTCCTTACGAAGCACCGGAAAATCCTGAGATCCATTTGAACACGGATAAGCTGTCAGTCAAAGAGTGTGTTCAGGTAATAATAGATTACCTCATCAAAAATAGATTTATTCCTGAATAACGATAGCTGGGTGGTACTTTTTAAACCTAAAGAGCGTTAGATGATTATTGCGATGGTCATAAAGTTGTTTACCTAAGCAAACAAAGATACTCTTCCCTTCGCTCAAAGGCATCACCCCGTAACTTCTATAACGTTTTAAGGATACCACTCAATTTACCCCGTTAGAAAAGCCCCGCTTGCCCTGTTAGATATTTGATATCTAACCGAGTGAAGAAGCACGGGGTAAAACTAAAGATTCTTATCTTTTGCACACGGGGTAAATGCCTCGTGTGCAAGCTTTCTAACGGGGTTTATTTTCTTAAAAACTCTACAATTTTGGGAAGGGCTTCACTACTTTTTTCTGAATAGTAGTAACCATTGGTAACGCTGATTGCCATTTGACTGAAGGGATTCGGCTCCGGGTTTATGTCAATCACCGCTCCTCCCCGGTGCACTACTGTCACCCCCACTTGCATGGGCAGGTTGGTAGCTCCTGAGGTACCTACCACCAGCAAAAGATCGGTCTTTTCTGCTTTTCGGAGCGAGCTATGAAAACGAAAAAATTTTTCGTCATAACATTCGTCGAACCAAAGAACGTGGGGACGCGAGATAGCTCCGCATTGCCTACAGACCAAGAGTTTCTTTTCTGTTTCGGTGATGGGAGCGGTTTTATCTTTGAAAGGGATTTCGTTTGGGACCGGAATTATCAAACCACTACATTCATCTGAACAGCGCATAAAATTTAGGTTTCCATGAATTTGATAGGTGCGATCAGGAGTATTGCCCGCACGAAGGTGAAGACCATCAACGTTTTGCGTAATCAACACGAAGCGGTCTTGGAAAATTTTTTCTAACTCTACTATTGCCCGATGGCCTGAATTTGGTTTGGCTTGCGCGCAAACGGTCTTCCGGTAAAGGTACCATTGCCAGACCTCATAGGGGCTCATTTTAAACATACGGAAGGTAGCCATTTCCTCCGGGTGATATTCTTTAGACCCCACGGTCCAGTAACCATCCTTTCCCCGAAACGTAGGTATGCCACTCTCAGAGGAAATACCTGCGCCCGTCAAAATCGTAATGTTACCGGTTGAGTGTTTGAACTGATTTAGGATTTTTTTTAATTTTTCATCCATCTTTGTTCCTTCTTATAGTACGAAAAAAATATTACGAGAGTCATCACATCGAATAGTTGAGTGACAACGCCTCTCATCCTGAGGCAGGCTACTGATCATTGTTTTAATCACGGGTTATTTTTTTGAGAGTCATCCTTGGGCTTTGGTTTCCTGACCGTGAGGAGTTGATCCACATGTCTTTGGACCTGTTCTAATTTTTCTTGCGGCCACGGTCTTTCATGTTTTAATTTTGGAGTCTAAAGTGTTTTCCGGGCTGAACTGTTGAAGCACTAATGTGTTGAGGGGATATAAATCCTCAGCTACGCGATAAATATCTTCTTCGGTTAACATTTCTGGAACCACCGTGATACGAAAGATCTTTTCGATCGAGCTTTTTCGGATTACGTCAATGCTTTTTTTGATTGCTTTTAGATCAACAGGTACTCCGGTTAATCGAGCATAAGAAATCTCTTCCAAAGGTGCTTTAACATCCATGGCGATGGCATCTACTAAATTTTCTTTCAAAAGGGTCTCGATCATGTGGGGATAACTCCCATTGGTATCGAGTTTCACCAAAAGATTTCTCTTTTTGAATATCCGGATAAAATCAGGAAGGGTTTCCTGAAGCGTTGGCTCGCCACCAGTGATACAGACCCCGTCAATCCAGTCTTTAAGTTCTTTTATCCGTTGAAGCACTTCTGGTAAAGGCCAGGTTTTTAAATGCTGGGGCTTAAGAACTAAGGTAGCGTTTTGGCAAAAGGGACAACGAAAATTGCAGGAGGGAAGAAAAATCACTGAAGCGATTTTGCCGGGCCAATCTAAAAAAGACGTTTCTAAAAAACCTTTGATGGGGATACTGTTTTCAAGACGTGCCATAGCAATGGGCTAACAGTGGCCTTAAAGTGTAAAAAGTCGAAGGGGGAATATCATTCCCCCTTCGAACCAAGGAGGGGTGTGAGAACAAATCCCTTAACCAAAAAGATTCCGGTTAAGAGATGAAAGAGCTATTGGTAATATCGGGAAATCGCTTTTTTTACCTCCAAGGGAGTAGGAACCTGTCCTGAATAAGAGGCAATGGCATTTTCTTCTTCATCTTCAATAATCATGGTCGGAGTTGACTTAACCCCATAATAGGAAGCTTCAGCAAGACCATCAGCAGTATCGAGGTTATAATCATCAACCACCAATCCATCCTGCTTCAGCATCCCTCCGATAATCTTAGCGTTACCACACAAGGGGCACTCAGCTTTCCAAAATAGTTTTACTTTTCCCATATTCTCTCCTCCTTCCTCAATCTATGGAAAAAATTAAGCTACCCTTACTTTTTGGTCTGACTCGTCGGAAAAGTACTCTTGGTTTCGGTACCGGTCATGGAGTTCACCGATTTTCCCTTTGTTCCAGCTTGAAATCTTGGTGAAATATCCGGTAATCCGCGTTATACCCTCTACCTTTTGGGAACCGCAATAGCCGCACTGATCCTTGAGTCCTCGTTCGGTTTTGCCACAGTCATTACAGTTGGTGAATTCGGGTGAAAAGGCGATCTGGTCATTGGTGGTGTGCCGGAAGGTTTTTAATACAAAATTAGCCAAAGATTCTTTTGCGGGGCGCTTTTCTCCAAGCCAGATATGAGTGAGCGATCCCGCCTCAATGAGCGGATGGAAAAGGCCTTCCTTTCGAACTCTTTCGATGGGGTTGATTGGAATTGATACCGGAAGATAGGTGGAATTTGTATAATAGACTTCATTGCGCTCTAAATTACCCTTTACGACCCGGTGAGCTTCAGGATAGAAATGTTCGAGGTCCAGCTTGGCAAACCGATACGCAGTGCTTTCCGCCGGGGTCTGCTCCAAGACAAATTTCATGTGATGTTTTTCCGATAATTTTTTCGCCACCAAGTGCATGTGCGCGATCACTTTAAGGGCAAATTTCAGGGTGTCCTTCGAAGCATGTAATTCATTTCCGGTATGAAACTGAACAAGTTCATTGAGTCCCAGCATTCCGATAAGGAATGAGGCCCGATCCATCTTGAGGTAGGGATTCCCGTCTTTATTCATAGTAAGCAACGCCAAAGGCCCTTTATCACCTATGGATAAAAGTTTTTTGATGAAAACTTTTTTCTGCTCATGAGCTTTAACCGCCAGTTCCATGGCATCAGAGATTCGAGAAAATAAAACAGTATCATCCTGTTTGCTGAGGTAACCGAGCCGGGGAAGGTTAAGGGTTACATTTTGGAGAGCGCAATACCGCATTTTCCAAGGCTCCCGGGCGTCAGCGAAGTCTTGGGCTTCGAGTTTAAAGCTCAGTCGGCAGCACTCGGAAATTTTTGCGGTACTCCCACGGTCAAAAACAAAATAGGTGTTTCCTTTTTCACTGGCGACATCACAAATATGGTTGAGGAAATCCTTATGTCCCTCAGTTTGGAAAAATTTCTCGGTAATATGGACTAATGGTTTAGGGAAAAAGAAAGGCCGGCCGGTTCCATCTCCTCCTTTGTAAACGTTAAAAAGGGCCCAGGCAAACCTTTGTGCTTCGGGAATGTATTCGGCATAGGTTTTACCGGTAAAGACACCTCCGGGGCCAATCGCCGGAACATCTTCAAAGTGTTTTGGAACTTCCCAGTAAATATTAATATCACTGAAAATGGCTTGTCCACCCCGCGCAACTGCTTGCTGGGAAAATTCAAAAATAAGCATCTGAGCGAGTTGTTCGATCTCCCGATCGCTCATCCCCACTAAGTAGGGAGCAAAAAAGAGGTTAACGGAGTCCCAGCCGATTGCTCCCGCGAAATTGCTTTGCAGAGCCGCGGCAAATTTAACCATATGGGCTAAAAGCACTTCAGGATGTTTGGCGGGTTTGGCGTTGGAGAGGGAATTCGGAAGGTTTAATCCAAACTTTTTAATATATTCCAATGACTGTCCGGAGCAGTAAGGCCGGTCAATAAAACCCAAGTCGTGAAGGTGGAGGTCTCCTCGCAGATGAGCATCCGCAATATCCTGGGAAAAAACACTGAGGAGGGCGTATTCTTTTTTTATCCCTTCCGCTAAAGTTAAGTTCGTCGCTTCGGGCCCATGGGGAACATTAGCATTTTCTTTGTTGGGATGAAGAATGAGCTGATCTACATCATAAATCGGCAAGCCGATCCGGGTATGCATCATCCGGGGTTGTTCCAGCCCTCTTTCAATAAGTTTAGCATTCACCAATTCCCGGATGAGGGGAGCGGTAATCACTCTGATCTTAGAGTTAATGATCATTTCTTCAACGTCAGCGCTTATCTTGTCAGCGGTATCGACGTCAATATATGTCTCCCTCACCAGGGCATCGACAATTTTCTGCCGATTCCAAGAACTGACATCTTCACTGGAAGTCCGCACAAAAAGGGCTAAATCAGTGGTTTCACTGCCCGATTGAGTATAAGGTCTTTCTGTTTTAATTTCTTTTAAGTGCGTCATAGTCCTCCCTAACCTCTTATAAGAATTGCTTTTATTTCCCTCATGTTGTAGATGAATAATATTTGACCACAATATATTGGGTAAGTCAAGAAAAATTCGGGAGTAAAAATCATTTTTTCTTGGGAAAAATGCCTTCAATATTTATTGACTTTGTTAGGGAGATAATTTATTTTTCGATTCCTTAATATTTAATTGGTTTTCACGGAAAGGAGATTCACGATGTTAGACGAAATTGTTATTTCTCGCGCAATTATTGACCGGTATTTTAAAAAGTTAATGGATAACCTGCAGATAGATGTCGCGATTGCCGGTGGTGGGCCGGCGGGACTGACGGCTGCTTACTATTTGGCGAAAAGAAAAGTCAGGGTTGCGGTTTATGAAAAAAAACTCTCCATCGGCGGTGGAATGTGGGGTGGGGGGATGATGTTTAATGAAATTGTGGTGCAAAAAGAAGCAAAAAAAATTCTTGACGAGATGGGAATACGGTCTGCACTTTACCAGAAAAATTATTATACTGCCGATTCCGTGGAAGCGATTTCTACCTTAACTTCCCAGGCAGTTAAAGCCGGAGCTGATAATTTTTAATTGCATGAGCGTGGAAGATGTTAAACTCACTCAGGATAAGGTGACCGGGCTGGTGATTAATTGGAGCGCGGTTGAAATAGCCGGACTCCATGTTGATCCTCTGACCATTGGGGCACGATTTGTGGTGGAATCAACCGGACATGGGCTTGAAGTTTTAAAGATTATTGAAAAAAAGAGCGGAAAGCCGTTGCTTACCAAAACCGGAAAGATCATGGGAGAAAAGTCCATGAATGCCGAGATTGCCGAGACCATGACCCTTAAAAACACCAAAGAAGTTTATCCCAATGTCTATGTAGCCGGAATGTCGGCTAATGCTGCTTTTGGTTCCTACCGGATGGGTCCTATTTTTGGGGGGATGCTTCTTTCCGGGAAAAAAGTGGCAAAAATTATAGAAAAGTCAATGAATGCTGAAATTGCCGAGACCATGACCCTTAAAAACACCAAAGAAGTTTATCCCAATGTCTATGTAGCCGGAATGTCGGCTAATGCTGCTTTTGGATCTTACCGGATGGGCCCTATTTTTGGGGGGATGCTTCTTTCCGGGAAAAAAGTGGCTGAACTCATCCTAAAGAGGCTAAAAAACCGGTAGATAAGTAGCAATTTTTTGAAATTAACAAATTCCTTTGGCTTAAGGAAATTAACTGGTTGCAGAGGAAATAAAAATATTCTCGTGGTTAATAACGATAGAATCGATAGAATATTTAATGTTCTTTTTTGGCTTCGTTGGTGTGGGAGGGCAGGGGGTCATTGTGGCGAGCCAGATTCTGGGAGAGGTTCTTTTAAAGGCTGGGTTTGATGTAAAAAGGAGTGAAGTGCACGGAATGGCCCAGCGAGGGGGAAGCGTGGTGAGCCAGGTCAGGTTTGGAACTAAGGTTTTTTCTCCCCTCGTAAAAAAAGGAGAAGGAGACTTCCTGGTAAGCTTTGAACAGCTGGAAACCCTCCGCTATCTTGACTACCTGAAACCCTGTTCCTTTGTTCTGGTCAATAACCAGAAAATTCTTCCTCCTTCTGTATCCATGGGACTGGAAGACTATCCCGCAGATATACCGGAAAGGCTTAAAAAGAAATTTAAAAATTTTATCTCTGATAGAGGGAATTGCGTTAGCTCAACAAGCAGGTAACCCGAAAACTTTGAACACGGTGCTCTTGGGAGCGCTTTCCCGGTATTTAAATCTGGAAGAAAAAATGTGGGTTAAAACGATTCAGGAACAGTTTTCCCAAGCATTGCGAGAGGTCAACAAAAAGGGATTTTACTTAGGAAGAGAGTCTACCACATAGAAGCAGCAAGAGCTTGCGGGGTACACTTTACCCAACCGACATAGCAAAGCCCACCGCTCACTTATTTTTTTTCACGTCCTCTTCAATCAGTGTCAGCTTTTCTCTTAGTGACGTTACCGCTTCTTTGCTTCCTTCTAAAATCCCCTGGCGGGCATTCATCTCAATGAGTTTTGCACGTTCATAAATCTCCTGTAACCCGAGATTTCCGGCCGCTCCCTTCAGGGAATGCGAGGCTTTAACCACTTCTTCAGCATCTCCGGTTTCAAGGGCTTTTGCCAAATCTGTTAGGTTAGAGGCAGAGGTTTCCACAAAAAGCTTCACGAGGTCTAAGAATTCGTCCTCTTCTAACCCCAAATTTTCTGATAGTTCCTTTACATTCATGCCCCCTCCTCTTTTTTTAGCACCCAGTTGTTCACCATTTCAAAAACAATTTCCCGCTTGATCGGTTTGGATAGGTAATCATTCATCCCTACCTCAAGACACTTTTCCCGATCTCCGACCATTGCTTGGGCAGTCATCGCGATGATCGGAATGCGATTAAACCCTTTTTCCCGGATGGCTTTGGTCGCCTCCATCCCATCCATCACGGGCATCTGGACGTCCATAAAAATAAGGTCGAACTATCCGGCAGAAGCGGTATAGTGTTCTACTGCCTCGCGTCCATTATTGACCACCTTCACCGTATAGCCAGCCTTGGTAAGCATGATTGCGGCGAGTTTCTGGTTGACCGGATTGTCTTCGGCAAGCATGATCCGCACCGAGTGTTTAATCTCTTCCCGAAGGGAGAATTGGGGGACGATCTTCTCTCTTTTGTGTCCCGCTACTTGATGTTCCTTTTCCCCGACCAGGCGTTCCATCATTTCTAAAAGTTTGAAGCGATTGAGTGGTTTCGGTAAAAACCCATCGAAGCCGGCCTCAAAACACCTTTTCGCACCCTGGAGGATAGAGGATGAGAAGGCAAGTAAGGGGATTGGGAAACCGGGGGGTCGAGCCCGCGTACATGCTTGCCACATCATAACCGCTCATCTCCGGCATCTGGACATCGATAACCCCGATGTCACACGGGTCTTTGGTTGCAAAAGCCTTTTGAAGTGTTGGCACAACCTCCTTAACCTTGGTGAGTGCAATAACCCGCATACCGACCGAGGATAGAAAGTGGGTCAGAATTTCGAGGTTAAGTAGGGTATCATCAACCAAGAGGACTTTTTTGCCGTCAAGAGATACTGATATGGGCCTTTTCCCCGGTTTGTCTTCAGATTTTTTCAGCCGGATAGTAAAGTGAAAAGAGCTCCCTTTGCTGGTTCACTTTCTACCCGCATATCCCACCCATAAGGTTGATCAACTGCTTGGTTATAGATAAACCAAGACCAGTACCTCCAAACCTTCGGGTGGTGGAGCCATCTGCCTGTTGAAACGGATCGAAGATAAGCTCGACTTTGTCTTTTGGAATACCGACTCCGGTATCGCGGACAAAGCCATGGAGTTTTAAACCATCATCCTTTTCCTCTTCAATGTCGAAGAAAAGTTCAATTTGACCGGCGTCAGTAAACTTGGCGGCATTCCCCATCAGATTTATCAGCACCTGCCGAAACCTTCCGGGGTCGCCCTTGACTTTGCCCGGAACCTGGTCGCCGATCCGGCAGAGAATTTCAACCAATTTATCTCCGGCCCGGGGCCGGATTGTTTCGCAAACATCGTACGCCAGTAATTCAGGGTCAAAGTCAATTGATTCGAGTTCCATCTTTCCGGCCTCGATTTTAGAGAAATCAAGGATTTCATCAATCAAAGACAGAAGCGCCTGGGCGCTTCGTTTGGCGGTTTTAGCAAAATCAATCTGTTCCTCAGTCAGATCGGTATCAAGCAACATGTCAACAAACCCCATGACGGAGTTCATGGGGGTACGGATCTCATGGCTCACCCTGGCCAGGAAGTCGCTTTTCCGATATTGGCAAAGTCGGCTTGTTTTTGCGCGTCCTCGAGCTGTTGGTTGATAATTTCGAATTCACCCCTGGCAGCTTCGGCTGCTTCTTTGACTTTTTTTATCTCCTCTTCCGCCTGTTCGCGCTCGGTAATATCACGGCAGAGCGCCAGGAGCTGCGGTCCGCTTTTGGTGGAGACCAAAGTCCCGTTTCCCTCGATGGAAATGGTCTGTCCCTGATGACCGACATAGTCGAGTTCAAGATTTCGTATAAACCCTGTCGAACACATTCTTCCACTGCCTTTGCGTTGCGTTCCCGTCGTATGACGCTGTCCACTCAACCACCGATCGGCCCAGAATTTCATCCCGGTGCTTATGGCCGGTCAGACAAGCATACTCGTCGTTTGCGTCAAGCACTTTTCCCGCGAAGATCGATTATTACATAACCGGTCTCCGTGGTCTCGATAAGAGCGCGGTGCTTCCCCTCACTCTCACGCACCGCCTCCTGAGCCTGTGCCGTTTGGATAACTCTCATAGTAAGGTTGCTGATGCTTTCGAGCAGTGAATATTCCTCGTCATAATAACGGACTGTGAAAATAGCGCCAAAACACCTTTTGTTTCGCCGTGTGGGGGTTGCAGTTTAAAGCCGGCAAACGAGACTAAGCCCAGTTGCTTTGCCCATTCATGATTGTGCACCCGCGGATCGTTCGCGACGTTGTTGGTCAAAAACGAGGGATACTCCCCGGAGGCGATGCCGCCGATCTTGTAACAGCCAAAGAAAGGAACCCGACGGTGTGTCTCGCCGTCAAGGTGCGTATAACGACCTGAACTGGCAATAAGATTCAGACATTTATCCCGATAACGGCATACATGGGGGCCTTCCGTGACCGCGGCGTGTACGCAGCCTGTATCACACCGGTCTCCCTGATCTATAAGCCAGATGCGGCAAAAATCCGCGTTGAAAATATCAACTACGCCATCGGTAATTTTCTTAAGTTTTTTTTCCAGAATGTCCGGATCGAGCAAGAGCGCCTGCAGTTGGTTCAGCCTACGGATGCGATTCTCTGCCCGCTTGCGGTCGGTAATGTCCTGATAGCTGCCTATGGTTGCCTGTTTTCCTTGGTGCTGAATAGACGCGACCGACTCTAAAGCCCACTTAATTTCTCCGTTTTTGTTGATTATTCTGAATTCGTACGGAACGACACGTTTTCCTTTCAGCATTTGAATGGCATTATTCCTGACTGTTTCTCTGTCGTCAGGGAATACCATGCTCACTGCTTCCATGCTTAATAATTCGTCTTCACGATAGCCGGTATAGTGCTGAAACTGTTGGTTGGTGTAGACGAATTTCCCTTTCTGGACAATGTAAACGCCAACCGGTGAATTCGCAGCCAGACTTCTGAATAGCTCTTCCGCCTGCTTGCGCTCACGCTTTATGGTGACTTCACGCAAACCCCGCTCAACCGCCGCAACTAAAAGCTTGATGTTTTTTTTCTTGAAAAAAGCATGGATACCTGCTTGCAGGCATTGAAGCGCAGTCTCCTCACCATAGTATCGGCAACAATAATAAAAGGCAGGTCAAGCCCTTTTTCCTGTAGCACCTTTAGCGCCTCTAACCCGGTAAACTTGGCCATAAAAAAGTTTGAGAT
>CAVTQE010000031.1:0-30233 GCA_963736755.1 uncultured delta proteobacterium | reverse complement strand
CAAGGTCGCGCTTATCCTTCGGCATAAGTTCGATTATGGCAATCCCATGCTTTTCAGCTACAGTTCTGGTTGCAGTTGTTTCACCAGCAAGCACACACACTGCATCCACGTCCAAAAGCTTCAGCCGTATTTCAATTTCTGCTGCTGCCAGGTTCTGGTCTAAGGGAATAGCCACCGCTGAACACGCAACAGCTACGATTGCCAAAGCGGCCGGCGCGGTATCCTTTATAGCAATCGCAATAAGGGCCGATTTTCTAAATCCTGATTGGCTCAGCGAACTTGCAACGTGTTCGATCTGCCAAACCAGTTGTGAATACGAGAATGGATTGTATTTTGAAGACACTATAGCAGGAGCCGCTGGATCTGTATAAGCAATGCGCTTTATTACTTCTTCGAGCCTGTGGTTCTGAGATTGACAATTCATCAAAATTTTCATCTAATATCCTTCAATGATTTCAGGACGTTCTGCAATTTTGCTGCGAATTCATGGAACGTCTCAGCACCTATCGCTGTTGCCTCGACCAAACGGCCAACTTCATCAAGCTTATCAGCTTGCGGGATTTGCTCACTTGGGATCTTCGTGGGTTTTTTATCACAATAAGATGATTGACCTTATTGAAGGGCCCAACAATGATTATAGATTTTTTTTAAACTACACACCCCGACTGCTCCTTTCTGTACAGACTGACTGTCTTTTTGTCTCTTCGGCTAAATTCAGTCCTTTAACCGGTTGATTCACCCCTCACCTCAGAGATTGCCGGTATATACAGACTGCAAAAATCCGGTTCAAAAGCCATCGACATGGCTACGCACGCCTTTGTTGGCGCATCAAAACAAAAAAGGCCCTTCACCTTTGTACATGACAATCCGCCTTGTTTTATGCTTATTCGATTCATTTTCTCGCAACCACTCCAAAACTTTTTTCAAGGTTCAATATTTTCTATTTATTTTTAGCCGGCAAGAAGAAAAAAGTCAACAGAAAGAAAATATTGTGATAATAAACACCCCCGCAGAAACGGAAGTCAAAAAGAAATGAAGGATTTTTATCCTTTATAATTCTGCTGAAAATGCACCGGCAGAGAAAGTTGTTGCTATTAATGAGGGGACCCAACCCTAATGAATTGATGTAATGCATCAGGATCCTGAATTTTACAACCCAACCTAATTCCATTGCGACTTTCAATTTCAATTCAATAAAAAGGGCCTCAAATTGCAGACCCCATTTTCTATTAATTTTTTGCTTCTGTTCTTTCTACCATTTTGCTACCATAACAAGCCAAAACAGGATGAAACAAGAGGGAAAACCAAATTAGTTTTCCCTCAATTGTATTGGTTTTCTCCGAATACCATATACCAAGATAAACAACCGAATTAGACTGGCAGTCAAGGGGTCACGGGTTCGATCACCTCAGCCCAATAAACATCAAGAAGGGGGGGGTATTAATTTCTTCCTTTTTTCCCCGCAAAATGATAAGATACCCATAACGATAAAATAAATACCCCTAAAAATGGCAAAGGTATTTCAGAACGTTCTTCATTCCACAACATTAAGAAGTTATGCCCGAATTAGAGCTTAGCAAAAAGAAAAGTTTTCCTTCTGCCGGGGAACTTCCTCTGGTGAGTATTATTATTACGAACTATAACTATGAAAAATTCCTTCCCCGGGCCATTGATAGCGCCCTTCAACAGACCTATCCGTTGAAAGAACTCATCGTTGTTGACGATGGTTCAACTGATAACTCCCGCCAAATCATTAACAGCTATGGAAACAAATTAACACCAGTTTTCAAGGAAAACCGGGGCATGATTCCGCAACGAATGTCGGTTTTTTTGCGAGCCAAGGCGAGATCATCTTTTTTTTGGATGCGGATGATATTTTTTTTCCTCACAAGGTGGAAGAGATGGTCAAATATTTTCTCCAAGTCATGCCGCAAAACCCAGAGGTGCTGATATTCCATCGCTTAGAAATAACCACCGATGAAGGAATTTTTCCTTCGTATTACCGGCCCAGGAGATTGCGCACGGTGAGACGGCAAAAAGAAAAACGGACTTTTTGAAAAGTTAAGTGACCCTGAGATCAGCATACCGCTATATTCAAAAGTGGGGGTTTTTGCCTTTTATGCCTCTCCTACCAGCGGGATCTCCTTGACCCGGTCTCTTGCCGGTAAAATCTTTCCGCTTCCAGAAGAAAGGGCTTTCATCCAAGATCGCCTCTTTGTTTATGCTTCTATGCTTTTAGGGTACTGTCTATGGAACCTCTCAGGTCTCTGGGCTCTTATATCATTCACAAGGATAATGTCACTTACAGTCACAGCGTGGGCAGAAATGTGCGGCAAGACGTGGTCAAATCATGGAAAATTTTTTAAACGACACTCTAGCAGAAAATGAATAAAAAAAGAATCGCCTCGTTTCTATGACTCTCGCTCGCGCCCAAATTTATTATAAGGAACGTGGTTCAGAACGAAAGAGTTATTGAAACTGGCCTATAAAATCCCGCCCGGTGTTTCTGCTTAGAAACAATTTGGTTCTCCATGCAAATCCTCTGGTATTGCTTCAAACTTGTCGTTGGAATAAAAAAAAGACCACCGGCACACATAAAAAGAAAATGCTCGCAAAAGCAAGAAGATTCAGGTTAAAACAGGATTCACAGCATCAAGCCTCTGTTTAAAAGAGATAATTAAACAATAAATATTAATGGATGCCGCCAATTCGCTTCACCAATTCCGGGGCGGAATGTTGAGGCTCCAATGTTCTTGAGGTAGAAAAATAGGATTCGAAAAGGTAAAGAGTTACCTTAAGCTGGCTGCTTAACTTAACAAAGCCTTTGCCAATTTTTTCCAGTATGTAATTATATATTGTTTTTTAAGGTTTTTTTTGTGAGTTAACGGGAGTTCAAATTCCCCCTTCGGCATTCAGGAGAAAAAGACACGTTTACTCCAGAGAAAAGGGGAAAAGGGATAAAATCTTTGGGGAAAAATTTTTCATGATTGCTTACGAAAAAAAACAAAGGCCGCATTGTCAATACCAATATCTGCTATATAGGAGATACGCAAAAGATTGGTTCATTTTTTGCGGGACGTCTTGATTTGAAGTGGCGGTGGGGATTTCCCATAAAATTTTAAATTTCTTCACCGTAGGATTTTAGGCCATCATTTAACAAAGGGCGATGTTATTACATCTGCAAGTTCGCCACGCTTCATTCACCGTGCGTACATTGGCATATTGTGATTTTGATCCCCTCTCAAGAGGGGATTATATACTCTGTCAGGCTGAAATGAAAAAATTCGCGTCATATTAACCTCTCAGCACTTCTTAATTGTTTTCCTTTAAAAATTCCTCAACGATTTTTTTCGCTTTTTCTGCAATCTGATCAGCGGGTAAGAACTTTCCGGTCCGGTGTTCTCCATAGTGAAGAATCTCCTGGACGATTGTTCCGATTTGTTTTTCTAAAGATAGGGTTGAAAATTCATGAGGATTCATAAGGATCAAAATGTCTACACCGCAATTCATAAGGCATAGGTGAGACAGATGAGGAAACTTTTCCTTTGCTTCCGGGTTGTTAAAACGCTTCTTTGGTTCTTTAATGGAGATAGCCAAAGAGGTAGAGTAATTAACTCGCTTTTTTTCTCCTTTTCCATTGGCTGAAAGCGCTGAAGATTTTTTTGTTAATAATTCATACTGAATGGCCAGATCATTTTTTTCTTTGGCGAACTTTTCCCATTGGTCAGCGCTGAGAAACAGCACCCGTGCTCTTCCTGTAATGCCTTCTTTCTTGAGGGTAAAATCAATTAATTTTTCAAAACGTTCTTCCATTGCAGTATCCCTGAGGGTGATGCGTGTTACTGATGATCATCAATCGCCTCCCGGCATATGACCATCATGATAATTACCTCCGTCCAGTCAGCAATTTAATTTTTGGTTATGGCAACTCGGGCACCTGTTTCACCAAGAGCCACATTGTTTTCCGGAGTCCGGTTATAGACCATTAAATTCATACCCGGCTTTAAGAATATTTTTGGCCATTGCCGGTCCCATAATCCCCATCCCGAGAAAGCCAACTTTTGATTGCATAAAATTATTTTCTCCTTTATGCGCATCGTGGACGGATAATGTGGCAGCTTTTCGCAATAACTCCTTACGATATTTTTGTATCACGACATAGTGGCATCGTCAATTTGATGGTGAAAATATCCTTGCGCTGGGATTGGGCACTATCCAATAGTAAAGTTTGCCGGAACAGGAAGCAAAACAAAAGCAGAGGCTTCAGCGTAAAAAATTACCTCCAATAATTTTTCTGACATATTATCGGGAATATTGGAAAAAATATTTTTTACCCAAGGGGGTGGCAGCGTGCTTTTCAGGGATTCTTGGTTTCTACCCCTTTTTTCGGTGTTTGGGCTTGAGAACCTTAAGTATTCCGGGATTAATGCCAGGAGGAAGCATCAGCCAGATACGTTTCAGGGAGTGGGTAGCAATTCCCTCTATGACAGAGCGCAGCAATATCAGAAAACGTTCTTTGTCCAGGGAACCATGACGGGTTCCGAGAAACGGGAGAGCAAGTGAATGCAGTTTTCGCCGTTCAATCTCCCGGAAGATTTCTTCAAGGGCTTTCGCTACCCATTCTTCCTGCCACGATGGTTCCTGATTAAGGTCGTGCACAACAGCAAGCAGCTGAAGCGGAGAGGTGGCTTTCACCAGCACTGAACCTGGTTTTTCTGGCCTCATCTTTCGTAATTCGGTCAACAAGCGCACGAGCGGTTCTGGTGGTTCGTTTAACTCCACTGGAGCGCTGAGAACGAGGAAGGTGTCCTCTTCATAAGCAACCGCATCTGTTCTAAATGGTGGTTTATTCTCTGGTGCGACCACGATATCAACCGAGCCCATTGCGAACCGGAAGGGACGCCCGCCGCGAATCAGCCGCAGCCTTGCTTTGGCGGTTATGTTTTTTACTTTTTCCACACTTCTGGCTTAAAATTTCCCATTGTACAGAGCTCGATGCGATAGGGCTTCACGATGATGATACCATAATTCGGATCATCAGGTCCTTTAAAATATCTTGTCAGGTAATCGTTCCAAAAGGCTTCCCGTTCTGCTTTGTCAGTTGAGAGTTCCGCTTTCCCCTGGATTTGTAAATAAGTCTGCGCAGTCGCAAGGTCAGTAACACCACAGGTCAAATGTACCTCTGGATTTTTTTTGATCTGGACTACTTTCGGGAACCGGTAAACGTTGAGAAACGGATGGTTAAATCCTCTGAAGCATGACACGTAACATACCGAACCCATGGCTTGCTTTCCTCAGCGATTGTGGCGAAGCTGGCTAAATGCGGTTCCTTGATAATAGTGAGAATACGTTGCGCTAAGTTACTCATGTATACCTCCTATCAATTGTTAATTAACGAATGGATTTTAAAAAGAAATTTTTTTTCTAAAAAACTTCTGTTTTTTGTGTTTTTCAAAAGTTATGTCATATCCCCCAGCTCATACTGGAGGATGCTGAGAAAGGTGAGCGCCACGGTTTCAGTTCTCAGGATACGCTCACCTAAGCTTATGGGTTTAAAGCCGTGATCCAGGGCACGGGTTATTTCTTCAGATGCGAATCCTCCTTCCGGTCCCACCAAAAAAAAGATACTGCGTTTATTCTGGTTGGTCGTAGAGAAAATTTTTGAGTGAGTCGTTGGAGGGATCTTTTTGCAGAATAATCTTAAGACTCGCTTGCGAGGGTAGGGTGAGCAGCTCGACGAACTCAACCACAGGATTTACCGTGGAGATGTTGATACGACCGGACTGCCGGGAGGCTTCCTGAGAGATTTTTTGCCAGCGTTCTATCTTTTTCCTTGCCTGGCTGAGATCAAAATGAGGTATGGTGCGTGAGGAAAAGAAAGGATGGATTTCACTTACCCCAAGCTCTACTGCTTTTTGAATAATAAAATCCATTTTTTGTGATTTAGGCACTGCTTGCCCCAGATGAATTTCCAGGGGCGATTCGCGCGGGGGGTGAATTTTCCCCATTATTTTAAGCTCACCTGCGTGAGGGGTAAGAGATACAATCTGAGCGAGATATTCGATCCCTGTGCCGTCAAAAACACTAACGGTATTTTTTGGCTTAAGCCGTAAAACCAACCGAACTTTTTTAAGCAGCTCACCTCGGAGGAGAATCCGGTCCTGGCTTATGTTTTCAGGGCTGACAAAAATACGGTGAGGCGCAGAGAGGAGAAATGTGATTGGGATTCCGGGGAAGATGTGAGTTGAAGACTTCTCTTTTATTCAACTAAGGGCAATTCTCCATTAGCTATCATTTTGAAGCTTTATCTTTGGGCAGTTCCTTTTCCTTGGACTTTTCGTTTTCGTCCAATTCACCGCTGGTTCCTTTTTTGAAACCTCTGATAGCTTTTCCTAAACCGGCGCCTATTTCCGGAAGTTTTCCCGCCCCAAAGATTACCATGACAATAACCAGGACTACAAGAAGCTCTGACATTCCTATGTTGGGTAACATGATTTTATCCCCTAAAAAAATTAATTCCTTAAAAAGATTCAATTACAAAATAACAAAGTAATCTGCTGATTGCAAACTTTTTCTTTTTTGGCTGAAGCAAAAGAAGACGAAAAGGGATATCCTTCTTTCCGTCTTCTTTTTCAAAAACCGCTTTTCAATCCTTCTAAAATACAGTGGCTCTTAAAACAGCTTGCGGTGTCTGTTGGTTACGCTTTTTTAAATTCGTACGCAATCTTTCCGTTGGCGAGCTGCACAGGCGATGTCTTTACTTTCATCCCCACAACAACATCAGCACTAGAGAGTTCTTTGCTCATTCGGCCAAATACTTTGACGTCTTTAAATTGAGCAAGCGCAATCGTGTAGGGCAAATCTCCTTCAAACCCAACGGGCCCGTATTGGAGCTTGCTGAAGGTTAAAAGAGTTCCTTCACCGGCAACCTCCATCCAGTCCATATCACTGGAAAGGCAGCCACTGCAGTCTGCGCGGGGAGGGAAAAACGCCATCCCGCATTTTTTGCATTTGGTGGCCATTACCTTTCCTTTTTCGAGATAACCGATAAAGTCATTAACCTTAGAAATAGAAGTAAAACTAACGGTTCCAAATTTTTTAAACCGATCGTCGATTTCTTGTTTTGCCATTCTAGTCCCTCCCTAAGATAGTAACATTTCCATAAAGACCAACGCCGCCAATATTATGAACCAAACCAATTTCCGGATTTTCCACCTGCATTGGTCCGGCTTCTCCGCGAAGCTGGAGCACGATAGTCCTTAATTGTGAACCTCCGGTCGCTCCAATCGGGTGTCCTTTGGAAAGAAGCCCGCCATCAACATTAACCGGAATACTTCCTTCTTTGTAGGTCTCTTTGGCTCGAATAAGATCTTTGCCTTCACCGGGTTTGGCAAAACCCAGATTTTCATAGGCCATCATTTCAGCAATGGTAAAACAGTCATGGACTTCTGCTACGTCTATTTCCTTGGAGCTTACTCCGGCCATCTTGTAAGCTACCTTTGCTGCTTCCATGGCCACAGTAAGTCCGCTAAAAAGATCGCGTCCAGCCATGTTAACGGCGGTTGATGCAGCGCCGACACCTAAAATCCATACCGGTTTTTTTGAGAACGCCTTCGCTTTTTCTTCATTAGCCAGAATAATACAGGAACTGCCATCCGCATTAGCACAGCAATCACCTACCCGGAGAGGTGATGCAACCGGTCCCGCCATACTATTTTCCGGGTCTTTGAACATCTCCAGAGTAACCGGCTTTTGATAAACCGCCCGGTCATTGATTTGCCCATAGGTTGCTGCCTTTACCCGGATTAACGCTAAATCGTCTTCCGTGGTGCCGTATTTTGCCATATGAGCGCGCGCATGAAGAGCATAATAGGCGGGCATCATGGTGCCAAAAGGAGACTCCCACTGAATGTCCGCACCTCTCCCCATACGCTCTTGAGACTCGGAGGAGGTAATTTCCGACATTTTCTGAAATCCGAGGATACAGACAATGTCATGGAGACCAGCCTTTACCATTGAATAGGCAACCTTTAATCCGGTGCTGCTGGATGAACAAACGGTTTCGAGATAAAAGGTTGGCTGGGGGGTCAATCCCAGGTATTCCGCGAGAACCCCGGCAGGTGACCTCTGCTTATCATATTCCGGGGCAGAGCAGATGATTGAGGCATCAATGTTTTTACTGGTAATGTTTGCGTCTTGTACTGCCTCTCGGTATGCTTCAAAGGCTAATTCCCGAATACTTCCGGGATAGCCGCGAACAAATTTACTTTGGCCTACGCCAATAATTGCAACTCGTGCCATTTTTCCCTCCTTATTATTGACCTATAACCTTTACCGGTTTATTAACCAACGTATCCGCCATCAACTCCGATAACCTGGGCGGTAATCCAATTTGCCTCATCCGAACCAAGAAATACGAAAATGGGGCTAACATCGTTCACTGTCCCAAACCGGCCAAGCTGGATTCTCCCCATGTACACATCCTTTAACTTCGGATCGGTGCGGATAGTTTCAGTCATTTCTGTCTCAATAACCCCGATCTCCACCGCATTCACGGTGATTCCCGCCCGTCCCAGCTCTCGGGAGGCGGACTTGGTAAATCCGATCAAGCCGGCTTTAGCGGAAGCATAATTGATTTGGCCGGCAGTGCCGTATACGCCGGCGGTGGAAATAACATTAATGATTTTACCATACTTTCGGTCCCGCATGTGATTAGCCACCGCTTGCGTGCAGAGAAAAGCGCCTTTAAGGTGAATGTCGACAACATCGTCCCACTGTTCTTCGGTCATTTTCCAGAGCATCGCGGCCTTGGATACGCCGGCATTATTTACCAGGATGTCCACTTTGCCAAACTTATCCAGAGCTGCCTTTACCATGTTGTCGCAATCTTCTTTTTTAGCCACATCCGCCTTCACCACCACGACCTTCCGGCCCAGCTTTTCGATTTCTTTGGCAGTATCATTGGCGGTGTCCGGATTCCTGGTGTAGTTTACCACCACATCGGCACCTTCTTGGGCAAATTTTATTGCGATGGCCCGGCCTATTCCGCGGCCAGACCCTGTTACGATTGCTGATTTACCGGCGAGTCTCATATTTGAAAATCTCCTCTTAGCTTATTATTTATAGTTAAGAAATATTTCTTTGTGAGTAAACATTTATTGGGAGGTAAAAAAAAACCATATTGGTGTGGAAATGTCAAGTTTTTTCGCAGAAAAAACCAAAAATTTGTGGTAAAATATTCACAAATTCAATAGTTACTCGGTTATAAAAACCGGCGGTTTGGTCTTGATAAAAAATCGTTATATTTTTTAGAACGTTAAAGAAGACGGTTTGAAAGGCAGGTAAAAGCATCACAGCGTTGGACGCACTGAAGTGAGCATGTCCGGAGACGACCCTCTGGTTTCACAAAACGTTTTTGGCGTATGGAGGGAGGGAAGGATTAATGTTTGGTTAGGCGTGGAAATAAAAAAAATAAAGATTCTTACACTTTTTCACCCGGGGTAACGCCCCGTGTGAAAGCCTTTTAACGGGGTTTACTGCGGGTCTTTTTTGAGAAAATCGTTAATTTGGATTACCTTGTCATGAAAGGATGGTTCTTTTTTAAGATGGCAGCCTTTTTCGATTTTTTCGATATATTTTGATAACTCTGGATTTTTTTGGATAATCAGATCTATTTGTTTTAATAACTCTTCAGCCTTGAGCTTTATGTCGCTCAGGTCCAAGTCAAAACCAACGATTTCTTTTAAACACCCAAGTATCTGACAGGTAGTGGGGAAGTTATTGTTGGTAAGATATTGCGGGACATGGCCCCAGATACTTATTCCCCTAATTCCGATTTCTTCCGCTTCCTTGAGAAGAAAGGTATGGATGCTGACCGGACCTTCATAGTTGGCATCTTTTATTCCTAAAGTCGAACAATTTTGTGTCTCAGGTCATTATCAGTAAATACGCCTGATATCCAGGGGTCTTGTTTGTGGGTGACATAATCGTACGTTCCGCCTATGGTAATCAGCATGGCAACGTCAAAATCAGTTGCTAATTTGAGGAAAGATCGGGTAAACTGTTTCCATCGGAGCTGTGGTTCTTTTCCGATGAAAAGGATCAGATCCGGGCAAACTGGAGCTCTTTTTTATAAAAGAATTCATACGGGGAGAAAAGAAGGTACTTTACTTCACCACCATCAATTTTGGCATACGGACGGTTATTAGAATATTTATGGAAAATATCCGGATTTACTTCCGCAAACTTTTTTACTCCCAGCCCTTTTTTTAAAAAACTTAATACATCAGATGAAATACAGCCCGCATTGGGCCAGCCCTCAAATCCGGCAATAAGAATGGGGTGACTGTAAATTCGGCTTTTTAGAAAAAGTGATGAATCGCATACTAAAAGTATACTCCATATGTCTTTGTGAGTCAATTTTTTTTGCCTTCCAGGCATAAGGAAAAGTGCAAGGTGAAAGATAATGATTATTATTTCTATTCAGGTCGGGTAACGTGATATGAAGCCCATTGTTTTAGCGGTCGATCTTGGAGGAACAAACATCCGCGTTGCCGCAATTAATGAACACGGCGCTATTAAGAAACGGGTTCAAAGGCCGACGCTCGCTCACGAAGGCGAAGCATCAGTTTTGCGAAGCCTTATTTCCGCGCTTGAAGAGGTTTATCACGCTTTCCCGAAAAACAGATAAAAGGGGTTGGGGTCGGTATTGCGGGAGCGATTGACATTGGGAAGGGTATTGTCACCCAGTCCCCGAACTTAACGGGATTTGACGGCTATCCTCTCAGAGATAAACTGCGGGCATCTTTTCTCAAACACCTTACCATCATGGTAGACAATGATGCTAATCTCGCGGCTCTGGGGGAAAAGTGGAAAGGGGCGGGTGCAGGGGCGAATGATTTAATCTGCCTTACGCTCGGTACGGGTATCGGCGGCGGCATTATTTTACGACGGCAAGCTGGCCCATGGCGCTGATGGTATGGCGGGTGAGGTAGGCCATATCACGGTTGATCCACAAGGCCCGCAGTGTAACTGCGGTAACCGCGGCTGTCTGGAATCCTTAGCGTCAGCCACTGCCATCAGAAGAGAAGCGATAAAAGCGTTACGCAAGCATCCAGAGAGCGAGTTACACAAACGGTGTCACCATGATCCGGAAAGTATTACCGCAGAGATAGTGTATCAGTCGGCCAAGGCCGGAGATCAAGTCGCCCGAAACATTTTTCAGGACATGGGCCGATACCTCGGCATTGGTATTGCCAGCCTGATAAACATCCTTAATCCGGAGATGGTAGTTCTTGGCGGTGGAGTGAGCAAATCCTGGGATGTGTTTTTCCCGTTTACCAAACAAGAAGTACAAAAGCGGGCGCTTAAGATTCCAGCGGCGCGAGTTAAGATAGTTCCGGCAGTATGCGGTGATGACGCGGGATTGCTCGGCGCAGCGTATTTGGTTTTTCATGCCGAAAGTTGACGGTGTTCTTCCTACCGTTAGTTAATCCTCCCTTATTTTTTTGATATTCCTTATCGCGCAATCCGCAAATCGCGCAACAAAATTCTGAGCCCTTTGAGTCCTTTCGGGACCCATTCTCGTCTTTTTGCCATATGTCCTGTTTGTCCAGTTTATATGTCGGGTTTGTCGTCAATAACGTAGTATGTGCCTCGGCCAGTTTTACCAAAACGCACTAAAAAAAGAAATTTAAAATTTCCACAATCCAAGTTCCTCCATAATCTTTTTTGCAACGGCGTCCTGTCTGGCGAGAGAGTCTGCGCGAGGAAAAGCAACTTTTGCATATGGTTGTCGCACGGTGAGCTTTGAAGGAGGCAGGCCAAATAGTTTTTCGATCAAGCCTTCGGAAGAAAGGAGGATCTCATCTAAGAGATTTAGGTAGGCAATAAGATTGACCTCGTGAAGATTCGGATCACACATCAAAGTAATGGAGTTTGAGGTAAAAGGAAGACTCCTGATCCACAAGCCGGTGGTGACGATAAGTAAAATCCGGATTGGGATGCATGAAATCATCGTTGAGTCGGCTCAATACCCTTTGGAAATCTGCGCTCCTTGGGAGAGACTTTGACACTAAGTTCTGGCCGGAAAAAGCATTTTTGTAAGCTTTTCGATTAATCTGTCTTTCTTTCCAGATTTTCGCGTTGTTGGGATCGTCCACCCACTTACCGAGAATTAAGAAAGCCTCAAGTCCAGGTCTGAATGTCAACCATGCCAGGAAACTTTGGTAGGAGACGAGATGCTGGAATCCGAATATGGCATGTCGCACCAAGAGGTTTACAAAGGGTAAAAGACCAAAATGGGAATGCCCAGAAGTATCTTTTTCATTTCCGAGTCTATCCCAGACAGAACGAAGTCCTTTGATCATCAAATCGAAGTTTCCGAAATCAGTTCCGTAGTTCAGCAAAAAAGTTTCCCGATTTCTAACATACGTAGCGGCGTATTCAAGAAGGTCTTCTTTTACTGTTTCATTCATTTATTCAACTCAACAAGGTCTCAGATACGCAGAGTGAGTTAAAGGGGTATGTCCAAATCCTCCATTAAAACTATCTGAAATCACGACAAAAAATAGAGGCCAAAAATAAAGCTTGACATTTTACATTAGTGAGATAAAATTTGTACTTGACTCATCTACCATGTGTAGAAGGAGATCTTTCGCCGTCCTTTTTAGGGCGGCGATTGCATTTTTAGACGATTCTTTTGGAGTGCTTGTTCTTCAAATCCTCTCTTCTTGAATTTCCATCCACGTGAAAAGCCGTAATTAAAAATGCTACCGTTCCAATTCTCTGTTTTCTTTTTTCAAAAATAACGACATAGTCCCAAGATGTCAGCCAAAGATAAGTACGTATTCTGCCCGTTGCCTCTTGGTAATCCCAAACCGTTACAACACGATCATCTTTATTCTGAATTGTAGGGCAGCACCAGGGGAGACGCTCAGCTCTTCTTGGATCAAGGAGCCTTTCCTTTGTTTTTTTGTCACACCGAGAAATGAGGTGCCAAAATCCTTCCTCGTATTTTTCTTCCGGTAGGACACGATTGTCCCACCAAACAGGCATATTACCAAATCGGGGTTTCCCCTGTTTGAAATCATTGTAAAATATTTCATAAAGACAGGATAGGACTTTTTCCCATACTCCATCCACAGAAATCATTGGAGGCAACCATACGGGCATTGCGTTCATGATTGCATCTCCGAAGCATGCCACCGAAAGAGATTGAACTTTTTTTCTTGAAGCAGGGTTGTCATCGTCAAATGATACCCTGCTCTTTCTTTAATTCGTGCGACCAACGCCTGCTTTGCGTTGCTGGTGGTGAGTCGCCGATTAACATAAGAGACGGCGCCGATGAGTAGATCGGCCAACTGGAGGATTGTCACTTCATGAGATCGCACGGTTTGCACGCGCTCGATGATCTGCCGAGAAAAATCGTAGAGGTTATTGCACAGCACATCATGTAATTTGGCAATCTTTTCAGCGCTGCGGGTGTCTTTAATGTCAAGATAAATTCGGTATTGAGCCTTTGGATCAAGAATTGCCTTCAACATGTCAAAATACATTTTGTAATACCACTCATCGTGAGTTTGATCAAAGGTATCATGTTGTAATTTTGATTTGTCAGGAACAATGAGAGCACGAAAATGCAAATCGTCATCATCAAAAAAATAGTCCACCAAATCCAGATAAAAATATTTTTTTGCTGGTGAAGCCTTTACCCATTTTATTTCGAACTCCGGTTTGAGTCCATGACGAGCTTTTATTTCCCGGATGCGAATGGCAATTCCCCTGAGTTTTTTCCAGAGGGCACCATACCGCACCAAGAACCATGATCTGTTGGTGGTCGTTTTCTAAGTGACAGCTTTCATCGCAATACACGTTAAAGATTTGACTCATGGGACAGATTCTCCTCTCATGATTCACTTTGCTTAATCGGCCCTACCATTTTGGTGGTAGCCTTATCTATGCCCTTCGACAATTTTTATCTCCTCTTTTGTTAGTCCGTAAAGTTTGTAGACGATTTGGTCAATGAGCCAGTCGGTTTTGCGGAGGCGTTCTTTCAAGGTCTGTCTTATTTCGCCGCTAACTTTATCGCCTCCCAATCCCTACCTTTTGGCATCACAAACAAACACATTCCATTGCTTTTGAGCGCCCAAAGCTCACCGAGGCGGCGTTTTTCTTTAGAGTCGTCATTGCTCCACCGGTCGGCGCCTTTATACTCAACTACCAGAAAACGGTTATCTTTTAGTTTGCAAACAAAGTCAGGATAGAATTTGTCGGTGGCAGTCTGAAGCCAGAAAGAGAACTTATCCTGACGGTCAAGATTGCGAACCCAGAAATCAACTTCCTCCATTTGGTCAAGAAATTGGGCACAAAGAAATTCTTCGCCCTTATCATCCAATTCTCCAACTTTCGGGTAATAATGCCTGCGAAAGCTCTCAGAAGCAGGGCAGAAGAAGCGCGCTGGGTATTGATCCGGACGAAAAGTAAAGCATTGTTCCGGGGTGACCACAATTTCTCTTTCGCCTTCGGTAAATAGTAATTTCTGGTGCGCTTTTGTCCGGAGCTTCTTCTCGATAGCCTTTGATCTTTTCATCAGCGATCTTTCGCAACTCAAATTTTTTGCGCACCAGTTGGCTTAAGCTCATGCTACGGTTATCCAGCAAATCGCTCACCAGCGCGGTAAGAAACACCTCTTTTTCCTGGGAGGTAAGTTCAGTAAAGACCAGATTACGGTCAAAGAGCCACAGGATGAGTTTTGTTTCGGTCCAGTTCTCCACCACATTAATCAGTTGCAGTTGGCGGTTTAATTCGGGTATGAATTTGGTTTTGACTTTTCCTTCTGCGCTCACGTCAATTTCGCCGAATTGCCCGCCTTCGCTGCTCAAGATGCTGAACTCCTGAGTCGTCAGCTTAGGGTTATATTCGGTTAATTCTGTACCCTTCTTCCATGAGGTGATTTTCTTCAAATAACTCTAATTGTTTTCCACTCTTGATGCATAACCACGGAATTTGAAAGGGAACGTTTCGCTCAGAGGGGCTTTGAAAGGTGGCGGTAACTTCTTGATTCGTATCGCTTGACTTCGTTTGACCAGGTTTCCCGCGTTTTTTCATAAAGCAAAAAGTTTTTGAACTCCTCTTCCTCCTGAGGATTGATCACGCCCTTGAGAGTAACGCTCTTGGTTTCCGGGTCAATCTCCACCTTCTGCAGTAATGCGAGCGAGAGTTTTTCAGGATCAGGAACCTCCGGCATAACGATGGTCTTTGGTGGAGTGGGCTTCAGGGATATTGAAAATCAAGCATCCTTAACAATGGCCCGACTGGTTTAATAAAATCTTGTGCCTCTTGCCGGTTGAAGCCATTTTCTACCAGGGCGTCAACGAGACTCTGCGCTGCCTCAGCGAAATTGGGCGAGGTGACAAAAGCATAGGCGTGGTTTAATTCTGTGACCTCCCTCTCCTCACAATAAGGTAGCCGCAAGACTGCGACCAAGAATCTGTTCCACTGCTCCAACGGAACGTTGTTCTGCCACTGAGCATAGCACATAGGCGAAAGGACAATCCCAGCCTTCCCGTAAAGCCTGAACAGTGATGACGTAACGGATTTCGCATTTTTCGTCCGACAAATCTACGCCTTCGATCTCTCTGTCTTCACCGGTCGCCCGAGCAATCTGATTTTCGGGGATGTGATGATCTTCCATGAGGCTTTTTTCAATGACCTCCACGGTCAACGTCTCCCGACCGTGACGTCGTGGCTGAGCCTGAATAAGCATGATTGGTCGGATATAATCACCATTTTTTTGGCGCTCCGTCATTGCCTTTTTTTCCAGGTCACTTCTCTCAGCAATCGCGTCGCTCAAAATCGTCTGCCAGTTCGTTTGTGTCTCCAGGCGAATGGGAAGTTTAATCATGTTCTCTGCCTTTAGCTCGGCAGCGGAAGCGCTATGCAAAACATTACTTGGATTTTTGCTGCTGTCGGGTGTGGCGGTGAATTCAATAATTGCTGCTGGTCGGAATCGCGCCAAGGTGTCGAAAGAAAGCTCAGTGCGCGCGTTGTGCGCTTCATCCACAATCACCAGCGGGCGATGAATGCGCATGACGTTTTCCAGTGAATGAGGGTATAACGCCGTTTTCCTCCCGATAAAGAATATCAGAGATTTCCTGCGGAAGGTTCTGAAAATGGGTTAGCAATGAACCATTATCTTCATAGACCTTACGTCCCTCTTTGTCTTCCACCCGAAAAGCCTGCAACGTCGCCACAATAATGACCGTTGAGCCAAGCAAAACGCCATGCTGCAAATACAGTGCCTCGCTTAAATCCATCACCTCCACCCTTTCCACGGTGCTGTCTAAAGCTTGACGATAAAAGTGGTTGCGGTCCCGAAGAGCTTTTAAGGTTTGCTCTTTAATCGCATTGGAAGGCACCAGCCAGAGAACCAGAGAATGGTCCTCCTTCAAGTATTCCTTGTTGGCTATCGCTATGGTGTGGCACGCCAGCAGAGTTTTCCCGCCGCCGGTGGGCAACCGTAAACATACGTAGGGAATATCGGCCAACTCTGACGGCTCCTTAATAGCGCGATAAGGAATCCCCTGTCCCCACATTTTTTCGGTCACTTTGTAAAATGCGAGCGAGGCATCCTTCAGCTCATCGCAAGCCCGGCAGATAGTGTTGCAACGACTCCAAAGCCTTTTCCTGATAGTCTTTTAGTTGCAGCATCAGCGCACCTTTATCTCATAAGGAATTTGTTTAAAAACAATGTTCTCCTTCTTTAAACGATCGGGACTGAACCGGCAAGCAGTCCCGTAAATCACTTTTGGTCCATTGTGCTTCGGCAAGTCGTCGAGAACCGCCTGTGTCAAAACGTTGCCGCCATTGGGACGCTTGTCCTTCAAGATGCCATTGTAAAGAAGATAAACTGCCGTATCTCTGTACACCCCGATCAAAGGACTATTTGCCCGTGCCTGTTTTGGAATCGGTTCGCCGGTTTCGGTAAAAAAGACATGACGGGCAAGATCAGCAAAGCTTACCTCGGATGTTAATTCTTCCCTGTTCATCAAAACAAGCGTTCCCCAAGCCTGCAAATCGGAAGCCTCCACCCAACCCCTCGACGAATTCTCCCCCTTGGAATTCGTATATCCATGAGCACACGAAGTATACGCTCGGCATGTTATTTCACGGGCAATTTTGGTCTTCATTTCGACAAGAATGAAACGGGTCGATGGTTGACCAGCGTTTGTTCAGCTTTAAGAACGGCATGAGCCAGTTGTTCCCGACCCTGCAAACGAATCAAAACAAATCATCCCATTAGTTGTAAAACTTAATCAATTCCTCAATCAAAGCCGTAGGTTTGGGAAAATAAACGGTCTCTTGTCTTTCGGAAAGAATTCTTTGATCTCATTAGTGCCAACCCGACCATCCAATTAAACAAACTGGAAAGCTTCGCCCGATAGTCCCGAGCATACACCTTTAATTCAACGATCTTTGCCTCGTCCTCACCAAATATAATACGGTTCTCGGCAATTAATCGTTCCATCGTCTCCTGCGGAAAACGATAACCCATCATCGGTTGCTGCACAGACTTTGCGGTTACGGGGATGAATCACGTCATAACGATATCCCTCCTTGCCGGGATTGTGAACGCCGCGCATTCCCGTATATAATCCACCATCCGAATCAATAAACTTATAATCTTCGAATGGCCACAATTGACTTCTATTCTCGCGAAACCACTTCGTGTATTGGCGTCCTGCCTTTTCCGCTGATCCGGAAAGTCCCCTACAAAGTCGCGTGCCGACTTCAAGAGCCTAGCCTTAACGGCCATATTCACGGATTTCCATTCGATTCCAGACGAACTCTTGTTCTTGGCGTAACAGAGGACATACTCATGTTCGATGGCGATGTTGGTTGGATTGTTGTCAGTTGCATTTTCCCAAACAATCGTCCCAATCCGATTCGGGGCTCCAAATATCTCGTCAAAGAGAAACCGAAGACTTGGCAAACTCAACCTCGTCAATGCTGGCGAAAACAACACCATCATCGCGGAAAAACTGACAAAGCAAAGACAGTCTTGGATACATCATACAAAGCCATTTATCATGCCTGGAGAGATCCTCGGACTCCTCTCCGACAACCTATCGATTCAACCATGCCTTATCTCGGGACTATTCACGTTGTCGCTATAAATCCACCCCGTTCTCTTTCCGTCTCTCACCACGTTCATCGACCCCTGTATTATACGGGCGGATCAATATAGATACACTTGACCTGACCGCGTAATACGCAGAAGGGCTTTCAGTGCCAGCAGGTTGTCTCCCTCGACAAGCAGATTTCCGCTGCCCGCCTCGCCAATTGACAACTCCGGCGTCTCTTTCACCAAATGAAACGGCACCTCGTTATGATGGTTAATAACCGCTTTCTTTACCAATCCAATCTAACGTCGGCATAGCTTATTTTGTTACTCCCTATATCGGAATCAAGAAATCCAGAACGAAGAGCGCCTCAAAACAAAAAAAGACCTCTTACCTTTTCATCTGGCAATCCGGCCTTCTTATATGCTCACTATTTATTCAATACTTTTCCCTCGAAACCATCTTTTAAACCTACACTCACGTTTTTGCAAATTTTGCAACAACTGAATTTTCGGTATATTTTTTTTAAGACTTGCGGTCTTTAGTGCTTTAAAACGTGGACCTAATGCATAAATATTTCCATCTCTAACGGGACTGCCATGACCCAGAAACTGTCCATTCCCTCTTGAACTCAATCCTTTTGTTAATCGCATCAAGCGGCTTAATAAGAAATTTCTCTATTTCTTTGGCCATGGCAGATAATTTTTCCGGTGCGTGTTGTAATATCGCCTTTTCTTAAGAAGGCTTTCCAAAGTGTCTGGCGATCAGATTTTTCATCATAGATTTCGTCAGCAAATAACGGCATCTCTTTCGGTAGATCAGTTTTACGATGTTTAAAAGTTCTCTTCAGCGCCTCAGTAAGGTTCAATCCATTAAAATTGAACTGGTGCATCATAAGCCACATATCATAAAAGTCTTTCATCCGGCTGTTTAAAAGTCCAAGCTTAACTATAGTCTCGAATTTCTCGCTAACAACAGTCTCCAAAGGATATCCTTTAAGACGAGGTTTCGGTAAATCCAGGATCACCGGATAGTCAATCATCTTCGGCCTCGGATAAATAACATCTCCAAAACCAACGTCAATCTGCATCGGAACGCGTGAACGCTCCAAAAATCCGACAAACTTCACCCGCACCCCTTCGTAATCAGCGTCTTCTTTTATCCGCTGACCCTTGACCGTTCCCGGATCAAAAACAAGGCCGTCAGGCATAACCTTGACTTTGCAAAGGTCTTTTACGACTTTCTCAATACTGGTTATCCTATTATCCAATCGCGCTAAGAAATCAATATCAAGTGTTGTTCGTCGCTGCGGAATATTCCACACGGTAAACATGAGCGCGCCCTTAAGAATAAAATTGACCAGCGTATTGAGATTTGCTGAACCGATAGAGAAGTCTCTCCATTGCATAATATTGCAAGACTTCCGCAAAAGGACGGTTAGTTTCCCGCGCAATATTTTGAAGTCGGGCCCGAATTGAGGCCGGTATATTTTTAATATCCTTCTTCATAGCATAGCTTCAAGTGTTGGCTTTATGATACTGTCAACTCGACAAATCTTTGCATATCGCATGATCTCTTTCGGTTTAACGTTCTTTTCCGTTATCGCCACTTTGAGAGCATCCCTCGCTACATCGGCACCTATTTTGTTTCGGAACTTAAAGCAATCAGCTATTGTTTTAGCAAGACAATAAACTTTGATTTTGTGGCCTTCTATTTCATGTTCGCTGATTCCCGATTCCCATGCTTTGAGAGTAAACTGGTAAAATCTTACCGGAGGATACTTAATTCTATTCGCGTGCGTATTCCGCGGAATAGCCATATCCACGTACTTAGGAATTTCACTTGTTGCCTCGTGAAAGGCAAGGGCGGAAAGAAGACAAATAACACCTCTGGGGGCTTGTAGAGATGCGGTAACAAGGTCAGGATGGGACCCGGGGATATAATTAGTAAGCCGGTAAAGCCCTCGGCCAATCTTTTCAACCTTCTTTTCCCTTTCAAGAGCATTAAGAGAATCAGGATGAAATCCGGCTTTTAGAATGGCCGAAAATCGAACCACCCCTCCATGGCTCTGAAAAAAGGTTGCAAGGGTTTGCGTTTTTGCTGGCATACTGTTCCCCGTATAATTACTCATCACTTGTTAATAAGTGTATATAGTATATACGGTCTTGTCAATAATTTTCTTGGGTTTATTTCGGTGATATAATACCGATTATTTAGGCAAATTAAGAAATTGCTATTTCTTTGATGAGAAGGATATCAAAACAAAAAAGACCCATCGCCTTTATATCTGGCAATGAGGCCTTTTTATATGCTCGCTATTTATTAAACCTCAAATCCATCTTTTAAACTTATACCCCCATTTCGGTTTTTTCACTGATTTATTAAATAAATTTGGGGAAAAGTCAACCCCGTTAGAAGGATTTCACACGGCGCATTCACCCCGCGTAACAAAGTGTAAGAATTTTAACTTTACTCCGTGATTTTTGACACCGTCAGATGCGTGATATCTAATGGGGCAAGCGGGGACTTTCTAACGGGGTCAAGGGAAGGCGTTTAAGGATTAAGAGGTAAGTTTCAGGTGTTAGGGTATAGCTGGGTACCGTTAAAATAAAAAAAAATACATCAAAGGAGTTTTGGACTTTATCAAGAGTTTTGGGGGATTTGCTATACGAGGAAGAGGCAAAAAAACTCCGAAACAAATCTAAAGTAAAAAAATAACTATATTGTAAAACATTCTGATTTTATAATAATATATCATTTTATAGAAAAACCATTGAAAAAAATACTTCAAAAAAGAACTTCCTTGACATTTATTTATTTCTGGATAAGATAAACCCCTTAAAAAAGTTGGATACTTGCCTTTTTCGGCTGTTATTAATTAAAAATACTTGGATAAAATGATTAACGTACTAAGGAGGGAATTCTCATGAAAGAAGTAGTTATTGTAAGCGGCGTGCGAACACCGATTGGTAGCTTTGGGGGATCTTTAAAAGATGTTCCGGTAGTTAAATTAGGGGCATTGGTTTTAAAGGAAGTTTTAAAAAAGGCTGGGTTAAGGCCGGTTGTGAGTAAAGAGGTTCACGATTACGCGCCCGACAAGTTAAAAGACCAGGGTCTGATTGGTTTGGAAAAAAAGGCTCAGGATTGGGACAATTCAGCTATTCCGGTTAATGTTGATGAAGTTATTATGGGAAATGTTCTGCAGGCGTGCCAGGGGCAAAACACTGCCCGCCAGGCGATGATTCAGGCCGGGCTTCCCAAAGAAGTCAATGCCATGACGGTGAACAAGATTTGCGCTTCCGGCTTGAAGGCTATTACCGTTGGCGCCACCAGTATTATGGCCGGCTTAGCGGATGTGGTGGTTGCCGGCGGCATGGAAAGCATGAGCTGCGCTCCTTATGCGTTGCCGAAAGCCCGGTGGGGTTACCGGATGGATGTAAGCTCCCGGGGCGAGATTATTGATTTAATGGTTTTTGACGGGCTTTACGAAATTTTTTACGATTACCACATGGGAGTGACCGCGGAAAATATCGCGGAATTATACGGCATCAGCCGGAAAGAACAGGATGAATTCAGTGTGTTAAGTCATGTGCGCGCCCGGGACGCGATTAAAAAAGGTATTTTCGCGCAAGAAATCGTCCCGGTTGTCAGTCCTCAGAAGAAGGGTGATCCCATTGTTTTTGATACTGATGAACGACCCATGGATACCAACATGGATAAAATGGCAAAATTAGCCCCGGTTTTCAAGAAAGACGGGACCGTTACCGCGGGGAACGCCTCAGGTATCAATGACGCGTCGGCCGCGGTAGTATTCAATGAGCAAAGAGAAGGCAAAAGAATTAGGGTTAACCCCGATTGTGAAAATCAAGACCTTTGCGGCAGGAGCATTGGATCCGGCGTATATGGGCCTTGGGCCGGTTCCGGCGACGAGGAAGGCACTGAAACAGGCTGGGCTTACCATGAATGATATTGATATGGTGGAATTGAATGAAGCTTTTGCCTCCCAGTCTATCGGGTGCATGAGAGAACTCAATTTAACCACGGAAAAAACCAATCTTTTGGGAAGCGGAATTTCGCTGGGGCATCCGATCGGATGTACGGGCACTCGTCTTGTTGTTACCCTGATGAACGAAATGAAACGAAAAAATTTAAATTTAGGCTTGGTAACCATGTGTATTGGCGGCGGACAAGGCATGGCGGCAATTTTTGAGCGAGTCTAATAATACGTGTTACCAATCCTTATGAAGGAGGTTTTTTATGGATATTAAAACAATTGGAGTAATCGGAGCTGGTTTGATGGGCAATGGTATTGCCCAGGTTCTGGCGCAAGCAGGTTATACGGTGGTGATGCGGGATATCGAAGACCGGTTTGTGGAGAATGGATTAAAAACCATCAAAGGCAACTTGGGTCGTTTGGTTCAGAAAGAAAAAATGACCCAGCCGGAATGCGATGCCATTCTGGGACGAATAAAGGGGACCCTAAAGCTTGATGACCTGAAGCCGTGCGAATTGATCATTGAGGTGATTTTAGAAAATAAAGAACTTAAAAAGAGTCTTTACAAAGAGCTCAGCAATTTGTGCGACCCAAAAGTGATCTTCGCTTCCAATACTTCATCAATGAGCATAACCGAGCTTGCTTCTTTTACGAATCGTCCGAAAAGTGTTATCGGTCTCCACTTTTTTAATCCCGTGCCGGTGATGCAGCTGGTGGAAATCACCCGCGGATTAGAGACATCGGAAGAGGCTTTTCAGGTGGTGAAAGAAGTGGGAACTAAAGCCGGGAAAACCTGCATTGAGATAAAAGACTCTTCCGGATTTGTGGTGAACCGGATTCTCATCCCCATGCTGAATGAGGCGGCCTTCACGTTGATGGAGGGAGTTGCCAGCAAAGAGGATATTGATAATGGGATGAAACTGGGCTGTAACCATCCGATCGGGCCGATCGCTCTTATGGATCTGATTGGTTTAGACACGGTCCTGGCGATTATGGAGACTTTGTACGCTGAATTCGGGGATTCAAAATATCGTCCGTGTCCGCTGATTAAACAGATGGTGCGAGCGGGCAATTTAGGCCGGAAGACAGGTAAAGGATTTTACGATTATAGTAAGAAATAACAAAGAACAAATATTAAATTGATAGTTTAAGTTATTTTTACAATATACTATAATAATTAATAAAAATAACTTATAAGGAGGCTTAAACGAATGGCCTATAATACACTTTTGTTAGAAATTGCTGATGGCATCGCTCTGCTAAAGGTCAACCGGCCTCAGGCGATGAATGCCCTCAACCAGGAAGTGCTGTTGGAGCTTCTTGCCGCTTTTCAAGAATTAGAAAAGGATGAGAATGTTCGGGTCATTGTCCTTACCGGAGAGGGAAAAGCATTTGTGGCAGGCGCTGATATTAAAGAAATGGTGAGTTTGACGCGCTCAAGAAGCAAGACGATTTTCGAAAAGCGGTCATACGGTAATGGAGACCATGGGAAGCATCGGCAAACCGATTATTGCCGCGGTTAATGGTTTTGCTTTGGGTGGAGGAATGGAACTGGCTTTGGCGTGCGACTTTATTTACGCTTCCGATGATGCCAAGTTTGGCCAGCCGGAGATTAACCTGGGAATCATCCCGGGGTTTGGCGGCACCCAAAGGCTCGCCCGGCTGATTGGGAAAGCCCATGCCAAAGAGCTTATCTATACCGGACAAATGATCGGCGCCCAGGAAGCAAAAGAGCTTGGAATTGTTAATAAGGTTTTTCCCGCCGGAGATCTTCTTGGCGCGGCAAAAAAAACGGCTTCTACGATCGCTTCAAAAGGTGCCTGGACTTTGCGTCTGGCCAAATCAGCGATTGAAGCGGGGTATGATCTTGATATTAAGAGTGGTTGTCAGATTGAAGGTGATTCTTTTGGCCTTTGTTTTTCGCACCCTGACCAGAAAGAGGGGATGACCGCCTTTCTCGAAAAACGGAAACCTGCCTTTACCAGCAAGTGACCTTAAAAAGCCGGGAAGTTAATTCCCGGCTTTTTTCTTTTTAAACTTTGCATTTACCCCGTTAGAAATGCTCTGCTTGTCCTGTTAGTTATTTGATATCTAACAGAACAGGATGAAGAAGTACGGGGTAAACTCAAAAAATTCTTACATTTTTTCAGATGGGGTAAATGCCCCGTGTGAAATTTTTCTAACGGGGTTTACTTTTTTCCCTTGTTGCATTACAATAGCGAACATGAAGAAATTGAAAGCAAAAGTCCAATTTTTGTTGCTTATTTTTTTCATATTTTTGATCGCCTATTGGACTATTTTTGGAGACAATGGGATCTTGAAACTCAGGAAAGTAGAGCAGGAGAGCGAGAAAGTTAAGGCGGCAAGCGAAAAGATCAAAGCAGAGAACGAAAGGTTGAAAAAAGAGATTAAACTTCTTCAGGAAGACAGAAAGTATGTGGAAAAAGTGGCTCGCGAAGAGCTGGGGATGACCCGCAAGGATGAAATTATTTTTAAGAAAAAGCAAGACGATGGAAAAGAAAAAAAATAACGTAGGAGGTTAAGATGGTACCTGGTTTATTAGAGAAAATAACTTCCTTGGAAGATCGACTTAAAGATCTCAGGGGGTATCTTTGATCTTGATGGAAAAATCGCTCTTCTTGCTGACCTTGAAAAAATAATCAGCGAGCCTGATTTTTGGTCTGATAGTGAAAAGGCCGAAAAAGTTCTTAAGCAAAGAAAATTGCTCCAAACCGGAATTGATTCCTGGGAAAGTCAGCACCATGCGTTGGCAGAGACTAAAATATTTTTTCAATTAGCCCAGGAAGAGAACGACGAGAAGACCGCGTTAGAAGTTGAACAAAGCCTTATCCAGATCGAGCAAAGCATCTCCAGCCTTGAATTACAGCAGATGCTCAAGGAGAAGGAGGATGAAAATGGCGCGATTGTGGTTATCCACTCCGGAGCCGGAGGGACCGAGTCGCAGGACTGGGCCTCCATGCTGCTGCGCATGTATCTTCGCTGGGCTGAAAAAAACAACTATTCTACCGAAATAGCCGATACCCTTCCGGGAGAGGAGGCCGGGATAAAAAGCGCCACGTTTACGGTTAATGGTAAATATGCTTATGGGTTTTTAAAAGCCGAGGTGGGGGTTCATCGATTGGTTCGCATTTCACCCTTTGACTTTAACCGGCGCCGGCATACTTCTTTTGCTTCAGTATTTGTTTATCCGGATGTGGATGATGATGTTGCTATTAAAATTAATGAAGATGAGCTGAGGATTGATACCTATCGGGCCAGCGGGGCGGGCGGGCAACACGTTAACAAAACTGACTCAGCTGTTCGGATTACTCATATTCCTACCGGGCTTGTCGTGCAGTGTCAAAACGAGCGCTCTCAACATAAGAACAAAGCGATGGCACTGAAGATTCTTAAAGCTCGTCTTTATGAACTTCAGCAAAAAGAAAAAAATCAGAAAATGGAAGAAATGCATGCCAATAAAAAAGAAATCGCCTGGGGAAGCCAAATCCGCTCTTATATCATGCAGCCATACCGGATGGTAAAAGACCATCGGACCGATATTGACGTGGGAGATGTAGATTCGGTGATGGATGGTGATCTCAATCAATTTATCCAGGCGTACTTATTGTCGAGGGGGGCCAAGAGTAAACCCCGTTAGAAGGCTTTCACACGGGGCATTTACCCCGTGCTTCTTTACCCTGTTAGATATTTGATATCTATAACGGGGCAAGCGGGGCTTTTCTAACGGGGTAAAAAGAAAAATTGAGCAATAAGGATCGCAAAGTGGACTACTCAGAAATAAAATTTTCTCCTGAAGAATTAAACCGCTATAACCGGCAAATCATTTATCCGGACTGGGGAATTGAAGGACAAGAAAAGGTTAAGCAGGCAACCGTGTTTATTGCCGGGGCAGGAGGATTGGGTGGTCCGGTTTCGATTTACTTGGCCGTTGCGGGGGTGGGGAAGCTTAGGATTTGTGATAACGGTACGGTTGAGCTTTCCAATCTCAACCGCCAGATTCTTTATACCGATGAAGATCTTCACCAGCTAAAAGTTGTTTCTGCCAAAAAAAATCTTACGAAATTTAATCCTCATCTTGAAATTGAGTGTTTTTCCGAAACGATCTCTCGGGACACTATTGAGGGGCTGGCAGGAGACGCCGATATTATCGTTGATTGTTTGGATAACTTTGAAACTCGTTATATCCTCAATGAATATGCGGTAAGAAAAAAATTGCCCTTTGTCCATGCCGGGATCGAAGGAATCGCTGGTCAACTTACTTTTATTCACCCCCCTGATACCCCGTGCCTCCGGTGCATCATACCTGAGGCTCCTCCCCCAAAGATTTTTCCGGTTATTGGAGTAACGCCCGGTATTATTGGTTGTTTAGAGGTAAATGAAGTTTTAAAATATTTAACCGGAATCGGATCAAACCTGAAGGGGTTCCTTTTAATGTGGAATGGAAACGATACCGAATTTTATCGTATCGAAGTTGCTAAGGACCCCCATTGTCCGGTTTGCGGGCAAAGGGCAAATGCCGTTGGTGGTGAGGGTATTAAATAGGTGCTTTATGTAAAGCACCTGTTTTCGGTCTTCTATGCAAGGTCAATTATTGTATGGCGATCAACAAGGTAAATTCATTTTAAGGAGGATGGCCCATGGAAACCGCAATAATAAACAAAGTAGTAGTGCATTTTCAGAGCGGGACAGTCAGGAAAGGGACAACCAGTGATTTTTTTCCCAACAAAACCCAATTTCATTTAACTGATGTTGAGGGAAAGACTGAAGCAATTAACGTGGACCAGTTGAAGGCGATATTTTTTGTTAAGGATTTGGTGGGAGACAAATCTCGTCCTGATCACTATGACATTACCACGTCAGGAGCGGGCCGAAAGATACACGTTGAGTTTTTTGATAATGAGGTAATAATCGGTCATACCTTGGGTTACTCTCCCGATCGACAGGGATTCTTTGTGACACCAGCAGATCCGCAAGGCAATAACGGACGAATTTTTGTCGTAAGAACAGCGGCAAAAAATATAAAATTGCTATGAGTGCTGGTAGAGCGCAAAGACACCCCGTTTACCTTCCCTTAGTTTTTAGTCTCTATTCCAGAGATAATTTATAAGACGCCGATTCTTTCCCTAATGGTTTTTACTACCTCCTCTGGTGTGTCAAGCACCGTAATTAATTCTAAATCCTCGGGAGAAATCAATTTCCTTGTCAAAAGGGTGGATTTGATCCAGTCCAAAAGGCCGTTCCAGTAATCAGACCCGACCAGAATGACCGGAAATGGTTTTATCCGTTTCGTTTGTATGAGGGTCAATGCTTCAAAAATCTCATCCAGTGTGCCAAAACCTCCCGGCATGCCAATATAGGCCTGAGCATACTTGACAAACATTAGCTTGCGGACAAAGAAGTACCTGAACTCCAGTTTAATATTGGAATAGATGTTTGGTTCTTGTTCAAGAGGTAGGTGGATATTCAACCCGATGGACTTAACACCTCCTTCCCGCGCTCCTTTGTTGCCTGCTTCCATGATCCCGGGGCCGCCACCGGTAATGATATGATAACCATTTTTTGCTAACTCTCGGGCAATGGTGACAGTCTTTTCGTAGGTCTCATCTCCCGGGCGGACGCGGGCAGAGCCAAAAATAGAAATGCAGGGATAAAATTCGGATAAGGTTTCAAATCCATCAACTAATTCAGCCAAGACTTTAAAGAGCCGCCAGGAATCTTTGACGGTCAATACATCAATGAGGTATTGTTTTTCGGGAATCATGATGGTACCTTTCTTATAAAAAATTAAAAATCGATTTCAAAACTTTCCTTAAATTTTGGAATAATTACGTCCCATCCAAATTTGCTCATAATTTTTTCTGCCAGAGCTTCTGCGGCCGCAGGTTCTCCGTGAACAATAAAGGTTTTTAAAGGTGGCCGGTTAAATCCCATGAGCCAGGCAAGAATTTCGTTATAATCAGCGTGAGCAGAAAAACCCGAAATATTTTCGATTTTAGCACGGATCGGGATTTGTTGGCCATGAATTTTTACCGTTGGTTTTCCTTCCACTATAGTTCGGCCGCGAGTTCCTGCCGCCTGGAATCCGATAAACAATACCGTATTCTGGGGATGCGGAAGCCGGTGGGCAAGATGATGAAGAATGCGGCCTCCTTCTACCATGCCACTTGCCGAGATAATAATGCCGGGAATTTTTTGTTCATCAAGCTGTTTGGACTCTTCGGTGGAGCGGCAAAATTTAATTTGTCGCGTCTTCAAGATATTTTTCCCTTCCAGTTCTAATACCTTGGCCTCCAAGTTATAATCTCCTTTTCGTTTTTCAAAGACCATGGTGGTATCTATCGCCATGGGTGAGTCCACAAAAACCGGGAGTGAGGGGATTTTTCCCTGCTCTTCTAATTCTCGAATGCAAAATAATAACTCTTGGGTGCGGCCCACGGCAAAAGAGGGGATAACCAACGATCCTCCCCGTTTCACACTTTCATTGATTACCCGGGCTAATTCTTCCTCTGGTGGTTTGGGATCATGAAGCCGGTCACCATAGGTAGATTCAAGAACAAGGTAATCCACTTCAAATATCTGGACCGGATCTCTCAGGATTGGGCGAGCACGGACGACCAAGGTCGCCACTAAATAAAATTTTTCGAACTCTCTTGTTGGAGGTGTTTTTAATATCAACAAAAGAGGAACCTAAAATATGTCCGGCATCCCTAAACTCCACCCGAAGAGAATCGGTAACAAAGAGGTCCTGTCCATAAAAAACCGGGTCAAAATATTTTAGGGAATTTTCAGCATCCTCTACGGTATACAAAGGAAGCGCTGGTTCATGTTTTGAAAACTTGTTTTTATTGGCCCAGTAAGCATCTTCTTCTTGGAGGTGGCCGCTGTCCCGGAGCATAATCTTGCAGAGATCAAAAGTAGACCAGGTACAGTGAACCTTCCCGGTAAAGCCTTGCTTGGTAAAACGAGGTAAATAACCACTGTGGTCTAAATGGGCATGCGTCAAGAGGACGCGGTCAATTTCCGCAGGGGGGATTGGAAAGGGTTCCCAATTTTTCAGGCGATCTTGTTTTAAACCCTGGAATAAACCACAGTCAATGAGTAATTTTATTTTTTCAGCATCCAAAAGAAAACGTGATCCGGTTACTGTTCCATTTGCGCCCAAGAACGTCAATTGTGCCATTTATACCTCCTGCATGGTAAGGGAAATATATGCTGTTTTTTTGCGCTCATATTTTCATTGAACAAAAAAAGAAAGGGGAGTTTTCCATTTCTTTCCGTCAAAATACCATTTGCCTGGAATACCCTTCTGAATTTGTAATACCGGTGATTTTAGCCAGTTTATAAGTTCTTGATAATCAGAATTTATTTTCCTGAAAGCCGCGGAATTTCCTCCGCGGTCAGGGTGATGTTTAAGGGCTTGCTTTCGATAGGCAGATTTTACGGTTTGATAGGCGTGGCTTGATCGTAAGTCTTTATGAGTTAATTTCAGAGAAGCTAAAAACTTCTTTACCCGCGTTGGGCTTTTAACTTCAAAAGGAATGACCGCATCAGGACAGATAGTATCTTTTATGGCCATATTCAACACCTGTTGGGACGCTTGATACCTTTTGCCGGTTCGATTCTTTTTATCCCACCAAACACTGCCTAATTCATCAGTCAAATGGTAGAGCGCTTGGGATGGATTTTGTTTATGCGAACGATGATACATAAAACGGTAAACTTTTTTGGAACCTTGCGGTTTAATATCTAAGACTAAAGAAGATTCAGTAAAAGAAAAGGTCGCATACCGGGTCCCTAAAGCTCGCAGAAGGCCAGATAAGATATGAAGACGGCGAAAGAGTTGTTGACGGCATTCTTGAGAACAATACCGTCTCCGACCAAGAATTTCTGATGTTCCACAGGATGGGCACTGTTTTTTTACCCTGTGTAAGGCCGATATGGTTTTATTTTTGATGTTATCCATGGCAGGAGGATTATAACAATATTTGCTTTGTTGCAAAAGCTTTTTTGTCCTGAGAATTGTTTCAGTATCCCGTAGGGTGATCGGTGATTGAAAGAGGCACCAGTGAAAGAAAAAGATTTCTTTCCTCCTGCAT
>CAVTQE010000030.1:0-15074 GCA_963736755.1 uncultured delta proteobacterium | reverse complement strand
GCCTCTTGGGGAGGCATAACCCCTAACTGCTTTTCCCTCCATATCAATCACAAGGATCGCTGGACAGCGAATCTCATAATTTATTCTGTTTTTTTCAGTAACTATTCCGATCACCTCCTCCCTAAAAGATTATTTCTGTTTTTAAATTATTCAAAAAATTCTCTAAACTCTAACCGTTCGATCATTGCCCTCTCGGGTGCGGGGGGGATACCCCTCGGTTTTCTACTTCTCGGTCGCCAATGACCAGCATATACGGAATTTTATTAAGCTGCGCTTCCCTAATCCGGAAACCCAATGTTTCATTCCGAAAATCCTTTTCTACCCGCAAATTTTTGTCTTTGATTTTTTGATACACCTCCTCGCCGTAAGCGTGCTGCCGCTCAGTGATGGGAAGAACAACCATCTGCACCGGAGCGAGCCACAAGGGAAAAGCTCCTCCATAATGTTCAATTAAAACTCCTAAAAAACGCTCCAACGCCCCCAGGATTACTCGATGAATCATGACTGGTCGGTGACGCTCCCCATCAGCGCCAACATAGGTTAAATCAAAGCGTTCAGGAAGGGTAAAATCACACTGGATCGTAGAACACTGCCAGGCTCGTCCCAGACTATCTCTTAATTTAACATCAATTTTTGGCCCATAAAAAGCGCCGGCGCCTTCGTCAATGGAAAAAGGAATTGCTGTTTCTTTCAGCACATCCATAAGCGCCTGGGTGGCACTTTCCCAGTCCTCATCGCTGCCGATAGATTTTTGGGGACGAGTACTGAGTTCCATCTCATAAGAGAAATCAAATATTCTCATAACATCCCGCACAAAGTCAATAATTCCTTTTATTTCATTTTTAAGCTGATCAGGGGCGCAGATGATATGGGCATCATCCTGCGTAAATTCTCTCACTCGTAACAACCCGTGGAGCACCCCGGTTTTTTCATGGCGATGAACAGTTCCCAGCTCAAAATACCGGATAGGTAAATCACGGTAACTTCTTATTTTCGTTTTATAAATCATCATATGGGCCAGACAATTCATGGGTTTTAGACCATATTGCTGGTTTTCGACTTCGGTAAAATACATATTTTCCCGGTAATGATCCCAATGGCCGGATTTTTTCCATAAGTCCAGTTTAAGAATCTGGGGGCCTTTCACAATCTGGTAGCCTCTTTTTAAGTGCTCTCTTTTTTCGAAATCTTCAAGAAGGGTACGTAACATTGCTCCGTTGGGGTGATAAATGACCAACCCGGCTCCGACTTCATCTTGAATGCTGAAAAGATCAAGCTCTTTTCCCAGTTTCCGGTGATCCCGTTTTTTCGCTTCTTCCAGGCGATTGAGGTGCTCTTCAAGTCCTTTTGGAGTGGAAAAAGCAGTGCCGTAGATTCGCTGTAACATCGGGTTTCGTTCATCACCTCGCCAGTAGGCGCCCGCAACTCCGGTAAGTTTAAAAGCCTTAACCCAGCCAGTAGAAGGCAGGTGAGGCCCTCGGCAAAGGTCAACAAAATCACCGTCCCGATAAAGGGAAACCTTTTCCTCGGGAAGTTCTCGGAGAATCTCTACCTTATAACCTTCATTGCGGTCCTGGAAAAATTTTATGGCAGTTTCGCGATCCCTTTCATCCCGGACAAAAGGATAATCCCGGTCAATGATCTCCTGCATCTTATTTTCAATGGCTTCTAAGTCTTCAATAGTAAACGGCCGCGTGTAGTCAAAATCGTAATAAAACCCGTTTTCAATCGCCGGGCCAATAGCGACTTTGGCACCTTTAAATACCTCCTGAACTGCCTGAGCCATAATGTGGGAAGTGCTGTGTCTTAAGATATCAAGGCCTTTCTCTGAGTCGATGCTGATAAAACTCTACTTCCGCACTTTCAGATACCGGAAAAGAAAGGTCGCGCATCTCCCCGTTTACTTTGCCAGCGATATACTTTTTGGTCCGCTTTCCCTTGCAGCGCGATGATCTCGGTAAGGGTCATTCCTTTTGGGAAGTCCTGCTCTGTGCCGTCAATAAATTTTATGAAAATTTTTTCCGCCAAATATTTCACCATTGGTTTCAAGGGGACAACAAAAAGGCATCATACATGGAAAACCAGTCATGATGCCACCCCGACAACAGAATAAAACTGGTTAAAAAAATAGGCACGGGCGGTTTCGAACCGCCGACTTCTACCGTGTCAAGGTAGCGCTCTCCCCCTGAGCTACGTGCCTAAAAGAGCATAAAATCAAATAGTTAAGAAGTAACCTGACAACAATCTTTGAGGAATCAAAAGTTAATAAATTGAAATTATTCTATTTTATAATTTTGCTCAATGTCAAGAAATAAAAAAAAGAGTTTTTTCCAAAACTAAAAAAAAATTAACCTTAGATCCAGCAAGTTAAGTGAAACAAGCTTTTCAAAACATTTTTTTTGGGTTGACAAGAATTTTTTTTAAGCTATTTTAGTCTTCAAAGCTTTTTTGTCAAAGAGAAATCGTCAGATAAAAGAAAAGGAGAGAGAGAATGAAAAAGATTTTTGTAGCAGCGATAGTGATGATTTGTGTTGTAGTGGCTCTGGCAGGCGCCTCGTATGCCTGGCAGGGAAGGATGGAAGGTATGGGGAACCCCCAGGGGCTGATCGGGGATGAGTCTGATTTTCTTCTTCACCCGGCTCAGATCGCTTCCGGAGAAGGGGTACGGTACTATCTCGATTATAAGTTTTCCTACACCGGCTTGATTCACATGGATTCTAATATCAATTTGGGGATTCTTGACATCGTTTCAATCCCAATATTGGGTAGCAATCTCACATCGGGCCATACTACTGAGCATAATACCCTTGTCGGCGCTTCATTCCCTCTTGCGAAAGGGAGAATGGGTGCTTTCTTCGGCTATGACAAGCAAAACGGGGATATGGACAGTGATGTAAAAATATTGGGCTATGATTTCGGCTTGAACTCCAATGCAACCACCCGGCTGGATAACTATGCCTTGAAACTCATCTACGGACAGCCGGTACAATGCATAAATCTCGGCGCTGAACTGGGAATAGCGTACCGGAACGAGAAACAAGATGACGGGCTCAACTTTGCGATGCCATTTAGTTTTGATGACATTCTCGCAGTAAACACACAGGGCATAGGCACGACAATGCCTTATGTGATTCCTTATAATTCCAGCTATTGGGAATTGTCGGGGAAACTGGGATTAAACAAGAAACTCAACAAAACCGACATTGACTGGACCGTGTACGGCGCCGGTCTTCTCTCCGCGGATTCGGACAACCAGTACAAGCTTCAAGGGGATATCAGCGAAATAGATGTTGATGATGAACCCGGCAATGTCGAGAATGCTCTCGGAGTTCGCAATAACATGAAGGGAGATGTGAGCGGTTACCGGGTCGGATCCGACCTTTGGATCCGGCACCATGTCGATGAATGCCTCTCTCTTCCTTTCCTGGTAAGCGTCGGGTATACCAAAAAACACCGGGATGGCGATGGACCCATTAACCTCTACGAAGTGGATGACGGTGAGTACGATACCTTCAACCCGAATGTAAATTTAAAATATAATGATGTGCTGAGGACACTGAATATTATTGTCGGCGGCGGCGTGGCACACGAAATCAAAGACTGCCGCAAACTTGGCGCCGGGCTTTATTACAACTATATCCAGTCACGCGATCGGCTTGATTTTCTGGGCGAATACGTGGGCGATAGCAGACGTTTTGAGGGTGATTTTGTTGATATCAGCCTCAACGAGTTTCCTAATCACAAAGAGCACCGGCTGGTGCTGAACCTCGCGGGAGAGCAAGTGGTATGTGATGACTTCAGCGTACGCGGGGGCCTTAATTTCTTTTATGGCTGGGTTCGGTCGGATGATTACGGCGGTTCTGCTGTTGTCAATCTTGATGGTTATGGTTTTGTTGGCGCCGGCAGTGCGGCTCTGCCGCTCAAAGGACATACATGTGGATTTCAGGGTTCCTTAGGGGCAAGTAAAAAGTTTGCCGGTTTAACCTTTGAGCCTTTTATCAAAGGCGGCTACCGGGTGTTTGACACGGATGGCTCGACCGGGTTTGGTCCTGTTTCTGTCGGTTTGGACAAGAAAAAGGCGGAGTGGTTTACCGGCGGTGGTCTTTCCGTGTTGTTCGGCAAATAAATTCAGAGAGCTATCTTTTTATTCGTTGAGAAGACATACCAAGGGCGGGAGCAATTCCGCCCTTTTTTATTGGGAATACCTGCGAGAGGAAGCATCAGCACAGTTCTCAAAAAGAGCTTGACTCTAAGGGGAATCTTTGGTTAGGCTTGAGATATGCCATTTTTTAAAATAGAACTCCCCCGTTGCCCCCTTTTCGGAGACTGTGCCGTAATTAGAAAAAATGTCATTCCGAACCCTTCGCTCTGTCATTCTGAAGGAGCGTAGCGACTGAAGAATCTGGCTCAGGACAGGCTCCGTGAGGAATCTTAACGTGCTGAATTTATTGAAACCAAGATTTCTCGCTTCGCTTCGAAATGACACAAAATATTGCGACACAGTCTCGGAAAGAGGGGGGCCTTTTATTTTTTTTAGTCAGGAGAAAAGAATGGGAAATTTAACGGATTTACTCATGCTGGATGGAGAAACCTGGATCCGTTTAATGCTGGCTTTTGTCCTTGGAGGCGCCATTGGGTTAGAAAGAGAAATTCATGGCAGGCCTGCAGGACTGCGAACCCATATATTAGTCTGTGTCAGCGCCACGATGATCATGTTGGCTTCCAAAAGCCATGTGCAGCTCCCTTATCCCCTCCCTGCTGATATTCGTATCACCATTGATCCAGGAAGGATTGTGGCTGGTATTATGACCGGGATCGGTTTTCTGGGGGCAGGCGCAATTATTCGGCTTGGTGACCTTATCCGGGGAATTACGACCGCGGCCTGTATATGGTTTGCGGCAGCGCTGGGGATTGTGATTGGCGAGGGATGTTATGCTTTAGCGCTTTTATCAACCGGAAGCATCTTGATTGTATTAATTACTCTCCAGTGGCTCGAACACCACTTTCATCCCGTCGTATACCATGCTGTTCAAATAACTGCCCCCATAGAGAAAGCTGAGGATGTCGAATCGAGCTGCCAAGCAATCTTAAAAAAAGAACACATTCGAATTCAGAATAAAGCGTATTCTTTTTCTCAGGAGACCGGGCAATCGGAGATTACTTTTAATGTGCGAATGAGGGATCGAATGCAAAGCGGTGCGGTTATTCGTGACATCGCTAAAATCTCGGGGGTTTTGGAGGCAAGCTGGAAATAGGGACTTTGGGAGCTCGATTTTTTAATTTTCCCGGGGGAAAACTGTTTAAGGTTTCTTTTGTCAGTTTTAAAAAAACCAACTGATTCTTCACATGAACTTTAGAAAAAAGGCTTATGGAACAGATTAACGTGCTCTCGAAAAAAAGGGTTGAACTTATTGATATCACTTCTCAGGTGCAAAACATCGTGAAACGCTCCGGGGTAAAGGAAGGGGTCTGTTATGTTTATGTGCCGCATACTACTGCGGCAGTAACGATCAATGAAAACGCTGACCCGAGTGTTATCAACGATATTCAAAACTACCTCAACAAACTTGTACCGTTCGATGGCCCATATTCTCACGCTGAAGGAAATTCTGATGCTCACATAAAAACATCCTTAGTGGGCTGTTCCAAAATCATTGTGGTCACAAATGGTGATCTGCTTCTCGGGACCTGGCAGGGGATATTTTTCTGCGAATTTGATGGTCCCCGAAACCGCAAAGTTCATATCAAGGTGATTGCCGGATAGACCGTATGCTCATTGACACGCACGCTCATCTTTCCCTGCCGCAGTTTGACAAGGACCGCACGGAAGTTATTAAACGCGCTCGCGACGCAGGGATTAAACACATTATAACCGTGGGCACCGATAGTGATGATTGCCGGAAAGCGGTTGCCTTGGCACAAGAGCATGATTTTATTTCCGCCGCAGTCGGTATTCATCCTCACGATGCCAAAACCATCAATGCGGAAACATATTCTCTTCTCAGAGAATTTGCCGCTGATGATAACGTGGTAGCCATTGGAGAAATCGGGCTTGACTTTTATCGTAATTTATCCCTGCGGGAAACACAGGTTCACCATTTTCGTGAACAACTGTGGCTTGCCCGCGAGGTCTCGCTTCCGGTGATTATCCATGACCGTGAGGCTCACCAGGAAGTACTCAAAATTCTGCAGGAAGAAAAAGCGGAAACTGTGGGAGGAGTTATTCATTGCTTTTCGGGAGATTGGGAGATGGCCAAAGCTTGCCTTGATATGGGGTTTTACATTTCCATTCCAGGAACCATAACCTTCAAAAAATCTGAAGCGTACCACAAACTGGTCCGTGATCTTCCGCTTGACCGGATGCTGGTGGAAACTGATTGCCCATTTCTCGCACCCCATCCCTTTAGGGGAAAGCGCAATGAGCCAGCATATGTTCAGTATGTTGCTAAGGCAGTAGCGGGGATAAAAAGGATTAGGCATGTGAAGCATTTGCGGAGATAACGACCCAGAATGCTCAAAAACTGTTTAACCTTCCTCATTAACGGTTTTATTTTTAACTTTTTATTTCAGGAACAGTGCGCAAGGTGGTCTTTGCCCTTAGCATAACATTTCTCAGGCTCCTGTAGGTAATCGAATCCCTATGAAAAAAAAGTTGCTTATCGAACTATCCCTTCTTGTATTCCTCTTGTTGGTTGCTTTTGCGGTGTGGGTTAATTATTTCTGGGGGACCAAGGAGAGAAAAGCATTTCTCGAGCAGGAAATGTCCTCGATTCTCCACCGGCCGGTGACTTTCCAAAAAGCCAAGCTTCAGATTTTTCCCCGGATCATGGTGGTCTTAAAACAGGTAGAAATAAAAGAGCAGGATGGAAAATCTGATTTCATCTCCCTCCAAAAACTCCACCTGGGAATTTCTTTTAGGCACCTTTTTGACCGCATGATCTCTTTTAATTATTTGGTCTTAGATCAACCTCGGATACTGCTTTCTCGGACACAAGATAAAGAGTTTAATGTCAGCGACTTGATACGGGTTTTTTCTTTCCAGAAAACAAGAGAAGACAAGAAAAAGCACTGGATCAAAGAATTTAAATTATCCCTGAAAAATTTTATTATCCGGGAAGGAGAGATTGAATTTAAAGATCATGCAATTTCTGAATCTCCGGTATCCTTGAAGGTCACTGCCTTAAACCTGCGAACAGGAAAACCTTCCCAATTAGGCCTCATACCAATTTCTCTGAAGGGAGTTTTAAAAAGCGTCAAAAAACGCAACCAACATTAACGTAAAAGGCGAGATCGAACCAATCATTGAAGGTTCTAAACTTACTGCCATCAGATTTGTGGGAGATACCGAGGTTGCGGATTTATCACTTTCATGCTTCGGGCCTTATTTGGGAACCTGGAAAAACATCAACGCTCTTCAGGGCAGTATCAAGGGAAAATTTTCTTTTCAGGGTATCATCGGTGGAGATTTTAAAGCAGGTGCGGAGTTGGATATTGTTAACCTAAAGTTTAAAAATGAGGAGCTTCTAAAAAAAGAACTCAGGATCGATAATGCTCATCTCCAATGTTCTTTAAATCGTGAAAAGCGAAATTGGATTCTTTCCCCTATACAGATAAAGCTTCCCGGATTAACAGCAACCGGGAAAGTCAGCGTGGATACAACGACGATCCCTGTCATTGAGGCTGAAATAGAAACCGGAAACTTTGACTACCAAGCCATCTTACCCTACGTCCCCTTTTTCCTCTTTTCCCGTGAGGTTAAAGATTTCATAACTGATAAAGCTATGGCCGGGAAGGTCGATAAGCTCTTTCTTCACTATTCCCAAAAGCCTCCCCAAGCACCTTCAGATAAAAAAATAAGCACCATAGCAGGAAATCTTTGTTTCCGGGATTTTTCTTTAAAGGCAATCGATGAGGTGCCCCGGTTTGAGCACCTTAATGGTAAAGCGAGTTTTGAAAATCGCGAATATCAAAGTTACTGACCTAACGGGCTCCTTTGGCAACTCAGTAATCGTGCAAAGCGCCTTAACCATTTCTGAGTCCGCTGGTTTAACTTTTTCCGGTGATTTTAAGCTTGATCTTTTTGAGATGAATAACCTGATCCATGTGAACAAAATACCTCCTGCATATTCTCCACGAGTTAGAAAAACTTCAGTCCATGAACGGAAAGGGCCTCCTGGCCCTTAAAGCCTCTGGACCGCTTAATGACTCAGGCGCGCTTGCTTTTGAAGGGAAGCTCACGTTAATAGATGCAGATATAGATTATCGGAATTTTCGCAAACCCACGAAAAAAGTAAACGGGACCTTCCAGTTTACTCCTGATACCATCACAATAACTGATGTTACCGGGTGGTGGGCAAATTCTCCCTTTACCTGTTTGGGAGAAATAAAAGACTACCGTTCTGCGGAAAAGTCAAAAATTTACGTTCACGTGGCATCTGAAAACGCTGATATTAATGATTTGGCTTCAGCCTTCTTTCCCTGGAAAGGAGTTCAAGGGAAGGGATTGGTAAAGATATTTATAGATTTTAATTGTCTCGGTTACCGGAGCCAGAACCTCCGTTTCAAAGGTCAATCACAGTTTCATGACCTTACTCTCGTATTTCCCGCTTTGCCTAATCCCTTTAACAACCTGCAAGGAAAAGTGGGGTTTTCTTCGGATGGACTTTCTTTTCAAAGGATCAAAGGTGAAACCGGATCCTCTGACATATCATTTTCCGGTCTTTGGAAAAACTTAAGTCAACCCAAAATTTCGGGAAATTTCGGAGGCAACGTTGTCAATTTTTCTGATTTTTATAAGCCAGCAGAAAAAGAAGAAGAGAAAAAACCGTTCAACTTTACCCTTGAAAAAGTCTTTTTATCAGTAAAAGAAGGGAGATATAAAGACCTGTTTTTGGAGGACATTGAAACGGAGATAGGTTTTCGTGACGGGGTTCTAAACGTTCTTTCTTTAAAATCCCAAAAAGGAAAGTTCCGGGAATTTGACTTTTCCGGTTTGAATACTATCCAGGAAAATCAACCGGTAAAGATTACCTATCATGATGGAGTGATCACCATTCCTTTCCTCTGCCTTGAATCCAAAGGAGGAAAGTGGGTAGGGAAAGACATCAGGTTACCCATCGGGGCTAAAGAAGAAGAAGTGTTTTCTCTTACCAGTGAGATGACCGGAATCTCGATGGCAGAATTTTTGGAGGGTTTTCCTTCGGACCAGCGGAAAATTACCGGAAGTCTCAATATGAATGGGAAAATTTCGGGTACAGGGAAAACCATCTCCGATTGTTTAAAAACCCTCAACGGAGAGGCCGCCCTCATTATGGAAGATGGCGTGTTAAAGAAGGGTCCAATTCTTTCCAAGCTTTTTTTTGTTTTGAATGTATCGCGGATCTTCAGCCTAGATTATAGAAAACTTCTCATCAATGGTTTACCTTATGAAAGCATTCAGGGTAACTTTCAGATCCAAAACGGGGTTGCTAAAACCGACTCCCTCTATCTCGACAGTCCCTCGATGCGGATGGATTTAGTGGGAGATATTGATCTGGGGAATCAAACTGTAAACATGGAAATCGCGGTTCAACCTTTGGAAACCGTGGATAAAGTGATAGGTAGGATTCCAATTGTGGGAACCATCCTCAAAGGGGATCAGGGAGCAATTGTGGTCATGTATTACAAATTGACTGGCCCCTTTGAAAATACAAAACTGAACCAAGTAGTTTTCCAGTCGCTGGGGAGAAAGGGACAGGGAATGTTTAAGCAAATCTTCAAGCTGCCGGAAACCATTTTCAACTGGAACGGCAAGAATAAGTCCGAAAACAAGAATCAAGACTCAGGAGATAAGAAGGAATAGCGCTGACCGTGAATAATTCGTTGCTTCGGCTGAGCGGTGTGCGGAAGTTCTCTTGCCTTTCATGTCGCCTGCAGTCACTACGGGGTAACCGAGAGCGCTTACCTTAAAAGTAATTAATGCTTATGGAGTTAATAAACCACACGGGATTGCCTTTGCTCCAGTTTTCTCATTTTAAAAATATAGATGGCCTTGTGCATGGCGTAACCACTCGGAAGGGGGGCGTGAGTGAAGGCCCTTTTTTCAGCTTAAACCTTGGCACCCAAACCGGCGATGACCCCCATCGAGTCTTTTGCAATCGCAATAAACTTCTCTCACATTTAAACTGGGATTCTTCTTCAGTAGTAATCCCCAACCAAGTGCACGGAAAAAATGTCGTGTTGATAACCAAAGAACGTGGGGGTAACGATAGCGCGCCTCACGGGCTTGTTTTATCCGGGGTTGATGGACTGACAACAAAAGAAGAAGGGGTACTGCTGATGATTAAAGTTGCTGATTGTATCCCCGTATTTCTCTATGACCCCGCGCAACCCGCTATCAGTCTTATCCATGCCGGATGGCGGGGTGCGGCCAACGGGATTATTGCGCAGGGGATTGGCGCAATGAGAAAGTCTTTTGGGACGAAACCAAAAACAATTAAAGCGGGTATTGGGCCTGGTATTGGTGGGTGCTGCTATGAGGTCAAGGAGGATGTCCGGGAAGCATTTCTCAAACAAAAATTAGACAATTCTGTCTGGCAGATTGGTGCAGATAAAAAAATATTCCTTGATCTTAAAAAAGCAATCTTCTTGGAGCTTATCAACTGCGGGTTAAACAAAGATAATATCGAGGTAGCGTCGGAATGTACTTCCTGCAATCCCGATTTATTTTTTTCCCACCGCCGGGACAAAGGGCAAACTGGCCGAATGGCGGCCGTGATGGGCCTTGTATAAGGATAACCGGTAACGCGTCCATAGTATGATACCAAGTTGCATTCAAAAGTAGATCGAGGCGACGACGAGGAATCGACGTAGGCGTACATTTAAGTACGTCGAGGAGTATGACGAGGAGCCAACAAAGATATACAAATGAAGGCGACTTGGTATGACAATGTCATTTTTCAACCATCAGGGAAATAGAAAGGGAGGAACTTTCCCCGCCACTGCCGTAAGAAAGAATCTCCCGAATCACCTCGTTACTCGACTCTTCCCCTCCACCAATAGTAAACCATTGGTTTACCGGAACGGTAAGGGAGGTTGAGGCTTCAGCAAAACGAATCACCCCTGCTTCTTCTCCGGGAGCCTCATGAGCAATCCTGGGGGTAATTTCAATATACGCCCTCTCCCCCATGATTGTTGGCCTAACTTCAAAACCGGTTTCGATTTCTCTAAACACGACCGCATCCGTAACACTCGCATACCGGTGACAAAGATAAACCCAGCGCTCCTGGTAGGGAATGTGCTTGCCGGCCATGATGTAGGCTGAACTTCCCGAAGCCACATTAATAAAATATTCTGAAGTACTCTGTCCCCGTTCCGTGCGATCCTGAAGGCGGATATCTATACCATCATCCCTTCTCCTTCCGCCGGTTGATACGCTCCAATGCTCTTCGGAAACTCTTCCGCGACCGGAAAGTGATCGATCACTCGATGATGCCGACTCATTGAATTTTACGCGAATCTTGACCTGCTCAACCGGGACATCATAGCCTTTTAAGAAATCCCTGATTTTTTCAATGGATTCTTCATTGTCGGATATGATAAGAGAATTTGTCCCGGGGTCTGCAGCAACATTTCCCTCAGGCGAGAGAAGCGTTTTTACCACTGACGCTGTTTCCTCGGCGGTCCGATAGCTAATCCGTATGACCGCTATTGACCGTTCTTCGCTTAACCCCGGAGCGGCAATAACTAAAAGAACAAAACCAACACAAAAAAGTAGAAGCAAGACAATCTTCTGCGTTTGGAATTTAAGGTTTGATGTTCGGCGATCATTTTCTTTTTCTTTGGTTTTCATGGCTCCTCCTTTTGCCGATGATTTTTTTATAAAAATTTTATCTCGGCTCCTCTGAGGCGTCAAAGACGCCTTACGGATAAACCTTACGGGGTAACGTTCTTGGGAAAGGTTGGTAGTTCTTGTGGCGCTGGTTTTTTAAATACTATGGACACATAACTGACGGTTGACGAATAGTCATTGAGAAGATCTCCCGAGGTGTAATACGTGAGGAGGATGCCTTGAGCATCTGAGGGTAAAAGCTGCAACAAGATTCCGATGCCGTTTCGGCCGCAGATAGTAGCTCCAGTTTTTTGAAGGTATTTTTGGTAGCCGGTGAAGTCTTTTTTTAAAATCACATCAACTGCTCCGAGATCAAGTTTTTTTAGGTTATTTTTAATGTCTTCCGTGAAAGGAAGATAACCGAAGCGCTCCCCATAGTGAGTAAAATCAGAACTTACTACCACCAAAGTCTTATCGGTAACATAGGGCCTCAGAAATTTTGCTGCCTCAGCAGAGTCATTTTCTCCCAGCTCCCCCACCATTAAGGGAATAATCGTAAAATTTTTCAGCACCACCTGTAAAAAAGGAATTTGCATTTCCAGAGAGTGTTCTTGGGCTTCAGCTTCGGGGTTAAAGGAAAAAAGTTTTTGACGAGAAAGCTCCTCCCCGACCTTTTTCCCCACGGGTACTCTTCCTAAAGGCGTTTCATAAAAATCAAAGCTCGATACACAGATTCCCTGAAACCAGGCACGATGGGAAGGGCCGATAATGATTACGCGGTCGAAGTCTTTTCCTCTTAACGTGGCAAAGCCACAGGATGCTGCTTTGCCGGAAAACTGATAGCCGGCATGAGGAGAAATAAGCGCTGCGATTTTCTCTTTAATCTCAGGAACCTGCACTTGATCCAAATATTTTTTCACTGTGGTTTTAAGCTCCTGAGGATCAGCCGGATACCAGGAACCGGCTAAGGGGGAAGACCGGACTTTTATTTGTTCTCCAGAAAACCCAGAAACAACGAAAAGAAACAAACCGGTAATCAATCCTGATAGAATAATCAATCCTTTCATTAAAGCCTCATGAAATTTTATGTGAACAAAATTGCATTATAGAAAAAAATATGCTTTAACAGTTTAGTTTTATTTCACTGATTCAGTATACTAAATAAAAATAACCTTTACCAGTTCCAACAATAAATAAAAACCGAGAATAAAAAGTCAAGAAGAAAAATAAAAAAACAAAAGCTCTGGCGTTGGAAAAAGGTTCTGGAGACGTAACTGCGTCGGGTTAAAGGCTACGCTTTATTATGCGGATCCTTCCTAGCGTCTCCTTCCGACATTCGACGATTGGCTTCACGTCTTTGAATTATCTAACACCCCATCGTCAAAAAATTACCAAGAAATATCAAACGAGTCTACGGTTCAGCGCTTTCGGCAAAACAAATCAAATCCATGGCCAAAGCTGCCTTTAAAAATATCTCTCGGGATATTGTTGAGGTAGGATTAAGTTGTGTTTCTCCTTCGGATCAGAGCTTTTTAAAAAAAAATATTTCTGTTCAGGGAATAGAAAACTTAGACAATGCATTAAAAAAAGGCAAAGGAGTTATTGCGATAAGCGCCCATTTGGGAAACTTTCCCAGTATTAGCGCTAAGATGGCAACCCTCGGGTATCCTTTCTCACTTATTTTCAAAGATCCTAAAAATATATATTTGCTTAATACCTTTCAAGCAATGGAGGAATCATTTAGGAATTGGCTTTATTCCTTACAAACCACGGCATCGCTGTGCAAGTGAGTCGTTAAAAGTGCTGAAAAAAAAGGGTATTATTATGCTTCTGATTGACCAGAATCCCCGAAAAAAGTATGGAGTTTACGTAGAGTTTTTTGGCCATCAACTTCCCACCCACAGCGGCCCTATAGTACTGGCTTTAAGAACCGGGGCAGCTCTTGTGCCCATGTTTATCCATCGCAATACTAATAATACCGAAACCCTAAATATTTTACCCGAAATTAACCTTAAAAAATCAAATGCTAAAGACCAAGACGTAATTGACAATCTCAGAGCCATTAATGTGATTTGTGAAGCGTGGATTAAAAAATACCCGGAGCAGTGGTGGTGGATGCACCGTCGGTTCCGCTGGGCAAAAAAAACATTTTCCAAGAATGAAAGGGCTTATAATCTCGGCATGAAATTAACGGATCAGCCCCATGGGGCATTTTGATTTTTATTGCTATTGCTGCGTGATTTTGTGATAATTTCTAACTATGGAAAGGTTTTTGGAAAAGTTTGACAATTATCTCTTTGCCATCAAAAACGCTTCTTTGCATACCCGGAGAAACTACCACAACGATTTAACCCAATTTCTCGCCTTTCTTCGTGAAAATGAAACCACCATTTGGGATCAGGGAGAGGTTGCGCTTAATAAAATTAACCCTTCGATTATTAGAGGATTTCTCGCGTATCTCCTGCATAAAAATTCAAAAACCACGACCGCACGGAAAATAGCTGCCCTTAATTCTTTTTTTCGTTTTTTGATTAAAGAAGGCTTTACCGCTTCGAACCCGGTACAAGCTATTTCTGCTCCCAAACCAGAAAAGGTTATCCCCAGTTTTCTCTCCGTAGATGAGATTTTTTCTTTAATCGAGCAGCCTAATCACGAAAAAGACTTGAGCCGCCGGGATCGAGCTATTTTGGAACTCATGTATTCCTGTGGGCTGAGGGTGAGTGAAGTGGTTAGCCTCAATCTTGGAGACTTTGATCTTCCCCAAGGGAACCTGAGGGTTAAAGGGAAGGGCAATAAAGAAAGGATGCTCCCCATAGGAACAAAGGCATTAGAAGCGATACAAGATTATCTTACCGTCCGCAGCAACCTTGAAGCAAAAAGAAAAGACCAGGGAAAATCTCCCGCACTATTTTTGAACCATCGTGGAGAGAGGCTTACCACCCGAAGCATAGGGCGAATGATTAATAAGTATGCACGCTTTTTAACCATGTTTCGGCCGGTACATCCTCATGCGATCCGTCACACGTTTGCAACTCATCTGTTGGATGCTGGGGCAGACCTTCGGGCGATCCAAGAGCTTTTAGGACACAGCAGTCTCTCAACCACCCAAAAATATACCCATGTGAGTATTGATCGGCTCATGGAAGTCTATGACAAGGCTCATCCCCGAGCGAAAAAGTAATCCTCAAGTGCACGTGACCATGGGTTCGAAAGGTCGAGGAAAAAAGCAGTTGCACTCTGGAACCCTCGAATCATTGAACCCCAA
>CAVTQE010000029.1:0-18010 GCA_963736755.1 uncultured delta proteobacterium | reverse complement strand
CGAAAAAATCAAGCCGTAGTCAACCCCCCAGGATTACTCCCCAAAATCTTTCTCGCCTCGATGACATCTTGATGCATCTGGTTGATAAGTTCCTGTGGCGAACGAAATGTCTCTTCTTTTCTGATGCGCTCAACAAAAGTGATATCAAGTTTCTCCCCGTATATGGATTCATTAAAATCGAGGATATACACTTCCAAAGAGAGTTCCCGATCTTTAAAGGTAGGATTGTATCCAATGTTCATAGCCCCCGGGAATCGCTGATTGTGGAAGGTTACCCATACCGCATAAACCCCTGTCCCAGGATGAAGGATTTTATCAGGTTTGATATTAGCAGTCGGGAAACCAAAATTGGCTCCCCTCCCTTTCCCCTTTATCACCTTACCGCTGAAACTAAAATGTCTTCCCAGAAGCCGATTGGCAGTTGATATGTCTCCCTGCCGGATAAATTCCCGAATTTTACTGCTTTTTACTATGATGTTGTCCTTAATCTGGGATTCAATAATTTTAACCCGAAAATTGAGGCTTTTACCCATAGTTGTGAGAAAATAAATATTTCCCTGACGCTTACTCCCAAAAGTGTAATCCTCCCCCACAAAGATCTCTTTTGTTCCGATTTGACCCCAGAGAATATTTTTAACGAATTCTTCAGCCGTGAGCCGAGAAAATTCTAAAGTAAAAGGCTCACAAATTACTACATCAATACCAGCCTTCTCAATAAGCTTTAATTTTTCCTCTAATGTGGTAATATTTAAAAATTGCCTTCCCTGTGTCAGCACGGAGAGAGGATGAGGATGAAAAGTGTAGACCAAAGAAGTCCCTTGTATCTCTTTTGCCCTTTCTCGTACGCGAGAAAAGATTTCCTGATGGCCCAAGTGGACGCCATCAAAATTACCCAAAGTCACCACCGGGTTCGGGAGTTTTTGGTTTAGATTTTTATAACCTTCAAAGACTTCCATATCTTTTTAAAGTTCAAAAACTTACGGTTAGATACCCCTTGACTATCGAGGTTTATTATTATAAAATTTCTTCTAAAAAAACTGCCGAAGTGGCGGAATTGGCAGACGCGCTAGGTTCAGGGTCTAGTGAGGGTAGCCTCGTAGGGGTTCAAATCCCCTCTTCGGCATGGTAAACCTTCCGATAGTTAATTTTTTTCGTTCTTCTGGGAAATATCTTTTTTCCTCCATGCAAAAGAAAGAAGGTTTACTTTACTCCTTTTTTTAATTTTTTTCTATACTCTTGACATTATTTTTATATTAGATTAAAAAGTTACCGGTCGAAAAATGGACAAGGACATTTAAATTTTAAGCGTATAGATAAATAAGTAATTAAAGATATCTAAAAGATATTGCAAGAAGATAAAGAGCAAAACGTAATAGATAAGATATCAGAAGTAAAGGAGAAATTAAGATGGCGCATAAAAAAGGACAGGGTAGCTCCCGAAATGGTCGCGACAGTCAAGGCCAGCGTTTTGGAGTTAAACGCTTTGGCGGCCAGTTGGTGCTGGCAGGAAATATCCTGGCTCGCCAGGTGGGCACTAAATGGCATCCCGGGAACAATGTAGGGTTGGGAAAAGACTTCACCCTCTTTGCCAAAATTGATGGAAAAGTAAAGTTTGAAAGATTTGGCCGAGACCGAATAAAAGTAAGTGTTTACGCTAACTAACCTATCGCACAAATAAATGCGGTTTGTAGATGAAGCTAAAATCTGGGTACAGTCCGGCGATGGAGGTAAAGGTTGTGTAAGCTTTCGCCGTGAAAAATTTGTTCCTCGAGGCGGTCCTGATGGCGGCAATGGAGGAAAAGGAGGGGATGTAATTTTAGTTGCCTCCAACAAACATCCCACTCTTTTGGATATTGCGCTTCAGCAGCATTACCGGGCTAAGCGAGGACAACACGGAAAAGGCAAGTTGCAGCAGGGCAGAACTGGTGAAGATTGTGAGATTTTTGTTCCCTTAGGAACAGTAGTTCGAGATAGTCAAACCAACAACATTCTCAAAGATTTAGTTTCAGAGGGGGAACGCTTTATCGCTGCCCAAGGCGGGAGAGGTGGACGAGGCAATGCCTCTTTTAAATCCTCTACCAACCAGGCACCCAGAACAGCTCAAGAAGGGCAGACGGGAGAAAGCGCGTGGCTTAAACTGGAACTTAAACTTTTAGCTGATGTTGGGATTATTGGCCTTCCCAATTCAGGAAAATCAACCCTCATTTCTAAAATATCTTCAGCCCATCCGAAAATTGCTGATTATCCTTTTACCACCTTAACCCCTAACCTTGGGGTGGTACAGGGTGAAAATTCTGAAAATTTTGTGGTAGCAGATATTCCGGGACTCATTGAGGGGGCTCACAGTGGATCAGGCCTTGGACTTAAGTTCCTCAAACACATTGAAAGAACAAATCTTTTAATATTTTTGCTTGATGTGAGTCATCTTGACAGTGATGATCCAGGAAGAGATTACACCATTATTCTTACTGAATTAGAAAACTATAATCCTACCCTTTTGAAAAAACCGCGAATTATTGCCTTGAATAAGTTGGATTTACTTTCTCCCCCCGTGCTTTCTGACGACGTTAAGTCTTATTATAAAAAACTTTCCTTTCCTTTTGTTTCTCTTTCTGCGCTCACGGGAGAAGGAATAAAAAAATTACTAACCCTGATAAAAAGCACGTTAAAGCAAAAATCATGACCATTAACAATCTGCGCGCGGAAATCATTAAAAAAGTTCGCAGAGTAGTCATCAAGATTGGAAGCAGTGTTTTGACTGACTCCGCGATCAACATTAATTTTAATGCCTTTGCCAGTATTGTTGATCAAATTGCCTGGATTAAAGAGAATGGGATTGAACCGGTTATTGTCTCTTCGGGCGCTATCGCGATCGGTATGCGAAAAATAGGTCTTAAACAACGGCCCCAAAGCATTCCCCTTAAGCAAGCTGCAGCTGCGGTAGGGCAGTCCGGTTTAATGGAAAATTATGAGCGGTTTTTTAAAGAAAAGAATTTAAAAATCGGCCAGGTTCTGCTTACCAACTTAATCCTCAAAGAACGTTCCTTGTTTTTAAATGCCCGTAATACACTTTTTGCTTTACTTGAATTAGGAATCATCCCGATTATTAATGAAAATGATTCGGTCGTAGTCGATGAAATTAAACTTGGGGATAATGATAATTTAGCCACAATTACCACGAACTTAGTTGAAGCTGATCTCCTTATCATTCTCACTGATCAGGATGGGCTTTTTGAGGCTGATCCCCAAACAAATAAGGATGCCCGATTGATTCCTTTGGTAAAAAAGATTGATAAAAAAATTGAATCCTTAGCAAGCACGAGAAAAAGCGCCCACGGGGTGGGCGGAATGGAAACAAAAATTGCCGCTGCAAAAAATGCCACCACATACGGAATTCCTGTTGTTATGGCGAATGGCCGGGTTCATGGTATCCTGGAAGCAATTTTTCGGGGAAAAGACGTTGGCACCCTTTTTCTTCCGCAGACATCAAAACTTAAGAGCCGAAAGCACTGGATCGCCTTTACTCTTAAGCCCAGGGGTAAACTCTTTATCGATCAGGGAGCAGAGGAAGCACTTCTCAAAAAGGGAAAGAGCCTGTTAGCCATCGGGATCACCAAAGCAGAAGGCGATTTTCAGTTTGGTGATTCAGTAAGTATCCTTAATCAACACCAGAAAGAGATTGCCCGCGGACTTGCAAACTATAGCTCTTTAGAAATCAAAAGGATTAAGGGAGCGCCAACCAAGGAGATTGAACGGATATTGGGATATAAATATTATGATGAGGTCATCAACCGGGATGACCTGGTAGTTTTATAAGGAACAATTTTTATGACGTCTATTCAAGAACAAGTTCTCAGTATTGCTCAAAGCGCAAAAAAGGCCTCACGAATTCTTAGTCGTCTTTCCACCGCGAAAAAAAACAAAGCCTTATGTCGGATGGCAGATGCACTTACTGCCAATGCTGCCAGATTAAAAGAAGAAAACAGTAAAGATGTAACCCTTGCTCAAAAAAGTGCTTTAAGCAGCGCGCTTATTGACCGGCTCTTGATCACCGATAAAACCATAACAGAGATGGCTTCAGGATTAAGGGAGGTGGCGAACCTTCCTGACCCGGTAGGAGAAGTGACCGGAATGTGGCGAAGGCCAAATAATCTTTTGGTAGGGAGGATGCGGATCCCCCTCGGGGTAATCGGAATAATTTACGAAGCCCGGCCAAATGTTACTGCGGACGCAGCCGGACTTTGTCTAAAATCAGGCAATGCAGTTATTTTGCGAGGAGGGTCAGAAGCATTTCACTCAAACCTTTTTATAGCCGATATCCTCCAAAAGGAAGCCGAAAAAGAAGGTATCCCTCGCGAGGCTATTTCATTTCTTCCGATTACTGACCGGGAAGCAGTCTACGCACTTTTACAATTAGAAGATTTGATTGATGTGATTATTCCCCGGGGAGGAGAAGAACTTATCCGCGCCGTCGTAGAAAAATCTAAGATCCCCGTAATAAAGCACTATAAAGGCACCTGTCATATTTTTATCGATCGCACGGCTGATTTTGAAATGAGTGAAAAAATCGTTCTCAATGCGAAATGTCAGAGGCCCGGGGTTTGCAATGCCGTTGAAACCCTTTTGGTTCATCAGGACATTGCCCCCCAGATTCTTCCAATGCTTATATCACGGCTCCAGAAAGCGGGAGTGGAAATCCGAGGATGTTCTCAAACCCTAACCCTTTTGCCGGGTTTAAACAAAGCCACAGAAGACGACTGGTATGCCGAATACTTAGCTCTCATTTTAGCAGTTAAAATAGTAAAAAATATTGACGAGGCGATTGAACATATTGAAACCTATGGCTCCCTCCATACGGAAACAATCATTACCCAATCCTATGAAAATTCGCAGAAATTCCTTAAAGAGGTGAATTCTTCAACGGTATTGGTCAATGCCTCCACTCGTTTTAGCGATGGATTTCAGCTCGGCTTGGGTGCGGAAGTGGGAATCAGCACTACCAAGCTCCATGCCTTCGGGCCCATGGGGCTTAAAGAACTTACAACCACTAAATTTATTGTCTTTGGAGAAGGACAGGTTCGAGAGTAAACCCGTTAGAAGGCTTTCCACGGGGCATTTACCCCGTGTGAAAAGTAAGAATCTAACCCGGCCGCAGGGCTTTTCTAACGGGTAAATCTGCATTTAAGGGGTTATTGAAAGAGACGAGTTCTTATTATTACCCCCATAACGGGGACAAAAAATTTTCGCACGTTAACACGCAAAAAATAAAGAATGATTTTGAAAGCAAAAGGAAGCGACATGGAGAAAACAGAGGAATTAGAAACCGAAAAGGAGCGGATCGGCCTTTTTGGCGGGACATTCAATCCCATTCACTTCGGTCATCTTCGAGCAGCTGAAGAAGTCCAAGAATTTTTTCATCTGGATAAAATTATTTTCATCCCCGCTCGAATTCCACCCCATAAAACGGAAAAAGCAATTGTTGCCCCGGAACACCGTTTAAACATGGTTAAACTGGCTATCCAAGACAATCCTTGTTTTGAAATCTCTGACTTTGAGATCCAAAGAAATTCGAAATCTTATTCAATCATAACTATCGAGCATTTTCAAAAAAAATTGGGTTTCGATACTTCTCTTTTTTTCTTAATGGGCATGGATGCTTTTCTCGAAATCAATACCTGGAAAGACTTTGCCCAATTGTTTTCTCTGACAAATTTTATTATTATGTCGCGGCCTGGGTATCACAAAAAAGCGAGCGCTGATCTGCTTCCCATTGACGGGAATAAAAATTTTGCTTATAATCCTGACGGAAATTATTATATTCATTCATCAGGCAATAAACTGTTTTTTCAAGCAATAACATTGTTAGATTTTTCATCCCGGGCAATTCGAAGCCGATTAAAGGGCAAGCGGTCAATCCGTTATTTAGTGCCCCCGGTAATTGAGCATTACATAAAAAAACATGGCCTTTATCAGGATTAGCTTTTTTTGTATAAAAACAAGTCGTGTGAGATTAAAAAACTAAACAAATTCAAGGAGGGAACTATTCCAAAAACGAAACTCGCAAAAGATTCCAAAGAAAAATTTCCTCTCTGCGTTCAAAGCGCCCTCGATAAAAAAGCAAAAAAAATGGTCGTTTTAAAAGTTGCAGAGATCTCATCATTTGCTGATTATTTTCTTATTTGTCACGGGGATTCAAGCCGACAGGTTCAAGGGATCGCCAGAAATATTGAAGAAAAGTTGAAAAAAACAGGCTTTGCCCCTCTCGGCATTGAAGGTTATCAAGAAGGCAACTGGGTACTCATGGATTATGGCGATGTTATCATTCATATCTTTCAAAAACCGGTTAGGGAGTTCTATGACCTTGAACGCCTTTGGGTTGATGCCCCCCGGCTTGACGTGGATGAAGAGAAACCAATTACCACGCTTTTGGACTGGTGGGGTAGCTAATACCAAGTTGCATTCAAAAGCAGATCGAGGCGGCGACGAGGAATAGACGCAGGCGTACGTTTTAGTACGTCGAGGAGTATGACGAGGAGACAACAAAGATATGCAAATGAAGGCGACTTGGTATAAAGTAATTTCCTTAGCGCTCGACTTTCTGTTTCCTCCTATTTGTTTACTCTGTGGCTCTAAGGACTTATACCAAGCAGGGTGCCTTATATGTAAAGATTGCTTCAATTCAATTTCTTTCATTTCCCACCCCGTTTGTGTGCGCTGTGGTAAGCCATTTTTGACTGAAACGACTCGTGATCATGTCTGTGGCAATTGTTTAACTCAAGAACCTTCCTTCAATCTCGTCCGCGCGCTCGGCAGATATGAAGGCGCTCTGGAGACAATCATTCATAATTTTAAATATAAACAGAAATTTTCCATGGTGAATCTTTTTAACTTCTTACTTGATCATATGCACAACCATGCGATTACCTTTTCCTCCTACGACCTTCTGATACCCGTACCGCTCCATAAGAGTCGTCTTCGGCAAAGAGGATTTAACCAGACAGTAATTTTAGGAAATATCCTTAAGAAAAAATACCACCTGCCCTTGCGCACCAATATCCTGCAAAGAGTAGCGCATACCCTGCCTCAGGTAACCCTACCCGTTAAAGCAAGAAAAGTTAATATGCGAAACGCTTTTAAGGTTAAAGAGCCACAATCCGTTGAAGGAAAAACTATTCTCCTTCTTGATGATGTGTACACAACGGGAGCAACGATGAATGAATGTGCCCGGATTTTGAAAAAATCCGGAGCTTCCCGAGTAGATGGATTTGTTATCGCCCGCGCAGTATAGAGGATAAGAAATGAACATTGAGTCGGTTTACAGGATGATTGCTCAGGACCTTCAAGCAGTAGAACGAGAGCTGGATAAAAACATTCAATCGGAAATAGCTCTGGTCCCGACCATGGGGAGGTATATTCTTAATAGTGGAGGCAAGCGTTTTCGTCCTTTGCTTCTTATCTTGTCCGCCCGGTTGTGCGGATATAAAGGCAAGGGACACATCCAACTCGCCTGTATTTTGGAATTTATTCACACTGCCACGCTTCTCCATGACGATGTGGTCGATAACGCGAATATCCGGAGAGGAAATACGTCAGCGAACACGCTATGGGGAAACCAGGCAAGTATCCTCATCGGAGATTTGTTTTTTGCTCAGTCATTTTCCCTGATCGCCCAAACCCGGAATTGGCGGGTACTTAAGGTATTGACGGGAGCGACCACAAAATTAGCGCAAGGGGAAGTATTAGATTTGGTGCAAGAAGGCGATCTTGCTTGTGATGAGGCAGGATATTTAACCACCATTACCTATAAAACTGCGAGTTTGATCAAAGCCGCCTGCCACGTCGGCGCTATTTTAGGAAATGTGGATCAGAAAAAAGAAAAGGCCATGAAGAACTTCGGTAACAACCTTGGTATTGCCTATCAGCTTATGGACGACACCCTGGATTATGTCTCAACCGAAGAAGAGTTTGGAAAGACAATCGGAAAAGACCTGGAAGAAGGAAAAATTACCCTCCCGCTTATTCACACCTTGCAGAAAAGCGCTCCAGAAGATCGGGAGTTTATTATTTCTGCCTTAAAAAAGGAAAAATTAACCAAAAAGCTCCTTACGAATATTCTGAATTTAATAAAGCACTATCAGGGATTAGAATATACGGCACAAACAGCAAGAGAGTACGCACTTAAAGCAAAAAAAGAACTAAAAAGCTTTCTCCCTTCTCATGAAAAGGAAGCGCTGATGGCAATTGCTGATTATGTAGTAGACCGTCGTCACTAATGAAGCCCTTGCCACAGGTCAGAGCCCGCACACTTTTCCCCTTGGAAAAACAGGAGGGAAGACATCACGTGTTGAGATGGTTATCATTTTAAAGCATTCCCCACCAAACATCAGGGGGAAGGAGCTCATTTAAATTGTCCCACAGTTTCTTTCTCTTCCTCTTTCTTGATCATAGGCAGGAGAAGATTCTGAAAAAATCTCGAAAAAAGAATATCGATGCTTGAACTACTGAATAACCTTGATATTAAGCTTTTCCTGTCCCTGAATGGGTTTCACTGCCCTTTGGGGGACACGCTCATGCCTTATTTCAGCAGAATGGTGGTCTGGTTACCATTACACCTCTTTACAGTGTATTTAATTTTCCGAAAATTTCATTGGAAGGGGTTCTGGGTTCTTTTGTTTATAGCAGTGTGCGTAACCCTTACCGACATGTTGTCTTTCCACGCCTTCAAAGAAGTTTTTCACCGGCTACGCCCCTGTTACGATCCTTCCATTTCTCACCTGGTTCATACGGTGGGTAAAAAAGGGGGCGGACTGTATGGCTTTGTATCCTCACATGCAGCCAACGTTTTTGGGGTGGCGATGTTTACAAGCTTTCTATTGAAAAAAAAATGGTTTACCATAATAATTTTCCTCTGGGCTTTTTTGGTTTCCTACAGCCGGATATACCTGGGTGCTCATTTTCCGGGCGATATTGTAGGCGGGGCTTTTCTGGGTATGCTTGTTGGGTGGACTGTCTACTGGCTCCAAAAAATACTCATTGACCAACTACCTCCCTCTAAAAAATAAAAATTAAGCAGTCTCCGAAGTACTCATGACAATTCCTGATAGGGAGCTTGATTGCCCGGGAAAATAAAAAAACAAGATACGGGTGGTGGGTAATAATATTGTGATGTACTGAAAAAATATTGTATTTTCAAAATCTTGAAAAAATTACACAGAGCCTTACTTGATTTTATCCTAATACCATGAAATTATATTCTTCATAAAAGACGTAATAAAACAAAGAAAACTTCATGCAAACAATAAATTAATCGAAAACTAACCTTTTTGTTTTTTTTGCGAAGGATAATTGAGGTGGAGAAAAAAAGGATGGATTGTGTTTCCCAATGTTATAAAAATTTCCTATCGAAAAGCGATGTTTTTCATATCCTTTGCTTTTACTTAGCAATGGTTTTTATCCTTGGTTGGTTTTTAATTTTTCCAGGTTCAACATTATCTGCCACCGTCCCCAAAGTAAAAAAAACCTTTAACTTTGAAAATATCATTGCCAAAGCCCGTGATCTTGCCCGCCAGTCATTTCAACTCTCGGAAGAAGAGGTCCCGGAGTTTTTGTTAAAAATCAATTACAACGCCTGGCGAGACATCCGGTTTAAACCGGAAAAAGCTCTTTGGGGAAAAGAAAAACTTCCCTTTACTGCTCAGTTCTTTCATCCTGGTTTATATTACAACCGGCTTGTTGCCATTAATGTCGTTGAACCTTCAGGAGTAAAGCAAGTCCCGTTTTCTCCCGCTTTGTTTGACTATGGCAAAAACGATTTTCAAGATAAGGTTCCGCCTCACTTGGGGTTTGCGGGGTTTCGTTTACATTACCCGATCAATACTAAAACCTATTATGATGAAGTCGTCGTATTCCTTGGTGCCAGCTATTTTCGCGCTGTTGCTCAAAACCAGAATTATGGTCTGTCCGCCCGAGGTCTTGCGATCAACACCGCTCTGCCTAACGGAGAGGAATTCCCTTACTTTAAAGAATTCTGGCTCGTAAAACCGTCTCCTGGTGCTAAGCAAATGACGGTCTTTGCATTGCTTGACAGTCCAAGTTTAACCGGGGCGTATACTTTTATTATCGTTCCGGGGAAAGAGACCTCTATCCAAGTAAAAAGCATCCTGTTTATGCGACAAAAAGTAGAAAAGCTCGGCATCGCCCCGTTAACCAGCATGTTTTTTTACGGAGAAAATACCAGCATGAGGCCGGCTGATGATTTTCGTCCTGAAGTTCATGATTCTGATGGATTGATGATCGCTTTACGCTCTGGTGAATGGCTCTGGCGCCCTGTGAAAAACCCCCGAACCCTTCTCATAAATTCCTTTATGGCTACAAACCCAATTGGTTTTGGGCTTATGCAACGCGATCTTGACTTTGATCACTATCAAGATCTTGAAGCACACTATGAAAAACGACCCAGCACCTGGATCACCCCAATCGGTTCATGGGGTGATGGTCATATCGAACTCATCCAAATCCCGATGGATAACGAATGGAATAACAATATTATTGCTTCTTGGGTTCCCTCTGTTCAAACAGAACCAGGCCAGAAGCTTTCTTTTGCTTATACTATGAACTGGCATTTCTCTGGAAGTACCCGTCCGCCGGATGGCCGAGCCGTTGCAACTCGAACCGCACGAGGGAAAGATGATCTTACGAAAAAATTTATTATTGATTTTGCGGGGGGAAAGCTGGAGTCGCTTCCTCCAAAAAAGAAACTCGATGCGGTGATTACGGTAGATCCGCGAGCGATGCTGGTGGAACACCAGCTCATAAAAAACGAAGTCACCAAGGGATGGCGGTTGGTGTTTCAAGTCCGTTTTGAAGAAGAAGGCTTGATGGAACGAATACTCACGGGCAAGAAACCCGCGCTTGAGCTTCGCGCCTTCTTAAAAGATGGTGATAAAGTCCTTACCGAAACGTGGAGTTATGCCTATCAGCCATAAAACAACCAATAGCAGCAGGTCACAAAATGCCTCCCCTCGATAGTTTTGGTGCCGACAACCCCACCGTTCAGTCTGAGCGGAAACCCGACTTAATTTCCCCGGACTGGCAGGAAGCTTTTCACCGAGTTTTTCTTTATCTTCAAACGCTCAATGTCCCAGAAGGAAAAGCTCTGGAGTTCACTCGCGAGGCATTACGGCTTGCCAGCAGCAACCAAAGAGATACCGCCGGAAGCCCCTCCATCCCTGAAGCCATGCGTGCTCTCCGCGAGCTTTTAACAAAACAACTTTCCCTCTTAAGGAAAGAATCATTCAGCCAAAAAGACGTGTTCCTTCATGAAAATCTGAATGGACTAAGCTCCATGCCGCCACTTAACCGGGGCTTTATGGTTCCGGATGCGATTGATTTAATTCCCTGGCGCACTTTTCTCGTCCGTTCCTTAAAAAGGGCTGTTACCATTGTTTCCCGGCCATTAAATTTTTTGATCCTTTTTATCTTTCTTATCCTTTTGTTCGTTCTTCTTACCCTTTGGAAATAATCTATTAGTGGAGGCTCATGAATCAACTATTTGTCAATGCTGCCTGGAAAAAGGTTTCACGAATACGACGTATCTTCTTGATAACCCTTATCCTTATTACCACTGTTGTTGCCTGTTTGTTTATGTCTAATATTCTCCCCCATAAAGGCTCTACCGGGTTGGAGGTTGCTATGGTCCTGGTTTTTGGGGCTTTATTTGCCTGGATCTCAATAGGGTTCTGGATGGCAACGGCAGGTTTTGTGACTTTGATGCGTAAGTATGATCGTTTTGCCATTACGTCTACCTGCTTAGAGAGCAATCGCCAGGGGGAACTCTCCGGCCGCACCGCAATCCTGATCCCCATCTGTAATGAAGAAGTTGAACGGGTATTTACACGTCTGCGGATTACTTATCAGTCTCTTGAAGCAACCGGAAAGCTGCAAGATTTCGACTTCTTTATTCTCAGCGATTCGACCAATCCTGATACCTGGGTTGAGGAAGAGGCTGCCTGGGCTGAGTTATGTCAAACGCTCGGAGCTGTTAATCGAATTTTTTACCGGCACCGAAGGGTTAATCTCAAGTATAAAAGTGGCAATATTGCTGATTTTTGCCGGCGTTGGGGCAAGAACTATCATTATATGATTGTTTTTGATGCGGACAGCATGATGACCGGTCACAGCCTGATCCGAATGGTTCAGGTGATGGAACAAAATCAAACCGTTGGGATTCTCCAGACCGCCCCGCTTGGGGTTAACCGAGAAAGCGCCATTGCCCGGGTCCAGCAATTTGCTAATCATGTTTACGGGCCAATTTTTGGAGCAGGTCTGAATTTTATCCAGCTGGGGGACTCTTTCTTCTGGGGACACAATGCCATTATTCGGGTTGCCCCTTTCATGAAACACTGCTCTCTTCCTCGTCTTTCTGGCAAACCCCCACTCGGAGGAAATATTCTCAGTCATGATTTTGTAGAAGCAGCGTTGATGCGCCGGGCGGGATGGGAGGTATGGTTAGCCTACGACCTTGAAGGCAGTTATGAGGAGATGCCCCCAACGTTGCTGGAAGAGTTGAAACGCGACCGGCGATGGTGTCAGGGGAATATTCAGCATATGCGTCTGCTTTTCTCCAAAGGCTTGTTTCCTGCCCACCGAGCCCTTTTCCTTCACGGCGCTATGGCTTATGTATCCGCGCTCCTTTGGTTTTTGTTTCTGAGCTTAAGCACTGCAGAAGCGATTGTGGAAGTACTTCGTGTGCCTGATTATTTTCCCGTCATGCGGAGTCTCTTTCCCACGTGGCCGGTTTGGCATCCGCAATGGGCTTTAACCCTCTTAGCGTCAACCGGAATAATTTTATTTATGCCAAAATTTTTAAGCTTACTTTTAATAATTTTCCGACAAAGACGATCCCGAGAGTTCGGGGGGATAATAAAACTGTTTTTGAGTGTTATGGCAGAGATAATTTTTTCTTTTCTGTTTGCGCCGATCAGAATGCTTTTCCACAGCAAATTCGTTTTTATAACTCTGGTGGGGCGGCAGGTTGGCTGGACCTCGCAGCAACGGAGCGAACACGAGACGTCCTGGCTCGAGGCGATCCGCTTTCATGGACCCGGGATGGTTTTAGGATTAATCTGGGGAACAGTCCTTTTTTTTATTAACCGGTCTTTTTTCTGGTGGAATACACCCATTATTGTTCCGCTTATCCTTTCGATTCCGCTTTCGGTATTGTCCAGCAGCACAAGTCTGGGAAAAGCTTTTCAAAAGATAGGCCTCTTTCTCATCCCGGAGGAAATTAATCCTCCCCGGGAACTCCACCTCCTGCAAACGATGACGCAAAACCAAGAAACCTCTTTTGCACCCATTTCAATTTCCGCAAAGGAAGGTTTTACCAGGGCGGTGGTGGATCCTAATATAAATGCCTTACATCGATCCTTGCTCGGGAAAAAACGAAAACTCATGCCTTCCATAATGAAACGCCGCCAAGAACTTCTGGAAAAAGCGCTCACCCAGGGGCCTAAGACCTTAAGCCCCAAAGAGAAAAAAGAACTTTTGCTCGATCCTCAGTGTCTTCTCCAACTTCACGAGCGTTTATGGGAAACCCTTGACCACACGATCGCGCAAAAGTGGGGGTTTCCCCCAGAGAGGAATTCTCTTTAGCTTTGACTTGGCTCAAGAGTTTATGGTATTTTTTCTTGCAAAATTAATTTTTTTTTGCTAAAAGCAATGCTTTCTTTAAATCATTATAAATTTTAACCTTAGAAAAATATGGAGAGTCACAATGAGCATCAAAACGATAATCGATAAAATTAATTCAACCCCGGTGCCGAAAGTTAAAAAAGTAGCCTTGGCGTATTCTGGGGGTTTGGATTCTTCTCTGGCGGTAGCTTTGCTCAGGCGGGTATATAAAGCCAAAGAGATTGTTCCCATAACCGTGGATATTGGACAGGGAGAGGAAGAAATCATCGAAGGAAATAAAAAGGCCAAAGTTCTTGGTATCGAACCGATTATGGTGGATATGAAAAAAGAATTTACTCAGAACTGGCTTACCCGCGCTATCCATGCCAACTCTGACTATTTAGGTTATCCCGTATCAACCTCCATGACCAGGCAGATTATCGCCAGGAAAGTTGCAGAAATGGCAGTGGAAAAGGGATGTGACGCCATCGCCGAAGGGTCCACGGGAAAAGGAAATGACCAATATCGAATGCATAATGTTTTCAAGACGTTTGCTCCTACCCTCACCATCTTAGTGCCGGTGCGTGATTTTGATCTTACCCGCGTGGAAGAAGAAGATCTTTGCCGCCACTGGGGTGTTCCCGTAACCGAGACGATCCGGGGAGGAGATGATAAAACCATGTGGTGCCGATCAATTGCCAGCGGAGCAATTGGCCTTAACCAAGCGTTGCCGGATGATGTGTGGATGTGGTATCTCCCCCCAGAAAAAGCTCCGGATAAACCGGAAATAATCTCTCTCGAATTTAAGGAAGGCGTACCGGTTGCACTGAATGGCAAGAAGAAAAATTTAGCTCAGATAATCTTTGAACTCAATGTAATCGGTGGCCGAAATGCGATTGGAAAAATCGATATGTTTGAGGACGGGATTATGGATCTTAAGAGCCGGGAAATTTACGAAGCACCGGCAGCTACGATTATTTTGAAGCTTCATCGTGATTTAGAGCAGTTCTGCTTAACCAAAGATGAGGTCCAGTATAAAAAAATGGTGGAGCAGAAGTGGGCCTATCTCGTTTATCACGGCATGGCTTATCATCCTTTACGAGCCGCTCTGGATGCGTTTTTGAAGACTACCCAAAATGTAGTGAGTGGAAAGTATCAGGTGAAACTTTATAAAGGAAATATCGACATCCTGACGCGCGAATCAACCACCAGTCTTTTTGCACCCGAGATTCGGTCAATCGCCAGTAAGAGCTTTAACCAAAAAATGTGCGCGGATGCTGCTCACGTGAGAGGAGTTCCTTTTGAAATTCTGGGTAAACGGGGAATCATCCCGTCTTAATAAAGTTTCGCGTTGAGATGTTTCAGGGACACGCGAAACCGTAAATTCGCACCTGATGAGTTGTCTTTCCCTTATTCATCAAACATTCTTAGGGGGAACATCCATGAAGGTTGAACGGCTCTGGGGATCAAGACTGAAAGAAGCGCCCGATAAAGAGTTTATTAAATTTATTTCTGGCCGAGACATCCAGGGACTACCTCCCTGCGATGAGCTGCTTATCCCCTTTGACATCTGGGGCAATCGCGCCCATACCATCATGCTCTGGAAGCAGGGAATTATTTCACAAAACGATGCTCACTTAATCATCACGGGCCTTAAGGAAATCAATCACTTATTTGAGCAGGGCAAATTTCCCTTAGATCCTTCTAAAGAAGATGTCCACACCAACATTGAAAGCTTTTTGATCGAAAAGTATGGAATTGCCGTAGGGGGTAAGCTCCATACTGCTCGAAGCCGCAATGATCAGGTTACGTTGGATATGGCCCTATTCTTGCGCGACAAAAACCTCGATTTTTTGAAGCGGATCCTTCTTCTCGAAGATACCATCGTAAACTTGTCAAGAACTCACGCGGAAACCATCATTCCGGGATATACCCACCACCAGCATGCCATGGTAACCACTTTTGGTCATCTTATCTTTGCTTACGGAGAATCCTTTTTCCGGGACCTCCTGCGGCTTAAACACTGGCATACCCTTTTTAATGCTAATCCCTTGGGTGGTGCTGCTTCCTATGGAACCAGTTTCCCGATCGATCGGGAACTCACTTCCCAGTTGTTAGGTTTTGACCGACCATCATTAAGCTCTCTTGACCTCATAACCAACCGATGGGAAGCTGAGACTGAGTTTGCGTATGCGATCTCCACTGTTATGAACCATTTAAGTGGTTTGGCTCAGACGCTCATTTTATTTACTACCACGGAATTCGGCTTTGTTACTTTAAGCGATCGATACTGCGGGGGGAGTTCCATCATGCCGCAGAAACGAAACCCGAGCGCCTTAGAAGTAACCAAGGCCAAAACTGCGGTAGCGCAGGGACTGCTGAGTAGTCTCCTCTCGTTGAGCCGAGGATTCTTTGTAGGTTACAACCGAGACTCTCAATGGACAAAATATGTCATTATGGATTTAATCTATGAATGCGCAGAAGCTCCGACAATCATGGCTTCAGTGCTCAACACACTCACCATCAACCAAGAGAGAGCAAAGGAACTCTGTCAGAAGGGCTTTATTACTGCCACGGACTTGATGGAAGCCATGGCCCATGACTTTTCTCTCCCTTTACGGCAAGCAAAGATGGTTATTGAAAGAGCGGTAAAATATTCTGAATCGCACAACACAGAAACAGTATCCTGGGAAGGGTTAAGGAGGGCCTTAAAAGAACTGGACCTTACCTTGGATATTTCCCCGGAGTTTGTAAAGGAACAGCAAGAACCAGAAAAAGTAGTTCGCCGCCGAAAAGCGATTGGGGGCCCCGCCCCGGAAGTCTTGTTGAAAGCCGTTGATACTCTGAGCTCCCACGTACAGGACGTTAAAGTGTGGCTTGCGGAAAAAGAAAACCAGCTTCAATCATCCTACAAAAGACTGGAGGACCTTGAAAAAGGTTTATTAAACCTTACGCCATGACTACCACCCCCCGGCGGATTGCTCTCGAGATTCTCAATACTGTTGACAAAGAAGGAATCCACGCTGATCAGTTCCTGGGTAAAGGATTTAAAAACAAACCCGAATTAACCTCCCGAGAAAAAGCTTTTATTACTGAGCTGGTCTATGGTGTCCTGAGATGGCGTGGTAGCATTGACTGGGTGATAAGTACTTTTTCTACGCAACCCCACCGACCAACAAGCCGGCTCCTCCATAACCTCCTCCGGCTCGGAATCTATCAAGTGCTCTACTTAACCCACATTCCGGTTCCGATATCGGTTTCGGAAACCGTTGAAGCAGCAAAAGAAATATTCAACGAGAAAATCGCGAAGTTGGTGAATGGCGTTCTCCGCACCGTGGAGCGCAACCGCGATGCGCTCCCCTACCCTTCTTTTCACGATGATCCGCTCAAGGCGATAGCGATCCAGTATTCGCATCCCTTATGGTTAGTAGAAAAATGGGTGAAACACTATGGGGTGGAAACAACCCTCTCCCTTTGTAAAGCTAATAATACTTCCCCGCCCCTCATTATTCGCACCAATACGTTAAAAACAACCAGAGAAAAGCTGATTGAGAGCCTCCATAAGGAAGGCTTGTCGTGTGAACCAACCGCATATTCTCCCGAAGGCATACTCGTACATCACCCTGCTGATATTACCCGCCTTTCCTCTTTCCAAAAAGGATGGTTTTTGGTGCAAGATGAGGCTGCCCAATTAATTTCCTATTTAGTGAATCCAAAACCAGGAGAATATCTTTTAGACCTCTGTGCAGCACCCGGAGGAAAAACTACTCACATAGCTCAATTAATGCATAATAAGGGGCATATAATCGCAATAGATATCCGACAAGATAACACTCGTCTTCTCAAAGAAAACCAATGTCGCCTCGGGATAGGGATTATTGATCCGTTTTTGGCAGACGCTACTCGACCACTTCCCTTGTTGAAGGAAACGAGGCTTTTTGATAAGGTCCTCCTGGACATACCCTGCTCTGGCCTTGGAATCTTAAGGCGCCATCCTGATGGAAAATGGAGAAAATCGTTGGCAACCATCGCAAAACTGAAAAAAACCCAAGGGGAAATTATCCAAATTGCTTCCCAGTATGTTAAACCAGGAGGAATAATGGTTTACAGCACCTGCACGCTGAATTCTGAAGAAAACGAACTCATGATCGAGCAATTTCTCTCGCGCCCGAGAAATGATTTCATGGTTGAAAATCCGCTTCCTGACTTACCTCCTCACTGTTATCCTCTCATCACCGCACAGGGGTATCTCCAGACGTTTCCCCACCGGGATTTCATGGACGGTTTTTTTGGAGTGCGGCTCCGGAAAAAGGGCTGATTTATTCCGGCGGGTAATCTTCTT
>CAVTQE010000028.1:0-44071 GCA_963736755.1 uncultured delta proteobacterium | reverse complement strand
GCCTCTTGCCCTGAGTGCGGTTCGCTATCTTCCTCCGCGTGAGGAGACACATTTTTAAGATACGCTTTTATCTCCGATGGGTCAACTTCTATTCCTTCTCTTTTTGCTATATCGGCAAGAAGAAAAGAACGCTTTACCTGAAATTCAGCGATCGGACGATACGCTTCTTTAAGTTCCCGGTTCATCATGGTTGAGGAATCCATTTTGATTCCTTGGCTGGCCATCTGGGAACGCGCGTGATAAATTAAAAATTCAGTCTGTCGTTCAACCAAGGAGGGCGGAACGTCAAAGGGGTTATTTTCCAGGATTTTTTGGAGAAGATTATTATACAGGGTAGAGCGGATGCGCTCTTCCTCCCTGCGGGTGATTTCTGTTTTTAAATGATCCTTAAGCACGGCCAGAGTTTCAAACTCACCGACATCACGGGCAAAATTATCATCCAGAGGCGGGGTGATTTTTTCTTTTATTTCTTTTATGGTTACATCAAACGTAATAGTTTTTCCGGCAAGTTCCTTTTGCTCAAAATCTTCAGGAGGCGTAACAACAATTTCCCGGTTAGCTCCTGGCCGTAACCCGATTAATTGGTTAGTAAATCCAGGGAGAAAGCTTTCGGGGGTGATTTCAATCAACCGATCCTGGACTTTTCCGCCTTTCAGAGGTTCTTTCTCAATGGTTCCGGTAAAGTCAATGACCACGAAATCCCCGGAACGAATAGAGCGGTCTTCCTCAACCGCTTTTAGTTGAGCGTGATAGGCGCGTATTTCCTCCAAATATTTGTTGACATCCTCTTCAGTGACCTCTAATTTTTCTTGCTCAGCTTCAATCCCGAGATAATCTCCCTTTAAATCAAGGGCAGGGGCAACCTCAACGCGGGCAGTGTACGTAAAATCTTTTTCTGACGCGAACTTAGGGGTATCGATGATGGGAGGAGAAACCGGCAGGATGTTTTTTTCTTTAATAGCAGCTTCATAAGAGTCGCTGACGAGTTTGCTGATGACTTCGCCTTCGACCTGCTTTTTGTAAAACTTTTCCAAAACCGCGCGCGGGACCTTCCCAGGACGAAACCCTTTAATTTTTGCTGTTTTTCTCAAGTCAAAATAAAATTTCTCAATCTCATTGCCGATACTATCCGCGGAGATTGTCACTTCGAGTTGTTTTACTACCGGGCTAACATCTTTCACTTCTGCTTTCAAGTCGCTGGTTTCCTTTTTAAAATATTAACATTACAACCACTTCCATGCGAGAGGGGGGAGTTGAACCCCCATCCCGTTTTGCGGGGCTGGATCCTAAGTCCAGTGCGTCTGCCAATTCCGCCACTCTCGCAGGGATTCTCTGTCCATGGGCCGTCGGGGGATCGAACCCCAAACCTACTGATTAAGAGTCAGTTGCTCTGCCGATTGAGCTAACGGCCCTTTTACACGCCCGGCCCGACTCGAACGGGCGACCTGCGGATTCGAAGTCCGACGCTCTATCCAACTGAGCTACGGGCGCAAACAAGGGTGAGTGAAGGGATTCGAACCCTCGACCACTGAGGCCACAACCCAGTGCTCTAACCAACTGAGCTACACCCACCATAAATTTCACAACACGCCTGGCCCGACTCGAACGGGCGACCTACGGATTAGAAGTCCGTTGCTCTATCCAGCTGAGCTACAGGCGCAAATCTTTAACCATTTGATTTAAAATATCAATAAAAAAATCTGAACTTTTTATTTTCTTTCAGACTACAGAAGTCAAGCAATTTATTTTTAAGTAGCTTATCTTTTTTATATTTTTCAATAGATCAAGATTTTTGTCAATAGGTCATTTCAAAAGAATGATTCACCTTAAAATTTTTTGTTGACATAACGAGCGATTATTAGTAAAGATTCAAGTCTGTTGGATAAAAAAATCCAAGCATGAGGGGTGGTTAAAGTTACGAAAAACCTTTACAGTTTGTAAAAAATATATATTTTATCGCTCTGAGACTTCGCTAACCAACGAGTTCCTTTCTCTTACAAACTCAGGAAATCTCAAGGACTTAGCTCTCTCTTTTTCTAACTTTTTGGATTGGAATGGCTATTGCACTCTTTCAAAAAAAATTAAAGAGGAGCAGCGGAGCAGAGAATTTTTAGAGCTGAGACCCCACACTACCGTGCAGAAATTTTAAGCCTCAGCTGGCCAAAATTCACCACCAGAAGAAAGGAGTTTTACAATGAATTTCGACTTTACCGAAGAACAAAAATCAATGATGGAGGTTGGGCGGGATTTTGCCGAAAAAGAGATCCTTCCCACTCAGGAACAGGATGAAAAATCACATCATTTCCGCAAAGAAACCTTTAAAAAGATGGCGGAATTGGGATTTTTTGGCTGTGTTATTCCGGAAAAATATGGCGGCAATGAAACCGGGCACCTGTGTGCGGCTCTGTTAACCGAAGAGATCGGCCGGGTCAGCGCTTCCTGGACGTTGCCTTTTAATATGCAGATGTGGGGACCCGCGTTTACTATTCTTAACTATGGTAATGAAGAACAGAAGGAAAAGTATATTCCGGCGTTAGTGAACGGGGATGTGATCGGCGCGTTTGCCATTACGGAACCGAATTCCGGTTCGGACGTGGCGGGTATGGGAACCACGGCAACCGAAACTGATGACGGGTATATTTTGAACGGGCAGAAGATGTGGATTTCAAACGCTCAGACAGCGGATGTTTCATTAGTGTACGCGTATACGGATAAGGCGAAAAAACACAAAGGCATTTCCTGCTTTTTAGTGGATATGAAAAACAATCCGGGCATCAAAACCGCAGCGATTGAGACCAAACTTGGGCTTTTTTGCGCCCCCACCGGAGAAATAGCTTTTGAAGACGCGAAAATTCCGAAATCAGCTCTCCTGGGACAAAAAGGCGATGGTTTTAAGATCTGCATGTGGCAGCTCAATAACACCCGTTTGGGCTGCGCGGCTCGCGGGGTGGGAATCGCCCGCGGCTGTCACGAACATGCAATCAAATATGCTTTAGAGAGAACTCAGTTTGGTCAACCTATTGCTGAATTCGAGATGATCCAGGATCAACTCGCCCTGATGTACGTGGAGTATGAGGCCGCGAGACTTTTAGTGCTCAAAGCTGCTTATGAAAAAGATCAAGGGAACATAGGTAATACCCTGTCAGTTTCTACGGCTAAATATTATGCCGCCGAAGCCGCAGTCAATGCGTCAGGGTTAGCAATGAAGGTCTTTGGAAGCTATGGATACTCGAGTGAATACCCGGTAGAACGATTCTTTAGGGACGCGAAGTCATTACAGACCGTAGAGGGAACCTCGAATATTCAGAAAGTCATCATTGCCCGCGCTATCCTGAGTAAATGATAACTCATGTTTCCAAAAGGAGGGAATATAGATGAATATTGTTGTTTGTGTTAAACGGGTTCCCGATACCGAAACCAAGATAAAAATCGGTGGAGAGGGAACGAAGATTGACCCCGCTGGAGTGGAATTTATTATTAGTCCGTTCGATGAGTTTGCGGTTGAGGAAGCGATTCGCATTAAAGAAAAACTCGGAAAAGGAGAAATTACTATCCTTTCTCTTGGTCCGGCGGATGCCCAGACCATCATGAGAAAAGCGTATGCCATGGGAGCGGACAAAGGTACTCATTTGAATGACGCTACCGAATGTCAAGACACCTTGGCAGAAGCTCAAGCATTGGCGGCTGCATTAAAAGGGATGCAGTTTGATCTCCTGCTGTTCGGAAAGCAGGCAGTGGATTATGATAATGGGGCCGTGGGAGTACAGGTCGCCAAGCTCCTCAACCTTCCGGTGGTCACCCGCATCATAAAGTTAGATGTTGCTGATGGGAAGGCAACCGTGGAGCGCGAGAGCGATATGGGAAAAGAAATCGTGGAAGTAAAATTACCCGCCGCGTTTACCGCTGAGAAAGGATTGAACGAACCCCGCTATCCCAAGCTCATGGATATCATGAAGGCCAAGAAAAAACCGCTGGAAGAAAAGCCGGCTCAATTGGATGCTCCCAAGCTTAGTATTGTGAAAATGGACTATCCACCGGCACGTCCACCCGGAAAGATTGTGGGCGAAGGTGAAGAAGCGGTACCGGCACTGGTTAATTTGCTTAAAAACGAAGCTAAGGCTTTATAATTGATTGAAAATGACGAAGAGAATTCGTTTACACGTTGGAGGTAAAAATGGGAAATAATGTATTAATCTTTGCTGAACAAATGGGAGGGAAGTTTCGATCAGTCGCATACGAGGCGATTTGTCAGGGAAAGAAAATGGCTCAAGGACTCGGTGGAAAAGCGATCGCCGTAGCGATTGGAGCAGGCGTTGAAGCCGTGGCTAAGGATTTAGGTCAATACGGAGCGGATAAGGTAATTGTGGTGGATAACGCGAAACTTAAAGACTTCACGGTGGATGCTTACGGAAAAGCTTTTTCCGAGGTCGTAAGCAAAAATGATCCAGCAGTTGTCTTGTTAGCCGCCACGTTCCAGGGCAAAGATTTGGGAGGTTATGCCTCTGCTGCTCTCGGAGCTCCGCTTTCATCTGACTGTACGGAATGGGCTTCCCAAGATGGTGGTATTCAAGTAAAAAGACCGATTTATGCCGGCAAGGCATACGTCACCGTAAAATTTAATAGTCAACCCGCGGTTATTTCTCTGCGTCCCAAGGTATTTTCACCGGATGCACCGGATGCTTCAAAGAGCGCAGAGGTCGAAAAGATTGACCTTGCCCTTTCTGATGATGATTTCCGCAGTGTGGTAAAAGAAATTATTGCTAAAACCGCCGGTAAAATTGATGTTACCGAGGCGGATATTATTGTTTCCGGCGGAAGAGGTGTGAAGGGTCCGGAAGGGTTTGCGGTTCTTGAAGAACTGGCGGGATTGCTGGGAGCGGCTGTGGGTGCCTCCCGAACGGTTGTTGATGAGGGCTGGCGGCCTCATAGCGATCAGATCGGCCAGACCGGAAAAGTAGTTTCCCCAAAACTTTATATCGCCTGCGGGATTTCTGGTGCGATTCAGCATTTGGCGGGCATGAGAACGTCAAAGTGCATTGTGGCGATTAATAAAGACCCCGAGGCTCCGATCTTCAGTACCGCTGATTACGGTATTGTGGGAGACCTTTTTAAGGTGGTGCCGGCTCTTACGGCAGAAATAAAGAAGGCGATTGGATAATTAAAGATCTCAAAAGAGGGATACTGTATGTTACCAATAGCGGGCAAGATTTTTCTTTTAGTGCTGATAGGTATTACGGCTTATTTTTTTACCAAGCGAGCACAATACCTCATTAGTTTGCTTAAACTGGGAAAACCTGAAGACCGATCGGATAATCCGGGCGAGCGATTGCGTTTTACCCTGGGGCAGGTTCTCACGCAGGCCTGCGCGCTTAAAAACGTCACCCGCAAAGATTTAGCCGGGATCGGGCATATGCTCCTGTTTTATGGGTTTTCCTTTTTTGTGGTGAGTTATGGGTTCCATATTGCGGAGGGATTTTATGAAAAATTGAATCCCTCCCTTTTTGGATCATTATTTAATAATGTTTTCTTTTTCGTGCTTGATCTGGCCGGACTGGTGGTCATTGTTTCAGTTATTTGGGCGGCAATACGACGATATGTTGTAAGACCCGAACGACTGGTGCCATCGCTTGAAGCGGGCATTATCCTGATCGTTGTTTTTGTATTGATGATACTCAGTTATTTAGTGGAAGGATTCCGCCTTGTAGCTGAGGCGAAACCGTTCGCGGACTGGGCCTTTATGGGTTCGGCTTTTGCTCAGGGGATAGCGAATATGGGGTTGCAGGCACATGCTCATACCCTTTTCTATCCTTCTGGTATCTGCATCTGATGATAGTTTTTGGATTCGGCGTCTATATCCTTTACTCCAAGCACCTTCATGTGCTGGCCTCTCATCCCAACCTGTATTTTCATTCCACCCGGCCAAAAGGAACGCTCCAGCCGATTAAAGATTTTGAGTCAGCAGAGAGCTTCGGGGTTTCCAAGGTCACGGATTTTTCCTGGAAACAGCTCCTTGACCTGTACGCGTGCACGGAATGCGGTTTGTGCAGCGCAAACTGCCCGGCAAACAATAGCGGCAAACCGCTTAAGCCCAAAGATGTTATCATTAATCTCAAGCATAACCTCTTTGAAAATGGGCAGAATCTGCTCACGAAAAAAGAAGGGGAGGAGGAGCCCCTGATCGTGGGTTCCGTGGTTACCCATGATGAAATCTGGGACTGCACTAATTGTATGGCCTGCATGGAGGTTTGTCCGGTAGCGATTGAGCATGTTGATAAGCTTGATGACATGCGGCGTTATCTGGTGTTGATGGAAAGCAACTTCCCGGCAGAGGTTCAGACGGTTTTCCGCAACATGGAAAACAACAGTAATCCGTGGGGAATAGGAATGGCTACCCGAGCCGATTGGGCCAAAGACTTAGGGATAAAAATTCTCTCGGAAGCGCCGGGCGAGTTTGATATCCTCTATTATGTGGGATGTGCGGGATCTTTTGATGACCGCTATAAAAAGGTTTCCCGAGCAATGGTTAAAATTATGCAGGCTGCGGGAATCAACTTTGCTATCTTGGGTACTGATGAGAAATGCTGTGGTGATTCAGCGCGGAGGATTGGAAATGAATACCTTTTCCAGACGATGGCACAGGAGAACATCGAGATCTTCAAGAACTATAATGTTAAAAAAGTGTTAGCTACCTGTCCTCACGGCTATAACGTATTGAAAAAAGAATACCCGCAGTTTGGGGCCGAGTTTGAGGTCATTCACCACACTGAGTTAATTTTAGATCTGATTAAAAACGGACGAATAAAGTTAAAAGGTGAGCTTGCAAAAACGATAACCCTCCATGACTCGTGCTTCTTGGGGAGATATAATGATATTTATGAACCACCCCGACAGATACTCAATTCGATTCCTCAGGCTAACCTCGTGGAAATGGAACGAATCGAAAGGACCAGCTTCTGCTGCGGAGCCGGGGGGGGAAGGATGTGGATGGAAGAGTTAAGAGGTAAAAAAATTAATGAAGTGCGCACTGAGGAAGCGCTTACGAAAAATCCTGATTTGATTGCAACGGCGTGCCCATTTTGCCTTACCATGTTTGAAGATGGGTTGAAAGCTAAAAATGCCGATGAAAAGGTCAAGGTTTTAGATATTGCTGAATTTGTGGCTAATCATTTATTAGAAAAATAAAATTATTAACAAAGGAGGTACGTAACGTGAGTACAGAAGTCAAAGCTCCTATGGTAGGTAAAATTCTTCATTTGCGGTGTGAGGTTGGTCAAAGTTTAAATGAAGATGATGAGATGTTCATTTTGGAAGCTATGAAGATGGAAATACCGATCGGTGCTCCCGCCGCAGGGAAAGTAAAGGAAATTAAAGTCGCGGCTGGCCAATCAGTAGAGAGCGATCAGGTTATGGCGATCATAGAGTAAATTTAATTTTTAGGAAATTTTCATAAGAATAAAAGATGCTGTTTTTTATGAATCAGCATCTTTTGTTTTTTGAGGGGTGGATCGGAACAGTATACCCACCAGAAAGGTTACGATACTGCCAAACATGATGTACCAGGTAAAGGCGATTGTGGGGCAGGGGATTAAAGGTAAATTAAATAAGCCGAGGAGAGTATTGGCGGTTCCGCTGAGCACGAGCACGGTTAAGAATCCACAACTCATGGCAATAATATTGCCGCGGTTATGTCCCCGGGAGCGCGTGAGCATGCCGATGAGGAATACCCCCAATAGAGGACCATACGTGTATCCGATGATTCCAAACGCCATGGGAATGATTGTTTTTTCAGGATGATGGAGAACCTGATAGGAGGCGATGATCGCCACCAAAACCAAAAGAAAGGCAAAAAGAGCCGTGAAGACGCGCGCGGCCAACACATAGTGTGATTCATCTCCGTCCCTTTTGAGATAAGGAATGTAAAAATCTTTTACCGCGCTGGTAGCCAGAGCATTGAGCGCCGCGCTTAAAGACCCCATGGCTGAGGCAAACACACCGGCGATAATAAGGCCGCGGATCCCTTTGGGCATGTAATTGATAATGAAGTAAGCGAAAATCTCATTCGGCGCGGCAGGAAGTTGCGGGTCAGGAGCAACCCGGAAAAAAGCAAAAAGAAAGATGCCGATTAAAACAAAGGTAAGAGCGATCGGGATGTCAGCGATTCCCGAAAGCATAAGCGAGATCCGGCTTCGTTTATAGGTGGAAGCAGTAAGCATCCGTTGGACCATGTCCTGATCCGTCCCGTGGGTGGCAAGGGTGAGAAACGTTGCCCCAAATAAAGCAGCCCAGATAGTATACTCCTGGTTAAAGACTCCAAGCAAAGCAGTACATAAATCACCATTTCCATTCATGCCGGTATCAAACACCTTGAAATGGGCAAAATCGCTCGTTCCCAGTTTTATGCCTTCCCATCCTCCGGGAATAAGGACAAGGATGGTCAGTAAGGAAACAATGGCTCCGCCAAACATGATCACCGCTTGAATAAGGTCAGTCCAGATAACGGCCTTTATCCCTCCGATCATAGTATAAACCGCGGTTATCCCGGTCAAGATAAGGATAGCAATAACATATTGACTAAAGGTTGGTGAACAACCCGTGAGATATTTCCAGGCGACGACTAAAATTACCGAGGCGATATACACGCGCACTCCGCTTGCCAGGACACGGGTTAAGAGAAAAATAAAGCTTCCGATCGTACGGGTAATTTTCCCGAAACGGATCTCTAAAAATTCATAAACCGTGTAAACTTTGTAGTGATAATAGGGCTTAAGAAAAAGCCAGGCAATTAAAATGCGGGCTAAAATAGTCCCGAGGGTTAGTTGGACATAGAGGATGTTTTGGGTTCGATATCCTTCTGCGGGCGCGCCGAGGAACGTCGCGGCGCTGGTTTCCGCGGCAATGATCGAAGCTAAGACCGCCCACCAGGGAATCCGGCGGCCACCGAGCGCAAAATCATTTAAGGTGGATTCCTTGCGGCCTGCCCAGATACCGATGAACATAATACTAACAAAGTAGGTTGCAATTATTATAATATCCACATAAGGGCTTTTCATATCTCACCGGAGCGATAAAAATCTATAAGTTGGCTATACCAGATTATATTTTAAAGATATTGAGTTAAAATGGATAAAATTGCTTTATTCCATCCTTCTGGCCCTACTCCCGGGGCTCGGATAAGATCAGTGAGGGAGGAAATTTTTTCATCAAAAATTCCCTTTGGTTTTTGCACGAGAACCGGGATGTCCACCTTTTGAAGCATGGGGAGATCATTGTAACTATCTCCGATGGCGATTGATTGCAACTTAGGATTGACATCTTTATATCCCTTGATGACAATGCTTACTGCCTTACCTTTATCATTATCCCCGAGAAGATGAAAAAAACGGCCGCCTTGGGTAACATTTAGTGGACATTTTTTCACGAAAATTTGTAGCTTCTGCTTTTCATCTTTGTCCCCCGTAAAAACAAAAGGCTCGGAATATTCACGCTTCTGGGCCAAGGCGGCTTGGTTTTCCGTGAGGCCGGTAAGAGCTGCAACCTCAGATAAGTCCATTTCTGAAAATCCACGGATCTTTTCGCCGAAAACTTTTTTTAACTTTTTAAACTGTTTAAGCAAGTCTGGATAGTATGTTCCCAGTTTGAGCACGCGGTACCCATTACGGGTGCGGACTTGATACGCATTAGGATACTTTTCTTTTTTAGGATAAAAAATTGCACCTCCATTTTCACTGATAAAAGGGTAATGATTTCCTAACTTCTTCCGCCACATCTCAATTTCGGCCCGCGTTTTGCTCGAGCAAAAGATCAAAGGTATTTTGGCCACGTTAATTTTTTCTAAAGCTTCGCGGGCAGCATCAAAAGAGTAACTGTAATGATCTAAAAGGGTACCGTCCAGGTCAGTAAAAATAATAAGTGGTGGGTTTTTATTTGCTGAAGATTGGACCATTTTGTCAGTTTCCGGAGAAGGTTTTCTCACTCATTGCGTTGATAGTAAATAAAAACAGACGTCAGCAAAGCTAAACCAAAAAGTTCGGATAACCGATTATATACCTTACTTGTCCCTAAAAAATCAATTATTGCCACAATCAGTTGCAAATGGATAGGCGGATTGAAAGCTTAGTGTTAAAGTTGCCAAAAATGTTTGACACAAAAAAGGTTTTTGCTATAATTTGAACATGGGTTACGACTTTTCCCAAGCTAAGAATAAAACTTTAATGATTGTATTTTTGATTCGGAGATTCTTTAATATTTCAATAGGTTAAGTGTATCAGAAGATAGTCGGGCCGCTATCTGCGCGCTTAGATAGTGGCTTTTTTATTTGTTTGGAAAGTGTGACATCATGCTTTCCGTGAATTTATTACGAGGTTAACTTGCGAGGGTTTAATGGTCTATGAAACTGCCCTGAGGCCCTATACGGCAAAAAGACTTGAGGAGATTGAGCAGGCTGATATTTTGGTCGGTATTCCTTCTTACAATAATGAGAAGACCATTATGCATGTGATGCAGATGGTAAGCCATGGGCTTTACAATCACTTTCGGGATAAAAAGTGCGTTATCCTGGTCGCTGATGGAGGGTCTACTGATGATACCCGCGAGGTAGCCAAGGAATTTGAAATCAAGCCATGGCAGGAAAAAATTATTTCCATTTATCGCGGGCAAGCGGGAAAGGGTACCGCATTACGGTCGATTTTTGAAACTGCGGTGCGGTTAGAGGTGAAGGGTTGCGCGGTTGTTGATTCGGATTTGCGGAGCATTACCTCTGATTGGATAATGTATCTTCTCGATCCCATCCTGGAAAAGGGATATCAATTCGTCGCTCCGATTTACGCCCGCTACAAATATGATGGTACCATTACCAACAATCTTGTGTATAACCTGACCCGGGCTCTTTACGGTAAACGTATCCGGCAGCCGATCGGGGGCGATTTTGCTTTTTCCAGAGATGCGGCTTCAGCTTACATCAGTGAGAATGTTTGGAATACTGATGTTGCCCGTTTCGGCATTGATATCTGGATGACTACCCAGGCAATCATCAAGGGGTTTAAAATAGCTCAGGCCCGCTTGGGGGTTAAGATTCACGATGCTAAAGATCCTTCGGAAAGTCTCGGTCCCATGTTTCGCCAGGTAATTGGAACGTTATTTAGTCTTATGGAACAAAACGAATGGTATTGGAAGAAGATTCAGGGGAGTATGGCAGTAGAAACGTTTGGCGGAGATGACTTTATTGAGCCTGAGGCAATAGAAGTGAATTTAGAAAGGATAGTTGAAAAATTCCGTTTTGGTGCAAAACAATTTGGCTCTTTGTATCGGGAGATCCTTTCTGATGATTGTGTGAAAGAAATCGAATCAGCCCGTAAACTTTCTTCTCGAAAATTTTCCTTTTCCCTTTATGTTTGGGCTCTTATTCTTTACGAGCTGGCGGCCACGTTTCATTCATGGCGGTTTAACCGAAATAAACTCATGGAAATAATTACCCCCCTTTATTATGGCCGGGTAGCAGCCTTTATCAATCAGACTCGAAAAATGTCTTCGCTAGAGGCAGAGAAGGTGGTGGAAGAACAGGCAGTGGAATTTGAAGATAATAAAGACTACCTTATCAGTATTTGGGATCAAAAGAAACTGGAAAGTGAAGAGATCAATCATCACCTCAGAAAGGTTCCTCTCTAACCAAAACACCTTTATAAATTTTCAGGAGGAGGTGAACAATGGCTGATTTTTTTCAAAATGGCGAGATAAGTAATCTTCATCGTCTTAAGCCGGGGGATATTGAAAGGCTGGAAAGAGAAATAGAGGGCTTTTCCCAAAAACGTCCCATAGCCTTGGTACTTCCGGCGCTCTTTCAAGATCTCACGGCAAAGCCGATCAAGAACATTTTATCAGAAATCGCAAAAGTCAATTACCTAAACGAGATTGTTGTTACCATCGGAAGAACGAAGAAAGAAGAATTCGCTGAGGTTAAAGCAATGTTTGCTTCTTTTAATCTTCCGGTTGCGATTATCTGGAATGACGGAGAAAATATTCAGGAGCTTTACTCTATCCTCGAAAAGGAAGGCGTGTCTGCTGGCGGAGATGGTAAAGGCCGTTCCGCCTGGATCGCCTATGGGTACATACTTGCTCGGGGAAAAAGCGATGTCATTGTACTTCATGACTGTGATATTGTTACCTATAATCGTGAATTATTAGCCCGGCTTTGCTATCCGGTGGCAAATCCGAATCTTGATTATGAGTTTTGTAAAGGCTACTATGCTCGCGTTACTAACCGGCTCCATGGAAGAGTAACCCGCCTTTTTGTAACTCCGCTTATTAGAGCGTTAAAAAAGATAGTGGGCCGCAATGATTTTTTGGAGTACCTTGATTCATTTCGATATATCTTGGCTGGGGAATTTTCGATGCGTGCTGACTTAGCCCGGATAAACCGAATTCCCGGAGACTGGGGTTTGGAGGTGGGGGTATTAGCCGAAGTTTATCGCAACTGTTCCCTGAGAAGAATTTGCCAGGTAGAAATTGCTGATAACTACGAACACAAACACCAGCCCCTTTCTGAGACCGACCCCAACACAGGCCTTAATAAAATGAGTATTGATATTGCCAAAACCATCTTCAGGACTGATGGCCAGCATGGGGGTGATTTTTCCATCGGGATGGGTTAAAACATTAAAAGCGACCTATTTACGAACTGCTCAGGATTTTATTGCCAAGTATGGTCATGACAGCGAAATTGACGGACTCTTTTTTGACCGGCATCAAGAGTCAGTGTCAGTGGAGACATTTGTGAAGGGAATTGAGCTTGCCTGTGATGAATTCGAAAGAGATCCTTTTGGTGCACCCCAGATCGCCAACTGGAATCGCGTTACCTCAGCAATTCCCAACTTTTTTGATCGCCTCAAATCAGCAGTGGAAAACGATAACAAGTGAGGATAACAAAAGATTAAGAAATTTGTCCCACCACCCCAAGATAGATGGTGGTTTCCTCGATGCCGTCTACGCCGATTAACTGGTTTATTTCCTCATCGTAAAAAGCTCCGATGGTGCAACATCCGAGACCCAAAGCTTCCGCAGCTAAATAAAGATTTTCCCCGATATGTCCGGCGTCTAAATAGATATACCGATAACATCGCTCGCGGTACTTCCATTTGGTTCTTGGAATAACCGCGGTCCAGACGAATGTTGCTCCACACCGGGCAATGAGGTCTTGGTTAAGAGCGGCAGAGGCCAATTGGAAAGGATAATTTTTGCCTTCTTTCAATTTCTCCAGCGCATGCTCTTTTACCTTATAATGATAAATGCCAGGGGCAATATTTTCAACGTTATTTATAACCAGGTAGGTTTCAATAGGGAAGAGGCCTCCGGCAGACGGGGTGGCCCGAAACTCAAAAAAATCAGTTGGGAAAGTAATTCCTTGGGTAGCCCATAAGAGCAGGGAAATTTGTTTTTGGGTTAAAGGACGGTCAATAAAGTTTCTTCGCGATCGTCTTTGTGCAATAAAAGTCCAAAACTCCTGGCGAGGTAAGGGTGATGGATCGGGAAGGTCTGTAATTTTAGTAAGTTCCTGATATTTTTTGTAAACGTCTGGTTTTTTTGACCAGTCCAGGAAACCACGAGGCATTTTATCACGGAAATATTTGGTTTCTTCCTGGAATGTTTCTCCAATTCCTTTTTTCATTGCTTGCATGAGATTTCTCCCCCAACATGTTTAAACGAGCGTATGAAAAAAATTAATTTTTTTAAGCAGATATAACATATTTCGTTGACAATTGAATCTATTTTATAATAGGAAGAAAGCAAAATAACAACCCGCAAAACCAGGGGTAATTGTTTTAGGAAACTAATCAATTTTTTCAAGGAAACTATGCGACTTATTACTCGAGCAGATTTTGATGGTATCGTTTGCGGAGTTCTTTTAACCGCTCAAGAACGTATTGACCGGTTTCTTTTTATTGAACCTAAAGCAATGCAAGATCGCGAAGTCGAGGTGAGTTCTGAAGATATTCTGGCAAATCTCCCGTATCATCCTAATGTTTATCTCTGGTTTGATCACCATATTACTAACCAACTATCCGGCTCTTTTCGAGGAAAATTTTTTCTTGCTCCGAGCGCGGCCCGGGTGGTTTTTGACTATTATCCTCAGGGGTCGTTGACTCGCTACGAAGCATTAGTTCAGGAAGCCGACCGGATTGATTCCGGCGACTTAGGGGTAGCGGACATTTTTGAGCCGCAAGGTTGTGTGTTACTTGCTTTTACCATTGACCCCAATAGCCGAGCTGATGAGCCGTATTGGATCAAGCTGATACATCTTCTTAGAGAGCAACCTTTTGCTTTGGTTATGGAGGATGCGGAGGTTAAGGATCGCTGTAAACAGGTATTAGAAGACTTTAAAGTTTATCATGACCTTCTTTTAAACAACACGCGTCAAGACGGCAATGTTGTTATTACTGATTTTCGAGGAATTAATTTCCAGGGGAAAGTAAATCGATTTTTAGTTTATTCACTTTTTCCGGAGTCGAACATCTCGATAAAGATTTTCCGCGATTATCATCAGAAGGGCAGGATTGGCATTTCAGTGGGGAAGAACATATTCAATAAAACATCAAACATCAATGTGGGAGAACTGCTCTCCCATTATGGTGGAGGAGGGCATCAAGGAGCAGGCTCATGCCGTGTTCCGGTTGAAGACGCAGAAGACGTATTAAATAAAATTATCAAAGCCCTTAAAAACTAAAACCTAAACAAATTTAATTTTTCTCATCGCAAAGAAGCACATCTTTAAGAGCAGCCAGCCATGGTAAAATCTTCTTATATTGGTTTCTCACGTATTTTCTTTCCTAGATACCGTAGGGGAATTCTCGACTATCTAATGCACCCATGTTCATGCTCTCAACATAGCCACGATCCAGAGAGTATAGAAAAAAATAATTAATACTCCCCAAAAAACCGCGCGTTTTGAATTAAATCCTTTTTCACCAATGAAAACACGAAGGATAAAACCAATAGCACAACCTATCCAGCCCAAAAATCCGACTTCTACCATCATTGACCAAAAAACATCCGGTTCGGTCTTCATCCTTAGTATTTTTATGGCCTCTTCCTTTCGTTTTTCAAAAGGGATTCCTTTATTCTGTGGACGTGCTTTCTTCTTGCTTAGCCCGAATAGTAGCTATCCGGTCGTCACATTTTGCGATCCATTCTTGATGGGGAGTGTAGAAACTTCGAGCTGAATAAAGGCTGCTGGTGATAGATTGAAAGGCATCTAAAGCTAAGTCAATGTCTCCTTGATTTTCAGCGTGAGTACCAATTTCCCAAAGAGCCTGGATCGAGTTTGTGACTGATTTACTCCCCGGAGAGTACCAATGAATCGCCCGGTTAAAATGGATGATTGCCTGTTTATAATCTTTCGCGCGAAAAAACTTATCACCTTCTTGATATTCACTGCGAGCATTGATGGTAACTTTTGCGAACACCAAAAGAAGGAATAAAATAAAAATACCTACGCCAATAAGAATTTTACTCGCCATGGTCATTTTTAGTTACCTCATGATTAGTTTTACTGTTAATCACTGTTATAAGGATTATCGGGGTTATTTAATATCTCGGCTTTGAAAGATCACTATCGAAAGAAGAAGAATGACTGAAATATACAAAATTCCATACAAAGATGCTAAATAAAGATATCCTTCTTTAAGAGGCACGTGATAAACCACTTGGCCCTTGATATTAAAATATTCTAAATTTGGAATAACATAGTAGAGTACCTCGGTTAAATATTGCAATGACCGGCTACCTGCTTTTTTGCCTAACTCAAGCAGGTCTGGGGTAAGATGGCCGATAATGAAGAAAGATAGCGTAAATAACCCGCTTAAAATAGGTGTTGAAAAAGCTGAAAATAAGAGTGCAAAAGCGGTAATGATCATCAATGCGACAAATATCATTCCAATCGCCGGTAAGAGCGCGAAGGTAATCTTTCCCTTCATAAAAATATAAAATGGAGAAAAGCGCAATCGACATTGTCAGCACTTCAACCAGGAGGGTTAATACAAGGCCAAGATATTTCCCGATGATGAATTGATAGCGATGGATTGGTTTGGAGAGAATGTTATAAATGGTCTTGCGCTCCATTTCTTTGTACACCAGCCCGATACCGACAAAGATGGCGATTAACACTCCGAAGATTTCAATGGAGGCTAAGCCAAAATCTTTGATGATTTTTGTTGGTTCACCGATAGTGAGATTATCTAAAATAACCGAAATCCCAATCATCAAGACAGCGAAGAAAATAAGGCTGTAAAGCACTTTGTCACGGATGGCCTCCCGGAAGGTATTAATTGCCAGGGCTATGATTTTCATGTCATTTCTCAATGGATTTAATTTGGCTTACGTATATGTCCTCGAGGGTTTCTTTTCGAGGTATAAAAGAAATAAGTTCTCCGCCTTTTTTTAAAAGATCGTGGAGTAAGTCATTAACCTCTAACTTCCTCTACCCGAATAAAAGCCTCTTCTCCCCTTTGTATCAAAGGTAGTCCTCGTTCTCTTAAATTATTAATTGTTTCTATCGGAAGGCCTTTAATACAGATTTCAAAAGATTTTATTTTGGGGTTGAGGAGATTTTCTATCGGGCCGCAGTCTTTTAATTTACCCTTTATGATAATACCTACTCGGTCGCATACGGTTTCCACATCAGAAAGAATATGGGTGCTGAAAATAATAGTTTTGCCTTGCGCCTTTAGTTCGAGCATTATGTCTCGAACTTCTTTTCGACCCAGGGGGTCCAAACCGGACATTGGCTCATCGAGGATGAGTAGTTCCGGATCATGGATGAGCGCCTGAGCTAAACCGAGACGCTGGAGCATTCCTTTTGAAAAAGTCTTTATCAGCGCATTTTTATGGTCTTTCAATCCCACGCGTTCGAGGAGAGTATCTATTTTGTTTTGACGTTCCTTAGAGTTAATTCCGAAAAGTTGCCCGCATAAATGGAGGTATTCTTTTGCCTTGAGATAGCTATAAAAATAAGGGCTTTCCGGCAAAAAGCCGATTTTTGATTTGAGTTCAATTTTATAGTGGTCCTCTCCCCATAAAAAAATTTTCCCGCGGGTGGGATGAAGAAGCCCCACCAATAGTTTAAACGTGGTAGTTTTTCCCGCGCCGTTAGGGCCTAAAAATCCGAAGACCTCTCCTCGCTTTACTTCCAGCGAGAGATCCGTCAATGCCGTGACTTTTCTAAAAGGAAACGAAGATTGAAATTCTTTGGTAAGATCTATTGTTTTAATTATTTGATTCATAGGTTATTACTTTTATAAAACTCAAAGAGATTACCTGACCCGGGCTTTTGGTTTGTAGTGGAGTTTCATTTTTCCCTTAAGAATTTCTTCAATGCGTTTATCAAGTTCTGCCCTCATGTGGATATCCTGAGTATTTTTTTTCATTTCTAAAAGAAATTGGATGGCCGCATCTTTTTGCCCGGCTTCATTATACAGCCGTGCGGGGAATGTTTTTAGATAGCGAGGCGCTTTTGGGTTCATAGCAGCTTGTTTAAGGTAGGTAGCTGCCATAAGAAGGTTATTGTCGTGATACCAATAATTGAATCCGAGATAGAAAAGGAAGTGCCATTTATCAGGATGATAGTGAATTGCTTTTTTTAAAATAAGGTTGCTTTGCTCTACTTGCTGAGCTTCTAAGCTAAGAGTAATTCCTCCAAAATAGTAAGGCCATATGAACTGGGGATCAAGGGTGGTAACGAGATCTAACATAGGATAAAGCCAGGGATAGTTGCGGTCTGACATAAGATGTTCTCCAAAGTAGCCGACGGTCTTTATCCAGAAATAGTCGGCAATAACCTGGTTAAAACCAAAAGTAAAGGGTTTTAAAAATTTTGCAGAAGGAATATACATATAACTTTCCATTGACTTTTGACGGGGCTGAATTTTTTCGAGCTTACGGTGAACCAAGAAGCTTCCTGTAAAGAGGGTAATGATGGTGAAAAAGATTAAAAATTTGGATAGAGGTTTTATTGATTCGAAGTCAGCTACCATCAAATTCTTCTGCCGATAACCTTAACCGGATTTCCGGCTACAATAAGATAGTCATCAACATCTTGAGTGACTATAGAGCCTGCCCCAATAATAGCTCCCTTTCCAATGCGCTGTACATTGGGCAAAATAATGGATCGTGCTCCTATCCAGCTATCTTCCTCAATGACTAAGGGTGATACTTTTATACTCTGATTTTTTTTTAATTGCCTCGTGTTAACGATATGGTCATGGGTAAAGATCATAACTTCTTCCGAGATCCAGACATGATCTTTTATAACGACTCCGCCAGTGTAATCTATAATGACAGATGGTCCGATTTCCACACAATTGCCGATCTCAAGGTTAGCCCGTGAGAAACTATGAGGTTTAATAAATTGGATATCATGAGCAAAAATGCAATTCTCACCGATGGAAAACAAACGACGATAAAGCCAAATTCGGAAGGATAATAAATAAGGCAAATCTAAAATGATTGACCCGGAAAAAAGCTGAATCGTCCGACGAACAATTTCTTTGAAAGTAATCATAGGTAAAATAAAAATATCTTTTTTGTTATTTCATTGATCTGGTAATTCAAGTAAGTCCGAGACATTGGAAAATTAATAAAATGGCTGCTATTTTAGATCTTTATTATATTCCATATCAAACCACATGGCAAAAAGGAGGGTCTGGATTCCAGAGACAAACATAAACCAGAAAAGCAAGTGGGATGTGGGTGGAACAAGACCGGTAGTATAGTAAATATAAAAAACTCTGCAAAGGAATATAAAACTTAAGGGGATAGTTGTAAAAGCCATACAATAGAAGAGAATAAGGGGATGAAAATCCTTGATCACATATTTAATGAAAAGGCGCTGAAAAAATCCTCGAAAAAGAAGTCGGCTTATCGTAGGAATTACTTTCCAGAGCCGAATACCTGATTTTTCACCGATGTTGTAAACCGGCCGGATACTGACATCCCGTGACGCGGCAATTTTCAATGTTTAGCTTAATAAGGATGTCATTCGGCACGCCGTATTTTTTATAGATGTTATCGAGATCAAGAAGATTGAGCGCACTTGAGAGAGATAGCCGTATAGCCACATTGAGAATCAGCAATATGCCAATAACCCGAGGCAATTTTGGTAAGAAAAGAAAGGAGGGAGTTGCCCAGATATCTATAATGGGGGATCATCTCCCAGGATTCTCCCCGGAAAAGGCGGTTGCCCTTGCTGTAATCCACTCCACTACTTACCACCGGTTCAATAATATCCGGGAGGTCGGCTGGATCCATCTGAGCGTCACCGGCCATAACAACCGTCACATCTATTTTTAATTCTTTGGCGCGCTTATATCCGGTAACAATAGCTCCTCCTACTCCCTGATTTTTCGTATGAGTGATTATTTCGAGGATAGGGTGATGTTTTTTTTCATTTTCTAAAACCAAAGCGGTATTATCAGTGCTGGCGTCATTGACAACAATGATTTTGTCAACAAAATCAGGCAAAGTATCAATGACTCGGACGATCAAAATTTCTTCATTATGTGCTGGAACTACTACCCCGATGGTTTTGTCTTTATACATAATGTTTTTCCTCGTACTTTTCTGATGCGTTCAACTCATTAAGGTTGAATTATCGCAAACTATAAAGGAATGATCCCCCTTGTTTAAATTCCAGATGGAGATATTTTTGGCAGAAATTTTTGTATAAAAGTAATTTTTCTTCTGGTAAAGATGAAGAAAAGTCTATGTGAAGCAAGGTCCCAGTTAATGAATAAGTGAGTGATCCCCATACGAACAAATGCGGTTCGCACTTCTTCTGCAGAAGTTGATGTTGCTAAGATTTTTTTTGCGGTATATCCCAGATACCCAGAGTCATAATAATAGTCACGGTTGAGATAATACCCATCATTGCCATGCTGTCCTCCATAGAGAAACATGATTCGGGCACCTTGAGGAAGATTATGATTAATGTATTCAAACACCGGATATGAAGGAAGGTGTCGGCACAAAAAATCCCGCCGCGATTCTTTTCCAATTAAAAAACTAATTGGGTTTACTTTGGCAGTATATATTAACACCCAGTAAAGATTCAAGAAAAAAGCCAGCACGAGCGTAATAGTTACCAACAATTTTTTTCCATTTTGTCTCCCAGGTAGCAATCGTATAAGCGGTGAGGAGAGCAAGCATCGGGTAGATGGGCATAAGGTATCGGAGCCTTATCACTGAACTCGCCCAAAAAAACAAAAAATAAAGAACGCTAACACCAGCTATCCATTTTATTTCCGGAGTTTTTTTGGGTAAAAAAAAGAAAAAAGGAAGAAAAACTAAAAAAATAGGATTTATTACTCCATCCAGCTCATGACGCGCTTTGGTTTTTGTCTTGATGGAGAGATTCCAGGGAAGTAAAAGCTGATCCCTTAGGGTTTCCCCATAGAGCAGTTTTCGTATTTCATAAGGAGAAGGTCTATGTTGATCAGGAGAATAATTTTTTCCGATAAAGCTGCTTGCCAAAGGGTAAATTGGGTTACCGGTATAATAATAATTTTTGCAGAGCCAAAAGGCATTAACCAGGAATGCCAGAGCAATAAAAACAATGCTTTTCCACGCTAAGGACTTTAAAGAGACCTTCCATCGAGCTAACGTAAAAAGTACACATATAAAAAAGGAAAAAAGAATAATGAATCCATTATATTTACAACCAACCGCAAAGCCAGCCATAAGAGCACCCAGATAGAACCAGCTTTGAGTACGTGTTTGTAACCAGTGCAATAATGCTAAGCTCCCCCCCAGACCGAAAAAAGTTAGTCCCAAATCTGAATACGCAATCGAGGATACTTGGCAAACTACTGGTAGTGAGCCAAATAACAAAACCGCCAAAAGGCTCATGGGTCGCGATAGAAGCTTTTTTGCCAGCGTGAAGGTAAAAAGTAAGGATCCCAGGTAAAAGAGGAAGTGGAGTATTTGCGCCAAAATATCTGAAGAAAGAAGAAGGGCTCCAGTATAGAGCATTTCCATGAAAGGAGGGTAATAGGATGAAACGGCGAAAGGAATATCTACAATTCCATGGTGTCGAATGTACCATTTGGGAATAGCTAAATGGTGAATAAGAGCATCACGGTAAATGGGGGGGGTGAGAGTATTTATTAAGGTAATACCAGCAAAAAGAACGATAAGAAAAATGATCCCCAGTTCTATCCAAGAGGAAGGGGGACGACAGGTTTTAACTGTGTCGGCCAACTTTTTCACAAAGACAGAGTGATTAGCTACCCCTAAAAGACAAAATATCAGGAGAAGACAAACAAAGGCCCAGGGATAAAAAAGGTTGAAAAGGCCTAAAATGAAAATGGAAAGGGAAAGGAACCCTGCTCCGAGACCTGCGGAAAACAGCGCTTCTTCAAAAACAGAAATATCGTTCAGACGGAACAACTTAAGAATCCAGTTCCCTAAAACTATGCAGAGGAGAATAAATAGGAATCCAAGAAGAATGTCGTCGAGAACAAAATTTTCTTTTTGGCCAGGGGGAGAAAAATTAATGACATAGTAAAAACCAATAAGGGTGCCCCAAACAATAAACAGCAATAAACTCAGGTGGTTGAATCGTTTAATCATAGCGATAAAAAAATAAAATTTAAAAGTTCCTTTTACGTGAGAAAGATTAAATAGTTACGGTTAGTTATTCTCCAAGTAACGCTAATTTCTCTCGAGCGGTTTCCGCTAGATCACTTTTTGGGTTTAACGTGATAACTTGTTTAAAAAATTTGCGCGCTGTTTCGATCTTACCAGTTTTTTCGTAACAAACGCCGATATTAAAATGAACTTTAAGGTTTTTTGGATCTTTTTTAAGTATTTTTTTGAAAATGGGCAATGCCCTATCATATTGTTGGATATCGAGATATAGTTGACCTAAATTTTGAAGGGTTAAAATATGAGAGGGAGACATATCTAAAGCTTTTTTTAAAGAGATTTCAGCTTCATCAAAAAGGCCCATCGCAGCATACACCGCTCCCAAAGCATTCAGGACCTCCACGTCATCAGGAGTAAGCCTTTCAGCCGCCTGGAGATGTTGGATTGCCAAAGGGTACTCCTTTTTATTAAAAAAAATCGCGGAAGAGTTTTCTAACAAAAGACTGTACATTTTTTTTTCTTCCATGTCCCTGGGTTGTGAGAAACCTAATATCTTATTATTGAAAAAATCTTTTATTTTATTTATATGGATTTTTTTTGATTCTTGGCTAATGGGTTGAGGAGAGGCGGTAATGTAAAATAGCAACCCATCTGGTTGAAGGTTAGGTTCAACTATATGATTAAATCTTCGCATTGGTTCCCAGTAAAAACGATTATTTTTTATATTCATATTAATAATAGCTTCACCTATGGAAGGACTCTTGATAGGAGGAATCATTACCAGGGGAAAGCGATTTTGGGTAACTTGATTATAAAGTTGAGGCCTTAGAATCTCAGTAAGTAAAAAGTTCGTAATATCCAGGCGGTAATTTTCACATTGTTGCATGAAGGTTGTGCCGAAGTAAGTATTTGTAGACATCAGACAACTTTTATAGTCAATTTGATTTAAGAGATATTGGGAAAAATTATATACATTCCAATAGATTGATTGGTTATTTTCAATCCAGTTTGATCTGACAAAAAAGAAAAAATAGGTTATGCACAGGGAACCTACAAAACCGGAAACCAACATAGTAGGGATACCAATGTATGGTTTTATTTAAATTTATTTTTTTAAGTTTTTCGATAAAAACAAAAAAAGCGACTCCAATTCCTAAGGAAAAAAAGATAAAGGTACCGATATAGGCTGAAGGCCATTGCCAATAACGGATAAAGAAAGGCCACTGGCTAAAGAAAAAAGCTCCCAGCCCAAGGAAAAGGCGGGGATTTTTTCGACAAAAGATTCCCAGTCCTGCCAAACCTAAGAAAATCCCCAGAACATTAAAATCTTCAAAGTAAAAGTGTCCATATTTTTTGAGAGTTTGCATAAAGTTTTCTGGTGAAAACGGTAAAGTGGTCTTTGGCATCTTTTTGATCCGTCACATGGACAATAAAATTTTTAACATTCTCCGGATTACCCCAGTCATAGTAGGGATTAACTGATGATCTTACCGGGAGGTAGAGATAAATAGAAGCGCCTAAGATGACGAACATAATTATGATTCCCAGGTGAGATAAGCGAATAGAGTTTCGGTAGAATAACCAGAGAAAAAGCAGGAGAGCCGGTATATAGAGGATCATAATGATATGGGCTCCGGTGCTGAGGCCGAAAAGAAAACCAGCCAGGTAAAGGCAGGATTTTTTTTCGGTTTGCTTTATTCCCCGAACGAGTAAAAGCGCGATTAAAACGATAAAGCAATTTTGGAGGGTATATACTTCGGCCACAATAGAGTTTTGCCAGAGGGAATTAGAAACTGCGTATAAAGAAGCAGCAAGCGCTCCACTCACGACACGCCAATGTTTATTATTGTGAGAAGGGAAGATAAGTTTAAGGCATTCATTGATTAAAAGGAAAATAAGACAGATAAGGACAGCGCCGAAGAAAGCGGAGGCAAGGTTTACTTTAAAAGCGATACTGCCGAACGGAAGGAAGGTAAAGATTTTAGCTGACTAAGGCATAGAAAGGGAACCGGCCGGATGAGCGATCCCTAATTGATAGGCTACTACTTGAAACTCACCCGCATCTCTCCAGTAAAGAGTAGGACAAAGAGTGGAAAGATAAAGGATAAAGGGAATAAAAAAACAAATTACTGACAGTTTATTTTTTGAAAGGTTCATGAGAGAGCTTTTATTGGTCTTTTACTCTGATAATCTTTTTAACCTATACTCATGGAGTGTAGGCTAAAACACGGCGACAACTAGGTTGCTTTTTAAGATAGTTGGTTCTTTAAGATAGGGACTCTAAAATTCCCAATCTTCACTCTGAAGGCGAATCTAGTTTCGATTGGTTTGGATCCTGCTGAAGTCATGCCAGCGGGGGCAGAATGACATATTTAGAGAATTAATTCCCCTCATGGTAATTTCCTTTTTAGCTGCTAAAGCTAATGCGTCATTGGTTGAAGACAAATTTATAACCTTTTGAAATGCTTCGTGGGCTTGATTTGTATTACCCAGTTTGGTAAAGTAACGACCTATCCCAAAATAAGCTTCCCGGTTATGAGGGTCGGCCTCTAAAGCTTTCTGATAGCACCAAAAGGCTGACGCATATCTTCCGGTCTCCAAATAAATTTGTCCCAAGATATCAAGCGTGACAGAGTTAGACGGCTGAATATCTAAAGCCTCCTTAGCATACCTTTCTGCCTCCGGATATCGGATTATTTTAAGATAGCAAGATGAAAGGCCGTTTAAAACATTAACAACGTGAGGATCAAGTTCATATGCTAAAGCAAGATAGGCAATAGATAGCTTATATGCTTTTAAATTTTTATAGAAGAATATACCCAGACTTTCCAGTGTTTGCCCATACATATCTCTTTCTTCGTAATCATTATATTGGTCGAAATCAGGGGTCAGGTGAGCGAAAAAATTTCTGGTCCTTTGCAGATTAAAAGATTCACTTTCTGCAGTTAAATGGTAAGGAGAGGAAGAGAGGGACAAAAGAATCCCTTCTGGCTTTAGATTTTTATTGATTCTACGAACAACATCCCAGCTTGGCTCAAAATAAAAAAGTTGTTTTTCATAATTGGCGTTGATTATTTCTGTAAGCGAGCAAGGTTTTGTTTTTGGGGGAATTTGAATGAGGGGATACTTCGAAGAATCTAAAGGACTAAAAAGTTGTGTGCTTGAGAAAATCATTCAGGTTCATGTTGGTTATATCGGCACGATAGTTTTCACATTGTTGAAGATACGTGGTCCCAAAATAATAAAATTTGCTGATTAATATTCCTCGCGCGTCAATAGAATCGAACAATTGTTTAAAAAAAAGATAAGGAGACCAATACCCGGAGCGTGTCGTACTTTTAAAATTATAACATCCAACCAGAGAAATGTGAATAATACAAATAATAGCCAGCGCACCAGGGATGAAAAATCTTTTTTTTATAAATTCAGATGAGTTCAGCTGAACAAGTTTCTGTATACTTCCAAAGATCCCAACACCTATTGCCAAAGTAAAGAACAGAAAGGTACCGATATAAGCTGAAGGCCATTGCCAATAACGGATAAAGAAAGGCCACTGGCTAAAGAAAAAAGCTCCCAGCCCAAGGAAAAGGCGGGGATTTTTTCGACAAAAGATTCCCAGTCCTGCCAAACCTAAGAAAATTCCCAGAACATTAAAATCTTCAAAGTAAAAGTGTCCATATTTTTTGAGAGTGTGCATAAAGTTTTCTGGTGAAAACGGTAAAGTGGTCTTTGGCATCTTTTTGATCCGTCACATGGACAATAAAATTTTTAACATTCTCCGGATTACCCCAGTCATAGTAGGGATTAACTGATGATCTTACCGGGAGGTAGAGATAAATAGAAGCGCCTAAGATGACGAACATAATTATGATTCCCAGGTGAGATAAGCGAATAGAGTTTCGGTAGAATAACCAGAGAAAAAGCAGGAGAGCCGGTATATAGAGGATCATAATGATATGGGCTCCGGTGCTGAGGCCGAAAAGAAAACCAGCCAGGTAAAGGCAGGATTTTTTTTCGGTTTGCTTTATTCCCCGAACGAGTAAAAGCGCGATTAAAACGATAAAGCAATTTTGGAGGGTATATACTTCGGCCACAACAGAGTTTTGCCAGAGGGAATTAGAAACTGCGTATAAAGAAGCAGCAAGCGCTCCACTCACGACACGCCAATGTTTATTATTGTGAGAAGGGAAGATAAGTTTAAGACATTCATTGATTAAAAGGAAAATAAGACAGATAAGGACAGCGCCGAAGAAAGCGGAGGCAAGGTTTACTTTAAAAGCGATACTGCCGAACGGAAGGAAGGTAAAGATTTTGGCTGACAAGGCATAGAAAGGAGAACCGGCCGGATGAGCGATCCCTAATTGATAGGCTACTACTTGAAACTCACCCGCATCTCTCCAGTAAAGAGTAGGACAAAGAGTGGAAAGATAAAGGATAAAAGAGATGAGAAAAATAATAAAGGAAAGTATGGATCGGCTTATCTGTAAAGATTCTTAACAAAGCTAATCAAATTTGTTGGAATAAAGATAGCTCACATTTTCCTGCCATTCAGTAATACAAATACAGAAGGCAGACACAACGTCAGCCTTCTGTATTATATGGATACGAGAGAAAATGATGATGGATTTAACTATTTACATCATTGATGGTATTACTCAAAACTCTCGCTTGATCAATTGTCCAGGTATCTACCGTGCCATCGTGATCAATGAAACTACATGTTGCTTGCGGCAGTAAAAAGAGTGGTGGTAGCACGTTGTTACAGAGTAAGCATAACGGGTAGTGCCTGTAGGAGCCCAATCGAGGTTACCTCGGGTCAGTGTAAGTATCCCTTTCAGAGTTATAACTCACCTCGGAAGTAAAAATGGCGCCCAGGTTTGCTTTAGCCTCTGACTGTTTACTCTTGGCCTGATAACGCAAAAAATTGGGGATAGCGATCGCTGCCAAGATACCGATAATGGCCACAACGATCATAAGCTCAATTAGGGTAAAACCTTTAGTTTTTTTCTAAGTTTTAATAACATGTTTTCTCACCTCCTTCTATTTTATAATTAAAAATCACTTAACTAAATTGTTTGACTACAACATAAGCAAATTGCGTACCGAAAATAAATAAAAAAAAATATAATAAAAATGAATGGTAAAGTTTTTATTAGTAAAGCAAAAAAATATCACTGACAATTTATGGAATATCATGTCAAAAAATGTCACTTAGCTTGCTAAAAGTTAAAATTTTTCAAAAGTCAAAGGGAGATAGATAATCACCTCAGTCCCTTGGTTTTCTTTACTGCGGATAGTTAGCTCGCCCTTATGGTTTTCGATGATACGGTAACTGATGGCTAAACCCAGGCCTGAGCCCTGTTCTTTGGTGGTAAAGAAGGGATCGAAAATCTTTTTTTGAATTTCTTTGGGTATTCCGCAACCGTTATCCTTAATGCTAATCTTTGCTTTTCGGTTTGGAAAATCTTCTTCCGAGGTAGTTTCCCGGTTTTCAATCATTGCGGCAATATGAATGACTCCCCCAACCGGTTGAGACTGAACAGCATTTCTTAATACATTCCAGAAGACCTGCTTGAGGTGGCCGGCATTACCCTCGATAAAAAGAGCCGGGGCAATTGATTTTGTGACCCGAATATTTTGTTTACACTCAGGACTATGGATAAACAGATCCAATGTTTCCTCGATCAGGGAAGAAAGATCTAACTTTTTTTTCTCTCCTCGTTCCGGCTGAGCGAAAAGAAGGAAATCGGTGATCAGGTTATTCAGCCTTTTAGTCTCTTCCAGCGCAATATCCATGAGTTTTTGGTTTTCATCAGTGAGATCAAGTTCGTCGCGCAAAACCTGGATCGATCCGCTTAATGACGTGAGAGGGTTTCTAATTTCATGGGCAATCCCGGCCGCAAGTCCTCCAAGGGCGGCTAAATGATCCATGCGTTTAATTTTTTCCTCCATTTCACGCACACGGGTTAAATCCTGAAAAGTAGAAATCTTACCGATCTCGTTTTGCTGTTTGTCTCGAAGGATTGAAGAAGAAAATCCTAAAATAAGGGTAGCACCATCTGAACGCGTGAAAGAAGTTTCAAAGCGTTTGGGAAGATTATTTAGATTTATATTTTTATCCTGAGGGGAAAAAAAGATTTCATAAAAATTTTTCCCTAAAATTTCAGAGGATTTTAGGCGAGTGATCACTTGGGCAGCGTTATTGAACGAAGTGATTTTACCCAGGTTATTTAAGGTAAGAATGCCGCTTCCAATGCTTTGCACAATATTTTCATGGAGAGCTTCGAGGTGGTCTAAAACTAATTTCTTTTTCTTTAAGGTCTTCTTTTGATTTGCGAACTTGTTCCGCAAGAAAACTGGATAAAAGAGCAGTTGCATAAAAACCAGCGACATTCATGACAATAGTATAGAAAATTTCACTCGCCTTATAAGCGAGAATGCTTGGTGTCTGACCAAAAAGAGGAGGAAGGATACCATAATATTCGAGATCAAGACAGGCTCCATAGAAGATGCTGCTTGCTGAAGCAATCGCAAAGCCTCCCTGGCGATAAAGGAGAATACTCGCGTTAATAATAGAAAGGATAAAAAGAAAGGAAAAGATGCTTTCGATACCGCCCGTGATATAGATAATAGCAGTAACATAAACAAGGTCCAAAACGATTTGAATATAGGCAAAAGAGACGAGGTTTTTGATTCGGTTAAGAACAAGAATGTAAAGGAGATTTAATGAATACGTGCTAACAATAATAGCATAAAGGCAGATGAGGTACGGTCCTAAGAATACCGATTTTTCTTTAAAATGCATGAGAACCGTTGAACCGAGAAGGAAGGTTATGATGATTACCCGGGAAAAAATGAGGAATTTAAGTTTGCGGAAAAACTCTTCTCGAGTCTCGATCGATTGAGGAGAAAACAACATAAAAGCTTCTCTCTTGAATTTATGCACTAAAGCTTATAAACTAAATTTAAATGTTTTTTGGCGAAGGAGGCCCATGATGCTTGGTAAATATTTTTTGCCCTCGAAAAATAAAAATAATCTTAACCCACCGCTTAATTATGGTAAATTAGAGAATATTTACTTGGATCAAGAAAAATACCAAAAAGCTAATGTGTTAACCGCATTCGTAATAAAAAGGTTCTTTAAAAGCTTAGCAAAAGTAATTCAAGGAGGACACTATAAATCTGTTTTAGATGTTGGTTGTGGTGAAGGTGTTCCTTTATTAAACATTCTTTCGGAACTTCAATCCAACAACAGCATTAATGGCGTAGATTTTGATGAAATTAAATTGCTTATGATAAAAAATAATATTCCTCAAGGAAATTTTGTTAAAGGTAATATTTATAATTTACCATATAAAAGCAAAACATTTGACCTAATTCTTTGTTTAGAAGTTCTGGAGCATTTATCTTCTCCGAAAAAAGCCCTGGAAGAAATTAAAAGAGTTTCTTCCCAAGATATTTTGTTTTCCGTGCCCAATGAACCTTTGTGGAGTTTCCTTAATGTAATGTGTTTAAAATATGTAAGAAATTTTGGTAATAGTCCAGGCCATTGCCAAAAATGGAGTTCCTATAATTTTCAAAAACCTTGTTAAGAAATATTTTAAAATAAAATTGGTAAAAAAAGTTATTCCATGGACTGTAATATTTTGCTCCAAGGAAAAGACATTATAAATGTTCCTATCTAAGGAATTCACTCTTGATCTTGAGATGAATTCTGATATTTTTTTAACCTGATTGTTTCAAAAAAATGAATAATTTTTTTTAGGAGATACATTTAGCGGTAAGTATATCAATAAAAAACCAATCCGGTGCGCCTTGACCCCGGAAAAGTAGTTCGGTAGAATGTTTTTTTACTTTATATCCCGCATTAGTTAAAATTTTCTCGTACTCTTCAACTCGTTTTTTTTCGCTTGAAAAGCCGGTAGAAATAATATCTCCGGTCCGGTAAGGCAGGAGGGCAATATCCATCTGGTTTTTCTGAGCGAAAAGAACGAGATCTCTTTCCCCAGATCCTTTTGGTCTTCCCTTTTTTTTATTCTGGCAATAAGCGGCAGTTGCTAACAAGGTAGCACCCTTGAGTTCTTGAGCATGGTGTCTTAAATATAAGAAAAGGTCTCGATGTTCCCAGGTTAAATCGATACCGAGCTTTTGACTGATGAGTGCACCAACCGCCATTTTACCGGGATCGTTATCAACACAAATACTCGTAACTCCAAAAAGTTTTTTAAGGGTTATGCTGGGGATGCCGAAACCCGCACAAACTTCTACTGTTTTTTTGGGTTCCAAATCGTTAAAAACAACTTGACCAAAAAAAACGGTCTCTTTGAGATGAATGCGGGCTGCCCTTGTCTTGGAAGCTTTTGAGAAAAGATCGCTTTTGGCGCGAGGGAAAGGAGAATGAGTCCGCTACCAAATCAAGGATAGCATGATAATGATTGTCGAATAAAGTTTCTGGCGTGATAAAATTAAAAGCCATACCTAAAAAAGATAGAACAAAAAAATTAAAAAACGTTAAAGTCAAAAAAAAATTAGCTGGGATCGGGAAACAATCGTGATAATAAAAATTTCATTTTTGTTAATCGAAAAGTTAGGGCGGTTAACAGACAACCGAAACCATATTTGATGCTTCGCAACAGGTTTATGGATGACGCTTCTGGAAAGTATTTAGTCGGACAACTAATTTCGGCAACAGTATATCCAAACCAAATGATTTGTGCAAGCATCTGATTGTCAAAAATAAAATCATCGGAATTTATCTCAAAGGGTATTTGTTCAAGGAGCTGGCGGGAAAAGGCCCTATAACCAGAATGGTATTCAGATAATTTTGCCCCCAATAAGATATTTTCCACATAGGTTAGAAAACGATTGGCAATATATTTCCACAGGGGCATTCCCCCTTTCAAAGCATATCCTCCAAGAATCCTCGAACCCACTACGCAATGATAAAGACCGTTGCCGATCATTGAAACCATAGCAGGAATTAGTTTTGGTGTATACTGATAATCAGGATGAACCATAACAATAATATCGGCCCCCTTGTTCCAAGGCAAGTTTGTAACACGATTTTTGATTAGCACCATAACCTCGATTTTTTTCATGAGTAAAAACAAACGCATTGGGGAGAGATGCGGCGATGGCAACAGTTTCGTCCTGGCTTCCATCATCAACGATGATAACAAGATCCACGACATTCTGGTCCATTACCTCGGCAAAGGTCTTGCGAAGAGTCTTTGCTGCATTATAGGCAGGCATAACGACGATAACTTTTTTTTTGTTAAACATACTTGCCTTTTAATAATGTCACTTATGACTATAGAGGGCTGCAATTCCCTGTGAGCCGACGTCAGCAATAACAACGTTGAGTCCTTTGTACTGGGGAAGGATTTTATGAAATCCGTAAACAAGATACAGCGCGCCTGATTTTGCTTCCCGAGCGATTTTTTCAGCAAAGAGGTCATGCAGGGTAATATAGGTATAGAAAAGGTCTATATCCGAAAAATTAACTCCGGTTTCGTCAGAAATGCGCTCATAGGTGGAGGACTCCAAGGAATTTCCACAGAAAAGATGAATATTGTCAGGAGGAAGATTAAGATTTTTCCTTTGCAATTCTTGGCAGAGATCCCTTTTCCGGGGGGTGAATTCAGAGAGGATATCATGATCTATCTCAATGCCAATAGATTTTTTTACAAAGTAGCTCATCAGGATATTTACCCGGCCATCCGCACAGCCGAGGTCGGCAAAGATGGTTTTTTTACCATCAATAAGATGTTGGGATTCTAATACCTGGATGCAGTGTGCCAGTTTGGCGAGGTCTGATGATTTTCGATACCCTTGTGAGCCTTCATAACCGACTTTGTAAGGTTCATAAAATTGAGCAATCAAGGATGTCGTCTCGTTTAAATAGTTATGGTTCATGGTTATAACCGATAAAATTTTTGATGGCTTCATGAAGTTTAAATGCCGTGTAAAGCTCATCTCCGGCGATGTTTTGAAGCTGGATAAGTTCATCGGTCGTGAGCTTTCTTTTGATTTGCGAACAAAGATAATTCACGCAAAGCACATGCCGGGCGATGAGGACACAGCCTTTTTCTCCTAAAAAAAAGCAACTGTTCGGCGAGTAGTTTTTCTTTGGGAAAGAAACTCCCAAGATAAGGTTTATTAACAAGAGCATCGCATTGTATTTCAATTCTATCCCGTGACCGCAACAACTTCCTCCTTCTTTTTCATCGCATTGTTTACAGATTTTTAAAATGCCGAATGTGCGCATCGCGTGTTGAGTAGCCGCAATATTTTGTTTTAATTTTTCGATAAGATTATCTATGGCGGGTACTTTTTTTAATTTCTTTCCCCAGGTTTCATGGAGGTGATGAGCCTGCTTAAGTGTATCCACGATGGTGATAGGTGCAGGGCAATTATTTCGGTACTGTGCCATAGACATTTTTTCGATTCACGAAAAAAAGATAAAAATTTATTTCACCGAGCATCATAGACTGATTCCAACTCGCTTGCTTTTTGTTTTCCTGCTTTTTCATCCACGCACGATAAGATGATCGCGCCGGGAATAAAAAGCAGGAGAAGTGATAAAATCGAATACCGGGGGTTGCCGGTTAACAAACTTACCCAGCCGATAAGGATCGGCCCCATGACTGCGGCGAATTTTCCCAGCATATTATAAAAGCCGAAGAATTCGGCGGCCTTATTTTTAGGAACTATTTTAGCATAAAAAGAACGACTGAGCGATTGCACGCCTCCCTGGACCAGACCAATGATCACGGCCAGAATATAAAATTCCACTTCCCGCTGCATAAAGTAACCCCAGATAGTCACGGCCCCATAGACTCCAATCCCGATTATTATACCGGTTTTTGCCCCCAGTTTTTCCCCGACTTTGCCAAAGGCAAGCGCGGCAGGAAAACCTACGAATTGAGTAATAAGCAGAGCAAAGATGAGACTTGTTGAAGAAAGTCCGATTGACATTCCATAATCAACGGCCATAAGAATTATCGTGTCTACTCCATCGATATAGAGCCAGTAACCGAGAAGGAACAGGAATACTACCTTGAGTTTTCGGATTTCCCGAAAGGTTAAATAGAATTGGCGAAAACCAGAAAAAACTACATTAATAGTCCCAAGTTTGTTTGGGGCTTTATGCTCTTTAACAAAGATAAAGATCGGGATGGAAAAGACTGCCCACCAGACCGCAACCAATAAAAATGAAATCCGGATTGCCTCATTGTGGTTGTTAAGGCCAAAAGCCTGGGGGAAGATGACCATAACGACATTTAAGGCAAAGAGGAGGCCGCCCCCAAGGTATCCGAGAGAATAACCGAGCGCAGAGACAAAATCGAATTTTTCTTCTGGGGACACATCCACGATGAGAGAATCATAAAATATGTTTCCTCCGGAAAACCCGATAATTGCAAAAATGTATATTCCCGCAGCAAGGCTCCAGTTACCCTGAGAAATAAAATAAAGGGAGCCGGTCATCACCACGCCCAAAAGCACAAAAAAAAGAAGGAATTTTTTTCTTGCCCCAGCTTTATCGGCGATTGCGCCGAGGAGAGGCGCAATCGCTCCGATGGCTATGCTTGCTAACGCGTTAGCTGTTCCCAGGTGAAAGGTGCTTATGGTTGGGTTAGTGCCGCTGCTCCAGTAATCCTTAAAAAAAACCGGGAAAAACCCTGCCATCACTGAGGTGGCAAAAGCCGAGTTTGCCCAGTCATAGAGAGACCACGAAATTATTTTTTTTCGATCAAGTTCCAATGTCAAAAAAATGAGGAAAGCATTATACCTCCCTTTGGGTAAGGAGGCGTTACTTTTTTGAGTCCCCTTTAAACTTTATTTTGAGACTCTTTATTTTTCGGTGGAGATGACTCCGCTCAATGCCAATTGTCTCCGCAGTTTTAGAGATGTTATCTCCGCATTGGGAAAGCTTGTAGGCGATATAGTGCTGTTCAAAGGTATCCTTAGCCTCTTTCAAGTCGAGATTAAAGAGATGAGTAAAATCGTTCGAGGAGGAAACCCCCTTGAGACTCTGAATAATATCGTCAGGCTTGATAACTACTTCTTTGGTCATTATTACCAGGCGCTCAATAATGTTTTTGAGTTCTCGAACATTACCCGGCCAGGTATAGTTTATTAAAATATCCATCGCTTCAGGACCAATCTTTTTTTCTTCTATGTTTTGTTCCTTGGCAAAGCGATTGAGAAACGCGTTGGCTAGCACGGTGATATCTTCTTTGCGTTCCCGAAGCGGGGGAACGTTTAACGGGATGACATTGATGCGGAAATAGAGGTCTTCTCGGAAGTTCCCTTTTTTAATTTCTCCCAGGAGGTCTTTATTGGTTGCCGCAATAAGTCGCACATCAACCTCAATTGTTTTCGAACCCCCGACCCGCTCAAACTTCTGTTCCTCCAAGATTCGTAAAATCTTTGCTTGAGTTTTTAAGCTCATATCTCCGATTTCATCCAGAAACAGAGTACCGTCATGAGCAAGATCAAATTTTCCGAGCTTCCGGGAAGAGGCGCCCGTAAAGGCTCCCTTTTCATAACCGAAAAGCTCGCTTTCAATGAGTTCTTCCGGGATGGCTGCGCAATTAACCTCCACCAACGACTTAGTGGAACGACGGCTTTGTTGATGAATGAGCCGGGCAACCAGTTCCTTCCCGCTTCCGTTTTCCCCGGTGATTAAGATGGAAGCGTTCGTTGGCGCAGCGCGTTCAATATCCTCTTTTAATTGCGTAATGGAAGGGCTTATGCCATCGAGGCGGAAGGTGGGGAAGATTTTTTCTCGAAGAAGCCAGTTTTCTTGATTGAGTTTGAGGAAGTCGAAGGCATGTTTTACCGTGAGGACAACTTTTTCCAATGAAAGAGGTTTTTCAATAAAGTCAAAAGCGCCGTATTTGAGTGCTTTGACCGCAGTCTCGATTGTCCCATAGGCTGAGATAATAATGACATAGATCTCAGGAAATCTTTCTTTTAATTTCTGCAACGTTTCTAACCCGTCAATTCCCGGCATGACGATATCGAGAAAAATAAGGTCAGGGGGGTCTTCCTCCACCCTTTTGAGGGCCGTAACGCCATCAGTGGCAACCGAGACTTCGTATCCTTCATCCCGTAAAATACCACTTAAGGATTCCCGGATACTTGATTCATCATCAACGACGAGGATATTTTTTTTCACCGAAAACTACCTTCCCCTAGCGTTAAATTTTGGTTGGCAATGCGATCCGGAATATCGTGCCGTTAGGGTAATTATCTTTTACCCGAATATGTCCCTGGTGGTCAGAGATAATAGAATCAACGATAGCAAGCCCGAGACCGGTTCCTGATTTTTTGGTTGAAAAATAGGGTTCAAAAAGCCGAGACTTTTCTTCCGGAGGAATACCGCATCCAGTATCAGCAATTTCTACGCCCGCGATTTTTAATTTTTTGTCATGGAACGTTTTAATGGTTACTTCACCTTCCTTTTCAATTGCCTCAACCGCATTTTCCAGGATGTTGATAAGCGCCCGTTTGATTTGGCTGGAGTCAAAATTCATCAGGGGAGGCGCTTCCGACTCATCAAAAGTGAAGGTAATGTTTTTGTGCGCTTCACGAAAAATGGGTAACGTCTCATTAATGATTTGCGGTAGGTAATTGGGGGATGGTTTGGTTGCCGGCATGCGGGCAAAATGAGAAAATTCGTTAACCATATTTTTCAAAAGTTCAACCTGACCGATAATCGTTTGAGTGCATTCGTCAAAAATTTGTCCGTCCTCCAAAAATTTATCCTTATACCGGCGGCGTAACCGCTGGGCTGAAAGTTGAATGGGGGTTAAAGGATTTTTTATTTCATGGGCAATCCTCCGTGCCACCTCTCTCCACGCAGCGATGCGTTGTCCCTTTTGGAGTTCCGTGACATCTTCGATGACGATTACCAAGCCAAGATAATTTCCCTTTTCATCTTTTAGCGGCGTGATAAAGGTTGAAAGGTCAATAACCTTTGTGGGGAGGGCGAGTTTAATTTCTTTTTCAAACGTCAAACTGCTGGACCGGTCAACCTCTTGAATGAGGTCATCAACCTGCCGGAGATAGTGAGGAGGAAGGATTTCATGATAACTTTTGTTTAAGTATGACTCAACTTCCAGGCCCAGAATTTTTCCGACGGACTTATTGATGGTGGTTATGCGGCCATCACGATCGATTGAAATAACTCCGGCAGCAACATTTTTTAGGACAATTTCCATGTAGGTGCGCCGTTTATCCAATTCGATGTTCGTGTCTTGCAAATCCTTATTTGTCAGTTCCAATTGAGCTTTTCCGGTCTTTAAGTCCTGGGTCATCTTATTAAAAGACTCCACCAGCGAGCCAATTTCATCGTCAGCTTTGATCGCGATCCGGACATCTAAATTTCCTTTGGCAACCTCCAGTGTTCCTTCTGCCAATTCTTTAATGGGCCCGGTTATGTTTTTTGCCAAGTGGAATCCAAACATAATGGCGGAAAAAAACAACAGCAGCGTGATGCTGGATAAAAGGATAATATACGTTGGTTTTAGCGGAGGTTGCGTGAATGTGAGCCGTTTATAATCAGTAAAACGGTTAGAAATTTTGGTCATCTTTTTCACCAAACTGTTTGGGATATAGTAGCTTACTACTATAAAACCATCTACCTGCGCGGGTACGTTGTTTGAGAAAATCGGGGAAATTCCTCGGATCAATTCTCCCTTATGAAGAGATTGGATTTTAGCAATATCCTTGGTGAGAATGCCTTCCTTAATTAATTCACGATCAATTTTATAATTAACCTTATCTTCGATGGGCAAATGAGAGGCGAGGGCTAAGCTTTTTTGAAAAGGCCGCGATGGAGATAAGATTTCAATTGCTCCCACATTATATTCTTGTGATTTGTTTTCGATAAATTTTTGGAGTCGGGTTTTTTCGCTGGGGGATAAGAGACCCCGTTCACTTATAGTAGTACTGAGCTGGTGAGCGAAGTAAAGAGAACTGTCTTTTAAATTTTGATAATACTTCTGTGCAACCTGCTAAAGATTCCTCCAACGATTGTTCTACCTGGAAACTAATCATGTTATCAAGGGTAGTGGTAATGAAACCAGCGGCCGTCCAGAAAAGGAGTAAGGTGGGAACAATGGTGAGCCCGATAAATGAAGCAACTAATTTGGTTCTAATCTTTGACCCCAGGATTCCATGGCGTCGTTCAAAAATGAGCTTTACCACATTACGGATAACTAAAAAGATCAAAAGGACAAGAAGAATAATATTAAGATTAAGGATAAAATATACAAGGATATTGCTGGAAAGTGGAAGTTTGCCTGACGTTCGGGAAAAATAAGATTCAAGAATCGTAAGCCCGGCTATGAGAACGGCAGTGATAAGAATAATGAGCCGTTCCCGACGGCGCCGAAGCCTTTCCTGCGGGTCGAGGTTGGTTTTTCCGCTATCGGTTTTTGGGATTTTAAAAAACCCAACCATTTTTTTTATTTTTGTTGTGAAGCCCAAAATCACCTTTAAATAATAGAGTACTCTTAAAAAAAATTAATATCTAAAATTTTCTATTACCCAATCGGTATCAAAATACTTCCAATCAAGGAAAAAGAGGAAGTAATGGATATAGGGAGGTGGTTTTACTCCTTCGGCCGCAGCTTTTATCTCAAAGTAATAGGTGTTATTTCTTTCTAATTTCCAGATGGGATAAACAGAAAGGATTTCTACCTGACTCATATTTTTTTTTGCCTCTTCAAGCGTTGGGACAACTAAACTTGAAGCGCTATTTTCATTCTCTTTTATAGTGGTAACAATGGTGTATTCATTTTTTAGGTTATCAAATTTGATTGTTTTTAAGAGGGTGCTTGCCGTGAGAAATTTATCATTCCAGAAGGAGCGTTCTTGATAGAGCATTACGGAATAGGTGAAGGTGGTGGGGATTCCGTTATTTATTGCTTCTTCTATTTTTGGACTAAAGCTGTTGGCTAAGTAAAATCGGAGATTAAGGTGAGCAGGAGAATTTGAAATCCGGATATTTTGAATGGTCGGGCTATCAGCCCTTGAGGGAGAGGAAAAGAAAAGAGAAATAAAAATTATCCAGAAAATTATACATAATTTCATAAGGCAATATTCCAAACCAATACATATGAATCTGCCAACCGTGGCATATCTTTTATAAAATATCGAAATTTTAATAAAAAGGCAAGATATTTTGGTAGGGACTCACGTAGAACTTGTAGACCCCTGTGGGTATTATAAAGGAATGGTAACCCTAAAGCAATTAGGCAGGATAGTTGGGAATAAAGGGAGAGGAGTAAGCCTTTTGAAAAATAAAGGTGTTATTGAGGGGAATGATTTTAGTTAACTCCCATTTTTCATGATGGCTCAAAATTTTGCGGAGAAACTGATGGTTGAGAAGGTGACCGGCTTTATAGGTTTTAATATGACCGATAATAGGGTGACCCAGCAAAGAAAGGTCGCCTAAAAGATCAAGAACCTTATGGCGGACAAACTCATTAGGGAACCTAAGTCCTCCTTTGTTCATGACCCCGTCTTTATCCACGACCACGGCATTATCCAAGGATCCCCCTTTCGCAAAACCATTTGCCAAAAGAGCATCAATATCTTGTCGAAAACAAAAAGTCCGGGCCGTACTGATTTCCTTTACAAAACTTCTATAACCAAATTCCCATTCTAACGATTGTTTTTCGATCACGGGGTGGTCGAAATCAATGGTGCAATCGAGGATAAGGCGGTCAGCAGGATAGGCCTCAATATATTTATCCTCGCACCGTATCATGATCGGCTCTTTAATGACGACAAACTTTTTGGGCACATTTTGATACTTAAGCCGGGCAGTGCGGAGAAGATTGACAAAGGGGCCGGCGCTTCCATCCAAAATGGGGATTTCCGGAGCATCAAGTTCGATGAGCACATTGTCAATACCAAGGCCAGCCAAAGCAGCTAAAAGGTGCTCGACCGTGTTAACCCCGGTTCCGTTATTACCTACGGTGGTGGCTAATTTTCCATCCGTAACATTAGCAATAATTGCCCGAGTAGGTTCGGCATGGGAAACATCGATGCGGCGAAAAATAATACCCGTATTAGGCGGAGCTGGTTTAAGGGTAAGATTTACCTTTTTTCCGATATGGAGACCAATACCGCTTAAAGTTATTTCATGTTTTATAGTCCGTTGGTATGGCATAATCCTCCTGATTCTCCTCGAATTTACAAAATAGTAAGCAATCAATATGCCTATATCAGGAAACTGAGCAAAATAATAATTAACTATTTAATATTATGTAATTTATTAAAAAAGAAACGTTGGTTTGGTTAATGAGATAATGATCTTTATATAAGAAAAAGTATGGTAAAAATGCGATACAGTGTTGTAAAAAAGACACACTTTCGTTTGCGTTCTTTGTTTTCTCAACCGATATGTGATTCCCTGATCAGATAAAGTATTCGCGGGGATCAGAGATTTCACCCCTCAGGGCGGTTGCGGCTGCGGTCGCAGGAGAGGAAAGAAAAATTAACCCCTCAGGATTTCCCATTCGTCCTTTAAAATTTCGGTTTTGGGTGGAAAGACACGACTCACCATCTCCCAGTACCCCTAAATGGACTCCCACACAAGGTCCGCACCCTGGGTTCATGATCACCCCCCCGGCTTCAACAATAGTCTCCAGGTACCCTGCTTTGAGTGCCTTAAGGTAGACTTGCCGCGATGCAGGGGAAACAATGAGCCGAACCTTGGGATGACATTTTTTCCCCCGGAGAATTTTTGCCGCAATTGCTATGTCGGAGAGGTTACCGTTGGTACAGGTTCCGATGAGGACTTGATGTATTTTTTCGCCTGCCACCTGAGAAACCGGATGAGCATTATCTACCGCATGAGGTGAAGCAACCATTGGTTCTAATTTAGAGACGTCAAGAGGAATAGTTTTTTCGTAGAGCGCATCTCCATCAGCTTCTATTTTGCGGAAATCCTCTTTTCTGCCTTGTCTCACTAAAAACTCTTCCGTGCGATGGTCAGAGGGAAAGATGCCGCATTTGGCGCCTGCTTCTACCGCCATGTTGGCGATGGTAAGGCGCTCCTCTACATCCAAAAGGGAGACCGTTTCCCCGGAAAATTCCAAAGCTTTATAGTTGGCTCCTTCGGCCCCGATCTGGCCAATAAGAAAGAGGATAATGTCTTTGGCAAAAACTCCTTGGGGAAGATTGCCGCTCAGAATAACCTTATAGACTTCAGGTACTCGAAACCAGGTTTTGCCGGTGCCAATTGCCATGGCAACATCCGTTGACCCCATGCCGGTGGCAAAGGCGCCTAACGCCCCTCCGGTACAGGTGTGTGAATCAGCCCCGACCAAGATGTCTCCTGGCCGGGTGAAGCGCTCATTGATAATTTGGTGGCAGATCCCTTCGCCAACTTCAGCGATCAAAACACCCGTCTGAGAAGCAAAATCTCTTAAAAACTTATGATCATTGGAAAGCTCACGGCGAGGGCTGGGAGCGGCATGATCGAGAAAGATTACGGTTCGTTTGGGATTGACCACGTGCACGTTGTCTAACTTCATCAACTGCCGGACGGTTAAAGGACCAGTCCCATCCTGCATGAGACAGAGGTCAACATTAACCACCACGATTTCACCGGGTTTGACTGGTTTCCCGACATGCGCTTCGAAGATTTTTTCTACCAGTGTTTTGCCGGCCATTACTCTTCTTCTTCCTCCAGTTTTGCTAAGTCTTCAAATCGAATGTCCACCCCGAGAATACCAACGATGTTTTCTTGAGCGTCACGGATGGGGGCGGATACGGTAATAATAAGCTTCCCGGTAATCATTGAGGAACGGATATCCGTGACATGGGTTTTTCCGTCCTGGAGCGGCCCGATAAACCAATCGCGATTGGAAAAATCCTCATGAAGGCCAAACTGGGCATACTTAGCGCGATCAACAACCTGAGTTATGTTTTTGGTGATTTTTTTGCCCTCAATATTGGTGATATAGGCAAATTGAATAAAGGGATTCTCAGCCACCAACTCTTCCAACGCCGGCTCTTGCTGCGCGGGATCCAATGACCTGATCTGGGGTAATCCAATCAGGTTCTCAATAAGGTGAGCCGCCATATCATAGGCCCGGATTTTAAGTTTATCATATTCAGAGATAAAAAGTTCGGGAAGATATTTACGGGCTTCCTCTTCCATTTCTTTTCGGGATATGGACGTGATTCTTCCTTTGTCATATTGATGCATAACCCATTTATGGATTTTTGCGACTCCCGGATGGAGCTTATCTACTTGTTGATCTAAACCGCGCATCCGAAGCTCGGCATTAATCCAAAAGGTGATACCGGCCAGACCGGATTTATCGGTGATTTGTACCATGGGAGGGCGGTTTAAGATTTTTTCGGTATCGAAGATATTATAGATCTTTACATCTTTTAGGTGTCCGTCCACATGGATACCCGCACTGGTGGAATTGAACTCAGAACCCACAAAAGGATAATTCGGAGGAATGTGTACCTCCAACTCCTTTTCCACATACGTGGCGATCTCGCTGATAACGCGGGTATTGATCCCCTCGTTATCCCCGCGAAGGGAAATATACTCCATGACCAGACCCTCAATCGGCGGATTTCCGGTCCGCTCGCCAAAGCCAATGATCGTCCCATTCGCGTAGTAACATCCATAAAGCCAGGCGGTGGTAGCATTGATAAGCACCTTGTGAAAATCATTATGTCCGTGCCATTCAAGATATTTTCCCGGCACTCCCGCATCATCGATCAAAGCACGCACGAGTTTGGGAACACTGCGGGGCAAGGCCGCCTCTGGATAGGTAAGGCCAAACCCGAGAGTATCACAGAGGCGCATCTTAACCGGGAGTTTGCTTTTTTCGCTCAGCTTCATCAATTCAACGGCAAAGGGAACGACAAAGCCATAGATATCTGCTCGCGTCACGTCTTCAAAGTGGCACCGGGGAATGATTCCCTGATCTAAAGCGGCGGCGGCAATTTCCAGGTATTTTTCCATGGCCTGTTTCCGGGAGAGTTTCAATTTTAAAAAGATGTGGTAATCGGAAACTGATGTAAGTATCCCGGTCTCTTTCAAGCCCATTTCCTTGACTAATTTAAGGTCTTCGATATTAGCCCGGATCCATCCGGTGATTTCCGGATACGCAAAACCTTTTTCCAAACACTTGTGGACTGCCTCTTTATCGCGGTCGCTGTAAAGAAAAAACTCTGTTTGCCGGATTATCCCGTTTGGACCTCCTAATCGGTGAAGAAACTCGAAAAGGTCGACGATATGTTTTACCTGAAAGGGAGGTCGTGCCTGCTGACCATCGCGAAAGGTGGTATCCGTGATATACATCTTTTTAGCCGGCTGGATGGGAATGATCTTGTTATCAAACTCGGTCCGGCAGACTTCGTCATGGGGAAAAATCTCTTCGTAAAGATTAGGTTCGGCAACATCCACTAAAGGATACTTCTGATATTTTTTTGCGGACATGATGTCTCTCCTTAAACAGTTTTTTTCTTGATCTCTAATTTAAGTCCGAGCTCCTGGAGTTGGGCTTTGGTTACCTCCGAAGGCGCACCGGTTAAAAGACAGGTGGCCTTCTGGGTTTTGGGAAAAGCAATCACATCCCGAATTGACTCTGCGCCAACTAACAGCATCACCAGGCGATCAAGGCCTAAAGCGATACCCCCATGCGGTGGTGCGCCATAGGTAAGGGCTTCCAGGAGAAACCCGAATTTTTCCTGAGCATTTTCAGGACTGATGCTCAAAGCTTCAAACATTTGCGATTGAATATCACTGCGGTGGATTCGGATACTTCCGCCGCCAATTTCAATTCCGTTCAACACGAGGTCATAGGCACGGGCGCGAACTGAGCCCGGGTTAGTTTTTATTTTGTCAATATCCTCCTCCACGGGTGAGGTGAAGGGGTGGTGAAGAGCCTCAAACCGTTTTTCTTCCTCATTATATTCTAACAGAGGAAATGATGTAATCCAAAGGAAAGCATATTTGGATTTATCAATCAGATTAAGCTGCTCTCCTAAATGCAACCGGAGATGTCCCAATGCTGGTCCAATAATTTTTTGATTATCCGCCACAAAGCAGAGCAGGTCTCCGGGTTGAGGTTTGAAGACTTCCATGATTTTTGCCCGCTCTTGCTCAGTGAAAAACTTTAGCGATCGGTGAATCCCAGCCTTCGGGAGTAATTTTTACCCACGCAAGTCCCTTGTGCTCCGTAAACTTTGACGACCTCGGTCAGATCATCAAGTTGTTTGCGCGAAAAATTTCCGCACTGGGGCGCGTTTAAACCGCTTACCTTTCCTCCACTGGCAATCGCCTTGGAGAACACCTGAAAACCAGAGTCTTTTACGATCTCGGTAACATCATGGCACGTCATTCCGAAACGGATATCGGGTTTATCAACTCCGTATTTTCCTATTGCCTCATCATAAGTAAGACGGGGGAAGGGAAGCGTGAGCGTTATTCCTAAAATCTCCGAAAATACCCGGGCAACCATCCCTTCGATAATGCTGAAAAATATCTTCTTCATGGATAAAGGACATCTCCAGATCAATTTGGGTAAACTCCGGCTGCCGGTCAGCCCGCAAATCTTCATCCCGAAAGCACCTGACAATCTGATAATAGCGGTCATACCCTGATACCATCAAGAGCTGTTTAAACAACTGGGGTGATTGGGGTAGCGCGTAGAACCACCCTTGGTTTACCCGACTCGGAACAATATAGTCCCGCGCTCCTTCAGGGGTGCTTTTGGTTAAAAAAGGAGTTTCGATTTCATTAAACCCGAGAGCATAAAGATAATCCCGGATAATCTTTACCACCTGATTGCGGAGCATAAGATTTTGCTGGAGGCTTGGCCGCCTCAGGTCCAGGTAACGGTAGCGCAACCGGACATTTTCGCCGATCTCCGTAAAAGAAGCAGTCAGATCAAACGGAGGTGTTTCCGAGGTATTCAAGATTCGAAGCTCGTGAGCTAAAATTTCAATTTCTCCGGTTGCGAGTTCCGGGTTGATGGTTCCTTCTGGTCGCTTACTCACAACACCCCGAACAGCTACCACATATTCATTTCTGATTTTTTCGGCTTTGGAAAAAGGCTCTGGGTTCGTTTCCTGGTTGATGACCACTTGTACGACCCCTTTAAGGTCACGAAGGTCAATAAAAATCAGACCGCCGTGATCCCGACGCCGGTTTACCCAGCCCATGACCACAACCTCATGATCAAGGTCCGAAACCCTGATCTCGCCGCAATAATGAGTTCTTTTAAGAGTTCCTAAAAAATCCATGGTAAAATTTAATAAAGTTTTTAAAATTTATAAGCATTTCATAGTGGTCCTTTAGATACCCCGGGGATTAATCCGGGGAAAGGATTAAAACAGAAATTGTTCTTTAAAGCAAGGAATTATTTCAAAATACTTATCAAAATATCTTTGC
>CAVTQE010000027.1:0-23761 GCA_963736755.1 uncultured delta proteobacterium | reverse complement strand
TGATTTCTTCTCTGATACATATTAACTGCCTGATTATGTTCAGCCAGAGTAGAAGAGAAGCAGTGAGTACCGTCATTCCTGGAGACGAAAAAAAGGTAGTTAACATCCGCGGGATAGAGGGCCGCTTTAATCGAATCTAAGCCTGGACTTGCAATCGGCGTAGGAGGAAGGCCGCAGATAAGATAGGTATTATAAGGGGTCTTTAATTTTAAATCTTCTTTGGTAAGATTGCCGTTAAAATTTTTAAGCCCAAATATTACCGTGGGGTCACACTGGAGAGGCATATGGAGTTTCAATCGATTGTGAAACACTGCGGAGATAATTGGTCGTTCTTGAGGGCAGGCCGCCTCTTTTTCAATCAGGGAAGCAAGGATTATCACTTCCCTTTGAGAAAGGTTAAGTTCCTGCCCCCTTTTCTTAAATTCTTCCCCATAAACTTCATTAAAGCGTTGAACCATGCTTCGAATAATATTTTTCTCCCCGATGTTCCGAATAAATTTATACGTATCCGGGAAAAGATATCCTTCCAGGGTTTCTGCTTGCATCCCCAGAGAGGCAATAAAGTTTGGATCACTCGCCACGTTGATAAAGTGGTTTTTCTCAGCCATCCCCACTTTTTCATACAGGAGAGCTATTTGCGCAATCGTCAACCCTTCCGGAATAGTAATGCTGTATTTGATTTGCTCTCCCCGCATTAATTTATTCAAAACCTCATGGGGAAGCATCCGGTTGGTGAATTGATATTCCCCAGATTTTATCTGGGTATCCGCCCTCCGACACCGAACTAAAAGATTAAAAAGAGTTTGACTGCGGATGATGCCTTTCGAGGAAAGGAGATGAGTGACCTCATGCAGACTTACACCCGGGGGTATAGTAATTACCTCAACAAGCTCCATTTGAGGGGGGGGGAGAATGGCAAATGATAATAATATCCCGAGGAGAGCAGGAATCCCCAGAGTCAGAATTAAACACGTAGTATTGGTAAAGACCTTTTTCATCGTGAGAAAGGATGGGCGAAAAATCAGTTGAGCCGTCTTTGGCTATCCAAAAATCCCTGCAGGATATACACTGCGGCTAATTTATCCACAACTTCTTTTCGGCGGCGACGGCTGACATTAGCACTTATCAGGGTGCGGTTTACCGCCACAGTAGAAAGTCGTTCATCCCAAACATCAACGGGTATAGCTGTTTTTTCTTTCATCCCTTGGATAAAGGTTAAAACCTGCTCAGCAGATTTTCCCAGGGTACCATTCATGTTTTTCGGAAGCCCAATGACTATTTTTTCCACCTTATGCTGGCTGGCAATTTCCAAGAGTTTCCGAAAATCATTTCCAGAAGTGGTGCGGTTTAAGGTCGGAAGGCCTTGGGCAGTGATACCCAATTCATCACTTAAGGCTAATCCAATCCGCTTACTACCAATATCCAGTCCCAAAAATCGCATATTTTTACTATCCTAATGAATTTATTGTCTATTTTAGTTGCATAGTGTTTGAAAAAAACAATGAAAAATTTTGGACTAAAATTTATACAATTTCCTCTCATAAGTCAATTTATTCTTGCCCGTAGCATCCCTATAATAATATCGTCATAAGGGTCTAAAAGTCCTCGGTGCATAGCACTGTCCGGTTGTAACCTTCATCTCTTATATACTTCACAGTCATAATGGCTCGGAGTATAGCGTTTCTTCGCTACCTTCCGCTGTTGCATAGAATAAATGTTACTCGAAGCGAGAAGCTTCAGAATATCGTTTGCAGAAATTAGCACGCTATCGTTTAAAGCTGTTAAATGGAGAACATGATTTCTAAAATTCTTGTCCATCCGATTGTTCTGAAACAGCAATAAATCCGTTACTTTCATAGGTTTGCAAAGCAATTGAGCGCAAATTCTGCTGAGTTCTCGATATAATCGACAACGTTCTCATATTCTTTTCTGCCGCCTAAAAGAGGCCGGGGAGGAGTCGGTAGCGCACCAAGGCAACGTAGCTCGACCATCCGGCATCTCGAGATAGTATTCGCTCTTCGACACGGATGCGGTAGAACAGGAATGCCCACCCTGTAATCACCAGCAGCACTGTGCCGAAATTAAATTCATAAAGGTTGTAACCAATGTCCGCAAGCACATACGCCAGATACATCGGATGGCGCACGAGCCGGTATGGGCCTCTGGTTGCCAGACCCCGCAAGGCGGGCCAGACTCCGAACCATCTGCCCAGACTGAGGAGGCTGGCGAAGCTCAGACACGCCGCGAGCGCCACAAGCACCAGCCCAACCGCGGGCCATGCAGGATTGCCGGGCACCCACCGGAGATAGACCATCTGGGCATAAGGATAGGCGTAGGCTATAACGACGGCGGTGCTGGAGAGCAACGAGTGATCCTTTACCTCTGGCGGGAGCCGCGTGAGGCGATCCCCGAGCAACTAAAAGATGCCTGAGACGTAAATCCAATCTGCGATCGCGAAGGTGGACGTCAGGAAAAAGAGCAGAACCAGCTCTGCCGATGTGACGCCGAGCAAGAGAAAGTCACCGAATTTTCGCCGGGATATTCCCGGAGTCGCATCCTCACCCCCGTCATCCCACTGCCTTGCAGAGATGCAGTGCTTGCTCGGAGGCCGCTACCACTGCAAGCATCGTAAGTCTTCCTTCCATGTTCTTCCCAAGGTGTTTTTTTGAATACTCATAGACGCTGACAGCCCGCCTCGGTTGGTTGACCAAAAGCCGCATCGTTTATTGCTCTTTTCGCATCGATATCTTCGTGTTGCTCTGCTCGTTTGGCTATCATGTTCTCCCTCAAGGCGAACAATGTTTATATGTATCTTTTTTAAAAACCTAAAGAGCGCAAAATTTGCGGTATAACACTCTATCAAAATTTCAGATTGGAGCGATTAGGCTGGGCCCCAAAATAGAAAAGGCCCATCACCTTTTTACCTGGCAATCGGGCCTTCTTTTTATTCTCATCACTCATGGAAATCCCTTCCTCAGTGACACCCATTTTTGTACTGCACTTATTGGTTGGTGGCTTTTAATAATTTATTTTCTTTTTACCCGTGGGAGGAAAAAGGCAACCCATATACCTGTAATTCTTAACCACCTATTAGATAACTAGATAAAAGATGACCACTCACAATGATTCATCAGGTTATTTCTCTTAGGATTATTCGTAAATTGCCTTAAACAACTCATCAGCCTTCTCCTGATTCAAATCTTTCAAAATCTTATATTCATCCAGTGCCGAGCCTTTATCGCCGAGAAATAAAAAAATTATTCCCAAATTATAGTGGGCTTCGGCATCATCCGGTTGCAGGCGGATAGCCTGTTTAAAAGCTTCCACTGCTTCCTGATGACGGCCGAGCTCTGAAATAATTCAGCCCCAGGTTATAGTGGGCTTCGGCAAAATCCGGTTTAAGGCGGACAGCCTGTCTAAGAGCTTCCACTGTTTGCAGATGGCGGCCGAGCTTGCCATAATTCACCCCCAGGTTATAGTGGGCATAGGCATCATCCGGTTTCAGGCGGATAGCCAGTTTAAAAGCTTCCACTGCTTCCAGATGAAGGCCGAGCGTGTCATAATTTTTCCCCAGGTTATTGTGAACATCGGCAAAATCCGGTTTCAGGCGGATAGCTTGTTTAAAAGCTTCAACAGTTTCCTGATGGCGGCCGAGCTTGCCATAATTCACCCCCAGGTTATAGTGGGCATAGGCATCATCCGGTTTCAGGCGGATAGCCTGTCTATAAGCTTCTACCGCTTCCTGATGGCGGCCGACGTTCATATAAGCCCCGCCCAGAATACAGTGGGCGTAGGCATCATCCGGTTGCAGGCGGACAGCCTGTCTATAAGCTTCTACCGCTTTCTGATGGCGGCCGAGCTTGAAATAAATCGCCCCCAGGTTATAGTGGGCATCTACATCATCCGGTTTCAGGCGGATAGCCTGTTTAATAGCTTCCACTGCTTCTTTATGGCGGCCGAGCGTGCTATAATTTTTCCCCAGGTTATTGTGGGCTTCGGCAAAATCCGGATGCAGGCGGATAGCCTTTTTAAAAGCTTCCACTGCTTCCTGATGACGGCCGAGCGTGCCATAATTCACCCCCAGGTTATAGTGGGCATAGGCATCATCCGGTTTCAGGAGGATAGCTTGTCTATAAGTTTCTACCGCTTCCTGCTGGCGACCGAGGTTCATATAAGCCCCGCCCAGAATACAGTGGGCGTAGGCATCATCCGGTTTCAGGCGAACAACCTGTTTAATAGCTTCTACAGCCTCCTGATAGCGGCCGAGCTTGAAAAAAGCCTCGGCCAGGTTATTGTGGGCATCGGCATCATCCGGTTTCAGAAGGATAGCCTGTTTAATAGCTTCCACTGCTTCCTGATGACGGCCGAGGTTCATATAAGCCCCGCCCAGAATACAGTGGGCGTAGGCATCATCCGGTTGCAGGAGGATAGCCTGTTTAAAAGCTTCCACTGCTTCCTGATGACGGCCGAGGTTCATATAAGCCCCGCCCAGAATACAGTGGGCGTAGGCATCATCCGGTTGCAGGAGGATAGCCTGTTTAATAGCTTCCACTGCTTCCTCATGGCGGTCAAGGTTGAAATAAGCCTCGCCCAGGTTATAGTGGGCTTCGGCAAAATCCGGTTTAAGGCGGATAGCCTGTTTAAAAGCTTCCACTGCTTCCTGATGGCGGCCGAGGTTCATATAAGCCCCGCCCAGAATACAGTGGGCGTAGGCATCATCCGGTTGCAGGAGGATAGCCTGTTTAATAGCTTCCACTGCTTCTTGATGGCGGCCGAGGTTGAAATAAGCCGCACCCAGAATACAGTGGGCATCGGCATCATCCGGTTTCAGAAGGATAGCCTGTTTAATAGCTTCCACTGCTTCCTGATGGCGGCCGAGGTTGAAATAAGCCCCGCCCAGGTTATTGTGGGCATCGGCATCATCCGGTTTCAGAAGGATAGCCTGTTTAATAGCTTCCACTGCTTCCTGATATCGACCAAGCCTGCTTAAAGCAGAGCCCAAGCCAAAGTATGCTTCTCCAATAAGAGAATTTATATCTATTGCCTTTTTAAAATAAGGTATAGCTTTTTCATAATCCCCAGCCAAATAATACGATTGCCCTTTTTTAAAAAGTTCTTCCGCTTCAGACATTCAGACATCCCTTCTTTTGTGGTTTGGCATTCCATTCGGCAACTGTCATGGCTTTGGATGGTTTTAACTTATCTATTCTCGCACCTGGCAGGGCAAAGTTAAAGTTCTGGCATCCAACGACATTATCTTCCAGAATGTCGATGCCGTAGATACTGGATACAGCGATAACTGAATATCGTTGATATTCCAACTGGCTTTTACCGTAGCGGGTTTCAACAATATGAAGTTTCCTATTCAACACCTTCGACAAAAAAATTCTCCGTCCCGCATAGGGAACCATGGATACATTCTCCACTTTTAACACTTTTGTTTATCTCTTTTTATGGGAAAAAATTAAAAATAAAAAAGGCCCATCACCTTTTTACCTAGCAATGCGGCCTTATTTTTTTCATCAATCATGGAAGACCCTTCCTCAGTGACCCCCATTTTTGTACTGCGATTATTGGTTGCTGGGGTTTGATAACTTCTTTTCTTTTAACCCATGGGAGGGAAAAAATAAATATTTTTAATAAGCTGTCAATTTGGGGCATTTACCAAATGGTTTAAAAGTCCAAGGCGGAAAAGAACCCACCCTTATGTATTTTTGGTTGCTTTTTACGGCAATAATGAATAAAATTGAAAAATTTCTTTACCCTTGGACGAATCCTCATGACATGATGATTCATGGTGATAACGCAAACGAGTAACGCATGTTAAGGTTAAAAGGAGTGTTATATGATCAAAAAACGTTTTGCAAAAAAAGTATTCGTTGCTGTCATGTTCCTCATACCGATATACAACGCGTTTTTTACAGAAACCGCCCTGGCTCTTTTTCAACCGGAATATCAAAATCGAGGCATTACATCATTCCTTGATGCTTATGCGTCTCCAGGGCCTTTTTTCCAGTTCTACTTTTCAAATTTTAAATCTAATGAATTACGATTGGGAAGCAAAGAAGCGCCCGGAAGGTTTAAGCTCTCAGTTAATACCGCTCTCTACCAATTTGGGTATTTGAGTGAAAAGAAGGTCCTTGGTGGACATTGGGGCGGAGAAATTATTGTGCCCCTTATCAACGGTCATATAACTGCATTCGGAACCAGGGATAAAGACCACGGCGTGGGTGATATTTTCGCTGCTGGTATTTTCCAGAGTGATAAAAAAACGCTTTGCCTGGGCAGCTACCTGATACCTTTCTATTTTAGATTGTGTGGCAGGAGCTGCTTCGCCTTCCGGCAATTATGATCACGATAAGATATTCAACGTGGGGTACAATCTTTATACCTTTCAGTCTTATTGTGCATCAACCTTTTTTCTTACCCCCAAATGGGAACTGAGTTCCCGGTTTATGTATAACCTCCATACCACCAACACCGATTATGGTCCCGATCAAGATAACCTGAAACCCGGACAGCTTTTTAATATGAATTTCTCAACCAGTTATCAAGTCAGAGAAAGCATTCGCCTGGGGGTAACAGGATATTATTGGAGACAGACCACTGATGATAAACTGAATGGACATAATCTTCGGGGAAGGGAATTGGCCGTTGGTGTTGGTCCAGGAATTGTCTTGGATAGGATTATTGCAAAAAGAAAGGTCATATTGCTATTGTCATTCCCTTTTTGACACGTCAGTTAAAAATCGCCCAAAGGGAACTACCTTGCAAGCTCATTTAATTATTCCATTTTAAGATTAACATTTTTTTATTTTTAGCTTTTTAAGCAAAGCTGTGCGCATTGTTTTCTCAGGGCATTTATCTTCGGAAAATTTTGACACACACTCCCTGAAACCAGAGGTTTGATGAAACTTAACAAAGGATATGTCCATATTTATACCGGCGATGGCAAGGGAAAGACCACGGCTGCTATCGGTCTTGCCTTACGGGCAGCCGGCGCAGGCATGAAAGTATTTATCGTTCAATTTCTTAAAGGTAAACGCCTCGAGCGAATTTATCCCCTTAGCAAAGCTAAGCGATTCAATTACATTCGCTCAGTATGGGAGAGACTGTTTGATCAGGGAAAAACCAACCGAAGAAGATAAGGCTTTAGCACAGCAGGGGCTCGCTGAATCCCGCCAAGCAATTATGTCCGGAAGGTATGACCTTGTCATTCTGGATGAGGCAAACATTGCTGTCTGGTTTGACCTTCTCTCGGTTGATGATCTTCTCGATTTGATCAAAAAAAAACCGGATCATGTCGAATTGGTCTTCACGGGCCGAAAAGCTCATCCCAAACTGATTGAGGCCGCTGACCTGGTAACCGAGATGAAGGAGATTAAACATTATTACACGCAAGGAGTTTTAGCGCGAGCCGGAATTGAGGATTGAGAGCACCGTTCAAGGGTTCAAAGTTTGAAAATGTGGGTTCACGTTCAAAGGTTCCCGTTTCAAAGGATCCGGGGAAAGAGGGGAGGGATCTTTTTGAGCTCTGCTCCAGAGGGAAGATCACCCCACCTGTATTTTTGGGATAAGTCTTGTTGAGTAATTTTTTCTTTTATCCCCAGCGCATCCCACATTTTTTCTGCCGTGGCAGGCATAAAAGGAAAGACGAAAAGAGCAATGACCCGAAGGGCATCAAGAATGTTGTAGATAACCATGCTCAACTCACCTTTTTTCCCTTCGTCTTTTGCTAAGGTAAAAGGAGCAGTCTCGTCAATATACTTATTTACCGCGGATACCAGCTCCCCGATTGCGATAAGTGCTTTTTGAAAGGCAAGCTCATTGAGAGCGTTCTCAACCTGAATAAAGGTTTTTCCCTGGATATCCCTCAGCCGGTCATTTCCCTGGCCGCGAGCAGGAACCACCCCTCCAAAATACTTACTCGCCATAACGAGGCTTCGGTTAAACAAGTTTCCAAGGTCATTGGCCAAGTCACTGTTTATCCGATTAACCATGGCTTTATGGGAAAAATCCGCATCCAGGCCAAACGGGACCTCCCGCATGAGAAAGTATCGAACCTGGTCAACTCCATAGTCATCAATTAATTTTACGGGTTCGATAAAATTTCCCAGGGACTTAGACATCTTTTTCCCTTCATTGGTCCACCAGCCGTGGGCAAAAGCCTTTTTAAATAGAGGAATGCCCACCGACATAAGAAAAGTAGGCCAGTAAATAGTGTGATGACGGAGGATATCTTTTCCAATGAGGTGCACATCTGCTGGCCAGTAGCGGGTAAATTTATCCGGATCATTCAGACATCCAGCGCCGGAGATATAATTAACCAGCGCATCAATCCAGACATAGATAATATGCCGGGCATTTCCTGGTACTGGCACACCCCATTGAAAAGACGTGCGACTCACGCTTAAATCCCTTAACCCTTCTTTAATAAAACTGATTACTTCATTTCGCCTGCTCTCGGGCTGGATAAATTCCGGGTGATTTTCGATGTGGGTTAAGAGGTCGCTTTGATACTTGGACATGCGAAAGAAATAACTCTCTTCTTTTAATTTTTCCACCTCCCGGCCACAATCAGGGCATTTCCCCTCATGTAACTGGTTTTGCGTCCAAAACGTTTCACAGGGGGTGCAATACCAATCTTCATAATAACCTAAGTAAATATCTCCATTATCCAGTGCTTTTTTGAAAAGGGATTGCACTACCTGTTTATGCCGCTCCTCGGTGGTTCTGATAAAGTCATTATTGCTGATAGTGAGTCTTATCCATAGGTCCTGGAACCTTTTTACCACTCGGTTAGCCAGGTCGATTGGTTTTTCACCAAAGGCTTCTGCTGATTTTTCAACTTTGTGGCCATGTTCATCAGTCCCGGTCAAAAAGAAAACGTCATAGCCTGTTAACCGTTTATACCGAGCCACTATATCCGCTGCAATAGTAGTATAAGCATGACCAATATGGGGTACATCGTTGACATAATATATGGGAGTAGTAATGTAAAAAGTCTTCGTCATCGAAACGTTCCTTGTTATGGTGCCTTTTCTTTGATTTCTTCCACCTTTATCGTGAGCAGCCGGCCATCATCGAACTCTACTAACAATGTTTTTGAGAGAACATTCTGTTTAATGACCTTGCCTTCCCCAAACGATGTCGCTATTCGACTTCCGCATTTTGGAAGATCCTTGAGAAATTCACTATAGGTACTTGCTTCATACTCTAAACAGCACAAAAGCCGTCCGCATAATCCAGAGATTTTTGTGGGATCTAAGGAAAGTCCTTGGTCTTTAGCCATCCGAATGGTAACAGGCTCAAAATCCGGAAGGAAAGACACACAGCAAAGAGGCAACCCGCAGCAACCAACGCCACCCATCATTTTGGCTTCATTGCGAGCGCCAATCTGCCTCATTTCTATCCGGGCATGAAACTCCGAAGCTAATTGTTTAACCAATTCGCGGAAATTGATTCTGGTCTCCGCAGTAAAAAAAAAGGTGACCTTTTCTCCACCCGATTGAAAATCCACACCCACAACCTTCATGGGAAGCCCAAGGTGCTCAGCTTTCTCCTTGCATTTTTTCATGGCTTCTGCCACCTTTTTTTCTTCCTCTTCTTGCTTTTTGCGGTCCTCATCTGTCGCTAAACGGATAACCGGAGGTGTGGGCTTAGAAAAAATTGCGGTGTTGAGATCCTGGGGTTCAGAAATGACCCTGCCCATCTGGGGACCTTCTTTGGTTTCTACCACAACCAGGTCTCCAAGGTTAAAGTTCTCCTCTTTTGTATCGCATCTCAATACAATATGTCGTTTTTCTAATTTTACCTGTGCTACTCGCATAACCAGTCTTTTCTATTAATCCTTATCATTAAAATTTTTTACTCCAAAAAAAATTCGCTCTTGGGGTTTAACGTCATGAGAATGGCTTCCAACGTTAATTGAGGGTTGGCGTTGTACTCAAGCGAAGTGCTGTATTTCTCGGTCCCGAGTAAAGCGTTTAAGAGCCTTTCGAGACTCAAGGCCCTGCTTTGCGAAGCAATTTCTTCTGTTTTATCTTTATTTAAAACACAATCAACATTCCCATAGATTTTATATAAAACAAGATCTCTATACCAGAGACGCAAAAGATTAAGTTTTAAATCCACGTCTTCTTTGTCGCCTAAAAAATTTTCTTCCCCAATAAAAAACTTCTCATCTTCAGTTCTTGCAAAAAATCTTGATTGGTTGATCCATGAGTCTCTTAATCCCTTAAGCTGCTCCACCTTGAGCGTAAAGGCTTTTCCCGGGCTTCCTCCCGTGAGTGAAGCCATCAATAAAGCGTCATCTCTCTCTACTCCCGCTACCCCTGCCATGATCAATTCCGAAGCATCAAAAGGTGCCAGCGGCTGAAATTTAAGGTGTTGACACCGCGAAAGCACGGTCGGTAAAAGACGGTAAGGTTTTCCGGTTATCAGGATAATTACCGTATCAGGAGTTGGCTCCTCCAGGGTTTTTAAAAGCGCGTTTTCAGCTTGCAGATTCATCTTATCCGCATCATCAATAAGACAAACTTTATATCCTCCGGAAAAGCTCTTCCGGCTTAATTCTCGTTTGAGATTGCGGATGCTATCAATGGTAATCACGCCTTTTTCAGGCTCAATCATCATAAGGTCTGGATGGCTACCCCGGTCAACCTGGATACAGGCTGAACAGATTCCGCAACTTTTCCCTCCACCCGAAGAACACAAAAGATTCTTTGCCAAGGCAAGTGCCGTAAGGCGTTTGCCAATACCGTCAAGGCCAGAAAAAACATATGCGTGTGCTAACCGTTTGGTGTGCACAACCTGGGTCAAAAGTTTCAGAATTTTTCGGTGGCCGCGAATCTGATCAAAATTCACTATCAATCCCTGTAAACATTTTCGTCATAACTATACCCCACGTCTATCACATGGGGTATAAAAGTATCGTTCTTAAGGGTTCAAGGTTCATAGGTGTCCGTAATTACCCAAAGAGCCTCGGCGACAGTTAAAAGAGATTTTTCTCAGGATGGTATAACCTGACATACGTGATTAATATTTATGAAATACGTTATCTCTGAGTCGGTAAAAAGCTGCAAAAATTCATTTTCCTGAGCGTTAAAAGTATCCAGTACCCGTGTTCGGTATTCTGGCTGATCAATAATAAGATTTCCCGTGAATGCCTGTCCATTAACTAAAACCAAGTTTACTCGTTTCTTTTTGCCCCGCTTTTTTTCTGTCCCTAAATCTTCGGCGGTGGAAAAAGAAACTATATTTTTTTTATTAATAATTCGAATCGTAGAAGGTGATTCCATTTCAAAGGGGAAAAAAGCGGGACGATCGTTAGGAAGATCACTAATAAGTTCTTCGCTGTAACGAAAAACAGACTGTGAGTCCAAAAAAAAATATACCCATGATCCTTTCTCCGCCTGTCAGGTTTATGGTGAGGGGAACCTTCCTTTTGGACACTTTCAAGTCCACAACATGCTCCTTTGAAAAAAGGTTGAAAAATTCGTTGGTTGATCATGGGAAAACCAAAAAAACTCGTCGCGCAATGAAATAACCATTACCTTCCCACGCTTAGGTTGGATAGTGATTCCCCTTAGGAATTGACCCATGCTAAAATATTACAGGCAGGTTAATATGTCAAGACCAAAGGAAACGCTCCGTTTTGATTGACCTCATTTTTCTTTTATACTATAAGATTATTATGCCTTCAATTGATGATTTCAATTCTGATCCCTTAATTGGAAAGCGGTTGGGAACATGCACGATCCTCAAAGAATTGGCTCGAGGAGGTATGGGAATCGTCTTTATTGCCTATCAACAAACATTAAAAAGGCAGATAGCTTTAAAATTAATTCCCAAAAGCTATTTTAAATCAGAGGTGACTGAGCGATTTCAACATGAAGCTGAGGCAGCCGCTATCCTTTCCCATCCTAATATAGTCCCGATCTACGAGATTGGGGAAACCGAAGAATTCCTTTTTTTTACGATGCAACTGGTTAAAGGGGACTCTCTTGCACGCGTCTTGGAAAAAGTCCAAAGTCATTTTTTGCCTTCCCGGCGCATCCTGCCAATAAAAGCAACCATCCGAATCATCTCGCAACTGCTCGATGCTCTCGATTACGCTCATAATGAAGAAATTATCCACCGTGACATAAAACCCGACAACATTCTCATGGAAAAACACACAAAAAGACCTCTTATTTCTGATTTTGGATTAGCCAAGGTTCTACGAGGTGACAACTTGGATTTTGTGATTCGGGGAACCCCAGCGTATATGGCTCCTGAGCAAATCTTAGGGTTAAAAGTTGACGGGCGGACAGATATTTACGGAGTTGGGGTAGTGCTTTTCGAGATGCTTGTACCGGAACTACCCCTTTTGGAAAATGAAGCGACCGAATCCTTCCTGAAGCGAAAGGCGTATGATAAAAAGGGAGTCTTTTTAAAAAATCCTTCTGACCTTAACCCGAATCTCCATAGAGAGATGGATGAAATTGTTTCAAGGGCGATCGCTTATGAGCCGGATGATCGATATCCTACCTGCCGGGATTTCCTGAGAAGCTTGGAAAAATACCAGGAAAATTATTTAAAATAAAAAGGGAGCTTGCGCCATGCAAAAATCTCTACTGCCAAAACTAACGTCCTACAATATTGGCAGAGCCTTTAATCTCCTTTTTAACCGCATTTCTATGTATCATCTTGATCATCCGGCTACCGTCCAAGCCATAGAAGAGTTTTTGAAAGCACTAAGGGAAGGTTTTAGCTTTATATCTTCACTATCCTTCATTGTGTTGCACGATAAATTCTTTCTTGAGGAGGAACCTCTTGACCCTCGGATTATAACATCAAAAATGCTTCCACATTTTAAAAAGGCCCAGATCCAGTCCGTATCTTTTGAAAAGGGGCTAAGTGAAAACGAGCTGAGGGGGTTTCTGAAAGTTTTTTCTGACCTTAAAACCCACTCTACCGCGGAGTCCATCACAACCGCCCTTGGCAAATTGGAAATCACTCACCTCAAGGTCAACTATACCTTCTTACAAAAGATGACTGAAGACGACGCGGTAATTTACCGAGAAAACATGCCCGAAGATTTATTTGCTCTATCAAAAACTGCTCACGGAATAGATACCGAAACTTTAAAAAAAATGCTGGCAGAACAAATCATCCTGGAAGAACTCGGAGAATCCTTCTCCCTCCAGAAACTCATTGAGGATCCCGCCACGTTTTCTCAGACCATGATTGACGCTGATATTTCCAGTTCACGCGATCTTAACTCCGGTAAGCCGGGAACCCGGCTCTACCTCTTACTCAGCAGCTTCTGCGGATCACGGAAGAAATAAAAAAAGCCAAACCAGAGGTGGAAGCCGTAGACCCCCAAAAATTAGCAGATGCGGTCTTTGCAATGAGAAAAGATTTGCTTAAAGGGCTTGAAGCTCAGAAAGCATTGGGAGTAATTTTTGCCAATGAAGAGGCTATCCGTAAAGAAATTAATGTGCTAACTGATCAAGTTATTATCCGCATAGTAAAAGAAGAATATAACCAAGGAGAAATTGCTATTCCCCGGCTTGCCCAGATAATTCGGCGACTGTTGCCAGAGCCGGGTGAAATCAAACGCCTCCTTCCTCTTTTAAAAGAGGCTTTGCTGGCGGAAGGTATGTCTCTGGTTGAATTTCTTCGACTGGTTCAAGAGCTTGGGAAAGAGCTGGAAAACGAAGGGTTGGTTCAACTGATCCAGGAAAGTGCTGAACACATAGGATTATCGGGTGAAGATATGATCAAAGAACTCAAGCGCGATCCTACTGGCGCCGCAGAGCTAATCTTTCTTGCTGCTGAAATTAGACGAGGATCTGGAGATGAAAAAGTATTTTCTGAATTACTGGCAAACTATGTAGAGCGGATCGGAAGTGAGTTCGCGCTGGATGCTGCCGAACAAAAAGGAGAAGAAGGAGGAAAACATCTGAAGGAAGTAATCTCCCAGGTTGAATCTGAGCTGCTTTCTCGCCTCAGGGGGAAAATAGATTCCCAGTTATTTAGCGTGCTGGAGAAAAAAATTGATGATCGTTTAGAGGAAGTCCTGAAGCAGCTAAAGTCAACCTGGGTCATGCGAAAAATTTCTTCCTCTGCTGACGTAAGCATGGAACTTCCTGTCCTCCTTAAGCTGATCGAAGAAAGCATTGATGATGAAAAAGAAGTTCAGATGATTTTGGAAAAAATCATCTCCTCCCTTCGGGCACAGGGGGTTGAGGAAGATAAACTTAAAATTATTGCTGACGAAATCGCTAAACGTGCGCAGAAGCAGGAAAAGGAACCCGAAAAAAAAGGCTACCCCAAAGGGACCTTTAACCGGGGCAATATGCTCTTTTTCCTTAAAAAAGAAATTTCCCGGGCGTGGCGCTATAAAGTGCCGTTCTCAACCATTACTTTGTCACTTGTAAACATTATTCCCAAACAACCTGTCTTCTCAGAAAAAATTAAGTTACAGGAAATCTGGTTTTCGGTTATGGAACGCTTGATAAAAATAATGCGGGATGCTGATCTGCTTGGCTTTTTAGAAGAAAATAAAATCCTTCTTTTGCTTCCCATGACTGATGAAAAGGGTTCCAACCTAGCGCTTCAAAGACTCTTGAAAATCCTCCATTCCGAATCTTTTATAGTAAAAAACATCCCTTTAGAATTAAAGTTCGTTGCGCTGACAACTTCTTTTCAGCAAGACAACATGCCAACTATACAAATTTTTTTAAAAGAAATCGAAACCAAAATGAATGAGCTATTAAAAACTCAAAAAAATGTGAAGTTGAATTTGTAGTTTCCTGCAAAAGGGAAAGCCAAAATTAATTTTGATGCAAGCCCGAAATCGACGGCACAGTAAAAAGCTTCAGCGCAACGCCGCAGATGGACTTTTTACAAAGCCGTCAATTTTGCGTGAAACCAATTCCATAGTTCCTACGTAGTTATTCATCGATAGAATCCTGCAGGTAAGATGATAAAAGCGATCATATTCGATTGGGGTGGGGTTTTGATCGAAAATCCAACCCCAGCAATGATAAAATATTTTTCTGCCTCATTGGGTGTTGCGGGTAGAGCAATAAACTATGCAGGTGATCGTTTAGTTCTCCGTTTTCAAAAAGGCATCATATCAGAAGATACGCTTTGGGAGGAAGTTTGTCGGACACTTAAGGTTCAAAAACCCTCTTCACCTTCACTGTGGTATGACGCCTTTAGAAAATCCTATAAACCCCGGACGGAGATGTTTTCTCTTGCGTCCAAGTTAAAAAGCGATGGTTATAGAGTTGGATTGCTCTCCAATGCTGAGATTCCTGCAATGAAGTTTTTTGAGGAACAGCGATATGATATGTTTGAGGCAACCATATTCTCCTGTGCGGTAGGCGTTAGCAAACCAGAAAGGAGAATCTATGAAATTGTCTTAGATGCGCTCCAGGTCCTCCCCCACGAAGCAATTTTTATTGACGACCGAGAAGATTTTATTGACAGCGCAAAAAAGATCGGGATAAAAACCATCCATTTCATAAGTCAACCCCAAGTAAAAACCGAACTTAGGAGTCTTTTAAAAAAAACTTAATCCACCTCATTTCTCCCCCTTTGGTGTCACCACCTCCGGTTTTGGACCAATACTTCCTTTTAGAAGAGCAGGATTCCTTTTCCAATAATCAAGCAGAACTTCTTTTTTACTATTAATTTTGTTTTTTATTTTATCTGGGGCTGCTTCCAAAGGGATTTCGCCTAAACCTACTAAATAAAGGCTAAGTCTTGATTGAATCAACAGTGGGTGATCATGAGGCAAAAAGAAAATTAAAAGAAAAATAATAACCATACCAATAAAAATACCCTTAAGAAGACCAAGCAGCACCCCTAACACCCGATCAAGTGCGCCGAGTTTACATAGTGTAAAAACTCTTCGAATTATGATTCCGATTAAGGTAATTACCAGGCTAACCCCAATAAAAATAAAAATAAAACCAATGAGGTTCCTGAGCATTAGATCATTTAACCAAGATGAAAGCTGATGCGCGGGCACATGATAGAACTTAACTGCTAATAAAAGACCGAGCACAAGCGATAAGATAGAAAAAACCTCCCGAATAAATCCCCGAAAGAAGCTATATAAGCCGGAGATAAAAATAATGGAAAGGATAATAAAATCTAAAGCATTCATTTTTTAATCAGCAAGCCCCGTAATACATTTTTTTAAAGCTATACCGTAATCCCCTTTCTAATGCAACAGCTGAGAGGGTTGATCCTGGCTCAATATCACGTTATTCAACATATTTTTTAGTAATTTAAATATGTTATAGGATCATTCTGTGTTTTGTCTAATGCTGACAAGGTTCAATTTTTTTTAACTTTTAAATAACAAACAAGATAAATTATTTTCTTGACATCTTATAATCAAAGTAATACTGTAATTTTTAAAGCCAACTATTTAATATTTAATTACTATTAACTATTAGTAATTATTCTACTGCCGATAGTTATGTTCGCTGCAAAGCATACAATATATTGTATATTTTGCAATTTAGATAACAACCTTAAAATTATTTTTTTACCAGTTGATTTTTTTATATTGAATTAAATAATTTTAAAAAGACCTTTGTGAAATATGCCGAATAACTCGATGGCAGAAAGATATATTTACGATCCCCTAACCCAAAAACTCGTCAAGGTCAGAGAAAAAAGGGACGTTGATAGTGTTTCCTACTGTTGTCCGGATGAAAATAATGTCGAACCCAGCGATGAAATAAACAAATTAATAAATGATGTGCACAATGACACTATCAATGCTCAAGAATGGATTGGAGATAATCAGGAAGAGGAATTAATTGCTTCAGAGGAGAAGGAGGAGAAAATGCAATCAGAAAAAGTTACTCCTTTAACGTTTAAAGCGGGAGAAAGGCAACATGACAAAAGAGGGCAATACGGGCGGATTACAGAAATAGGGTATCCTGCTTACATGGTTAACCGAAAGTGGGAGGTGGAATGGGCAAATCAAAGTGCTGAGAAACTATTTTTTGCACATAATATAAAAGAGTTATCAACTGCAGAAGAAAGAAATATCTTTAGGCTTCTTATAAAAGCTCTTCCTAAAACCGCTCTCACTCTTCCTAAAGCCGCTCTCATAAATTTGGAAGACTTTATCAGTTTAAATGCTGAACTTGCAAGCCTTGATATTCCTTCGCCTCTCGATAGCTCGACATTGCGGTCTCTCTCCCCGGAGGAGCTTTCTGTATTAAATAAGTTATGGAGAAAAAAAGAAAGCAGTCAAAAAATACCCATTGAAAAGAGAGAATTTGTTTTAAACCATCACATTGAGGGAGAAAAAAAATACAACTTTATTTCCTGCGTTTTTCGTGAAGGAACTCTTTTAATTTTGATTCCTTCTGATGTGTTACTTGATCCGATTATGGATCTTCTTTTGGGTAGGGAAAAAGTTGTTCGGGACCTTATGTTAAATAAAATGCCCTCTTTTTGTTCCCTTTGTGTGCTCGTGGCTGATTTACAGAACTCTGTCAAAATTTCCGCTGACCTTCCTCCGGCGGAATATTTTGAATTGGTATCTCAGATCTGGTCAAGGATGGAAAATTCTTTCAGGAAATATCACGGTACTCTGGGGAAGCATGTTGGGGACGGATTGGTGAGGTTTTTTTTGGCTGAGCCGGAATCACCTTTTCAACATGTTTTAAATGGACTTCTCTGCGCTTATGAAATCAGAAAAAAACTCGCCGAGATCAATTCGGAATGGAATATTAGAAAAAAATGGACCAATAGGCTTTGTTTTAATATCGGCATACATGAAGGAAGAGAATGGTTTGGCTACATTCCCGTAAACCAGTTTACCGCCTTGGGAGATACCGTAAATATTTCTGGAAGACTTTCTGAATTTGCCCGAGATGGTGCAGTCTGGACCTCGAAACATTTAATCAGCCTCCTCCCCACTGATATTCAGAAAAAATTAGTTTTTGGCATCCGCAGAAGCTCTTCCCAGGGGGAGATATTTGTGGCCAATACCTTCTCGCGGATAATGGATTTAGCTGAATTAAGCAAGCCTGAACATGCAAAGTTTGTAGATATAAGTACTCTCAGTGTCACTGAGCTTGTTGAAATAGACCAGAAATTACTCGATGGAAATTAATATCTAGTAAAACCACATTCTCCCCGGCTTACCTCGCTGATATCAGTTCATGGATAAAGTTTGGTTTTCCTATCTTGCCTTTGAGGGAGTGCATTGAGCAACCAAACTAAAACCCGTTTGAGTGTTGCCAGTTAGGAGTGCCAGGACAAATAATACCGGCAATAATGACAGTATCTCGGGCGGTATAGATGACACCGGAAATAAAAACTTTATCCCCTATGCTCCTCAGTTGGTCAAGGTCTTCAATTTTAAGCGGAGGGCTGAGGTGGCTTTCTTTTGTCATAATCCTCTGCCTTTAAAAAATAATTTCCCTATGACGATGGGAATGGCAATTAATATTAACGGCTACGGGGAGACTGGCAATATGACAGGGTTCCATAAGTATGTGAACCGCGAGAGCAGTAATTCTTCCCCCAAGACCAGCCGGACCAATCCCAAGGTCATTAATCTTTTTACGCAAGTCTTTTCCCACTTCCGCTAACTCGGCATCACCGCTTTCTTCACCGATTGGCCTTAAAAGACTCTTCTTGGCAAGAAGCGCGGCTCTTTCCATGGTCCCTCCGATTCCTACCCCAACGATGATGGGAGGGCAAGGACTCGCCTGTGCTTTGTCCCAAACCCGATTAACCACAAAATCTTCTCTTACCCCAGCCAGTCCATCCGAAGGCTTAAGCATCGTAGCGCGACTCATGTTTTCACTTCCACCCCCCTTGGCGCAAAAAGAGATTTTGAGCTGATCTCCCGAAACAATTTCCCCGTGAATGATCACTGGAGTATTATCACCGGTGTTTTTCCGGGTAATCGGATGACAGACGGAGTTGCGAAGCAATCCCTCCTTATAACCAGCCCTCACCCCTTGATTAATCGTTTCAACCAACGAGCCTCCCTCAAAAAAAATTTTATCTCCTAATTCAACAAAGAGTACTGCGAGACCAGTATCTTGACAAAGGGGAATCCTTTGTTCCCGGGCAATCCGGGCGTTTTCGATGAGCTGGCTTAATATTTCTTTTCCTAAAGAAGCTTCCTCTTCTGCCAACGCTCGGTGGAGACTCTGGAGGACATCATCGCCCAAAATATAATTTGTCTCGATACAGGATTGTTTAATCTTTGCTTTTATGGTTTCGAAAGGGATAGAACGCAAAAAATCCTCACTTTAAGGGGTAGAAGTAACTGTGGCGATTCAATGGAGCAATTGCCGTGTCAATCCTGCGTTTGCAGGAATGACACGGTTTGCTTCATCTGTTCTCCACGACCTGAAATAAACGTTCGAGTACTTTCTGTACGTTCTCTATCACGAGGAGAATAAAACGTGGTAGTGGTGTTGTGCAGCGCTTTGTTACGCTGACTTTTCCACAAGTTCCCCAGCCAGAGCCTTTCGGACAAGCTCGTCTTCTCTTTTTACTTCTTCTAACGTTTTGGGCCTCACCGCCGCCGGGGGCTGCTCCAAACCGTACTTCCATTTTAAGAATTGCATTCCGGTCTGGGGATAAAGGGCATAGGTAAGAACATCGCCAATATCCTTAGCAATATCCTTCGTGGCTTCTTTCGCATTTTCCATCTCGGGCTCTAACACATCAGCTGCTCTACAGGTGATGGGCTCGGATCCTCGTGGGTATCCTTTCAGTGCTTTCTTCTGTACTTCCGGATCAATCGGCCGAGGTGTTTTTCCATAAAGACCGTAGCATAAATCTTTCACCTCTTTAGCGATCATCTTGTACCGGCCCATTAAAACATTGAATACCGCCTGCACGCCTACAATCTGGCTGGTAGGCGTTACCAAGGGCGGAAAACCCAGTTCTCTTCGGGTAATCGGCAGTTCTTTATAAACTTCGTTAATACGATGGAGCGCTTTGGCGTCTCTCAACTGGCTTACCAAATTGCTGATCATCCCTCCAGGTATCTGGTGAAGGAGCACGTCGGTATCAATCACGGACATTTTGGTGGTGTCTAAGTAATGACGATATTTGGGGGCAATCGTTTCAATGTATTCGCCGATCTTGAGGGCTTTGTTGAGATCTATTCCAACATCATAGGGGGTGCCTTCGAGAGTAACAATAAGGGGTTCCAGCGCTGGTTGAGAAGACCTCAAAGCAAAAGGAGCTAAAGAGCAATCGACGACATCCACCCCAGCCTCAATCGCCTTAAGATATGTCATGGAAGCCATCCCACTCGTATAATGAGTGTGGAGTTGGATGGGGATCTTAAGATTTTCCTTGAGGGCTTTTATCAAATTATAGGCATCATAGGGAGCGATCAATCCCGCCATATCCTTCACACACAGAGAGTCAGCGCCCATCTCTTCCATGACTTTCGCTTTGTTTACAAAGTATTCGATGTTAAAAACCGGACCTCCCAACGTTCTTTCCGTAAGAGAATAGCAAATGGTAGCCTGGATGTGCTTCCCAGCCTCTTTGATCGCCTTAAAAGCTGACTCGAAATTTCTCTCGTCATTTAACGCATCAAATACCCGGAAAATATCCATACCACACTCAGCAGAATGCAAAACAAACTCCCTGACCACATCATCAGCGTAGTTCCGGTAGCCCACCAGGTTTTGTCCCCGTAAAAGCATCTGCAAGGGCGTTTTGGGAAGCATCTTTTTCAATGTTCGAAGTCTTTCCCAGGGGTCCTCATTCAAAAAGCGGGTGGTTACATCAAACGTTGCCCCTCCCCACACTTCCATGGAGTGAAATCCCATGGAATCCATCTCCTCGGCAACCGGAAGCATATCTTCTGTCCGCATTCGAGTGGCTAATAAAGACTGATGTCCATCACGAAAAGTGGTATCAGTGACTTTAACGTGTTTCTTTGTAGTTGTTCCTTGTTGTTTTTCCATCATTTACATCACATTCCTTTCTGTTGAATTTAATTATATTAGACGGGGATATTGCCGTGTTTTTTCCAGGGCCGATTTTCTTTCTTCGTTTTAAGCATCTCTAAAGCCCGAATGATCCGGGGACGCGTCTCCCGTGGGGGAATAATGGCATCCACATAACCTCGTGATGCCGAACAAAAATGTCAATCTCCCGAAAAGTCTCCGGATCAAACAAGAGTTCAAGCCTTTTCCGAGCGGTAAGTTTCCCTGACTCATGTCACTTTTTGATTAGGGATTCCCCCCCATGGCTTGGATGCGGGTTATCTTTTCTTCTAACTCATTTAAGTTTTTATTTTTTTCTCATTATCCTTATCTTCTGATGCCTCCTAATTAAGCTAAACTTTTATTCATTTTGGGAAAGTTTACAGTAGCAAGGAGATATTTACCAACAAGGTGGAAAAATTTACCATAACCTTTATAAAAAAGTAAAGATTTCATTAAAATTTTTTTTTAAACGCCCTTAAGAATTTGCTCAAAAGAAAATAAAAGTAAATAACATATTAAAATAAAATGTTTTTTCAAGAAAATCGTTTGATTATCCCAAGCGCACATCAATGGGTAAAGGATGCCCCCGAAGGAAAAGTGCAGAAGACATTCGCTTATGGTTTTCTAATTGAATTTCCGTAAGAAGAATATGACCTTCACCAGTTGCAACCAAGATACCCTTATCAGATGCCTTTACGACCTTGCCCGGCTCGTGGGAGAAGCCTTGTATAACGTGTTTAGCATGAAAAACTTTTAAAACTTTCCCTTCTAAATAAGTGAAAGCGCCCGGCCAGGGATTCATTCCTCGAATATGATTATAAATTTTCTCTGCTGGTTTTTCCCAATCAATAAGTCCATCCTCTTTTTTCAGAGGTGGAGCATAAGAAGTTTCAGATTCTTCCTGCTTAAACGACGTTAATCCTCCTTGCTTCAATCTCTCAACGGTTTCTCGCAAGACTTCAGCTCCTAAAAAAGCTAAGCGGTCATGGAGTTCTCCTGCATTTTCTTCGGGAAAAATTTCAAGCTTTCTCTGGAGTAAAATACTTCCCGTATCAAGCCCTTTATCCATTAACATGGTCGTTACCCCCGTTTCTTTTTCCCCCTGGAGAATTACCCAGTTTATCGGTGCTGCTCCCCGATACTTTGGCAAAAGAGAAGCGTGAACATTGATGGAGCCGAATCTCGGAATATCTAAAATCCGCTGGGAGATAATCTGGCCAAAGGCAGCAACAACAATGAGATCAGGAGATAAACTTTTAATGATCTCAACAGATTCATCTCGGTTGATCTTTACTGGCTGAAAGAGAGGAAGATAATTTTCTAAGGCTACCCCTTTGATCGATGAAACTTTAATTTTAAGACCCCGTCCCTGGGGTTTATCTGGCTGGGTAAAAACCCCGACAATATTTTCACCTTTTGCTAACAAAATTTTCAAAGAGGGCACCGCAAAAGGAGAGGTCCCCATAAATAAAACCCGGAACGTTTCTTCCTGCAATTTAAATTTCCTTGAAGCAAGTCAAGTTTAAGAATTCAGTAAAACGGCTGGCAATTTCTTGATCGGTTAAGATACGGAGTCGTTCTACGCTAAACTGTTCTACACAAAATGAGGCCATAACGCTCCCGAAAATGATTGCCTGACGAATCCCCACATCATGGAGGTTTTGGCATTTAGCCAGATACCCCATAAAGCCCCCGGCAAAACTATCACCAGCGCCCGTGGGGTCAAGCGTTACCTCAAGCGGATACGCCGGAGCGGAAAAAACAGAAGAATTGGCAAACAATAAAGCCCCATACGTTCCCTGTTTTATGATCAGGAATTTAGGTCCGAAGCTTGAGATTGCTCGGGCGGCCTTAACCAAATTATATTCTTTAGCAAGCTCCCGGGCTTCGGCTTCATTGATGATAAGAATATCTACGAGTTTGATGGTCTCTTTTAAAGCATCCAGCTTATTTTCGATCCAAAAATTCATGGTGTCCAAGGCTACCACCTTGGGCTTATGGACCTGTTTTAGGACTCTTAATTGAAGTTCTGGATCAATATTAGCTAAAAAAACATATTCTAAATCTCGATACGGTTCAGGAATATCCGGGCTAAATTTCTCAAAAACATTGAGCTTGGTATCAAGCGTGTGAGCTTCGTTGAGATCATACCCATACCTCCCCTCCCAATGGAAGGTTGCTCCGTCCACCTGTTGTAACCCCTGAAGGTCAATGCCTCGCTCCCGGAGAATAGTCAGGTGGCTTTCAGGGAAGTCTTTGCCCACCACTCCTACTAAAGATACTTCCGTAAAAAAACTCGCGGCCACAGAAAAATAGACTGCTGATCCTCCTAACACTTTATCCACTTTTCCAAAAGGCGTTTCAATCGTATCGAATGCTAATGAACCAACAACTAAAATACTCATGGTCTTTTCTTAGCTCCGCTTACATGAGAATGAGATTCTGCTGCCTCCTCCTTCCATAGTTCCAGGTTTTGAGGTTCTTCACCCCGCAGCGCCATCGTGTCCCTGCCAAAAACAACGCTGAGCACCTCGCCTGACTTGCCCAAAGGCTTTAAGGGCATTCCATTAACAGTTACTTTTATTCCTCCCGCATTCCCGAGTTTTAATTCTATCTTCTCTTTCCATTCCCACGAAAACTCATCCCCGGGAAAAGGAAAATCTGGGATGGTTGTCCATTGTCAATTACGTATCCAATCCACGTAGTAGCATAACACTTTGCTTGCATGTGAACGGGAATAGGAAGAGCAGGAGAAGAAGCAG
>CAVTQE010000026.1:0-33247 GCA_963736755.1 uncultured delta proteobacterium | reverse complement strand
AGAGGAAGGTAATTTTCTAAGGCTTCCCCTTTGATCGGTGAAACTTTAATTTTAAGACCCCGTCCCTGGGGTTTATCTGGCTGGGTAAAAACCCCGACAATATTTTCACCTTTTGCTAACAAAATTTTCAAAGAGGGCACCGCAAAAGGAGAGGTCCCCATAAATAAAACCCGGAACGTTTCTTCCTGCAATTTAAATTTCCCTGAAGCAAGTCAAGTTTAAGAATTCAGTAAAACGGCTGGCAATTTCTTGATCCGTTAAGATACGGAGTCGTTCTACGCTGAACTGTTCTACACAAAATGAGGCCATAACGCTCCCAAAAATGATTGCCTGACGAATCCCCACATCATGGAGGTTTTGGCATTTAGCCAGATATCCCATAAAGCCCCCGGCAAAACTATCACCAGCTCCCGTGGGGTCAAGCGTTACCTCAAGCGGATACGCCGGAGCAGAAAAAACAGAAGAATTGGCAAACAATAAAGCCCCATACGTCCCCTGTTTAATGATCAGGACTTTGGGCCCGAAGCTTGAGATTGTTCGGGCGGCCTTAACCAAATTATATTCTTTAGCAAGCTCCCGGGCTTCGGCTTCATTGATGATAAGAATATCCACGAGTTTGATGGTCTCTTTTAAAGCATCCAGCTTATTTTCGATCCAAAAATTCATGGTGTCCAAGGCTACCACCTTGGGCTTATGGACCTGTTTTAGGACTTTTAATTGAAGTTCCGGATCAATATTAGCTAAAAAAACATATTCTAAATCCCGATACGCTTCCGGGATATCCGGGCTAAATTTTTCAAAAACATTGAGTTTGGTATTAAGCGTGTGAGCTTCATTGAGATCATACCCATACCTCCCCTCCCAATGGAAGGTCGCTCCGTCCACCTGTTTTAACCCCTGAAGGTCAATGCCTCGCTCCCGGAGAATAGTCAAGTGGCTCTCAGGGAAGTCTTTTCCCACCACTCCTACCAAAGATACTTCCGTAAAAAAACTCGCGGCCACAGAAAAATAGACCGCTGATCCTCCCAACACTTTATCCACTTTTCCAAAAGGCGTTTCAATCGTATCGAATGCTAATGAACCAACAACTAAAATACTCATGGTCTTTTCTTAGCCCCGCTTGTATGAGAATGAGATTCTGCTGCCTCCTCCTTCCATAGTTCCAGGTTTTGAGGTTCTTCACCACGCAGCGCCACCGTGTCCCTGCCAAAAACAACGCCGAGCACCTCGCCTGACTTGCCCAAAGGCTTTAAGGACATTCCATTAACAGTTACTTTTATTCCTCCCGCATTTCCGAGTTTTAATTCTATCTTCTCTTTCCATTCCCACGAAAACTCATCCCCTGGGAAAAGGAAAATCTGGGATGGTTGTCCATTGTCAATTACATATCCAATCCACGTAGTAGCATAGCACTTTGCTTGCATGTGGACGGGGATAGGAAGAGCAGGCGAAGAAGCAGCCGATGCTTCGCCAACTTCTGTCTTTTCATCAGAAGAAAGGGGAGCAGGAGATAATTGGTTCTCCAAAGTCGGCGTTTCTCCGGCCACCGGAGAGGTCTCTGTTCCAAAAGGCGCTACCACGTCCTTTGTGGTACTGGTTTGGTTCCCTGAAAGGGTTTGTGCTTTTTCGGTACTGTTTTTTTTCTGCGGCTCTATACGGGACGTGTTCTCGAAATAGCTTTTTAAAAAATAGTGGTACACTAAGAAGATCGCTAATCCACATATCAAAATCAGAAGAATATAAAGGGCATTAAATTTCATTTTTTTTCTACCCTGCGATTCCTCCGAGGTTGTACGCGCTTCCTTGCTGGCGCATGTTTCATTATATAAATCCAATAATTCCCTTTCATCCAACCCAACATAGCGAGCATAATTCCGGATAAACCCCCGGACAAAAACCATGGGTGGAAGAAATTCAGATTGGTCATTTTCTATGGCAGTTAAAATGCCTTTATTAATCTTGGTGGCTTGCACCACATCATCTAAAGAAATATTTTTTTCTTCTCTCCCTCTTTTCAACCGTTCACCTAAGGACTCCATATTTAATTCCTTTATTTCCAACTAATTAGAATAAATAATTCTTGTCATTGGTAACATAAATTTCTAAAGAAAACAAGTTAAAGCTAAGGAGACGTAAGGTTTTTTTAATCTCATAAAATAGGCGAATTTTTTTAACTTTTAAGAAATGTTTTCTCAACCTTTCCAAAAAAAGTCTTAAGCGCTTCTAAAAATTGCCAGATACCGTCAGCTTACCTAACGGAGTCTGGCGGGTTTGTTCAAAGGAGTTGATTTTTTTTGGTAAAAAGTGATATAGAAATCCAAAGGCGATAAGTATTGCAAAAAAATATTTTTTCCAAACGGGGGATAAAAGATGTATTTACCCTTAATTTTAAGCTTTTTAATGATTTTAGGGATAACTATTTTCGCTTTACAAAATGGGATGCCGTTGGAAGTTAAATTTTTGGTCTGGGGGTTTAAGACTTCCCTGATAGCAGTAATCCTTGGTTCCCTCTTAATCGGCGCCATTATTGTGTCAATATTTTCCCTCCCCCTTTTAATAAAAAAGCACTTTCGCGAAAAACGCCTGACAAAGCAAGTCAGTGAACTTGAGAAAAAATCTCAGGAATTAGAAAATCAATCTCAACAAAAAAAGAATTCAGCGTTTGACTCTCCCACGACTCAGATCCTGTAAGAACTTTGAGAATTTGTTCACAATCCTGAGATAACATGATATGTTCAATGTCCCTCTTAGCGGCATCAGAAGCTGATTTAGTGCTCATGGAATCGCATAAAAATTTAACAGATTACCAAGCGTTTTGCTCGCTCAAGGTTTTGCACTCAAGAACAATGAATTCCTTACCAAGCTATGCCTGAACTTCCCGAAATAGAAACCATAAAAAATGATCTCGCTCCCAAGGTAATTGGTAAGATAATAACCAATGTAATTTTTCCCCCTGACCCAAAGATAAGAATTCTCCGAAGGTTTCCCTCCCAACAAGAGTTTATTAGGGAACTTAAAGGAACAAAGGTTCAAGACCTTAGGCGTCGCGCAAAGTACCTGATCTTTGAGCTTGTCCCCGCCAAAACCTTAGTAATCCATCTTGGGATGTCCGGTCAGTTGGTGTTAAAAAAGTCGGGGACCCCTTACGAACCCTATATTCGAGCGGTTTTCCATTTTAATAAAGGCACAGAACTTCGCTTTATTGATCCCCGCAAATTTGGCGAGATATTCCTTAAACTACCTTCTCTCCAATCTCATCCCTTAACTTTAGACCGCTTAGGCCCAGAACCTTTGGAAAAGGACTTTTCCATAACGTGCCTAACCCGCATCCTTCAAAAGTCACGGCGCGCCATAAAAACGCTTTTACTGGATCAAAAAAGCATCGCGGGGATAGGGAACATTTATAGCGACGAAATCCTTTTTAACGCGAAAATTCATCCTACTCGTCTCGCCAATACATTAGAGGGGGATGACATAAAACTTCTTCACCGCTCAATCAGGAAAATCTTAAAAGACGCTATTGATAATCGGGGCACTACCGCAGCCGATAAACGCTATCGGGACGGATTGGGTAAGGTGGGAAAATTTCAGAAAAAGCTTAAAGTCTATCAGCGACGAGGAACCCCTTGTTTTTCTTGCGGGACAATAATTAAAAGTATGCGCGTTGGAGGACGAAGCGCTTCTTTCTGTCCTCACTGCCAAAAGTGAAATTTGACGACTCATTTTTTTCTGATAAAGTAAAAATAGTATGAACTTTAAAAAGTGTAGAGGTCTTTAGTCTGAACCCTCATGCCTTTTGAAAAAATATTTTGAAGAATGTCTAAAGTAATCAATATCCAAGACCATATTGAATTAGAAAAGCAGAAAAAGCTGGAGGAAGATCAGAAGCGTCAGGTTGAAGCAGTGCAGAAGGTAATCCTTTGTTCTTCTTGCCGGCTGAGGTGCTCCCGGTGTGGGGTCCAGGTGACTGCCCCCACTTTTTGTCCTTTTTGTTCTGATCTTCCCTTTAATTTATGCCCCACCTGCGCTGAGGAATACGAGGAATATAAGCGGTCACTCGATGGGTTAGCAAACTAAAGACATACCCTGGCACAACCAGGAATGGAAAGAGATGTGGCAGGCATGGCTTGAATACCAAAAAGCGTTAAAAAAATATCAACAGTCTCGCGAGATAAGGGAGTTATTGAAAAAAGATTAAAGGTCTTGACTTTTTCATAGGCTTGACTCCAAGCCTTATTTAAAGACCATATTTTGTTGAAGGCCAAAGGGGAAAGGAGGTGAACTTTATGCAAAGAAAAAGATTTATGTTACGTCGGGTAGCCCATTGTTCTTGTTGTTCTGAAGGGGGCTGCTGTATTCAGTCCTGAGCATGACACAAAACGGCTCCTTAAAAAGAAAAAAATCCCCGTTTGTTACAAGAAGACGGGGATTTTTTTGTGCCTCTATTGACTGTTATGTAGTGCCACGGTTACAAGGGCTATACATTCACTTCAACACTATTGTGCAGGGCGGCTTCCATCTCCGGTATTTCAACAATGCCCGCAGGGCAGGCAGGCCGTCTAACGGCGAAAGCTTTTTGTTTTCGTACCGTGCGGCATAACTAATCGGCATTTCATGAATGGTGTACCCGGAACGCAGTAACTTGGCGGTGATTTCAGTCTCTATGTCAAAGCGATGGCACTCCAAATCAAGGCTGAGAGCAATGTCGCGCCGCATCATTTTGTAACATGTTTCTACATCGTTCAGGCTTTGACCATAGAGCACGTTCGTGAAGAACGTGATGAACCAATTTCCCAGGCGCATTATCCAGCTTTTGACTTTCCAGTGACCGCACTCCATAAACCACTTCGGCTTTGCCTTCAGTAATTGGTGCCATCAGACGAGGAAGGTCGCCTGGGTCATATTCAAAATCAGCATCCTGGATGACAATGACATCACCGGTTGCCGCCTTAAGTGCGGTACGGATAGCTGCGCCTTTGCCCTGGTTCGTTACATGGTGAATCACCTTGAGATCGTCTGAAGCAAACTTCTTTATCAGGTCAGATGTGCCGTCGGTTGATGCGTCATTCACAAGAATAATTTCTTTGTCGAGAGGCAACAGCTTGTACCCGCTCCACAACAGCAGCAATGCTTTGACTCTCATTGAAAACGGGTATCAAAATTGAAAGTTTCATAATATTTCGGTGTGTTTTAGTGTAAAAAAGGAAACGGTGGAGGGCTTATCCCGGCACACGGGACGTGCTCCCCAGCTTTTTGGGGGCATTAGCTTCACCGGCTCATCGGGTGCAAGCGGAGAGTGAACCTTCAACGCATTTTCCATCTATCCATACTTCCCATTGGCACCACAACTTATCCGAGTGATCATCCGGCGGACAAACACAGCACTTATACTGAATAGCGGGCCCCAATTCATTTAATAACCCGTCAAAATACGCTATGCCAACCGATTTGCAGGGAAATTCGCCCATACCCTTCTTGATTCGTGCCTTCTGTGGATGGCAATCCGTCACAGACAAATAGCATTTCCCATCCCTAATTTCCGCTTGCGCACCAAGGTTACCAAAGACCGGTGTTAATAAATACACTCTGCATATTTCTTCTAATGTGGGTACCTTATCAATCGATAGGAATTTCTTGAGAAACTTTGCTTCGCTTCTTCCAAATTGTCTCCACACTTCCTCATCAATTTCAATCGCTTTACCAATACCTTGTGTACGTTCAACGCCGAGAAACCAGAACCCATCCAAAGTCAGAGCAAATCGTCCGTACATTTTCGCCAAGTCGACCAACTGCTCTTTCGATAGTTTCTGATATTCATCAATATTGGACCATTTCAACATCGTCAATATCCTCCAGCCACACGGTGAGCCTAACATCATATTTTATTCTAACTTTATAAAATTTATTGATAAATAACCCATTCTGCATTTCCTGTCAAGCTGCGCTGAAAGACTGCTTGAAAATTCTTCCCAGATTCGGTATAGTGTTTTTTTAATACGTCTTTTCTTTTTATAAAAGTCAACCACCTGGTCTGATAATCTCAACAAAGGACACCACCATGGAGAAAGTTTTTATCTATAATGAGCTTCTGGGGCTCAAGGGTTCACCGGGGGTTCTTCAGCAGACGAACGAAAGAGGATATTATGACCTGGTCATAAAGATTAAAGAAAATCGTCATCGGATATTGTTACCCATATCCCAGACCGTGATTATTTTCAGTGAACCGATCATTGAAATGGACCATTCTTTAGACCTCGAATAGATTAGGATTACCTCTTTAATAATATTTTTTCGCCCAAAAAGCTTCCTTTCTCAGGCAGGAGATTTTTTTGGGTGCAGCGCTTTTACCTGCTATGCTGAAACGATCTGTTGTGGAGTGCATAGGAATTTTTCTTTTTGCAACGGCTTTGGCTTTTGTGACCAATTTTTTTCGCTCTGATGGCCTCCCTCTCCTAAGACCAAAACTTTTGCCCCTTGCCTCTGAGGATAATCAAGGCAATAGCATCTCCCTCCAGACGCTCAAGGAAAAATTTGAACAACCCGGGGTTATCATTCTCGATGCCCGTTCGCCGGATGAGTTTGCGGAAGGCCACATTCCCGGGGCGAAGAACCTTCCTTATTATGAATTTGCCGAGAAAGCTTCCGTTGTTCTTAAAGCAATCCCGTTTGACCGGGAGATTATCGCTTATTGTGAGGGGCTGGAATGTTCTAATGCCGAAGACCTGGCCTTTTTACTTAAAGAAAACGGGTACGCTCAGGTGAAAGTATTTGAAGGAGGATGGGAAGAGTGGAAGGAAAATGGGATGCCCGTAAAAAGGGGAGAGGGATGATGATTAATACCACGTCGCATTCAAAAGCAGATCGAGGCGGCGACGAGGAATCGACGCAGGCGTACGTTTTAGTACGTCGAGGAGTATGACGAGGAGACAACAAAGATATGCACATGAAGGCGACTTGGTATAAAAAATTTATCGCTCATCCGTATACTGCCTTAATCGGAAGAATACTCTTAGGGGCTATTTTTATTTACGCCAGTTTGAGTAAAATTCTTAATCCGGATCAATTCGCCCAGGCAGTGATGAATTATCGCATCGTGCCCCTCGTGAGCGTTAATCTTTTTGCTATTGTCCTTCCCTGGCTGGAACTGGTGTCGGGAATTTTTCTGCTCGTGGGGTTGTTTTCCGGGGGGAGCATCGTCATGATAACCCTGCTCATGGCGTTGTTTTTAGGAGCAATTGGATCAGCCTTGTTGCGAGGTCTTGATATAAGCTGCGGCTGCTTTTCTACCGACGGAGTTTATAAGATCACTATTCTTTACTTCATCAGGGATCTGCTCTTGTTTGCGCTTGCCCTGCAGGTTCTTTTTTATGATCGAGGAATCTTAAGCGTGGACACGTTGCGCAAGCGTCGCGGTTAACCCTCCTCATAATCTCTTTGTAAAACCTCTGACACCTCCTTGAGCAGGTGCATAACCCGCTCCGACAACTCTGGAGTTAACGCTCCCGTCCCACAGCTTGGGGTAATCAGGGATTGGGAGATAACTGCGCTTACGCTCGATGTTAAGCCGTTCTAATGCCGCTACATAGCCCTTCCACCTCTCAATGAGTGAACCGGCAGTTTCTTTTTTTATATCTTCAGGGCTGCCCGTGGGAATAAGTCCCCAGGCGAGGATTTTATTGCGCATGATAAAATCCCTCAGGTCATGAGCGTATAAAATCAACCGATCAAAAAAACCGTAGGCATCAAAATTAAGGATGTCGGGATCAGCTTTTATTAGTAAGCTCCAGTCAGTGTTTTCACAGCAGTGAATTCCTGCAAGCGCTCCTTCGGTGTGAATCTGCTCAATAATCTCCTGAAGGTCGTTTTTAACATCTTCTGCGGAAATACCTAAAAAAGCGCTTGACCCATACGCAGAAAGGCTTGGCTCATCAATAAAAATAATAATGGGGACACCAATTCCGCGAAGCTGATGGATCTGCCACTTAGCCTTCATCGCAAGGGTCTTAATCACTACTTCTCGCAGCCGGGAGTCATAATAAGCACTCCTTTTATCTTGATCAGTAAGCGTGGTGGCTAACGTTAACGGACCAACGATTTGTCCTTTGACCGCTAAAGGCTTGTAACCACCCCCCGCTAACTTCTTATACAAGGAATGGAAACCCCGGCTACACGCAGGGGAAATTCCCAGTTTGTGGTCGAGAGGCATCTGTTTCATGTCGAGGGCTTTTAAATATTCTTCGTAGAATTCGAGAAGCTCGGATTCGAAGCTGGGTTGTGCGGTGTCAAAAAAAACGCTATCCTCCCTCATGCGTAATCCCGGCATACCTTCATTATACTGCCTTACCATCTGCTCTTCAGGGTAACGAGGAAGTTGAGGCCACGCAGGAATTGTGGGGACACACTCCATAATAATGCGGAGGGCGTCGTCAGCCTCCGCGTGAGGGAAACTTCCAATGACTGTGGCGTTACATGGTGCTCGGAAATTCATAATCACTCAACCGTTACGCTTTTCGCCAGGTTTCTGGGCTGATCAACATCCGTACCTCGTAATACTGCCACATGATACGCTAAAAGCTGCAAAGGTATGGTAAGCAGAACCGTCGTGAGATAAGGGTTATTGGAAGGGATGAGGAGAAACTCATCAACCTTCTTTTTCAAGCTCCGCTCTTTATAAGAAGAAACTGCTATTACTTTTCCTTCTCGGGCCTTGATTTCCTCGATGTTTCCCAACATCTTTTCGTAAGTTCCGTTTTTGGTTAATAAAATCACACTCGGGGTATGTTCGTCAATCAGGGCGATTGGTCCATGCTTCATCTCTCCGGCAGGATAACCTTCAGCATGAATGTAAGAGATTTCTTTGAGTTTTAAAGCGCCTTCCAAGGCAATCGGATAATTTATCCCCCGGCCAAGATAAAGAAAGTTGTTATATCCCATATACCTCCGGGCAACCTCTTTTATCTTTTTTTCCTGGGTCAAAATGTGTTCTGCCTGATGGGATACTTTGAGCAGATCTTCAATCAATTCCCGAAAAACCTTGGCAGAAAAAGAGCCGCGTGCCCATCCCAGGTAAAGCGTAAAAAGATACAGGATAATGATTTGAGTAGTAAATGCTTTGGTCGAAGCCACGCCGATCTCCGGGCCAGCCCGTGTATACATAACTCCATCAGATCCCCGTACCAGACTGGAATCCATCACGTTACAGATTGCAAGAAGCTTCGCTCCTTTTCGCTTTCCCTCTCTTAAAGCCGCTAAGGTATCTGCCGTCTCTCCGGATTGAGAAATAAGAATCATAAGTGTTTTTTCATCCACTAACGGATTTCGATAGCGAAATTCTGATCCAAGATCAACCTCCACCGGTATTCGCGTAAGTCCCTCGATCATAAACTTCCCTACCAGACCAGCATGATATGATGTTCCACAGGCCACAATGGTGATCCGTTCAATCTGCTTAATGTCTTGCGGCGAAAGATTGATCTGTTCAAAGAAAATTTCATTGGTAGATTCCACCACTCTTCCCCTGATAGTATCAGCAATCGCCCGGGGCTGTTCGCATATTTCCTTGAGCATAAAATGCTTATACCCCTCCTTCTCCGCCATAACCGGATCCCACGAAATTATCTTGGGTTCACGCTGAACTGTCTTTCCTTTCATGGTCAAAATCCTCGGCCCGTGCTCCGAGAGCACCGCCATCTCTCCATCCTCTAAAAAGATCATCGTGCGGGTATAATTGAGGATAGCCGGAATATCGGACGCAATAAAGTACTCGCCGTCCCCTATACCGATGATCATCGGGCTTTCCCTTCGGGCCGCGATAAGCATATGAGGAAATTTTTCACAGATGATCCCGAGGCCATACGTACCTTTCAATTTCTGAAGTGCCTGCCTGACAGCATCTTCAAACTCTTTTCCCTCCATGAAGTATTGGTTGATGAGATGGGCTATGACCTCAGTGTCGGTTTCCGACTGAAAGGTGTGTCCCTTCTTTCTCAGCATCTCCTTCAGGGAAAGATAATTTTCAATGATGCCATTGTGCACGATTGCCACCGAACCATCGACATGAGGATGCGCGTTTTCTTCTGAAGGCCGGCCATGGGTAGCCCAACGGGTATGTCCGATCCCAACGTTGCCATCAAACAAACTGTTTTCCACCTGCTTTTCCAGATTTTCGATTTTTCCTTCAGTGCGACTGATCGCGATCGTGCCCTGATGGAAAACAGCTATCCCGGCTGAATCATAACCCCGGTACTCAAGCCTCCGGAGACCACTCAGGAGAACTTCCTGAATATTACGTTTCCCGATATAACCGATGATGCCGCACACGTTTAAGACTCCTTCTCTTCTTTTTTTCCTAAAAAAGGTTTCCTAGTTCAAATTAACCTGCTTCGTTCGGCTGATCGCAAGATGTTCAGGAGGCACATCTTTGGTTATGGTTGACCCCGCGCCAATAAGAGCCCCTTGGCCAATCTTTACCGGAGCGACCAGTTCGGTATTGCTTCCGATAAATACCCCATCCTCGATGATGGTTTGATGTTTTGAGACACCATCGTAGTTGCAGGTAATCGTTCCGGCTCCAACATTTACCTCGCTTCCCACGGTCGTATCACCCAGATAGGTAAGGTGAGACGCTTTCGAACCTTTCCCGATAGTAGATTTTTTTACCTCCACAAAGTTTCCGATCCGGACTCCTTCGCCCACATCCGATCCTGGCCGAATGTGCGCGAAAGGACCGATCGTCGCGCGATCCCGAATAATGCTTCCATGGATAACGGATGCCAATCGTACGGTTACCTGGGAGCCGACCTTACTATCCTTGATTTGACATCCGGGTTCGATCAGGCAATTCTCCCCGACCTCGGTATCCCCCATGAGAAAGGTGTTCGGACAGATAACCGTGTCCTTCCCGATGGTCACACCAAAGTCAATATAGGTATCTTTAGGATTAATGATGGAAACGCCTTCGAGCATAAGTTTCTCAAGAATCTGCATCCTCATGACGTCACTTGTCTGAGCAAGCTCGATCCGGTTGTTGATACCCATTACTTCAGTTTCATCGGCAATGCACACCGAACCCACGTTCTTTCCCCGATCCCGGGCGATCGCGATAGTGTCGGTGAGGTAATATTCATTTTGTGAATTCTGCCGAGAAAGCGATTCGAGGGCCTCAAAAAGAAACTCTGCGTCAAAGCAATAGATGCCTGAATTAATCTCCGAGATCTCCTTTTCTTGAGGCGTAGCATCCTTCTCTTCTATGATTTTTTGTACGAGTCCCTCGTGGTCTCGAACGATACGCCCATACCCAGTCGGGTTCTTCATCGTTGTCGTTAAAACCGTGACTAAATTTTTCGCCTCCTGGTGAAGCGCAATCAATGTCTCCAGCGTAGAATCTTTTATTAAAGGAATATCACCGCAAAGGATGAGAACATCTCCCTTAAATCCGGTCAAAGCATCACGGGCACTTGCTGCGGCATGACCGGTTCCCAATTGTTTCCACTGAGTAACAAAAATAATATCTTCTTCAGGAAACGTTCTTTTTACCTTTTCCCCTTGATAGCCAACCACCACGATAATTTTTTGCGACTTAACCTTCCGGGCCGCATTGAGGGGATAAAAAAGCAGGGGTTTTCCCGCTAAAGGATGAAGAATTTTCGCGGTAGCAGACTTCATCCGCTTCCCCTCGCCCGCTGCTAAAATGATCGCCACTAAATCCTTCATTGATCTCTCTGTCCTATGGTTAAACGGTGATTCCCAAAATTCGGGCAGCATTGAAACCAAGAATCTTGTCTTTCGTCTCTTCCTTAAGAGGAAGGTTGCGAATTGCTTCGATATTCTTTTTAATCCCCGGGATCCCCGGCCAATCAGACCCGAAAATTATTTTATCGGCTTCGTCCTCCAACTGAGGAAAATATTCCAGTATTTTTTGCGGAGGCAATCCCGATATCTCCAGATAAACATGAGGATGGACTTTTGCCATAAAGAATGCCCGATCATACCAAAAGCCTCTCCCTCCGTGAGCCTGCACGATCACTAACTCAGGAAAGTCAACCGCCACATCATCAAGATACAAGGGATCAGCATATTTTATTCTGGTGCCTTTAAAGGTTGAGCTTCCGGTGTGGATTAAAACCGGTATCTTGAGTGCCTGGGCCTTTTCGTAAATCGGGTAGAGAAGGGGATCATTCGGATAAAAGTATTGGTAGCTGGGAAGAAGTTTAAGTCCCCGGAACCCCATCTCCTGAACATAGTGAGTGAGCGTTTCCGCCGGCCGGGAGATAACATAAGGATTAATATTCGCGAAAGGGATTAACGCAGGGGTAGTGCGACAAAAATCAGCCACGAATTCATTAGAAACCCAGCCCGTGGTAACCGGACTTAGTTCCGCCAACGCCACGGCATAGTCAACTCCTTCAGAAGCAAGAAACTGACCAATGGTCTCTTGATTTAAAATCGCATCCGAATCAATGCCATATTTGCTGCTCCAGCCCCGCGCCCACGGCAAAAGTTGTTCAATTCTCGCTACATGAAAATGAAAATCAATAATCAAACCAACCCCCTTGCTTTCTTAGTCGGGATGAAGATTAACTTGACAAATATAACCGCCTATGGCACCATGAAATCCATTTTATTAAAACTTTCTTCAGCCGGGTATATCGTATGAGAAATATTATTCTTATTGTTCTTCTCGTTATTGCATGTTGTTGTTCGAGTGCTTGTGGCCTTTTTAAGGGGAAAGAAAGAAACACCTCCCGCAGCCCCAGCAGAGGAGCTTTACTCCAAGGGCATGAAATTTTATAAAAAAAATAATTTTATTGATGCGTTTGAAGCTTTCCAACAATGTCGTACCCGCTATCCCATCAGCGAGTTGGGAATTAAATCGGAATTAAAAATGGCTGACTGCCTCTATTATCAACAACAGTATGGAACCGCTTTTATTAAGTATCAAGAATTTTCTCGCCTGCATCCTAAGTATAAATTTATCGACTACGTCTATTACCAGATGGGGATGTCCTACTATAAACAAGTCTGCTCGATTGATCGGGATCAAAGTTTCAGTGAGGAGGCAGTGAAACAGTTCGAGACACTGGTAGCTTTATTTCCCTCTTCTCAATACGTTTCTTCTGCCCGAAAAAAAATCGAGAGATGTAAAAAAAATTTGGCCGAGCATATCCTTTATATAGCAAATTTTTATTCCCGAACCAAGGCCTATAATTCTGCCCTCTATCGCTATGTAGAAGCATTACAAAATTACCGGGATTACATTGACTCCCCTGATCAGCTTATGTTTGAAATCGGAAAGCTCTACCTCCGCGCAAATCAACCGGAAAATGCCCGGGATCAGTTTATTGCGCTTTTAAAAGAATACCCCGACAGTCCCCTTGCCCCCCAGGCAGAAAGCTTGTTAGAAGACCCCAGTCAGGCAGAAAAAATTGACGACGTAAAAATATCAATAAAATAAATCTCCCCAAGACACTAAAGTCCCCTCCTTTTGACCAGAACAAATAAAAAGGACTAAACCTTCGCGCCAGTGTGCGCAATGACTTCAGATGCTTTGGTTAAGGCCTCATCGAGTTTCTCTTTAAACGGGCCCCCTGCTTGTGCTAAGTCAGGCCGCCCCCCTCCCTTGCCTCCCACCAATGAGGCGATCGGCTTGATTAACTCCCCGGCAGAAAAACGAGAGGTGAGGTCTTTGGTAACCATAACCAAGAGTATCGCCTTATCCTCATTTTTTGCGCCCAAGACGATAATCCCGGAGCCAATGCGATCCCGCACTTTATCAGCGAATTCCCGAAGAACCTTGGGGTCAGGAGCTTCAACATGGGCCACCAGCACCTTAATCCCTGCGATCGTTTTGACCTCGCTTAAAAGGTCTTGAGATTGGTTGCTGGCCATTTGATTTTTAAATTTTTCTAATTCCCGCTGAAGATTCTTTTCTTCTTCTAAAAGTTTTTTGACCCTGCTTACTAATTCGCCTTTACGGGTTTTTAAGAGAGTTTCCAGTTCTTCAATTTCTTCCTGCCAGGTACGGATATAATGCCACGCTCCTTCCCCGGTAACTGCTTCGATTCTGCGAACGCCCGCAGCCACACCGCTTTCCGAGATGAGCTTAAAAAACCCTATGTCCCCGGAAAAAGTCGCATGCGTTCCTCCACAAAGCTCCCGGCTAAAACCTCCCACTTGCACCATCCTCACCGTTTCCCCGTATTTTTCGCCAAAAAGGGCGATCGCGCCTCTTTGCTGGGCTTCCTCAAGCGTAAGGGTTTCCACCTTTACCGGTGCGTTTTCCTGAATTCTTTGATTAACCAGTTCTTCCACCCGCTTAAGTTCCCGCTCTGAGAGAGGAGAAAAATGGGTAAAGTCAAAGCGGAATCGTTCGGGGGTAACCAAAGAACCTTCCTGATGGACATGATCGCCAAGAACCTCGCGGAGGACCGACTGAAGAATATGCGTGGTAGTATGATTTGCCGCCACTGCTTTCCTTTTCCGCGCGTCAACGACAAGTTTAACCCTGGTTCCTTTTCTCGCTTTCCCTTTGGTTACTTTAACCTGATGAAGGATAAGTTCCGGAAGCGGACGAAGCGTGTCAAGTACCTCCCCTGTCCACCCCTCGCCTTCCATCCAGCCTTTGTCTCCCACCTGCCCTCCGCTTTCCCCGTAAAAGGGCGTCTCTAACGTGATGATGTGAGCCACCTCCCCTGAGACAACGTCATCCCGCAGCATATCTCCGACCAGAATACATCCGATCGTGGAATCTCCTTCAAACGATTCATACCCGCGAAAAACCGTTTTCACGCCTTCATGAATAAGCTTTTGGTAAACCTCCTGGGTCGCCTCTTCACCCGAGCCTTTCCAGGCTTCCCGGGCTTTTGCCCGTTGGGAACTCATGGCCTTTTGAAATCCTTCCTCATCGATCCCGAGTCCCATCTCCCGCACAATATCCGCAGTAAGGTCGATGGGAAACCCATAGGTGTCATAAAGTTTAAAAACCACCTCTCCCGGCACGGACGCCTGGTTTTTTGTTTTTACATTTTCGATTTCTTCCTGAAGAAGTTTTAACCCGACCTCTAATGTTTCTGAGAACCGCTCTTCTTCGTTTTTGACTGCCTGCGCGATAAAATTTCGCGCCTCAATCAGTTCCGGGTAAGCATCCCGCATGATATCAACCACGACTCCGGTCGTTTGAAAAAGAAACGGCTTTGTTAAACCCAAGTTTTTTCCCATGACGAACCGCCCGGCGGATTACCCGGCGAAGCACATACCCCCGGCCCTCATTAGACGGAATCACACCATCGGCGATGAGAAAGGCAACCGCTCGACTGTGGTCAGCAATAACCTGCATCGAAATATCATCCCGGAGTTCTTTTCCATAACCTTTCTCCGAGAGTTGTTCAATAAAGGCGATAATGTTTCTCAGAAGGTCAATATCGTAGTTGCTCTTTACCCCCTGGACAACAGCGGTGATGCGCTCTAACCCCATACCGGTGTCAATACTCGGTTTGGGTAAAGGAGTCATCACCCCTTTCTCATCCTGGTTAAACTGCATGAAGACCAGATTCCACAGCTCAAGATAACGGTCGCAATCACACCCCACTTTACAATCAGGGCGGCCGCACCCTACCTCAGGGCCTTGATCAATAATAATCTCAGAGCAGGGACCGCACGGTCCGGTGTCGCCCATAGCCCAGAAATTGTCTTCTTTCCCCATCCGGACAATCCGGCTTTGCGGTATTCCGGTTTTTCGAAGCCAGATCTTTTCCGCTTCGTCGTCTTCTTCATAAACCGTGACCCACAGTCTTTCCCGAGGAAGTTCCAAGGTCGTAGTTAAAAATTCCCAGCTAAACTCTATTGCCCCTTCTTTGAAATAATCCCCAAAGGAGAAGTTTCCGAGCATTTCAAAAAACGTGTGGTGGCGGGCGGTATGGCCGACGTTTTCTAAGTCATTGTGCTTTCCGCTTGCGCGAAAGCATTTTTGCGATGAGGTTGCCCGGAGGTAATCCCGCTTTTCTTGTCCTAAGAACACTCCTTTAAACTGCACCATGCCCGCATTGGTAAAAAGAAGCGTCGGGTCGCTTTTGGGGATAAGGGGTGAGCTTTTAACCACCGTATGATCTTTATTTTCAAAATACTTCAAAAACAAAGCGCGAATCTCACTGCCTGATCTTTTTTTCATATCATCAACACATGCGAAATAGTTTCCCAGGAAAATCCCCTGCGCCTCAAAAACTGGACAAGGCGATTTTTGTCTTTCGGGGTGGCCTGGCGCACATTAAAATGGGAAAACCGCCTCTTCATAATCTGGAGGGCGGTTTTTTCTTCGGAATAATTTTGTTGTAAATGAGAAATCGTTGCTTTTGCTAATTCCGGAGATAACCCACGTTCCTTGAGAGTCGCTCCAATCCGGGCAAAGCCAAACTTTTTATTCTCTAATAAATGCACCGCCAATGCTTGGGCAAATTTTTGGTCATTGAGATAACCATAGTCGGTAAGATAGACCACGACATTTTCTATTACCGAAGGGATAAAACCTTTTTGAACGAGCTTCCCCGAAACTTCTTTACAACTCCGAGGCCGGAGGGCAAGTAATCTCAGGGCGATTCCTTTTGCCTTTTTCAGTTGTTCTCCCTCGTCCATACCTCCATAAAAAATTTTTTTATTCCCACTCAAAGCCTGTTTCACCCTGGTCAATTTCCATCGCTTCTTCCCCTTTTTCCGCTCCCTCTCCTGCCGTAAAGTTATCCCAGGTCGTGTCGCTGGTAGAAGAAACACCGCTAAATTTCAGAGCGAAGTCATCAGCATTAGTAGCTTGATTAAGAGCTTCTGCGTAGGTGATGAGGTTTTGGCTCAACAAGGCCATGAGTGACTGGTCAAAAGTCTGCATCCCGTATTGCACGTGGCCTTCAGCAATCGCATCGCCAATCTCTTTGGTTCGGTTTTTATCGGTAATATACTCCTTGACCCGGGCAGTGGCGACTAATACCTCAACCGCCGGAACCCGGCCAACGCCGTCTGCTTTCGGCATTAACCGCTGCGAAATAATCCCCTTAAGAACCGCCGCGAGTTCAAGGCGGATTTGCTCCTGCTGAAAAGGAGGGAACACCGCGATGATTCGGTTGACGGTTTCGGTCGCGTCAAGGGTGTGAAGCGTGCTCATAACCAAATGCCCGGTTTCCGCTGCCATGATCGCGGTCTCGATGGTTTCCAGATCCCGCATTTCTCCCACCAGAATCACGTCCGGGTCCTGACGCAAAGCCACCCGGAGAGCGTTGTTAAACGCAGGGGTGTCTTCTCCTACTTCTCTCTGGTTAATGATACTTTTTTTATCCCGGTGGAGAAATTCAATCGGGTCTTCGATCGTGATAACATGGGCATTCCGGTAATTATTAATATGGTTTACCATCGCTGCTAACGTCGTTGACTTGCCGCTTCCGGTCGTTCCGGTTACCAGGATCAGTCCTCTCCGTTCCATCGCTAACTTTTCAATCACCTTGGGAAGCAACAGCTCTTCAATATTGGGGATCTTATGAGGGATTGCCCTTAACGCCAGGGAAATCGAACCCCGCTGCATAAATATATTAACCCGGAACCGGCCTAACCCCGGTATCGCGTAGGAAATGTCAACTTCATTAGTCTCCTGGAAACGTGCCTTCTGACGCTCATTCATGACTGCGTACGCAATCTCTTTCGTCATTTCCGGAGAAAGTCGGGAGGTGTCCTTCATCGCCCGCAACAGTCCGTCAATCCGCAAAATCGGCGGGACTCCCACTTTAAGGTGAACATCAGATGCCCCTTTACTCAGTGCCGTTTTCAAGATCTCCTGAAATTGCATGATCACTCCTTCAAGGGTTTTTAATTACTCTTCTTCCCCTTCTTCCGGCTTGGTATCCACCACATTATCTAATCCGAGCTTATTGCGAATCTCCTGAGTAATTTTCTCTATCAGGTCAGGATTTCCTTGCAGAAACTTTCTGGCATTCTCCCGGCCTTGTCCAACCCGCTCTCCTTTATAGGAATACCAGGTGCCGCTTTTTTCAATAATTCCTTTATCCACTCCCATATCGACCACTTCACCCGCCCGAGAAATACCCTCGCCGTAGATAATATCAAATTCTGCCTCACGAAAAGGCGGAGCCAGCTTGTTCTTTACCACCTTTACCCGGGTACGGCTCCCGATCACGTCTTCTCCGGCTTTTATGGCTCCCGTCCGGCGGATATCAAGGCGCACTGAAGAGTAAAATTTAAGAGCATTGCCACCGGTCGTGGTTTCCGGGTTGCCAAAAAACACTCCGATTTTCATCCGGATTTGGTTGGTAAAAATCATAATCGTCTTTGACTTGCTGATCGCGGAAGTAAGCTTTCTTAAGGCTTGCGACATGAGCCGGGCCTGCAGCCCCATGTGAGAATCTCCCATGTCTCCTTCAAGTTCAGCCCGGGGCACTAAGGCCGCAACCGAATCAATGACTAACACATCAATGCCCCCGCTTCTTATTAAAACCTCCGATATTTCTAAGGCCTGCTCGCCGGTATCCGGCTGGGAGATAAGCAAATCATCGGTTTTTACCCCCAGGCTTCGGGCATAACCAACATCCAGAGCATTCTCAGCATCAACAAAAGCGGCAATGCCGTTTTGCTTGTGTGCCTCAGCAATCACCTCCAGAGCAAGCGTGGTCTTGCCTGATGACTCAGGCCCAAAAATCTCAACCACCCTACCCCGGGGAAGCCCGCCTACTCCCAAAGCAATGTCCAATCCCAAAGAACCCGTTGAGATTACCGGAACCTTGATTACCGGAGCGTCACTGCCCAGCCGCATAATCGAGCCTTTACCGAACTGGCGCTCAATCTGGGAAAGGGCCAGATCAACCGCTTTGGTACGATCGAAATTAGTTGACATTAAATCCTCCTCATATCAAAAAAAGACAAGTTTTTAGGAAAAGAATTCCTTACCCGCTGAAGGCAAATATAGTTTAAATATGATATAATACCCGCAAAACAAAGTCAATAAATTTTGAAAAATCAACAGGTGGTTTAAGGCTAAACAATTTCTGCGATAAACCTCGCCTCTGGATGTTATCCACAATGAATATGAAAAAAGGTTAGAAAATGGTTTTCCGGGCGCTTGCTGATTTAGTTATGGTATTTCATTTCGTTTTTGTGTTATTCGCGGTGTTGGGCGGCTTTTTGGTGTTAAAAAGGAGACGTTGGGCGTGGGTCCATATCCCGGCTTTTTTATGGGCGGCTTTAATCGAATTCGCCGGGTGGATTTGTCCGCTCACCTACCTTGAAACCTGGCTGATTGAACAAAGCGGAGCACACGGCTATCAGGAGGGGTTTATTGAACACTATCTTTTCCCTCTGCTTTACCCCGAAGACCTAACCCGAAGTTTGCAGGTTACTTTGGGGGTCTTTGTTTTGAGTATCAATATCATCATCTATGGATTTTTAATCCTCCGGGCCTATCAAAAAAAGCCTAAGAAAAATGTCTTTGAATAAGGTATTGACGAAAAGGGAAAAAAATTGCTATTATTAAATCAATTTTTTTGCGCCCATAGCTCAATTGGATAGAGTACCGGACTACGAATCCGTAGGTTGGGTGTTCGAGTCACCCTGGGCGCGTTAATAATTTCAATATGTTAGCAATTATATAGTTAACCCCTTGTTGTTTACTTGGTAATTTTTACCGCTATTTTACCGCTTTTTTATTTTCTTACCTTAATTACGTGTCCATAATTGTCATTGTATGGTGATGAAAAATACTGGATGGGTAGGGCAAAGGGGAGGGGCTTTTTACACGGGCAGTTAAGTATCACTTCTAAGAAAATTAACCCTAAAACCGCTTGAGGTCTGTCCGGTTTTTGTGTTGCCATGTCTCTCGTCTTTCCCTTTGTGACTGCCAAGGGGGGAGCGTGGCATAAACGGTATGATGATTCTAAAAGGCTCAATATCAAGTTTTTTCAACAAAACTTTTCTCCATTCTTTAGTTACCAAGTTAGCAACTCTCATCCTCGCGCGTAGGGGGTGGTGGTAACCTTTCTTAAGACGGGATGATTCCCCGTTTAGCCAGAATTTCAAAGGGAAGCCCCTTTATGTGAGCAGCATCCGCGCACATTTTTTGGTTAAAGCTTTTACTGGCGATTGACCGAATCTCGGGTGCAAAAAGAGTGGTGGCTGATTCGCGCGTCAGGATGTCGATATTTCCTTTATAGAGTTTCGCTTGATATTTTCCGCTTACCACACTTTGGGTAGTTTTCAAAAATCCATCCAGAGCGGCTCGTAAAGGATGGTAAGCCATGCCATGATAAACGAGATAGGCCCACTTCTGCTCCACCATTTTTTTAAACTGGACCTCATCTTTGGTTAAGCAGGACTGCTCTAAATCACGATGCAGCTTCAAGATAATCGTAGCTGCCGGTGCTTCATAAATTTCCCGGCTCTTAAGATCCATAATCCCGTCCTCAAACATATCGATTTTCCCGATCCCATTTCGACCACCGATTACGTTGAGGTCAGAAATTATCTGAGCTAAATTTTTCTTCTTGCCGTTCAGTGCAATTGGCACCCCTTCTTTAAACTCGATCGAGATTATTTCCGGTTTATCCGGAGCTTTTTCTGGGGTGCGATACCACATCCACAGATCATCCGCCAACGCTTGGTTAAGGCCAATTGCTCCGCTGGCAATTGATCGGCACCACATGGTTTTATCATCTCCTCCCCGGATCGTCTCGGTTACAGGAACACCCCAGTGGCGGCAAAGCTCTTCTTCTTCCACCCGGGTAAGATCAAAATCACGCACCGGCACTAAGATGGTCAAGGTAGGAGCAAACGTCTTGAAAACATTATGCATTCGATATTGGTCATTCCCTTTTCCCGTGGACCCTTCGGCGATGGCGTCACATCCCTTTTCCACTGCCATTTCTGCAACTTTCCTGGCGACAATCTGCCTGGTCATGGAAGTTGATACGGGATAACCTAAATAGTCAGAGTTGGCATGGATAGCGCGGGTAAGCCAGGTCTGCGTAAATTCTTTTTTCATATCCACCATAATCGGTTCGATACCAAGAACTTTGGCCTTTTTATTTCCTTCGATAATTTCTTCCTCTCCCTGTCCGATATCCAAGGTTATGGGAACAATCTCTCTGGCTTTATACACTTTCCTGAGCAATGCTACCGCCAAAGAAGAATCCAAACCCCCAGAATACGCTAAGGCTACTTTTTTAACTTTCGGCACCGGTGTCGCATTAATTTTATCGATTAAATTTTTGACGCTCATCGTGACTCTCCATATTTTCCTAAGAATACAATTTATAATGATAGCTCTAAGCTCTCAGACAGAACCGATTGGGCCAAGTCCCAAAACAGGGAGGAAAAAGGGGCAATCCTTTTTTCCTCATTTCATTGCCAAGAGGAGCACTATAATTTCACGGACGTCTCCACCTCTATCTACTTCCGTTATCTTATTTCCTTCCCATCACCTTTTCCCGAATGTCGTTTTTGTTGAGCAGCTCGGTCGTATATTTCCCACTCACGAAATCCTCATCCTCAAGGACGACGCGGTGGAGGGGTACGGTTGTTTTGACCCCCTCTATCCGCATTTCTCCGAGGGCGCGCTTCATGCGGGCGATGGCTTCATCGCGCGTTTTTCCCCAACTGAGCAATTTCATGAGCAACGAATCGTAGTAGTGAGGAACGGTGTAGCCTTCATATATTCCCTCATCAATCCGGACCCCGGGGCCAAGAGGCACCCGGAGTTTTTTAATAGTACCCGGCGAGGGTATAAACCTGACCGGGTCCTCCGCATTGATTCGGCATTCGATCGCGTGCCTTTGCATCCGGATGTCGTCCTGTTCAATACCGAGGGGATTGCCGGCCGCTATGTTTATCTGTTCTTTGACGAGATCGAAGCCGGTGGCAAGTTCCGTGATGCAGTGCTCCACCTGAAGTCTCGAGTTGATCTCATTGAAGTAAAACTCGCGGCTGTTACCGGGAATATAAAAGAACTCGACGGTCAGCGCCCCCACATAATCAAGCGTCATGGCAACGTCGATCGCTGCTGCGCCCATCTTCATCCGCAAAAAAGATGTTAGAACTGAGCAGGGAGCCTCTTCGATAAGTTTCTGAAAACGACGTTGCACGGAACAATCCCTGTCTCCGAAGTGGATAACATTGCCAAATTTATCGGCAAGAACCTGGAATTCCACATGTTTGACCCCGGTCAGGTATTTTTCAATGTAGAAACCGGAGAGCCGAAGGCTTTCCGTCCTCGGGTACTGGCCACCTCAACAGCCTTCTCCAGTTCCCTTTGGTTATTGGCTACCGTAATGCCGATCCCGCCGCCGGCGCCGGAGGGCTTTACAACAACCGGGTAACCGATTTCGGCAGCGATCTCCCTGGCCTGATTGATCCCCTGAGGTCCCATATCGGTGATCGCCTCGTCCGATCCGGGGGTCACAGGAATGTTGAGCATCTTCATCATTTGCCGTGCGCGATTCTTGGGTTTTGCTTTATACATGCAAGTGCTCGACGGGCCTATGAACGTCATCCCCCGACTTTCGGCCATCTCGGCTAATTCCGGGTTCTCGGAAAGAAACCCATAGCCGGGGTGGATTGCGTCGGCCCCACACCGCTCGGCCGTATCCAGCACTTTTTCAATATCGAGATAACTTTGTAGGGCTTCAGCGGGGCCGATATCGTAGGCCTCATCAGCCAGTTTGACATGCAGGGCGTCAGCGTCCACCTGGGAATAAACTGCTGCCGTTTGAATGCCCATGTCCTGACAGGTGCGGATAATGCGAACTGCTATTTCGCCGCGGTTGGCAATTAATATCTTTTTGAATGTTTTCACGTTTAAACTCATGCTTCTCATTATCTGCTGATTTCGTTCCGAATCTTTTTTTATCACCATTCAAAAAATAATCTACTTTGTTTTTTTGGTGAATGGCGTTTAACTTAGCAACCTCAGGGATGCAATATTTCTGCGATTGCATTGCACTACAATCCATAAATACCTCGGTAACATCTCCTTTGAACGAAGAGTTCCCGTGTTTAACCAGAGTTAGCAGACTTTTCATTCCCATTTTTGGTACATTTTTCCATTCCCGTTCATACCGTTAGGAAAAGGGCGATAATTTTTTTGCCTTAGCTAAAAGCTCTTCTACATTAACGCTCTTTTCCATCTTACCTGCTGGTCAGGCATGGCGGCCGGCCATTCAAGTGCATTAAAACATCTTTAATTTTAATATTTATGAAACTTGTTTTACTGCCCAGTTCAGTGCATCTTGCAGCATTTCCTGTTTTGGCGGTTGAATAAATCCGTTATCAGTAAGGCTCTTGGTAAGACTTCTTGAATAATCAATATCTGCTTTGGCCTTTGCAAAAGCTTGTTCTCTGGTCATTTTCACTCTGGCAACGCCGTCTTTTATGGCTTGCATGGCAACATCAGCAGCTTCATCAGGAAATACGCTTGCTTCTTCCATATTAGGTACAATATTTTCCGGATTAATGCCTCTCTTTTCAGCATAATTAGCCAATGAATGAGCTGCAGCAATAGCCATGTTATCGGTAATTTTTCTTGCCCTTACCATAAGCGCTCCTTTTAAAATACCAGGGAAAACCAATAGAATTATTTACCTGATTGGGAAAATCACCACGGCCCGGTTGCAACAATGTAAGCGCCTTCTTCTTTTGCAGCATAGGGATAGATTTCAGGAACAGGATTGGCACAGGTAAATACAATGGATTTCTTTGCCATAACCCGTATCCATTCCTCTTTTACCGTATCAGGGCCGGGGGTGGAAAGGAAATCAGCACGTCGGCCCCTTTCATGGCCTCTTCCATGGTATTAATGTGGGCTGGATTGGTCTTTTCGCAGATTTCCCATTTGCGGTAAAATCGGGTATCGGCTTTGATATCCTTCCGTTTGGTATGCAGTCCGACCCTTTGAATCGAATACGATCATTTTGGCGGGGTCGGCTCCGTCAGCCAGCAGCAGACGGGCAATGGTCGTATTGGACGCGCCGGCACCCAGCATGACAAAGCGGGTGTCGGAAATCTTCCTTCCGGCAGTTTCAGCGCATTGATCACACCCGCAAGGGTCACGCAGGCCGTTCCCTGTGCATCGTCATGCCAAACGGGAATATCACATGCCTCTCGCAAGTCATCCAGCACCCTGTAACAGTTGGGTTGGGAAATGTCTTCGAGATTAACAGCGCCGAAGCTATGCTGGCAGCATTTTCACGAATTCGATAATCTTATCCGGGATCATTCATTCCCTTTTCATCCCTGCTGTCTACGCACAATGCAACAGCATCAACGCCGCCCAGATATTTCATAAGGAATGCCTTTCCTTCCATAACACCCAACCCGCCGGCAGGAGTGCAGTCGCCGTCGCCCAGAACACGTGTGGAGTCGCTGACAACGGCAACAAAGTTGCCGCGTTGCTAAGTTCGAAAGATGCATCATTATTGTCTCGAATCGTCGGTCGATATCTTTGAAACCCCGGGAGTGTACCAGACGTTAAACCAGTTAAAGCCGGGAACAGGAGCTTTAGGAACTGTTTGAACTTTTCCTCCATAAAATTTATGTGCTTCTTCGGCGAGTTTTTTTAGAAACAATGTCTTTGCTTTAGCAATTTGTTCCTGTGTAAAATTTTCAGGAAAAGACTTGTCCAAGTTTTCGAGATTTAATTTTAAAGGTTCCATATTTTTACCTTTTAATAAGTAGTTTTTATCTATTAATCTTATATCACTGCTGTCCGGAATAACCGGTGATTAAATTTTACAGCATTATAATATACCAAACAAAAGATGCAATTTATGCCTGCCCTCGACTTGAAACCGCATAGCGAAATCTGCCAAGCCTCCCGGAAATTGTTCCAGGGAAGGAGTACTTATGTATTCAGTAACCACCTGTGTTTACTCAAGTCATGGACTTCATGTCGTTGAAAACCTTTCAGCACTGTGTGGAACGGTACCGAGGTAATTTCAGCGTCAAGAATTTCACCTATCTGGACCAGTTCCGCACCAGGCTTTCGCCCAACTGACGTATCGCGAAAGCCTGCGGGACATAGAAGCCTGCCTTCGAAAAACTCTATCAAATGGGCATCCGCAGCAAGGTTGCGCGCAGCACTCTGGCGGAAGCGAACGAGGCGCGGGACTGGCAAATCTACGCCGATTTCGCCCATCATCTGATCGGCATTGCCAGGAAGCTCTATCAGAAGGAACCCCTGGCCGTGGAACTGAAGAACACGGTTTGCGCCTTGGATGCTACGACGATCGACCTTTGCCTGTCTATCTTTTCCTAGGCGCACTTCCCCGGGAAACAAAGGGAGCCGCCTCCTTTGCTTAAATGGCATTTCGCCTAAAATGTTTGCACATCCACTCAGATGCAAACTTTTATCCCAAATTTGCGGTGATCGTCGCATCCTAAGTGCGTTTCTTCCAAATCCAGGCCATAACGGCCCTTACTTTGTCATTCTTTTTTGTTCTCACATCCCTCAAATTTTAGTAAATAAATTAACTCTTGACTGTGAAAGGCGGAGCTAAAATTTTCGGTTTTTGCTCCCGCGCTCTGAAGAGTTCAGAGCGAGAGCTGGCTTTTTATGACGCTTTAATTTCAGGTAATCGAGAACCAGTTCTCTTTTCATAAGCTGAATCGCCCGAGCCGGATCTACTCCCTTAGGACAAACCCGGGAACATTCCCCCGCATAATGACAGTTAAAAACCCCATGGGAAACATCTACCATATCCTTCCGAGCTTTAAAACCGCCATCACGCGAATCAGTATTATACCGGTAAGCTTGCGCCAAAGCTGTTGGCCCCAAATAGTCTCGGTCAGTAGCCATAGTTGGGCAGGCAGCGATACAAGCTCCACACTTTATGCAATAAGTAAATTGAAGGTACTTTTCCAATTCCTGGGGGGTTTGGAAATATTCTCCCGTAGGATTGGTCATCTCTTCTAAATCCTGCCGTTTAATATACGGCTGAATATAACGGTGTTTCTCAAAAAGAGGGGTTAAATCCGGCACCAGGTCTTTAATAATAGCGAAATTGGGAAGAGGAGCTAAAGTTATTAATTGATCGCTTACCTCCAGAATCTGGGTATTACAGGCTAAGGTCGGCTTACCGTTTATCAACATCGCACAGGAGCCACATACCCCCATCCGGCAGGAAAATCGCCATGCCAAGCTGGAATCCTGCGTTTCTTTAATCTGGTGCAATCCATCAAGTATAGTCATACCCCTCTCTACCTGGACAGTGAACTGCTGTAACCAGGGAGCTTCATCATGCTCAGGATCAAAACGACGGATATAAAAAATAATGTTGCATTTTGGTGGAGTATCTTTTTCCATTGTTTCATTCCCTTCCAAGCTATATTTTCATTGCTTTTGCCGCAAGCGCTGCGTATGCACCGAAAACAAATAGACCGATACCGACTATCCAGAAAAAAACGGTGATAAAGCGCTGGGTAGCTTTTTTTAATCCCAATTCGAACAAGATGGTCCGAAACCCATAGAATCCATGGTAAAGGGCAGCTGCCAGCATAATGATGTAGGTAATCGTGAAAAAGAGCGACTTGTTTCGAAACACTACATTCTCCCACGCTACCGAGACAGTTCCCGCGGGATTAAAAATTCCCAACAGACCATTCAAATGCATAATCATCATGTGTAGTCCTACCAGGCAAAAAAGTACTATGCCGGCAATGATAAACCAGGTCCAATATGCTGTTTCCCTCATGTTTACCTCCCTAATGGCCTAAAAAAAAGTCGTATCCGCCCGCTATGATGAGCAGGGAGCACATTATCATCACTACCACCATTAATGGCCGTTGACTGTTCAGTGATGAACGGTAAGGATATATCGGCTCTTCTGCTCTTCCGACTGCCAGCCCTAACTCAATCAAAATAAGCCGCAAGCCGTTCAATGCGTGGAAAGCAAATCCGCAAAATACCACAATTTCACCGACCTTAAAGAAGGGGTGTTTCAGAGTCTCCATAGTAGCATTCCATGTTGCCGGGCCAAAGACCCGCAGAGAGCTCTCAAATATATGGATCATAAAAAAGAGTAGTATCCCCACGCCGGTGATTCGATGTATAATGTACAGGTAGCGCTCTACTCCCCATCTTCCTCCACCCAGCCATCCGATTATTCCTAAGCGGTTATCATACCTCTTTACGTTTCCCATGGTTCTGCTCCTCAATATTTTCGTTCAACGGGTTTCCACCGTGAAACATTCACCGGCTTGTAATCAAGTCTGGGTCCCTCTTTACTAAAACTTACCAACGTATGCTTAAGCCATTTTTCGTCGTCCCGCTTGGCGAAATCGATTCGGGCATGCCCCCCGCGGGATTCTTCCCGTGCCAGCGCTGCGGTCACCACTACTTCTGCCAAATCGAGCAGATTCTCTGTTTCCAACACATTCACCAGGTTGGTATTATAAACGGAATTTTTATCCTTGAGGGAAATATCCGCAAAACGCTGTTTTAACTTCTTAATTTCCTCCAATCCTTTTTTTAACCCTTCTCCAGTACGAAACACCCCTACATACTGGTTCATTACCTCTCGGAGTTCCCGGCGAATGTCGTACGGATTCTCAGTTCCTTTCTTTTGAAGGAATCCTGCAATCCGCTCTTGTTCTCCGTCAATTTGGTCGGCCGGCAGCTTGGGTAACGGCGGATCAGTCTTCAAAAACTTTACTACCTCTTCACCGGTAATGCCCCCCCATACCAAGCATTCGGCGGTAGAATTTGCTCCCAACCGATTAGCACCATGTACCGAAACACACGCCACCTCTCCTGCTGCCCAGGCACCTTTTATGGTGGTTGCCCCTTTGATATCCGTTTCAATCCCTCCCATACTGTAGTGAGCCACTGGACGAACCGGGATTGGATTGAGGATGGGATCCAAACCGATAAATTTCATACATACTTCCCGAATTAAAGGCAACCCATGGTTAATTTTATCCTTACCTAAGTGGGTGAGATCCAAATGGACGTAATCAAGTCCTTTCGGCCCTTTAAATCCTCTCCCTTCTAAGATTTCCTTCATCTCCGAGCGTGAGACAATATCTCGGGGGGCCATCTCCATTTTCTCCGAAGCGTATTTTTCCATGAACCGTTCACCCGCTGAGTTCCGAAGGTATCCGCCTTCACCCCGGCACGCTTCGGTCATAAGGATGCCCGAGGGAACAAGACCAGTTGGGTGAAACTGAATAAACTCCGGGTCCTCTAAACGGAATCCAGCCCGGTACGCCATTGCCTGCCCATCTCCACTGACAGTCTGCGAATAGGTCGTAAACCCGTACAAAGTTCCAAGTCCACCACTTGCAATTATCAGTGCCTTAGCCCGAAAGACAACGAACTTACCGCTGGTCATATCTATCCCCGTGAGACCACAAAACTCAGAGTTCTCCACAAGAATCGAGGTGACAAATACTTCATCGTAGCGAGTAAAATTTTGATACTGGAGCAAGGTATCGTAGAGCGTCTGCACCTCGAAAAATCCAGTCTTGTCTGCCGCCAAAGTAGCTCGCGGGAAGCTGTGTCCCCCGAATGGTCGCTGGAGTATCCTGCCGTCCTTTCGCCGGGACCATGGCATACCCCAATGGTCTAACAGCAATATTTCTTTCGGGCACCTTTCCACAAACTTAAAGACTACATCCTGGTCTGCTAAAAAGTCAGAGCCCTTAACAGTATCCCAGGCGTGGAGTTCCAAATTATCGCCTTCATCCTCCTGGAGGACTGCGGACGTACCACCTTCAGCGCATACGGAGTGAGGACGGTTTAACTGTACTTTGGATACAATGCCGATACTCACTGAATCTTTGAATTGCTGCGATATTTCAATGGCGGCCCGGAGACCGGCCAGCCCTGCGCCGAAAATTAAAACATCATGTGTCACTATTTCTACCTGTTTTTTGTTCACTGTTTTACCCCTAGGCTATTTTCTCTTATATTTTTCTACATTATTCTTATAAAGATCATTTCCTCGGACATCATTAATAACAATGACCGGAAAATCTTTTACTTCTAATCTTCTCACTGCTTCTGGTCCTAAATCTTCAAAAGCAATAATTTCAGCTTTCTGTAATGGCCAAGGAAAGAAGCGCTCCGGCTCCGCCTGTAGCCCCTAAATAAACACACCCCCATTTTTTCATCGCCGCAATCACTTCTGGGGAACGGGGACCTTTGCCGATCATTCCTCTCATGCCAACCTCTATGAGTCGAGGAGCATAAGCATCCATCCGGTAGCTTGTGGTTGGACCGGCTGATCCAATCGGCCGTCCCGGCCGAGTGGGGGTTGGTCCAACGTAATAAATTATTTGCCCGGAAATATCAAAAGGAAGAGGTTCTCCTTTATCTAAAAGCTCTACCATCCTTTTGTGCGCAGTATCTCTCGCAGTATAGATCACTCCCGAGATAAGAACATTGTCCCCAATGGTAAGTGCTTCTAACTCCTCTCTTTTTAGTGGAGGCTCAAGATGAATTTTCTTTATCATTTCCTTCCTCTATTAACTAAAGTAAAATTTCTCCGTGGCGGCTGGAATGGCAGTTAATGTTTACCGCTACCGGAAGACTGGCAATATGGCAGGGCTCCATAAGAACATGGACAGCAAGCGCGGTACTCCTTCCCCCTAAACCAGCCGGTCCAATCCCCAGTTCATTAATCTTTTTAAGCAATCTTTTTTCCATCTCCGCTAACTCACCATCATTGCTTTCTTCACCAACCTTGCGTAACAGGCTTTTCTTGGCAAGAAAAGCTGCCCTTTCCATGGTCCCTCCAATTCCCACTCCCACAATGATCGGAGGACAAGGGTTAGCTTGAGCTTCCCAAACCCGATTAACTACAAAGTCCTCTACCCCAGCCACTCCATCCGAAGGCTTGAGCATGGTAGCCCGACTCATGTTCTCGCTCCCTCCCCCTTTGGCGCAAAAATTTATCTTTAACCTATCACCGGCAACAAGCTCATAGTGAATAATTGCCGGGGTGTTATCTCCCGTGTTTTTACGGGTAAAAGGGTGACAAACTGATTTGCGAAGATACCCTTCTTCATAACCCATCCTCACCCCTTCGTTGATCGCATCCGCTAAGGGCCACCATCAATAAAAACTTCTTCTCCTATTTCAACAAAAACTACTGCAAGGCCCGTATCCTGACAAAGTGGGATCTTCTCTTCCCGGGCAATCCGAGCATTTTCAATAAGCTGGTTTAGAATTTCCCTGCCTAATGGGGATTCCTCTTGGTCCAACGCTCGTTGTAAACTTTTGATAACATCCTCTCCCAAAATATAATTAGTCTCAATACAGACTTCTTTAACCTTTTCTTTTATGGTTGCAAAAGGAATAGAACGCACCTCTAACTCTCCTTCTCTTGGAAAATCTAATGGTGATTATTCGAAAACACATTTTTTATACCATTAGTTTTAGTTTATATGGTTACTGAAGGCACTTTCGGTTTTCTACGGTGAATTTTCTACTACCAACCCTCCTGCTAAAACTTTACGGATAAGCTCTTCTTTGCGTTTCACATCTCATAAAGTCTTAGGCTTTACTTATGCGGGTGGCTAATAAAGACTGATGCCCATCCCGAAAAGTAGAATCGTTAACTTTGATTATTTTCTTAGTAGCAGTTGCGTTTTGTTTTTCTATCATGTTCCCTCACGTTCCTTACCTTAAACAGGGATATTTCCGTGTTTTTTCCAAGGCCGACTTTCTTTTTTCGTTTTAAGCATCTCTAGAGCCCGAATGATCCGGGGACGCGTCTCCCGGGGAGGGATAATTGCATCCACATAACCTCGTGATGCCGCAATATAAGGATTGGAAAAAAGGTCCCGGTATTCCTGGATTTTTTCCTCCCGTTTGGCTTTTGGGTCAGACGCTGATTGAATCTCTTTTCGAAATATAATATTCGCTGCCCCTTCTGCACCCATGACGGCAATTTCGGCTGTTGGCCAGGCAAGACACGACGTCAGCTCCTAAATCCCGACTGCACATGGCAATGTAAGCGCCCCCGTAATCTTTTCGGGTCACTAACGTTATCTTCGGTACAGTAGCTTCGGAGTAACACCACAAAAGCTTTGCGCCGTGACGGATTATGCCCTTCCACTCCTGTTCTTTTCCGGGCAAATAGCCGGGCACATCTGCAATGGTGAGCAAAGGGATATTGAAAGCATCGCAAAACCGAATAAACCGGGTTGCCTTGTCCGAAGCATCAACATCGAGACAACCCGCCAGATATTTCGGCTGGTTGGCAATAATCCCTACTGTATTCCCTCCCATCCTCGCAAAACAAACGATCATGTTCCGGGCAAAGTGCTCGTGAGGTTCAAAAAAATCTCCATTGTCTACAATCGAACGAATCACCTTCTTTATGTCATACATCGTCCTCGGGTTTTCAGGCACAATCGTGTCCAGACCTTCATCCATCCGTTCCGGATCATCGCCGGTATTAACGATGGCGGATGCTCCCGATTGTTGGAGGGAAGATAACTGAGGAGTGTTTTTATTTTTTCGATGGATTCAGCATCGTTTTCGCAGGCAAAGTGAGCAACTCCGCTTTTAGTGTTATGGGTCATTGCCCCGCCCAAACTTTCAAAGTCTATCTCCTCGCCGGTGACCGACTTGATCACATCCGGGCCGGTAATAAACATGTAACTGGTGTTTTTGGTCATAAACACCCAATCGGTCATGGCCGGAGAATATACCGCCCCTCCGGCAGTTGGTCCCATGATTGCCGAAATCTGGGGAATCACTCCCGAGGCACAGGAATTGCGGAAAAAAATGCTCCCGTAGCCCGAAAGCGCATCCACACCTTCCTGAATCCGCGCACCGCCCGAATCATTGAACCCGACGATCGGAGCCCCGTTTTTTAAAGCCAGATCCATTACCTTGCAAATCTTCTTGGCATGCATCTCCCCTAATGTACCTGCCCGGCAGGTGAAATCCTGAGAAAACGCAAACACTGGCCGACCGTCTACTTTGCCAAAACCGGTGATCACTCCATCCGCAGGAATCTCTATCTCCTGCATCCCGAAATTAGTGCACCGATGGCGAACAAAAAGGTCAAGCTCCTGAAATGTCCCCGGGTCAAACAAAAGCTCTAACCTTGCCCGGGCAGTCAGCTTCCCTGACGCATGTTGCTTCTGTATCTCTTTCTCCCCACCCATAGCTCGCGCTCGAGCCTCTCGTTCCTCCAACTCCCCAAGTTTCTGCGGTTTTTCACCCATTGTCATTACCTCCTGTCTTCCTTTCTTTACATAGAGGGACAAAATTGCATTAGAATCCGAAAGTATTATTTTTTAATGTCTTCTGAAAGCTCCACTAGGACCCCAAAGGTATCTTTAGGGTGGAGGAAAGCGATCCGCTTATTCCCGGCCCCGATCCGGGGTGTAGAATCTATAAGACGGACTCCTCTTGCTTCAAGCTCCCGTAACGCCGAATCAATGCCTTCCACCTTAAAGGCGATATGCTGCAGTCCCTCTCCTCTCTTGTCAATAAATTTTGCCACCGGACCATCCGGATCAGTAGATTCCAAAAGCTCCACCTCCGTATCTCCTATCGGAAGAAATGCCGTCCTGACTTTTTGATCAGCAATAACCTCCTCACCTTCCAATTTTAAGCCTAATATTTCAGAGTAAAACTTAATGGCCGATTCAATACTTTTGACGGCGATTCCTAAATGGTCAATCTTTAAAGCTTTCATGATTTTTCTCCTGCCGTAACATGATCCTTGATAAAATTTACTATTCTCTTGAGTTCGGTTCCAGGCCCGAACACCTCTTTAATGCCCAGAGATTTTAGTCCAGGAATGTCTTCCGTAGGAATTATACCACCCGCCATAACCAAAATGTCGCTTATTCCCCGATTCCTTAGCTCTTCCATGATTCGGGGAAAAATGTTATTATGCGCCCCCGAAAGGATACTCAGCATAAGCACATCGACATCTTCCTGTGCTACCGCCGTTGCAATTTGTTCCGGAGTTTGGCGAAGCCCGGTATAAATAACTTCCATCCCGGCATCGCGCAAAGCCCTCGCTATTACCTTTGCTCCTCGATCGTGGCCATCTAATCCAGGTTTGGCCAATAAAACGCGGATGATCTGACGTTCACCCATAAAGCTCTCCTTTTTGAAGTAACATTAATTTTTATAAAAACTCATTCTATTCAGTCATTAATACGATACGCTGCCGATGTACTCTCCAAATATCTCCCTTAATGCATCACAAATTTCTCCAAGGGTCGCCTGGGCCCTAACCGCATCCAA
>CAVTQE010000025.1:0-35613 GCA_963736755.1 uncultured delta proteobacterium | reverse complement strand
TGATCCTTTCCATGGCGCTGAAGTCGTATTTTTTGACATCAGGATGGTTTACGATCATGCTTGTCATGGCCGGGGCAAACATAGAGTAGTTGATCTTTTCTTCCTGGAGCACTTTCATGACTTTTTCAGTGTTCCAGTCGCACAACACCAAAGTGATCCCCCGGAAAGCCCCGATAGTCATAAACCCGACTCCACCACTGAAGAACGGAGAAAGAACGTGAAGAAACCGGTGCCGCGGAAGGATGCGCCACTCCGCGGTCAAAATGGTTGCGGAAAAGCACCAATTCCGGTGGGTCATAATCGCCCCTTTGGGACGACCCGTGGTTCCGCTGGTATAGAGGAGCGAAGCCAGGTCTTCTTCAGCTACCGGCACATTCGGGTCCTCCGGACCATTATTCTTAATCAAGGTTTCGAAATCAAAATCACAGCCATGATTAGGCCCAAAACCAATGGTGAATTGCAGACTCGGGATCTTGGACCGGATCTTGGTGACTTCTCCGACCCGATCGGCGTCTATAAACATGGCCCGGGGTTCCGAGTCATTGACTAAATAAATTAGTTCATCTCCCTTGTAAGCAATGTTGAGCGGGATCAGGACCAGCCCCGCCTTCATCAAAGCATGATAAGCGATAGCAAAGGGACTTCTGGTCTCCGAATAAATTCCCACGTGATCCCCTTTTTTTAGGCCCAGCGAAATAAGTCCGTTTGCCAGGCGGTTGGCTTTCTCATCAAACTGCGCCCAGGTATACGTCGTTTTATCCGGAACATATTTTGCGCATCGGTCAATCACTCCGATTGTGTGAGGATAGGCCCGTGCGGTTCTTCTCAATCCATCTCCGATATTCATGATAGTACTCCCTTCTACTCCAATGAGGTCTAAGAATAAAAACTATTGACTCAAACTCAAAAACACACGGGAGGTGATGAAAACTCCATGATGATGGCGCCCGGGTTACCGGTCGTTTTGTCTGGCTAATTTTGGGAGGCCTTCACCATCCCTGCTTTGCTCTGATGCCCGTTCCTCTGACCCCGCACTGCCTTATCAATAGTGACCTCAAACTCCGCCACATCAATGGGCTTAACAATGTAACCGCAAGCCCCCAGACTTTCAGCCTGGTCGTAAATCTCCTTATCATGATAGGCGGTGATCACAATAACCATACTCCTTGGGGAAAGTTGCTTGATGATACGAAGCACCTCAATCCCATCAATCCCAGGAAGACGGAGGTCAAGGATCACAATATCGGGCTGATTTTTTCGAATGAGCTTCAGGCCGGCCTCTCCGCTTTCCGAGGTGGCTACGTCGTATCCTTTCTCGCGCAGAAACATTTCCAGAGTTTCTCGAATCGGCCGCTCATCATCGATAATCAGTATTTTCGTCATGAAACGGGCAAGCTTTTAGAATTTGCATAGCTCTATCCTTTTCCTCACCTCCTTCCAAAATATACAAGAGCCATGCCAAGGTGATATTAAACATAATATATTAATATTAAAGTCTTTTTTTGTAATAAGACTCCCTAAAAACACAAATAAGGGAAAGATATTTTTCCTGTGCATTGAAAGAATCTTTCACTTAATGGCTTTGGCACAAGGAGGAAAAATCTATCCCTTAATCTTATAATCCTTTATCATTTTTCTCAGCGTAGGCCGGGAAATTCCGAGCAGTTCACAAACTTTGCCCTTATCCCAATGGGCGAACTCCAGAGCCTTGAGCACATGGTCCTTCTTGATCTGGTCAAGAGATTTTATGTGTGAAGGCTTTTCGCCCCCAACACTGCGGGCCGTAAAAAAATCAGGAAGGTATTCAGGCACCAAGATATCACCCTTGGAAAGCACTACGGCTCGCGTCAGAATGTTTTCCAATTCTCTTATGTTTCCCGGCCATTCGTACTGTACCAAGACGTCCATTACCTCCTTTGGAATTTTGGTCACGTGCCGGTGCAGGTCTCGATTGATTTTGTTTAAGAGGTGTTCGACCAGCAACGGTATATCCGGTTTTCGCTCCCGGAGCGGGGGAAGATAGATCTCCACAACCTTCAATCGGAAATAGAGATCCTCCCGAAATTTTCTTTCCGCAACCATCTGCGCCAAGTTTTGATTGGTCGCCGTGATGATCCGGGCATCAGAGCGGAGGAGCTTTGCGCTTCCAACCCGCTCAAATTCCCGTTCCTGGAGAAATCTCAGCAGTTTTACCTGGAGTGAGGAAGAAAGATCACCAATTTCATCCAGGAAGATCGTGCCATGTTGCGCTAACTCGATCTTGCCCTTTTTGAGCTGGGTGGCACCGGTAAATGCGCCTCTCTCATGACCAAAGAGCTCGCTTTCCAAGAGAGTCTCCACCAGGGCAGGAACGTTAATAGCCAGAAAAGGCTCTTTCCGGTAAGGGCTGTTGTAATGAATGGCACGAGCGATCATCTCCTTGCCGGTTCCGCTTTCTCCTTGAATCAAAACAGTGGTCCTGCTTTCTGAGACCATGCCGATAACCTTGAAGATTTCCTGCATGGCCTTGGTTTTGCCCACAATGTTATTAACTTTATACTCTTGCGAAATTTCCGTTAGGAGTCCTTCTAAGCGGCTCGTGAGTCTGAGGTTTTCTTCTACTTTTGTGATCGCAATGTCCAGCTCATCAATATCAATTGGTTTGTGGATATATTCAAAGGCCCCGAGCTTCATCGCCTGGATAGCGCTTTCCATATCGTGGTAACCAGTAATCATGATAACCGAAATATCTTTATTATGCTGCTTGAGTCTTTGAAGGACTTCAAGTCCATCCAGGCCGGGAAGACGAAAATCAAGAATCACGATGTCGGGCTGTTCTCTTTCTGCCGCGTGCAGTCCCTTTTCCCCATCTTCTACGGTTAAAACATCAAACCCTTTCTCCTGCAGAAAAAGCTCCAGGGTCTCACGGATTGATTGTTCGTCGTCCACGACTAAAATTTTCATCATAGCAGTGCACTCATTCTAAGGGTAATAAAATTCTAAACGTGCTCCCTTGGGCTACTTGACTTTCAACCTCAATGATGCCCTCATGGGCTTCAATGATTTTCTTGACGTTGGAAAGGCCGAGGCCTACTCCCGTGGTTTTGGTAGTATAAAAAGGATCAAAAGCTTTGGCAAGCTGTTCTTGATTCATTCCCATCCCCGAGTCTTGGAAGTCAACGAGAACCATTTCTCGGCCGGCACGCTCGGTTTTTCGAGTCACGATTTCTAATGTCCCTCCGCGGGGCATGGCATCAATGGCGTTAAGGATAATGTTTAAAAATGCCTGCTCCATCATCTCGCTGTCTATCGAAACATTTTTAAGAACCCGTGACATTTTCTTGATCACCTGGATATTCTTGTGCGGAATGCTATCGTGCAGCAGATCAAAGCATTTTCGGAGAACTTCGTTAACGCTGCAGGATGTTTTGTTCATCTGGAGGGGTCGGGCAAAATCCAAGACATCTTCCACAATTCTTTCCAGGCGCTTTATTTCTCCGGCGGCGATCTCAAGCCGTCTCTTGTCGAACTCCCGGAGTTTTAAATTCCGGGAAAGAATTTGAATGTTCATTTTGATCGCAGAAAGCGGATTTCTTATCTCGTGGGCAATGGCAGCAGCCAGTTGCCCGATCGACGCCAGTCGTTCGCTTTCCCGCACCCGTTGTTCCATTTTTTTTCGTTCGCTGATGTCCCGAAAGATTCCGATCATGGCGGGTTTCCCGTCATACTCCACGAAGTCCACCTTCAGCTCGGTTGGAAGTTTGGTGCCCTCCCGGTGCCTTCGCAGGAATTCGAGATGTCGGGGAACGCCTTTGCTGGTAGTCCAGTCTTGATACATCTTTTCGATGGGCTGGCTCCACTCCTTGGAGAAAAACCCCTGAAAATCACAGCCCAACACATCTTCCTGCTTATAGCCATACATAGTAAGGAATGCGTTGTTGGCAAAAACAACCTGACCGCCCTGACAAATCACGTACCCATCATTGATGTCCTCGACCAAGGTGCGGTATTTTCTTTCCGATTCTTTTACCTCCTCGAGCAACTGAGCATTTTCGATGGCCACGCCGATATGATTCCCGATAAGCGTCATCAGGTTAATTTCTTCAGCGGTAAAATGATAAGGGGCTTTGCTCGCGATAGAAAGCGCCCCCACAATCTGGTCTTTGGCGATGAGCGGTACAGACATGGCCGATCTTATCTTGGCATCTTCTACTACCGGTTTAAGGGCTTGTGGATAATTAGGATAATCATCATACGCAAGCGGAGTTTTTGCTTTGACCACGCTTCCCACCAACCCCTCGTCGATTTTCAATCTGCTTAAACGTTTAAAAAACTCTTCCGAGTAACCTTTTTGGGCGGTGAAAACCAATTCGTTTTTTTTGCGATCCAGCAAGTAGATGCAAATCCCTTTGTCCTTGCCAACGATGTTCTGCAACTCATTGATAGCGAAGTTTAAAATTTCCTCTAAATCAAGAGACTGATTTACCCTCGCCGAAATGTTATTGAGCACCGTCAGTTCAGTGTATTTGCGGGTAAGCTCATTTTCGATGCGCTGCTTTTCTTCCAGGAGGTTCTCGAGGTATTCTGCCCGTTCCTTGATGGTCATTCCCCATTCCGTCAGCCGGATGCCCCTCTTCTGTAAAGCCTCTCTGGTTCCGATGACAAACTCGCACGCTCTATCGCCCTTGGCGATGCAGGCGGTCTCAACACAGCTCAGATCATTTCTTTTGGTAATGGTTTGCACAAAGGAAAGAAGGACACCAGCGGAATAGTAGCAGACCGGAACGTCGCTGACCTTGTGATGATTGCGAAATATCCACCCCTCAAAAGTGTCTTTGCAGGTAATTCTGGCATATCCCTCGGCAAACCTTAGTTCCTCGATGACAAAATCTCCAAAACCAGCTTCCGAGAAGGTATCTACCGCGTCATAAATCCCTTTGGCTGAATACTCCAGCACCCCACCCTCGGCTGCTTTTTGGGTAAAGGTCTCAGCAAGACCCATTTCAAACATCACGCGCCGATAGGTTTCTTCCCCGGCAAAAAGGTTGATGGTCGCCCCCATGCTAAACCAGCCGCCAGGAATATCGAGAAGACACATCCGGGTACCCCCCACATCAACCCAGCCCCGCGACTTTTTCGAGGTAAACTTTATGATTTTTTTCTCTAATTCCCCAATGCGGCGCTCTCTTTTTTTTATCTCCTCGCGCTCCCGCGAGACAATGTCTTCAAAGCGATGCATCATGACTTCTGTGGCAATAGCGAAAGTCCGGTCTATCCAATCAATTGCCTTAGTCATACCCTTTTGTTCATGTTTTTTCAGAACTAACTGGAGCAGAACCTTTTTCGTTATGTTAAGAAGTCTGGCCCCCTGCGATGGATGCATCTCCTTCTGGTTTTCTCCATCAACTATCCCTTCGAGGAATGCGCCCAAGCAGGTGACGTTTTTATGTCTGATCCCCTCTATAAAAAGCTCAATAGCGATAGCAAAGGAAGCCTCTATTTTTCGTTTTCCCTTCGGCTTCTTTCCATAGTATTCACAAACACAGCGCCGGATAAGTTTCTCTTTGTTTTCCTGCACTATCGTGAGCAGTGGAATCATAAAGCCCTCGTCATGAGCCGTGAGTACTTTTTTGACACCTGTCGCCGGAGGCGCAGAAAGATTGCTTTTCGAAAAACCACTTTCATGGTCACATTATATAATTATACGCAAAGAGGGTAAAGGTAAATTTCTATCGTGTTAATAGCCCCCCTCCTTTACGCGGTGGGACGGGTCGCAACAGGGTGAAAGCTTTTTGTTTTCGCATTGGGAGAACATAACCATATTCATGCGACCCATAGCGGGCGTCTGCTGTCTTCAATAACGCATACTTGGTTCGTACAATAAAAGTGAGGGTAGAGGCTGTCCGAAAATCCTCTTTCGGGAAGTCTTGTGAGAGGGCCTTGAAAGATACACACCATTCCTAAACCGAGGTTGCCGGACAGCCTCAGGAGCGAGAGGCTCAAAGCATGAAGCTTATTAAAGCAACAACGCCTTTATCTCATTTTTTGTGGGCCTTGCGGAGCTTTGTCGTTTTTTCCATATCAACGGCTAAGGTTTTGGAATCAATCACCACACCATAATCATTCTTTGCTGATTCTATGGACACCAGCTCATCGATAACATCCTCCCGAACCTTTTCCACTGATCGTTCAAAAGGATCACCATACCCCCCTCCTCCGGTCTCCCAAACTTCGTAAACGTCACCTTTATTGAGGACAACAAATTTGTGGACTTCCGGGTCTTCTTCGGTCCCATCCGTCCGGCGGACTACCAGCTTACTGGGTTTGGCATTTTTCCCACCCGCCAAACCAAAGGGAGCGGTTTCCGGTAAAAGCCCGTCCCCAAAGTTGTCGGTCAGGATATTATCAGCTTCTGATCGAAAGATGTAGGCAGTCCCCATGCCACCCCGCCATTTTCCCGGGCCAGCGCTGTCTTGCAGGTATTCATAGCGAAGCAGGTAGTAAGGATCCACCAGCTCATGCAGCTCTGGATCAGGTGCACGCAAGCCGCCGGAACAGGAGATGACTCCCATATGATCCCAGCCGTCGAATCCTAATGTTGCCCCGGCCCCGCCTTTACAGAGAAAGTGGATGTCACCAAACATTCTCCCGGTTCGGGGATTGAAGCCCATGGTAGCCGGGGCAGACCATCTCGCCCATGCAGCCTGGGTAAGCTGGGGTACGGCTTTGGAAAGGGCCAGCCACACGCTTTCCACCACCGCCGCTGTTCCACAGATGGTGCAGGAGGTACAAGGGGCAGGCTCAGAACAGTTCACGACCGTTCCCTGGGGGGCAACCAGTTTGACCGGCCGCAATGCACCTTCATTTTTGCGGATATTCGGGTCAACGGTATTAAACAGGGCCAGACAAACGCTGGAAAAGGTGTTGGCCTCAGTATTGTTGATACCGCCTTTGACCTGAGGATCAGAGCCGGTGAAGTCAAAAATAATATTTTCTCCGCGCACACGGACCGTGAGTTTAGTTTTGACCAGTCTATCGCGGTCGATACCGTCATGGTCGTTGTACCGCTCGGCCTCGTAGTCACCATCAGGGATTTTAGCGATTTCCTGCCGCATCTGTCTTTCCGTGCCGTCCAGGATTTCATTTGCCGCCGCTTCCAGGGTCTCCCGGCCATACTTTTCTAAATATTCCTTCAGTTTCCTTTCGCCCACCGTGGCTGCGCCGACCTGACAATGAAGGTCTCCCTCAACCAGAAAACGCATCATCACATTCGAAAGGATCATGTTCCAGACGTCTTTGCGTTGGACACCTTTATCATAAATTTTGATGGGGGGGATCCTCATGCCTTCCTGCCAGATAGTGCGAGCCTCAGGATTATACCCGCAACAGCCAGCGCCGCCGGTGTCAGCATGGTGACCTTTTGCGACCGTCCAAAATACCAGTTCTCCCTTGCTGAAAACCGGCTTGGCCACAGTAAAGTCGGGCATATGGTTATTTCCGCCCCAGTAGGGGTCGTTATCGAGAATCACGTCCCCGTCATGAAGATCATCTTTAAACATTTCAATAATTTTTTTCATCGCATACGGTGTGGCCCCAGCCAGAACCGCAATGTAAGGTTTTTGGGCTAACATTCGGCCCATCACGATCAAAGATGGCAGTCACAAAGTCCCTTGCCTCGCTAAAAATCGGAGACCGAGAGGTTCGGTACATGGTCTCCCCAATCTCTGAACAGATAGCGTCATAGCGATTGGCAATCACCGAAACCAGGATAGGGTCTAGTTTTTTCATGTAAATCCTCCTTGCTAATTATTGAATTGAAGTCACTGTGCGGACTCCGTTTTTTCTATGGTCAATAACCAAACGGTCATTACGCCTCCCTGTTAACCAACCCCTCATTTCTCTTTAACTTCTTGATTAAGTCATGGGGATTGATGCCTTTGGGATGCATGATGTAGTTGTCATAGGTGTCCATCATGATATCATAATCAGGGGTGACGATTACCGTGGTGGTTGGCTCCTCGATAATCGCTGGGCCGAACACCACGTTGCCGTTGCCCATTTTCAGTCCATCATAAACAGGTGTATCAATCCATTTATTGTCGAATCGGGCCTTTCGTGTTTTCTTCAGCGCATGGGAGGCATCCTTTCCCCGGAAGGGAGACTCTTTAAACACCGGTTTATCAGTCTTTCCGATGGTGCTCAATCTCACATTGATCAGCTCAGTTTCCGCCTGGGGCAGCGAGTAGCCGTAGAGCTCATCATGCTTCTGATGAAACGCCTGGATCATGTAAGGGATGTCCGCCACTCTTACCTCGCCGGTCTCCGACATGGGCAAGGAGACTTCTACTTCGTTGAACTGCGCCACATACCGCAGGTCAGCAGTGAAATGGTATACGATCCGGTCGTCCGGGATACCTTCTTTATTCAAGGTTTCCCGGCCGGTTTTCTGCATCTCTTTGCAGATCGTATTCAAACGTCCGAGGTCTATAGTATTGGTGTTCACCGTGTAGGTGCGCACATAATCATGTTTTAGGTCAGTCATCAGCATTCCTGAGGCGCAAAAGACCGAAGAGCCCCGCGGCACCATCATCAAAGGAATCTTCAGTTCTTTAGCAATCATACCAGCGTGAATGGGGCCAGCGCCTCCGGCCACGATCAGGGCGAATTCCCGCGGATCATAACCCCGGGCCACGGAAACGATGCTCACGCCGGCAGCCATATTGCTGTTAATAATCTGGTACATACCTTCGGCCGCCTCGATCACCCCGAGGCCTAATTTATCGGCGACTTTCTCTTTAATGGCTTTTTCTGCTGCCGCGACGTCGAGTTTCATATCCCCGCCGTGGAAATATTCGGCGTCCAAGTAACCCAAGAGAAGGTCTGCGTCGGTGGACGTGGGTTCCGTTCCGCCCATACCGTAGCAGGCCGGGCCAGGTGCGGAGCCTGCGCTCTGGGGGCCCATCTGGAGCAGACCACTGGGATCGATCCAGCCAATGCTGCCGCCACCGGCGCCGATGGTCACAATGTCAAGACTGGGCAAAGCGTTACGCCAGCCAGCAATATCGCCCTCGGTCGTTACCCCTGGTTTTCCGTTGTGAATCAGACAGGCGTCAAAGCTCGTGCCGCCCATATCAACCGTGATCACGTTGTCAAGTCCGTGCATGCTTCCGAACCAGAGACCAGCCACCGGCCCTCCGGCTGGACCGGACAGGAGGGTGTTTCCGGCAAACCGCATGGCCACCTCAGGGCTCATGACTCCGCCGTTACACTGCATGATAAGCAAGGTGCCTTTAAAGTTATCTTTTTTCAACCGGGCTAAGACTGCCTCCAGATATCGCTTCAGGGGCGGTCCTACGTATGCGTTCAACGCCACCGTGCTGTTCCGTTCGTAGACTCTGATCTGGGGAAGGATCTCCGTGGAAAGAGAAACAAATATATCAGGAAAAGCCTCCCGCAACATTTCCCCAATCCTCTGCTCGTGAGCGGGATTATAAAAGGAAAACAAGGTGCTCACCCCCACCGCTTCGACCTCTGCCTCCTTCATTTTCTGAATGGCAACCTTCACATCCGCTTCATTGAGGGGGGTTACTTCATTGCCTTCACAGTCAACCCGTTCTTCCACCGTGTAAACGTGTCGCCGTTTGACCAACACCTTGGGAGGATTGTACCGGGAATCGTACTGGCGATCTTTCAACCCCCGGCGCATATTCAACGCATCGCGGAATCCTTTGGTGGTGATAAAACCAGTTTTTGCTCCGGTATTCGTTAAAACCGCATTCGTGGTAATGGTAGTTCCGTGGATAATGGCATCCACCGAGCCGAAGAATTCCTCCACCGTCATGCTCTTGCTCTTCGCCATCTCTTCGATGCCGCGCCTCACTCCGATACTGGGGTCGGGAGGCGTTGTCAGCACTTTAAAAACTTCGTGTTTTCCCTCCTCATCTACTAATAAAAAATCTGTAAATGTTCCTCCAACGTCAATACCAATTTTAAACCTCATATGGCCTCCTTTTGCTGTTGTAGAAGCACTTTCAACAATAATAAAAAAATTACATAAAAAAACCCTATCCTCAAAGCAATGGTTTATTGCCCGTATCATTGCGCAAAATAAGTTGTCGAAGATTTCTGGTCATGATGTCGAATTCATCACTCAAATTAAAGGAACGGTTATCCATCTGCCAAAGACACCCGATCCCCACCACAAAAGAGACAAAGAGAATCGCCAGTGTGTCTTCATTAACATTATTAAAAATCCCATCTTGCTTTCCCGCGGCTATAATTTGCCTCATAACCCCGGTAAGTCGTCGATTCATGGCGGCATAATCCTTTTGCAGTTTTTTACTTCTAAAGCAGTACGCCCACACATCAATCATCACTACGAACAGTTCCCGCTGCTTTTCGAGGAAGTCTTTGCCGGCCGCAAAGTATGCCTCCAGTTTATTCTGGTGCGGGTCAGAAGCTTTGTACCGCTTTTCGATATCGTAGATAAACCGGTTAAACAGGGTCTGCAAGAATTCCTCCAGAAGATGCTCTTTATCTTTAAAGTAATAATGCAGGAGGGCCTGGTTGACCTTCGCTTCTTTAGCGATGGAACGCATGGTTGTTCCCTCTATCCCCTGTTCATAAATGCGCTTAAAAGCCGCATTGATGATCTTGTGTTTTTTTATTTCGTACTTTGCCAATTCATACTTCATAGTAATTCGTCGTGTGGGACGAGTTAATATTAATTAGTTGATTAATTAAAACACTACTTTTTTAACGATGTCAAGAAAAATCTAAATCATTATTTTATTATTCATTATATTGATTTTAATTGTTATTTTTAATTCCAAGGCAAAAATGACCCGCTTATTTTAAGGATCAAAAATAACCCGTTTTTATAATTTAAGAAAAATTATTTTAATTACCTGATAAAAAATGGTGTTCAAGGAATATGTTCGATAATATTATTAATATATTGATTTTAAATGTTAAAATTCGAAATAAGGTGGGATAATTTGCCTTTTTTGTGGTTGTAAGAAATGCGCAAATTAAAGGCTTCTGGGGAGAATTTTTTTAATTGATTGATTAAAAACTGTTGACAGGGATTTTTTAGGCATCTATAATTGTTTTCAAAGAAGGAGGCAAGAGCAGGTACTAAACATTTCTGAAGTGACCTTGCGAATTTTTTTGCATGAAAGCACAGGAAGTAGTGTATTTCGGCCAGGCAACCTTATAAAAGGTTTCCCTTGTAGTACTGCTCAACTCCCCACAATTCTTATTAACCTATGTATAGGGAGGCGCTATGGAAACTCAAAGAGTATTTACTGATAAGGAATTGGCCGCCTTAGCGATGTCCCGATTAACCTTGGCCAAAGAAGCTATTCGGAGAGGGGATAAGGAAGAGGCTGAGAAGCTGGTGCAGGCTATTTATGACGAATTCATGGTTGCTCACGACCTTTACCGCGATTGGGTCACCGATATCCTTTCGGAAATCGGGAGGCAGTTTGGAGATAAAAAGTTGCACGAAATCATGCTTAAAACAGTAAGAAATTATATGCTGCCCTTGGGAGAACTTTTTAAGAGAGGGTTTAAAGCGTGCGTGGAAGCAACTGCCGCAATCTGGAGAGCGCATTTCAGCGAGTTTGAATTAAAGGAAGATGATGAAAAAGTAACGTTCTTTCTCAAACCCTGTGGTTCGGGCGGCAGACAGCTTCGGGACGGAAAATACCGACCACCCCTTAGTCTGCTCAGAATAGAAAAACCACAGGTCATGACCGGTCAAAGCAAAGACTGTCCGGTTTATTGCGCCCATTGTGTCTCCATGACCGAAGTAATGCTTGATGAAAAAATGGATTTTGTTTATGTGGTAGAAGTGGAAGATGGTAAAGAGAACGCTGAACACCTTTTTCATATCTACAAAAACCGTTCTAAGGTTCCAGAAAGAATTTTCAAAAACCTTGAGAGAACGTAACCAAATTAGACACCCTTTAATAGTGAAGGAGGTTGGTCGTCATGCCCGGTAAAATGCCTTATACAAAATATGATTTAGAAAAGTATTTCGAACGATATCCCGATGTGCCGAAAGAGGTTATCATCAAGGAGGATATTCTTCGGCTGGGGATTCATTTCACCGATGCTGCTTTAGAAGAATCAGCTAAGTTTACAACCAAATCTTACTATCTTTTCTCCTATGATCAAACCGATGTGGATGACATGAAGCGGCAGGAGTTTTTAAAGGCCCCCGAAGAATTCAAATTCAAAGGAGGACCTTACAACCTCAAACCCTCGAACAACAAAACCTGTCTCGAGAAGCCGGAAAAAACCCCTTACAAAATAGATCTGGTTGATGGGAAGTTACAGCTTCGCTGGGAAGACAACTTTATCGGCGATCTCGAGTTGAGACCTCAACCTCCTTACTACCGTCACCGTTTACCAAATGGGACTCCCTACTCGGATATCGCAGCTGCTGTGTTTTGGGGATATCTCACCTTCTGTACGATTTTGAGGAGCTGTCAGTACTGGGGGACAAAAGAAGAATGTATCTTCTGTGATATTAACACCAATGCCCGCAAGCAATCAAAGACCGGACGACCATTTATGATCCACAAGAACGTTGAGGATGTGGTAACCGTACTGGACACTATTTTCAATAAAGAACGGGAACCTATTAATCATAGCCTTTTGTTAACCGGCGGAGCCGTTACCAAAAGCATTAAGCGCAAAGATAATGTGCACTTCTACGCCCAGTATATTAAAACTATTCGGGAAAAAATCGGCTACCGGTGGACGATCCATCTTCAGACCACAGCACTCACCAAAGAAGAGTGCAAAATCCTAAAAGATGCCGGCCTTGACGCTCATCATGCGAATATCGAGGTGTGGGACAAGGAGAAGTTTAAAATTTTCTGTCCGGGAAAAGAAAAGTTTGTTGGTCGGGATGAGTGGGTAAAACGCGTTTGTGATTCGGTGGAAATCTTTGGGGAAGGCAATGTCTGTCCTACCTTTGTTTCTGGGTGTGAAATGGCCCGGCCCTGGGGGTTTGAAAAATGGCAAGACGCGGTCAAATCAATGCAAGAGTGCTGGGAACACCTGATGTCTCATGGCGTAACACCGCGAAGTTCAAGCTGGGTTATCGAACCCAACTCAGTGCTCGGTCAGTATGACCAGCCCGTGATCCCCTTGGAGTACTACATTGAGGTTGATATTGCCTGGTATGAGACCTGGAAAAAATATAACCTCCCGCCGCTGAGGACTTTTACCCCTATGGGTGCAGGTCGGTGTCTGGGGATAAACAGCGGTCATCTTGACATGGGATCATAAAAAGAAAGGCTTAGGTTTCTTTCGGTTGTAAAGTTCTGAGTGAAAGATTCTTTCAATAAACTTGGAAAAAATCTTTCCTTTTACCGCATGTTTTTAGGCTGTGATTGGAAAGAAATTTTAAATATCACTATATTATACTTTCCGTTTATCTGGCATAGCTTTTGTAAGTATTCTATTTCGGGAAAAAAGATTAGCGTCTTATAAAGAAAGGAGCGTTCAGCTATGTACTCAAAAGTGTTTATTCCCTATCGCGGTTATTTCAGTTCCCCCTTTTCTCGCTGGCAGGGAAGCCTGCAAAGTGAACATCCGGTTGAGCTGGTTGCGGCAACCGCAAAAAAATGGCTTGCGGCAAAAAAGTTTGACCCCAAAATGTTTGATTATCTCTTTCTCGGAAAAACCGTAACTCAGCGCCACACCTTTTATTCAGCCCAGTGGGCTGCCGCCCTCATGGGAAATCCGGACATCTCGGCATTACTAATTTCTCAGGCTTGTACGACATCGGTAACAGTTGTAAATCAAGCGGCTTTGGGCGTTGACTGTGGCTTGTATTCTAACGTCTGCTGTCTTATGACCGACAGGGTCTCCAACGGCCCCCATACGATCTGGCCAAATCCCATGGGACAGGGAGGTCAGGTCGTGGTAGAAAACTGGGTTCTTGACAACTTCAATTTTGACCCCTGGGGTCAAAAGGCAATGATAGAGACCGCAGAAAACGTTGCCAAACTGACGAAAGGGGGGAGTTACCAAGGAAGACTGTGATGCAGTAACGCTGAAACGATATGAGCAGTATATGGATGCTTTAGCCAAAGACCGAGCATTTCAGAAGCGCTACATGTTCCCGGTAGAATTTAAAAAAGGCAAAAAGGAAGTCGGCATCCTGGAGACTGATGAAGGGATAACGCCCACCACCAAAGAGGGGCTGGCGAGCCTTAAGCCGGTAATCCCTGGCGGAGTGCTCACTTTCGGTTCCCAGACTCATCCGGCTGACGGAAACTGCGGGCTCATTGTAACCACAAAAGAAAAAGCCCGAGAGCTCAGTGCTGATCCAAAAGTCGAAGCTCAAATCATTTCTTATGGGTATGCCCGCGCACCTAAGGCGCATATGGGAATGGCCCCGGTCCCGGCGGCAAAGATGGCTTTAGAAAAAGCAGGGCTTTCCATAAAAGACATAAAAGCACACAAATCCCACAATCCATTCGTAATTAACGACCTCTATTTCGCCCGGGAATTCGGAATTGATGTTATGGCAATGAACAACTACGGGAGCTCGATTATTTTTGGGCATCCCCAGGGACCTACGGCCGGCCGTCTGATTATGGAGTTGATTGAGGAATTGGTTATACGGGGTGGTGGTTATGGAATGTTTGCCGGGTGCGCCGCAGGAGATACTGGCGCAGCGATGATCGTGAAGGTCACGGGTTGAGCACCTTTCCTTGAATGTTTTTTGTTGAAAATTAAATAGTTGTTTCGCTTGTTTTTTCTATCTCTCCTCCTCAATCATGTTGCCGCCCGTGAACGGGCGGCAACATACAAAACAAAATTTCACAACCATTGGGTGTTGATAAAATCAAGAACGGATAACCAAAAAAATTACGGGAATGTTTAAAGTCAGGAGGTCCTTATGAACATAATAGTCTGTGTAAAGCGAGTACCTGAGACCTCAGAAGCAGAAATTGCCATTGATAAATCAGGCAAGAGTATTCGCACTGAAGATCTGGTATTATGACATCAATGAATGGGATAACTATGCGGTGGAAGAAGCGGTCCGCATTAAAGAAAGCCAGGGCGGGGGAACGATTACCGTGGTTACCCTCGGACCTCAGGAATCCCAGGACACCTTGAGACGGTCTTTGGCCATGGGAGCAGATGAGGCATTGCATTTAAGCGATCCGGCGCTTTTCGACGGTGATCCTTATGCTACTGCCCGGGCTTTACATGCTGCTTTAAAAGATAAGCCCTTTGACCTTCTGCTTACCGGAGTTCAAGCCGGAGACGACGGCTACGGCCAGGTCGGTCCGATTCTTGCCGAACTCTTTCACCTTCCTCACGCCACCATGGTAACCAAGCTCACCATCCAGGACAAAAAAGCCCAGGTTCATCGGGAACTGGAAGGCGGCATGGAAGAAGTGGTTGTCCTTGAGTTACCCGCTGTCCTTGCCATCCAAACCGGTATCAATGAACCGCGCTATGTATCCATTATGGGGATTCGCAAGGCTAAAAGCAAAGGACTTCGAGAACTCAGCCGCAATGATATTTCCCTTGCGCCAGAGGATTGTGGGCCAGCAGGCTCTTTAACCGAGTTGAAAGAATTGTTTCTGCCACCAACCGGCAAGGTAGCAGAAATTTTTAAAGGAAGCCCTGATGATGTTTCGGTAAAAGTATTAGAGATCTTGAAAGAAAAAGGAGGGCTATAACATGAGCGGAATCTGGGTCTTAATCGAACATCGACGAGGAGAAATCCGTGAAATAAGCTATGAAATGTTAGGCAAGGGCCGAATGGTGGCTGAAAAATTAAATCAAGAGCTCAGTGCCGTCATTTTAGCGTCGGATGCCAAGGCATATGTTGACAAGATAAAAAAATACGCTTCCAAGATACTGACTGTTGAGGATAAGCAGTTAGAACACTACAATGCGCTCTCCTATCAAGCAGTACTGAGCGCCCTTGCAACTGAAAAAGCTCCCTCGCTGTTACTCATGGGCCACACATCGTACGGGACGGAGTTAGCTCCCCGGCTTTCAGCCGCCCTTAAATGGCCTTTAGCTACCGACTGCATTGACGTGGAAGTTGGAAATGACGGCATTGAAGCTATCCGCAAAATGTATTCTGACAAAGTTAGTGCCCGCATTGGATTTCGGGGGGCAAAGAACTGTCTGGTCACGGTTCGTCCTGGTTCTTTCCCGGCTGAGATCGATGCCGCTTACGACGGCGAGGTCATTTCCGTTCCTTCTCCTTTAACCACGGAGATACAGGCGCGGAGATTTGTTGAGTTTGTTGAGGCAGCTGCCGGTGAGGTTGATATCACCCGGGCCGACATCCTGGTTTCCGTGGGACGGGGTATCGGGGATGCGGAAAATATTCCTTTAGCCGAAGCTTTGGCCCAGGCCTTAGGAGCAACCTTGTCCTGTTCTCGTCCGGTGGTTGACAAAAAGTGGCTCCCGAAAGAACGACAGGTTGGCACCTCCGGAAAAACCGTAAAGCCCAAGGTATATATCGCTTTGGGAATAAGCGGCGCGTTTCAGCATGTGGCGGGAATGAAAAACTCCGGCACCATTATTGCGGTCAATAAAGACCCTAAAGCCCCCATCTTCAATGTTGCTCAGTACGGAATCGTCGATGATCTCTTAAAAGTATTGCCCGCGTTAACTGAAAAAGCAAAGGCTCTCAGGGCGTAAAATAACGGTGAGTCTTTCCTCATCCACCCGATCAATCCGGAGCTGTTCGGGAGCTCATTTAACAGGTTGGAGCAAGAATAAAAACTGTTGCGATCTGAAGGGCTCCTTTCTGCAACCACGGAGGATGATAACCAAGAAACTTTTTTCTCTGCTTTATCGAAGGTAACAAAAGGAGGCTACTATGGACTATCGATCAAGGCTTTACCCCAATTTCAGCAACCCCTTACTCTTCAAACCCGACCGCCCTCTTCCTAAAAAAGTGGCGCTCATTGGGGCGGGTACTATCGGCCCGGATATTGGCTACTATTTGAAAACCGCTCTTGTGGATATGGAGCTTGTTCTGATTGATGTGGTTGCAGAACCTCTGAAAAGCGCGGAAAAACGCTATCAGGGATACGTGGATAAAGCGATTAAGCAAAAGAAGCTGACGGAAGATAAAGGGAAAAAAATTCTGGAAAATATTTCCTATACCCAGGACTATGCTACCATCAAAAATTGTGATCTGGTTATCGAAGCCGCCACCGAGAGTATTTCTCTGAAGAAAAAAATATTTAAAATGGTGGAAGAACTGGTGTCCCCGGAAACAATCATAACCTCTAACACCAGCTCAATCCCCGCGGATCGAATCTTTTCGGAAATGGAAAATCCTGAAAGAGCAACGGTCACCCATTTTTTTGCCCCTGCCTGGCGTAATCCGGCAGTAGAAGTTATAACCTGGGAAAAAGTTGATCAAAAAATCGTTGATTACCTCTGCTGGATGTTCTGTATAACGGGAAAGACGCCTATTGTCTCGGAAAACGTGATCTGTTTTATCTTAGACAGAATTTTTGACAACTGGTGTAATGATGCCGCCTACCTTTTGAACGATGCTACCGCCAGCCAAATTGATAAAGTAGCAGAAGAATTTGTTTTCGCCGGGCCGTTTTTTGTCCTTAATATGGCCAATGGAAACCCGATCATCGCTGAAACCAATACCCTCCAAATGGAGGAAGGTGAGCACTACCGCCCGGCAAAAGTATTCAACTCAGTTGATCGCTGGAAAACCATCAACATGGGGGATCCTTTGGAGGTTCCTCAAGCTACCAGTAAGAAAATAAGGGACCGGCTTTTAGGCATTCTTTTATCCCAGTCGTTCGATATTCTGAACCGCGGTATCGGCACTCCCGGGGACCTCAATTTAGGGTGCCAAATGGCGCTGGGATTTAAAAAAGGTCCTTTGGATGTCATGAGAGATCTGGGTGAATCCGAAACCAAACGCATTATCGAAACCTTTCAAAAAGACCGACCTGGGTTTCCTGGTCCCATAAAACCAATTGCTACGTACCAGGATTTTCGACGTCACATTCTGATCGATGTCATAGAGGGAGTAAAAATCATCACCATCCGAAGACCTCAGTTTATGAATGCTCTTAACGATGAGGTGAATAACGAAATCTTGTCAGCCATTCAAGAAGATGTTGCAAATAATGCCATCAAAGGATTCGTTATCACCGGATATGGTGACCGAGCCTTTTGCGCGGGTGCGGAAATCGGCAAATTTCCCGAGATGCTCGGAAACGCTGAGGCTTCCGCAAAGTTTGCCCGTGAGTGCTCTAATCTTTTATTATATATTGACTCTATGCAAAAACCGGTTGTCGCAGCGGTAAACGGCCTGGCTTTAGGAGGAGGATTGGAAATTGCTATTCGATGTCATAGCATTGTGGCAAGCAAAAATGCTTCTTTCCAGTTCCCTGAGATTACGTTGGGAATCCTTCCGGGGATCGGTGGGTGTGTTGTCCCTTACCGAAAATGGCCTCAGGCAGCCAATGTTTTTCATGAAATGTTACGATTAGGAAAATCCGTAAAAGTTCAGGAAGCTCAAAACATCGGGATGGTAAAGAAAGTTGCTGATGACTATTTCAGCTACGATTAAAGCTGCGATTGAAGAAGTTAACAACCTCCAGGGAAAAATACCAGAGAATCCCCGATGGCAAAGTTGCTCTCGAGGCGATTCAGCCGGTCGAAAATCCCATGGCCGGAAAGCTTGCCCTGAGTCGCGAAGCAGTTTCTATTGTCGAGAAAACCATTAAAGATGGAGCTGCCGCCAACACCTTTCAGGAAGCTCTGGAAATCGGCTATCGGGGCTTTGGCGCCATAGCCTGCACTGAAGCCGCAAAAGAAGGAATATCCGCGTTTCAGGAACGAAGACGACCAAATTACAAAAAGTAACCGCTTATAGGAGGCCCCAAATATGCCCCTTGAATTTCAATCGCTCAGTCATGGCCCGATTGCGTTTGGCTTTTTCAACATAGAAAGTGACATGCTTCTCCTGGAGCATTACTTTTTCTTTGCGAGTGAATTCTGCAAGTACATTTCGGACCTATCTGAGAGAAAGGAAGCACAATTCCAAGGGGAATATCTGGCAAGTGTATTATATCGAACGCCCTTCCGATATCGGAAATCTGATGGGTGCTATTCATGGAGTTATCTTTCAGGGGTTCATCGGAGAAGTCTATAAGGTATTTCCTTTCCCTTCCCGGCCGGAGGGCTTCAAACAGAAACCCGACGGAGCTAAGAATCGCAAAACGATAGAAAATCTAATCCAACATTTTGCCACGGCGATTGACATTGCTGTGGTTACCAATGAGGACAGGAAGAAGGTTTCCATTGGTGATTACTCCTTTACCCGGGACTCGTTTCAGGAATTAATTCAATATGTCTGGCGGGGAGGTTATCCGCGTTGGCAAAATGAAGTGAGACCCGACTATGTTCTGGCAATGAAAAAAGCCATAGAAACGAGCAACGAGTCATTATTCGAAGGCATAGTGTTTAACGGTTGATACACGTTCAACCTAAGGCGCGGAAACGAAACCTTAAGTTAATATTTTAAAACCAGCGTAAGAATGCACAGACTAAGAAAGGCGATGATTATGGCTGAGCGAGAAGTATTTTGGAATATTAGCCACCACTGGGTTTTTTATCTGCTGGCTGCTTTTTCAGTAGTGATTTTTCTCGGTGGTTGTTACCGGAATATCTGGGTTTGGTTGCAAGGCTGGCCCAGCACAAACAAGTTAGATATTTCGCAGATTTTTTCAGCAACCCTAAAACAAATTCTGGGCAACGCCAAAGTCTTTTCTGGAGACCTCTTCGGAGGACTCACGCACATGTTTATCATGTGGGGCTTCTTTGTCTTATTCCTGGGAACCGTATTGTCAGCCTTTAATGACTATATTTTTCATTTTTTAAAAGGGCCGATATACCTGTATTATTCTTTAGTCCTGGATGTTTTTGGGCTGTTGTTTATTATCGGCTTGATAATGGCCTTGATCCGACGGTATCTCATCAAAGCCGGAAAAATGAATAATCTTCTTGAAGACCCCCTGGTGCTGTTTTTACTTCTCGCAATTGGTATCACGGGCTTTCTTATCGAAGGATATCGTCTGGTAGCCAAACCGGAACCGTGGTTAAGCTGGGAGCCGGTGGGTGCTTACCTCGCCGGATTTCTCCGGGGAGATGCGCTCCAATGGCATGTTACCATCTGGTGGGTCCATTCAGTCCTAAGCTTTGTTTTTATCGGATACCTGCCCTTTTCCAAGCTTTTTCATGTAATTGCCGGTTCTCTTAATGTAATTTTAGAAACCCTTCCTTCCGAAGTGGTGACTCTGGAAGAAAGAGAAAAACTAACCCAGGAATTTAGCCGTCGACACCTTGTTGCCTTTGATGCCTGTACCCGCTGTAATCGGTGCGAAACTAAGTGTCCTTCAAATCTCAGCGGGGAAACGCTCTCACCCCGGGCAATGAACCAGAAGATGAAAACTTATGTGAAAGCAAAATACAGTATTTCACGCTTAGTAAACGAATGGTTAAAAAAGCCAATAGCCGAGATTCCCAAAACTGAAGTTCTTCAGGGAGAAGAAGCATGGATGTGCACCACCTGTCGGGCTTGTGTGGAGGAGTGCCCGTTATCTATTAATAATTTGGACATCATTCGTGAAGTCAGGAGGTCTAAAGTAGAAGAAGGCACCCAGGTGCCGGCGATGGTGGGGACAACGTTAGAGGCGATTTTTAAGTATGGAAACCCTTATCAGGGGGCCAAGAACAAACGCATAGAATGGGCAAAAGATCTGGGAATAAAAGACCTTTCCAAAGGAGAAGAAGCGGCGTTGCTTTACTACGTGGGGTGCGCGTCTGCGTACGATAACCGTTTGCAGGAGATTGCCCGAAGCGCGGCGGGAGTATTTACTAAGGCAGGATTGGACTTTGGCATTCTCGGAAACAAAGAATCCTGCTGTGGAGATATGGCAAAGAGGATCGGAGAGGAAGGACTCCTCGAAGAGCTGATCATGAAAAATTACGAAACTTTCGAAGAGTGCGGCGTTAAAGAGGTCGTGACCACCTGTCCCCATGGATTGAAGATGTTGCGGGATGAATACCCCCTTTATCGCAAGAAACTTGAGATTCAAACTGAGACGGAAATAAAAATTCAGCACTATACTGAACTCCTGGCAAGGCTGATCCAGGAAAAGAAGCTGACAATTTCCAAAAAGTTAGAAAAGCGGGTAACCTATCACGATCCCTGCTACCTGGGAAGGCACTGCGGAATCTATGATGCTCCGCGGATGGTTATCCAGGCGATCCCCGGAGTTAAATTTGTGGAGATGAAAAGAAACCGGCGCAACAGCTTTTGCTGCGGTGGAGGCGGTGGCCGGGTCTGGATGGAAGAATTCGAAGCCAAGGAAAAAATATCCGAGGTTCGCGCTCGGGATGCGGCTGAGGTAGGTGCCGAGCTTCTTATAACTGCGTGTCCTTTCTGCATGAGCATGCTGGAGGACGCAGTAAAAACAGCCGGATATGAAAATAAGATCGAAGTGAAGGATCTGGCAGAAGTACTGGTGAATTTGCTTATAGCACCACAGGTGACTGGCGTTCAGTGGTGCAGCAAAAGATGGTTGCGTATTGAAGCTGGTGGCAATTTTATTAAAAAATAGTGGCGTAAAGCCATAATCTATAGGACGATTGTTATTAGCGTACTAACAAAGGAGGCACTGACATGAATTTTGATTTAACCAATGAGCAAAAAGACATCAAGAAAGCAGCGCGGGATTTTGCGGTTGGGGAGTTTACCGATGTGGCCCGTGAGTACGATTTAAACGAGACCTTTCCCGAAGAGATAATCAAAAAAGCAAAGGAGCTCGGTCTGGTCGGCCTTTTTATTCCCGAGGAGTACGGCGGGCCTGGGTTCGGGTATCTGGAACAGGCGATGGTTTTAGAGGAGTTTTGGCGGGTAGACCCCGGCATTGGCCAGCAGCTTTGCTCCATTAGTTTTGGCGTCGAAGAGCTCCTGCTCTACGGAACCGAGGAACAGAAAAAGAAATTCTTGCCTCCCATCTTTGAGGGCAATACGATCTTTGGTTTTGCCATCACCGAACCCGATGCTGGAAGCGATACTGCTGCCGCTTCTACCACGGCAGTTAAAGACGGTAAGGACTATGTTATTAACGGCAGCAAAGTCATGATCGGCAATGGCACCAAAGGAACCCATATGATCGTCTATTGCCTTACCAATCCGGAAGAAAAATCCAAAACCAGCCGCCACAGCATTATTCTGGTGGAGACGGATCGCAAAGGCTACGAAGCCGACCGGATGGAAGGGAAAATGGGGCTGAGGTGTTCGGACACCTCCAGCGTCTATTTCACCGATGTTCGGGTTCCCCAAGAAAACCTCATTGGTAAGGAAGGAAACGGATTTATTCAGCTGATGAATTTTTTTGACCGATCCCGGGCCTATGTAGCCGGGCACGCATTGGGCCTCGCCCAAGGAGCGCTCGACATGGCGGTCAAACATGTCAAAGAGCGGAAACAGTTTGGCCAGCCCCTGGGAGCCTTTCAGGTTACCCAGTTTAAAATAGCTGAGATGGCAACCAAGGTTGAAACTGCCCGCAACATGGTTTACAAGGCAGCATGGTTACTTGACCAGGGCCGGCCTGACACGAAACTGACCGCGATGTCTAAACTTTATGCCTGTCATGTTGCGGTAGAAGTGGTGGATGAGTCGCTGCAGCTCCATGGGGGGTATGGGTATTTCAATGATCAGGACATTGAGCGATTTTACCGGGCTGCCAAGGTCTTAGAAATTTATGAAGGGACAAAGGAGGTAGAGAAAATCGTTATTGGCCGGGAAATTCTTGGAAAACTAAAATAAATTAATAATTTATTTGAATCTGGGGAAACAATTTTTTTATTTTTTTTGGGTAGCAAGAGGTTCCCCGATTGCAAAAGGGTTTCTTGGTGGTCCTTTATAATACTATATATAATATTATATTAAATTATATATATATCAGAAATTTTGGTGTCTAAAAAATAAAGTATCTGGCTAGTTCCATTAGGAATTTATTTGGAAAATTTTTTAATAAGTTGTAATGATTTTATTAAATTTGCCGAATAAGGTGGTTGTATCAAATTACAGCATCAAGGTATCTTGAGCATCTAACAAAACCACGATTTAAAAATTTTTCTTGACAAAAGATGTTGTTATAGTTATAGATTAAAAGCACTGAGGTTAACCCACCCAAGAAGATAATCTCTGATATAATGCTTTCGAAGAAAAAAGCCCTACCTTTTGGGTGATCCAAAGATAATTTGGATTTCGAAAAAGGAGATTATAAATTTCCTTAAATTTTTTTTTGCAATAAGGAGTATAGCTTTATTCTTCCTTGTATGAGACAAAGGCTAAAAAAGAAGAAAATCCAAGCCAAAGATTTTTATCTCACAAAAAAATAGACCATCCTTTTTTTAATCAATCAGAATCTCGAAGAGTTTTTTTCGAATGGATAGTATATCTTCTTTTGTCCCAACAAATAACTAAGCAAACCCTTGAAAAATGCAGGGCAAACAAAGTCCTTTTTTATAACTTTCAAAAGAAAAGGTTTTTAAAAAATGAATCTTAAAGAATTAAAATCAAAAAAAATCAGCGAATTGACAACAATGGCAAAACACCTTGGTCTCGAAGGGGTAAGCGGAATGCGAAAGCAGGAACTTATCTTTTCCCTTCTCCAGACGGAAATAGAAAAAAACGGATCAATTTATGGAGAAGGTGTTTTGGAAATCCTTCCCGATGGCTTTGGCTTCCTTCGAGCGCCTGACTATAACTACCTCCCCGGGCCTGACGATATTTATGTTTCTCCCTCCCAAATTCGCAGGTTTAATCTCCGCACCGGAGATACCATCGCTGGTCAAATTCGTCCCCCAAAAGATTCTGAGCGCTATTTTGCGCTGTTAAAAGTTGAGGCAATAAATTATGAGGACCCAGAAGGTTCACGAGAAAAGATTCTTTTTGATAACTTAACCCCCCTTTATCCGGACGAGAGGATAAAACTCGAGACTGAAGCGGAAGAATACACCACCCGAGTTATGGATCTCCTGACTCCGATCGGAAAGGGACAACGGGGCTTGATCGTCTCACCTCCGCGAGCCGGGAAAACGGTGATTTTGCAGCAAATTGCCAACAGTATCGCAGTGAATCATAAAGAGGTTATCCTTATTGTGCTCTTGATTGATGAAAGACCTGAAGAAGTAACCGACATGGAACGAACGGTCAAAGGAGAAGTTGTCAGCTCAACTTTTGACGAGCCTGCCACCCGCCATATTCAGGTAGCTGAGATGGTTTTGGAAAAGGCCAAGCGACTGGTAGAATGCGGGAGAGATGTGGTTATTCTTCTGGACAGCATCACCCGTCTTGCTCGTGCGTATAATACCGTGGTTCCTCCCAGTGGGAAAGTCCTTTCGGGTGGCGTGGATTCCAATGCTCTTCACCGGCCAAAACGGTTTTTCGGAGCTGCGCGCAACATCGAAGAAGGAGGCAGTCTTACCGTTATTGCAACTGCTTTAATAGACACCGGCAGCCGGATGGACGAAGTTATTTTTGAAGAATTCAAAGGAACAGGGAACATGGAGATCTATTTGGATCGAAAATTAAGCGACCGGAGAATCTTCCCCGCCATAGACATTAACCGCTCTGGAACCAGAAAAGAAGAGCTTTTATTAGACAAGAAAGACCTCAACCGAATCTGGGTATTGCGCAAAGTATTGCAGCCTTTAAGTCCGATCGATGCGATGGAGTTCTTGTTAGAAAAAATGAGCGAAACAAAATCAAATCCCGACTTCTTAGGCTCGATGAATCAGTAGCCGTGGAGTCATTTTGCAGTGTATCCTCATGCTCCCGTGCTCCACTACCAAAAAACATGTATCGAGTCTCAGCAATAATATTTTAACTTAATACGCTTCTTTAGAAGAAAGCGGATTACAAAGATACTAATGAATGGAGGCAAAAAATGAAAAAGGATATCCATCCAGAATATTTTGATACCACGGTAACCTGTGCGTGTGGGAATGTTATCAAAACCCGCTCCACGCTTAAGGACATCAAGGTTGAAGTCTGTTCTGCGTGTCATAGCTTTTTCACTGGTCAGCAGAAGTTTATTGATGCGGCTGGCCGCGTGGAAAAATTTCAACGAAAGTACGGCAAAAAGGCAACCCCTCCTTCAACCGCAAAAAAAAAGAGTGAAGAGGAATAACAGGATTTTGGGGCAAAACCCAAAATACGCCTGCTCAAATGCGTAATGTGGAATAATGATGTTTCAAAAACTGGAATCAGTTGAAAACCATTACAATGCCCTGGCTCAGCGGTTAAGCGATCCAAAGACTTTAGAAAATAAAGAAGAATACCGAAAGCTCTCCCAGGAGTATGCTGAACTTACCACGCTTATTGAAACCTACCGAGAATATAAAAAAATCGAACAGGAAATAGAAGAAAATCAAAATTTATTACAGGATGAAGATAAGGAGATTCAGGAACTCGCCAAAGTCGAAATTTATGCCTTAAAAGAGAAACGGCAAGAACTGGAGTCCTCGCTTAAGACTCTTCTTTTGCCGAAAGATCCTCTTGATAAAAAAAATATCATCTTAGAAATCCGTGCCGGCACGGGTGGAGAAGAAGCGGCGCTTTTTGCTTCTGTCCTTTTTCGGATGTACTGCCGTTTTGCTGAGTCAAAGGGCTGGCGAGTAGAAATAATGAGCTCTAATGCTACGGGATTGGGAGGATTTAAGGAAGTAATTGCGCTCATTGAAGGACAGAAGGTTTATAGTCATTTAAAATATGAAAGCGGAGTCCACCGAGTCCAGCGGGTCCCTGCCACTGAATCACAAGGACGCATTCATACCTCAGCGGTTACCGTGGCTGTTCTCCCGGAAGCTGAGGAGGTGGATATTCAGATTGACCCTAATGCCTTGCGGATCGATGTGTTCCGTTCTTCTGGTCCCGGAGGGCAAAGCGTCAACACCACTGATTCCGCTGTTCGGGTAACTCACATTCCGACCGGCTTAGTAGTAACCTGTCAGGATGAAAAATCTCAACATAAAAACAAAGCAAAAGCCTTGAAAGTGCTCAGGGCACGTCTTTTAGATCTGGCGATTACTGAACAAAAAAATGAAATGTCACAGACCCGAAAAAATCAGGTTGGCTCAGGAGATCGGAGCGAGCGGATCCGTACGTATAATTTTCCCCAGAGTCGGATTACTGATCACCGCATTGGCTTTACGCTTTATAAACTCGAATTTGTTTTAGAGGGAAACCTCAGTGAGCTCATCAACCCTCTTCAAGCGTATTTTCAAAGTGAAGCTCTGAAGATGGGAGGAGTAAAAAATTAATCAAAGCCTCCTCAATCCTCTTACCGTTTCCTCCCTCCTAACTCACGCAAGCGAATCATTGTCTCATCATCAAATACCAACTCCCCGATTGGATGCGGAAGTTTTACTGGCCCAGGTGCTTAAAACTGATCGAAAGGGCTTATACCTTTCGCTTGCAAACACGGTTTCCGAACAAGAGAAAGAAACCTTACAATACTTGATAGCTCGCAGGATTAAAGGAGAACCGGTCTCATATATTATCGGGAGAAAAGAGTTTTGGTCTTTAACGTTTAAGGTTAATCCAGCGGTTATGATTCCGCGACCGGAAACTGAGACCCTCGTAGAAGAGACTCTCAAAATTTTCTCTCCTCGTTCATCCCCCTCCATTGTAGAGATCGGGACCGGAAGCGGTGCAATCTCAATTGCCTTAGCTACTGAACTTCCCCAGGCGTCAATTATTGCCATTGACATCTCTCCGGAGGCGCTTTCCGTAGCAAAGGAGAATGCTTTTTCACATGGCGTGCGCTCCATACGGTTCATTGAAGGAAACCTTTTTGAGCCATTAGAAAGGGGAAGAACACCATTCGATCTCATTATTTCCAATCCGCCGTATATTCCCACCAATGAAATCCCTCACTTACCTCCGGGAATCCGCGACTATGAACCTGCTGTTGCTTTTGATGGGGGACCAGATGGATTAGAATTTTATCGAAAAATTATTAGAGAAGCTCACCACTATCTTAAGCCCGGCGGATACCTGCTGTTAGAGTTAGGAAAAGGACAAGGTCATGATGTGGCAAGGATAATGGTCGAGACCAGAAAATTTTCTTCTCCTGAAATCATCAATGATCTATCTGGGATTGTGCGGGTCGTTAAGGCGTATCGAATTTAAGGAAACGGTAATTTTTCTTTTAATGCATTAAATGCGTTTGGCCAATTATTGGGAAGGGTTTGACCTGGGGGAAGGCTTATGGTATTTTTATAAAAATTTCTTAAAATTAAGGAAATGTGTGGTGGCTGATTCCGTTCCGATTTTTTTTAACGCGATGGGATATATTTTTTAACTTTTTTTACTTCTCTGACTTTACGACTACCCTGAAAAACTCGTGGCGCTTAATAAAGGTCTTTTTTACAAAGAGCGCCCCAGGAAATTTTTTGTTTTTATAAATCAAATGCACTTATTGAGGAAGCCTTGATGACCGGATTTACTTTTCTTCTTATCTTTATTGCCGGGTTTGTGCTCGGTTTGGCAGTTGCTTTGATTTTGCGGCTGATCCAGTCAAAGACTGCCAAGGAGCTGGCAACGGAACTTTTCCAGGAAAGTGAAACAAAGCGGAAGGCAGAGACTGAAGCAGTGCTTGAAAATCTAAAAGCAAGTTTTGGGAGCCTGTCGCTTGATGCTCTCTCAAAATCAACGGAAGAGTTTCTAAAATTGGCCAAAGCCAAACTTGAATCTGAGCGTGAGGTGGGGGTAAAGGAACTGGACGCAAAGAAGGTCCTGATTGACCAGCAACTCCAGCGCATGGGCACAGAATTAGAAAATGTCACTCATCTCATGCAAGAACTGGAAAAGGACCGGATTGAAAAATTCGGAGCCTTGGCAAACCAACTCAAGACTGCAGGCGAGCAGACGGCAGCATTGGCGCAGGTGACCACTACCATTCGGGAAGCTTTAGCCAGCACCAAAACTCGCGGTCAGTGGGGAGAACGGATGGCTGAAGATGTACTGAAGCTGGCGGGTTTTGTGGAGAAAATTAATTACCTGAAGCAAAAAGCCATTGAGGGTGCTTCCGGCCGGCCTGACTTTACGTTCCTCTTGCCGAATAACCTTAAAGCTCAATATGGATGTTAAATTCCCTCTGGATAACTACCTCAAATACCTGGAAGCACAGTCCGAAGTGGACAAGGCCAAATACCGCACGACCTTCTTAAATAACGCAAAAGCACGGATCAAGGAGGTGACCACACGGGAATACATCAACCCGGATGATAACACGGTTGACTGCGTGCTTTTGTTTATTCCCAATGAACAGGTCTATGCTTTTATTCACGAACAGGATAGTTCAATTCTGGAAAATGGGATTAAGAATAGGGTGGTGTTTTGTTCGCCGATAACCCTGTTTGCGGTTCTGGCGGTGATTCGGCAGGCGGTTGAGCATTTTGCTTTAGAAAAAACCTCCCGTGAGATTCTCTCGTTATTGGGAAGGTTTAAGAAGCAGTGGGATGAGTTCTGTAATAAACTTGAAACATTGGGTAAGCGAATCGAAGATGCCCAAAGGGAATACGGGATGCTCATGACCACCCGGAGGCATCAATTAGAAAAACCTTTAGATAAAATTGAATTTCTCAGGACTCAATGGGGATTACCGGTCCCTCCGGAGGAAGACGCAGAATCTGATGACTATAGGAGAAGTGCTCCACTCAGGCAAGATAAATAATAAATCCTGAAAAGCAGCCTACATGATATCCCTGCTTAATGGCCATAAAATTTCCTTGCGTTTTATTTATGTTTTTAATGGTGGTTTTGGTTCTTAACCAGCAGCAGGGTAATGTACAATTTTTTTCAGTGAAAAAATGACTTCAAAAAGAAAGAATGGGGAATCAAAAAATTTGGAGAACCTGCAGGTGGAGAAGCAAACCGAGGATCGTTCTGCCCCCCAGACAGCAATGCTCAATCTAATAGAGGAGTTGAGGTCAGACAAGGCCTATATTGACAATATTCTAAAAAATATGTTTGGCTCTTTAGTGGTATTAAACCTGGATGGAGTTATCCAGACGATAAATAGGGCCACCATAAACACGACAGGGTATACCGAGGAAGAGCTTATTGGAAAGCACATCAGTATGCTTGCTGCACAACCAGAAAAAGTCATTGAAACACTCCACAAGGTTCAACAAGAAGGAGGCCTGCACAATCATGAGATAGTCTATAAACGAAAAGACGGCGACTTAAGAATGATGCTTATTAATGCATCATTAATGAGCGAGGCCAAGACCAGAGGAATTGTCATCGTTGGGATTGACATCACGGAACGGGAAAAAATAGAAAAGGCATTGCAAAAAGGCGAGGAGAAGTACCGGGAACTGGTAGAAAATGCCAACAGCATTATCCTCCGGTCTGATACTCAGGGACGAATCACGTTTTTTAATGAATTTGCTCAAAACTTTTTTGGCTATACGGAAGAAGAAATTGTCGGCAAAAATCTTTTGGAAACGATTGTACCTAAAACCGAAACCACGGGCCGTGACCTCGCACAAATGAGGAAAGACCTTATGCTCTATCCTGAAAAATTTAAAAACAACGAAAATGAAAACATCCGTCGAAACGGCGAGCGAGTCTGGATTTCCTGGACTAATAAAGCGATTTTAGATCAGCACGGGAACGTCACGGGGATTCTTAGTGTTGGCAATGATATTACTGAGCGCAAGCAGGCTGAAGAGGAAAGAAAAATTCTCATCCAGGAACTGCAGCAAACCCTCGAAGAACTTCAGGAGGCCCTTGCCAAGGTTAAGACCTTGAGCGGATTGTTACCCATCTGTGCCTCGTGTAAAAAGATTCGCGATGATAGCGGGTACTGGAAACAAATTGAAGCTTACATCAGAGAACATTCTGATGCTACCTTTACCCACGGCATCTGCCCAGAGTGTGTGAAAAAGCTTTATCCCGGCTTGGTGATTGACGATGAAGAATAAACGCTTAATGAGACGGGTTTTGCACTGGGGTCTCCGTCTTTTTATTTTTGTTTTTATCTTTATTATCATCTTATATTTTATTCTCCCTCCACTCTTGTCTTCAGACCGTGCACGTGAGAAAGCCTCACTGTATTTGGCCAAAGCTTTTAAAAGACCGGTTGTGATGGGGAGTCTGGCCTTCTCCTGGAAAGATGGGTTTTCTATCTCTCAGCTGAACATCACAAATCAAGATCGAACACCTTTGCTCGTGCTCCATTCTGTTCAACTCCTGCCCGACTGGCGAGCTTTATTGGCAAAAAAATTCAAGGCTGCCTCTTTAACGATCAAGGGAATAGCGTTAACGATCATAAGAGACAAAACGGGAAAGATACGGGGAGACGATCTCGTTGCCTCTCTCCCCCAGGAGAGGACTGGCCTTGCCGATAAAGAATCTTCTCCGCTCACGCCAAATGATTCCCTTACCCCGCGTCCAAAAAAGAAGTCCGGTATTTATAAAGCCTTTTCTGCGCTGTTTCTCGACGCTCATATCACAGAAGGTGTTTTTACCTTTATTGATCAGCGTCTTAATACGACTACTCAGATAAAAAATTTTTCTGCTGACTTAAATGTTCGTTCCCTTACGAAACCAATAAAGTTTCTTTTGCAAGGCACGGTCGTACTTAACAACAACCCCCCTGAGCCATTAAGAATAAGCGGTTCAGCCCTTCTCTTTTCCAAAGAAAAAATGAACCTCCCCAAGGCGCGAGGGACGCTCACCATGGAAGCAGGCTTTGGCCATGTGGAAGGATTTTTTGACTTAGACAAATTTAACACCTCCTCCACTGAGGCAACCGGAGGGCGCCTGGTCTGTTCTCTTGACTTAGATAAACTCTCTCAGGTGTTAGCCGGGGTCCTGGGTTTTCCTCCTGGGTATTCTTGGAAAGGCAACCTTCAGTCATCCTTAGAAGCCCGGGGAAATTTTGATTCCCGTATTGCAATAACGGGTGCAACCCAGCTGACCAATGTGTCCATAACCGGAGGGCCTTTCCAACAGGCCCCCTTTGAGCAACCTCGCATTGATTCTTCTCAAGAGGTTTTATTCAACTTTCCTACCCACGAGATTAAAGTTAAAGTTTTTGATCTCAATAGTGATTTTCTTAAGCTTTCTCTTGCCGGAACAATCAACAATTTTCAAAAAGCCCCTTATAGCAACCTCATGCTCTCAGGAACGGGAGGCCTCCATGAGATTGTCCACATTCTGGGGAATTTTTTTCATCTTCCCCCTGATCTTAACCTCTCCGGCATAACCCAGCTATCTCTCTCGGGAACTGGATCTGCAAAAAAGTTTCATCTTAAAGGAGCTACCGTTGTTAGAGGTTTGAGCGTTGAACACCCCGCTCTCAAAGGGCGGCCTTTTCAGGAAGAAACGCTGCGGATTTCTCCAGACGTCTTGTGCAACTTTAAAAAAAATCAGCTTACGATAACATCCTTACTCATTCGAGGGAAATCCTTAGCCGGAGAGATTAAGGGTACTGTGGATGGGCAAAGTGATATAGACGTGGAAGGCACTCTTTCATTAAAGTTTGCTGAGCTAAAAAAACAACTTCTCGATGTGCTCCCTCGAGGTTTTCCGAGTGAAGGAGAGTCCTCCTCTGACTTTACCATTAAAGGAAATCTAAAAAATTCGCTCGTTGTGAAGGGAGATCACAATCTTCCTTTGCTGCCCAAACTTAAAGTCACGCATGACCTTATCTACTCTCCAGAGCAAGATACCCTTACCTTCACTACCCTCACGGCTGAATCTTCTTGTTTAAATTTTAATGGCCAGGGAACCATTACTCAAATTTCCAAAAACCCTTTTGCGAAATGCGAAGGGAAGCTCGCTCTTGCCTTAGAAGAAGTGCAAAAAGCATGGAAGGATTCCCTTCCCAAAAAAATGATCCTTCAAGGCAACGGAAGCTTAACCTTTACTGCTGAGGGAAAGTTAAAGCCTGGTGAAAACAAACCAGTCCTTTCTTCGTGGATTGGAAATGGCACCGTATTTTTAGATGCTATGAGCTACCAGGGCTTGGGCACAATCCAAAACCTTAAAAGTACCGAGTGTACTCTCGATAAAGGTTTTCTCACTTTGGCGCTGAAAGGCCTGCTGAATAACGGCCCTTCAACAGTGCAGGGAACCATTGATTTCAACCAGAAAAGACCGGTGATGAATTTAAAGGGGCAGGGGAAAGATATTGAACTCTCTCAGAAGCAAACTCTCTTGGGTTACGTTATCCCTATCAGCTCCCGTTCTACTCAGCTTACCGGAAAGGGAAGTTTTTTTCTCCAGGCTTCCTGGCAAGGGACTGATTGGGAACAGGAGATAAGCAGAAGTATCAGGGGAGAGGGAAAAATAAGTTTAAATGATGGAACCATTAAAAGTGAAGGTGCCTTAAGCGAGATACTGAGCGTTTTGGGAAAATCTGAGACGATTCAGTTTGACCAGATTCTGAGTCCTTTCCGCCTTGGAGAAGGGAAAATTTATGATAACACTATCCAGGTAACCGGGCCCGATATCGAGCTAGCGCTTCAAGGCTGGACTTCCCTTATTTACGATCCCGAAAAAAAGGGAAACCCTATTAAGTATAAAGTAACGGGAGCTTCGCTTAAGCAATCTCTGGGCAAAGATGCGCAAAAAATTTTACCTTTTCTCGGCAACAATGACGCCACTATTCCGATGGTTATTACTGGTACCGTACAAAAGCCGAAAGTATCCGTAAAATTTCGCAAGGCAAAAGAATTTTTTAAAGATTTCTTTAACCCCTCTAAAGATTCTTTCCGTGATCTTGACGGAGCTTAGATGGTTTTAATAAAATTCAAAATATTAGCGCAGAATTTTTTCATAAGCATTCTCGTTGCCGGACTCTTTTTGATTTCCTGTGCTTTCTCCGGCTGTGCCGTTAATCCGGTGACTGGCCGCACTCAGCTTATGACGGTATCTGAGGAACGGGAATTCAGCATTGGCCAGCAGGTGGATAAGCAAGTCCGGGAAGAGATGGGCGTTTATTTGGAAGTACCTGAACTTCGTTCTTTAGTCAAAGAAGTCGGGGGAGGAATAAGTCAGCATACTGCCCGGGCAAAAAACCTTAACTACCGGTTTGAAATTGTTGACTCACCTGATTTTAATGCGTTTGCTTTACCCGGAGGTTTTGTCTATGTCCACCGGGGACTGCTGGAAAGAGTAAACTCTACTGATGAGCTTGCTTCGGTTTTAGGGCACGAAATTGGTCATGTGGATGCCCGGCATTCAGCGGCTCAGATTTCCAAGGTCGAGCTGTTGAATATCGGACTTCTGGCAGCGAATGTGGCTACCCAGGGGGCGATGCAACCATTTGGAGATTTAGTCAATGTAGGAGCCGCGTTAGCGTTAAACAAGTTTTCCCGCGATGATGAACGGGAAGCTGACCACTTGGGGACATTGTATATGACAAAAACCGGATATAACCCCAAGGCCTCACTTGAGGTCATGAAAGCAATTCAACGGATTCAGGTTCGAGAACCAACCACAACGCAAACCTGGTTTATGACCCATCCCCCTACCAGCGAAAGGCTGGTAAATATAAATCATGAGATTGGCGAGATCCAGCAAAGCCAACCAGCCGCGTTGAACTGTTCAATAAAACGAAATCACTATATACGATTACTTGATGGACTGGCAGTGGGAGAATGGAATGGAAAGGAATTAATAAAAGGAGACTATTATTACAATAAAGAGTTTCTTCTTAAAATCCAATTACCCGAAGGATGGCAAGGTCAAATAAACAACCAAAAATATACCTCTGTTTTTGGACAGCCCAAGAAAGATTTTTATGCGATTTTTAACATTGAACCTCTAAGAATCCAGAATGACCTCGGAAGAATATTTCCGCGATTTCGAAAACACGTTGGAGAAAAACGGTCTGAAAAAAGATGGCGAAACTTCCTCTAACGTAAAACATGGCGCAAGAATGGGCACCTATAAAGGATCAAGCGGCAGTCTGGGCGCTATCCAGGCAGAAGCGATTGCTTTTGTGAATGACTCCAATGGCTATTCTCTGCTTGGTATAAGCAAAGCGGCTGACTTTGGAACCTTTCGGCCTCTCATGGACCCAATGATTCAAAGCCTTACCTTTATCTCCCAAAAAGAAGCCACTGACCTTCAACCCGGTCGTCTGAGAGTCCATGAGGTAAAGGGAAGCGAGACCTGGGACAGCATCATGCAAAAGTATTTTAGTACCTCGCAGGGAAAAGAAAAGCTGGCCGAGTTTAATGGACTCGTCGTTAACCAAAACCCTGCACCTGGTATTCTCCTTAAAATCCCGCCCACGCTCCATTTTCAATAAACCCCGTTAGAAGAATTTCACTGATTCCGGGGTAGGTATAATCGGGATAGGTGAAATTTTGCGTGGCGGCTATTAATCATGATACAATAAAAAAAAAAAACAAAGATGATTATTCTACCCAGGCTGGCTTCGAAATGGTTCGCCGGAGAGACAGTCCATAGTGATGCAGAAAAAGACAACAACCTCGACCTCACCGTGCCTGTTTCGAATCATAAAGAAATCAAATTTGGAACACTTAATTCCATCATTCGACCGTCGCAGGTTTCTTCTGTCGAGCTCGAAGCGTGATTGGAGTCAATGTGGAGGAAAAAACTGTGATCCCGTTCCCTCACCGGGCGGTTTATGTGAGAGAGGAAAAGGAATGGCGAAAATAATAAAACATTTTATTAATGAGGCTGCTAAGCAGCCGCTAAATTAAAAAGGAGGTAATATAATGGATGAAAGAGATGTTTACAGGGCTAAGGAGGCAATGCATTCTGCAATGCAACAGGCACCCATGAGGTTGGCAGTGATTATTGGAGCAATTCTGGTGTTTTTCCTGTTTTTACATCCATGGGTTCAGATTGGGGCAGGCGAAAGAGGAGTTGTCCTTAATTTTGGTGCTGTTCAGAAGACTGTACTTGGAGAGGGGCTGCATTTCAGGGTGCCTATAATGCAAAAGATTGCCCGGATGGATGTCAAGGTGCAGAAGGCAACGACTGATGCGGCAGCCGCATCATCCAACCTTCAGGATGTAAGCTCTACTGTTGCGATTAATTATCACATAGTTCCCGATAAGTCAAACATCGTCTATCAGTCCCTCGGCATAGAGTTTAAAGAGCGAATCATAGACCCTGCGGTGCAGGAGGTGGTAAAGGCTGTGACAGCAAGGTACACAGCAGAAGAGCTTATCACAAAGCGGTCAGCGGTAAGCGATGCAATGAAATTAAATCTTACTGAAAGGCTTATATCGAATAACATAGCAGTTGATGCATTCTCTATCGTCGGTTTCAGCTTCTCCAAGATATTTATGGAAGCCATTGAATCAAAGCAGACAGCAGAACAGCTTGCCATGAAGGCACAGCGGGACCTGGAGCGGATAAAGATAGAGGCAGAACAGAAGATTGCAGCAGCCAAGGCAGAGGCAGAATCCCTGAGGCTGCAGAAAGAAAATATTTCACTAGACCTTATAGAGCTTAGAAAGATAGAGGCAAATATCAGGGCTATAGATAAATGGAACGGGATACTCCCGCAGGTTACCGGT
>CAVTQE010000024.1:0-32624 GCA_963736755.1 uncultured delta proteobacterium | reverse complement strand
CGCAAAAAATTTTACCTTTTTTCGGCAACGGGGACGCCACTATTCCGATGGTTATTACTGGTACCGTGCAAAAGCCGAAGGTATCCGTAAAATTTCGCAAGGCAAAAAAATTTTTTAAAAATTTCTTTAACCCCTCTAAAGATTCTTTCCGTGATCTTGACGAAACTTAAAGCGTTGGATCTTGCCGGTTGAGCTTTTGGGCAATTCAATAACGAATTCTACCCCGCGCGGATTTTAATACTTCGCCAGCCTATCCACTATTAAATATAAGTAAGAAAGGGAAGCCTGCAGAACATTTTAGCAAGAACTTATCCTCAAGATATTGCTTTTATTATGTCTGATTTAGTATATTATGATACAGCGTCATAAACCACGACATAATGAGTCATTTCCGTCCCCGTCTTCGCGGGGATAAACTCCAGCGGGAATCCAGAAAAACCCTGGATTCCGCGAGTCAAGAGGACTGACAATCGTGCATAAGACATATGTCATTGTGTATAGCGGGCTGTTGAAAAAACTCCCCCTGCCCCCTCTTTCGAAAAAGAGGGGGCAGGGGGAGTTCACCACGATATTTTACCCACAGGAGGTGTTTGAAAAATGCCACCAGAAAAAATTGAAAAATTTGAGCAAAAATTTTTCCTGAGCATTCTGGTTTCAGGTTTATTCCTGATTTCTTTTTCCTTCTCCGGCTGTGCCGTTAATCCGGTGACTGGCCGTACTCAGTTTATGACGGTATCTGAGGAACGGGAATTTAGCATGGGCCAGCAGGTGGATAAACAAGTCCGGGAAGAGATGGGGTTTATTTAGAAGTACCTGAACTTCGTTCTTTAGTCAAGGAAGTCGGGGGAGGGATAAGTCAGCATACTGCCCGGGCAAAAACCCTTAACTACCGGTTTGAAATTGTTGACTCCCCTGATTTCAATGCATTTGCTTTACCCGGAGGTTTTGTCTATGTCCACCGGGGACTGCTGGAAAGAGTAAATTCCACTGATGAACTCCGCCTCGGTTTTGGGGCACGAAATTGGTCATGTGGATGCCAGGCATTCAGCGGCTCAGATTTCCAAGGTCGAGCTATTGAATATCGGACTTCTGGCAGCCAGCGTAGCTGTCCCGGGCCCGATGCAGCCACTTGGAGATTTGGTCAATATAGGAGCCGTCTTAGCTTTAAACAAGTTTTCCCGCGATGATGAACGGGAAGCTGACCACCTGGGGACATTGTATATGACGAAAACCGGATATAACCCCAAGGCCTCACTTGAGGTCATGAAAGCAATTCAACGGATTCAGGTGCGAGAGCCAAACTCAACCGAAACCTGGTTTATGACTCATCCCCCTACCAGCGAACGGCTGGTAAATTCAAATCATGAGATTGGCGAGATCCAGCAAACCCAACCAGCCGCGTTGAACTGTTCAATAAAACGAAATCCGTATATACGATTACTTGATGGACTGGCAGTGGGAGAATGGAATGGAAAGGAATTAATAAAAAAAGGAGACTATTATTACAATAAAGAGTTTCTTCTTAAAATCCAATTACCCGAAGGATGGCAAGGCCAAATAAACAGCAAAAAATATACCGCTGTTTTTGGCCAGCCCAAGAAAGATTTTTATGCGATTTTTAACATTGAACCTCTGCGAATCCAAATGACCTCGGAAGAATATTTCCGCGATTTCGAAAACAAGCTGGGGAAAAACGGTCTGAAAAAAGATGGCGAAACTTCCTCTAACGTAAAACATGGCGCAAGAATGGGTACCTATAAAGGATCAAGCGGCAGTCTGGGCGCTATCCAGGCAGAAGCGATTGCCTTTGTGAAGGACGCTAATGGCTATTCTCTGCTTGGTATAAGCAAAACAGCTGATTTTGGAACCTTTCGGCCTCTCATGGACCCAATGATTCAAAGCCTTACCTTTGTCTCCCAAAAGGAAGCCACTGACCTTCAGCCCGGTCGTCTGAGAATCCATGAGGTAAAAAAAAAGGGGGCGACAACTGGACAACATCATGCAAAAGTATTTTAGCACCTCGCAGGGAAAAGAAAAGCTGGCCGAGTTTAATGGACTCGTCGTTAACCAAAACCCTACACCCGGTATTCTCCTCAAGATCCATCTATGCTCCATTTTCTGTAAAGATAATCGGGATAGGTGAAATTTTGCGTGGCGACTATTATCATGATACAACGAGAACAAAAAAACAGAGATGATCATTCTATCCACAAAAGGAGTTGTCAATGCGTGATTGGAGTCAATGTGGAGGAAAAAACTGTGATTCCGTTCCCTCACTGGGCGGTTTATGTGAGAGAGGAAAAAAAATGGCAAAAATAATAAAACTTTTTATTAATAAGGCTGTTAAGCAGCCGCTAAATTAAAAAGGAGGCAACATAATGGATGAAAGAGATGTTTACAGAGCTAAGGAGGCAATGCATTCTGCAATGAAACAGGCACCCATGAGGTTGGCAGTGATTATTGGAGCAATTCTGGTGTTTTTCCTGTTTTTACATCCATGGGTTCAGATTGGGGCAGGGGAAAGAGGAGTTGTTCTTAATTTTGGTGCTGTTCAGAAGACCGTACTTGGAGAGGGGCTGCATTTCAGGATACCTACTAAAAGATTGCCCGGATGGATGTCAAGGTGCAGAAGGCAACGACTGATGCAGCAGCCGCATCATCCAACCTTCAGGATGTAAGCTCTACTGTTGCGATTAATTATCACATAGTCCCTGATAAGGCAAATATTGTCATCAGTCCCTCGGCATAGAGTTTAAAGAGCGAATCATATAGACCCTGCAGTGCAGGAGGTGGTAAAGGCTGTGACAGCGAGGTACACAGCAGAAGAGCTTATCACAAAGCGGTCAAGTGTAAGCGATGCAATGAAATTAAATCTTACTGAAAGGCTTATAGCGAACAACATAGCAGTTGATGCATTCTCTATCGTCGGGTTCAGCTTCTCCAAAATATTTATGGAAGCCATCGAATCAAAGACAGCAGAACAGCTTGCCATGAAGGCACAGAGGGACCTGGAGAGGATAAAAATCGAGGGCAGAACAGAAGATTACAGCAGCCAAGGCAGAGGCAGAGTCCCTTAGGCTGCAAAAGGGAAAATATCACACCGGACCTTATAGAGCTTAGAAAGATAGAGGCCAATCTCAAGGCTATAGATAAATGGAACGGTATCCTCCCGCAGGTTACAGGTAGTGGGTCAGTGCCATTTATTGGTGTCAGCGATTTACAGAAAAGATAAGCATAAACAGGGACAACAACGCCCTTTTTATTTGTAAAAGTATAAGGAGTTTTCGATATCAAAGAAAACAAAAACCCCGTTTGGAGAAATCTGACGGGGTTTTCCCTTTTATGGTTTGCCTTCTTGTTCGAACTTGACAAATCCCCGGAGTATGATATTTTCAATAAAAAATTTAAAGCGAGGGGAGCGCCTTATACCAAGTTGCATTCAAAAGTAGATCAAGGCGACGACGAGGAATCGACGCAGGCGTACATTTTAGTACGTCGAGGAGTATGACGAGGAGCCAACAAAGATATACAAATGAAGGCGACTTGGTATTATCCCACACCTACCGGATTTATTTTATGGACAGAATACATGTTTTCCATGATAAACCAGGCCTCATAAAGGTTGCCTTTTCTTACAACCTTATCCTTATCCTTATAACTAAAAATTATGGCATTGGGTTAGATAAAAGCCCCTGTATTAGATTACCCTTTAAAAAGAGTTGCTAAGAGAGGAGGGTTAAGAAAATGTTAAAGACCTTTTTATCTACCAACGATAGTCCGGCTGCTTTAATCATCCGCCTTGCGCTCGGCATCGTGATCTTTCCGCACGGCGCGCAAAAAGTCTTTGGCTGGTTCGGCGGGCCGGGGTTCGCGCAGACCATCCAGACCTTTCAGGGTATGGGGTTTCCGGCCTGGTCCACCATTATCCTCATGATCATCGAATGCCTTGGCGCTCTCCTGCTCATCCTTGGAGTTTTCACCCGGCTTTGGGCGCTCGGTATCGGCACCACCATCTTCATCTGCATGCTCAAGTATCACATCCCGAACGGTTTCTTTATGAACTGGTTTGGCCAGCAAAAGGGTGAGGGGTTTGAGTACCATCTCCTGGTGATCGGCATTGCCATCGCGCTGCTGATACAGGGGGGCGGCAAGTGGTCAATTGATCGGGCATTGGCTGGGGATAAATGATGGCGCTGGTTAATTATATTCTAACCATATTAACCAAATCAGAAAAAAGTGTGAGCAAGATGAATCTTTGTGTTGTCATTTTTTCTTCTTTAGTTAGTGTCTCGGCATAACGTCCGGCTCAGTGGAACCAGCTTTTTCGGCGATCCATGCAGCCGATGGTTAGCATTTTAGTTGAAGTAGCTCTCTTGCCATTGTAACAAATTCGTTAGGAATTTCCGGAGTAAATCGTAATTGTTTAAAGAATCCATTTGTTCTTTTAATTCCTACGTGTTCATTTAAATCAGCCAGATCAAGTTTTAAAGCCCAAAAAGTTGTTCTAATGACTGGGGGTTTAAAAATCTCTATTGAAATCAGGTCATCCTTTTTGATGACCAATGTTTTTGAAAAAAATGGGAATCTGCATCTTAGCTCAATTCTATCACTATAAATACAATACTCATTGCCGATGCTTTTCTTGGTTGGTCTCGATTTATACAAAGGAGTATCGATGTGTTTCATTTTATCCTCCTGCTAACGGGCCTTTCACAGGCGCCGGTTGTTTGACGTCCTGTGCAAAAGTGGGTTATGCGAGTTTATTTGCTCATAAGTATGCCGAGCCCAAAAATAGCTCTTAATATTAGGAGATGAACCTACAAAAACAGAGCAACCTATTAAAGTTTCACGTAGGTAAAAAGCTACGCATCTTTTATTGCCTTCGATAAGTGTGAATGGGCCAGTTAGTGAAGGGCTATCAGTAACAAGGATTAGTCTTGAGTCTAGTTGATTACCTGATTCGAGATGGCTTATTTTATTGCGGATGTCACTGGCGATTCTGATAGAGTCATTACAATTGCTGGGAGAGGCAATCCTTGGCGCAACATCAGAAACCCGGAATGTCCCGCCAGAAATATCAGTCCAATCATCAGAAGAGATAATATACAAATGATCTATATCGTAAGGCTGAAATTCGCAAAAGGACCAAGTCAGATCCGTTGGTAGCGGATCTCGTATATCAGAGCGGAAGTTGGTGGAATTATGGTTCTCAACTCGCTTCCAGTGTTCCCATACATCGTCTTGTGTCACATGATGTATTAGATACATTAACATTTCTCCTCTATCAGCATAACGTCAGGAGTCAGGCGCGCGGGCACCGCGTCTCCTGATCTCCTTGGTTGGGCTTCAGATAATTGGATCCCATGCAATGCCCTTATCGAATTCAACCAGTTGCCAGGTGGCACCGGTATTAACATTAATCAAGAAGGTGAACTTTACAGCGAGGCCGGAGGTGAACACCTGATAGTTGACTTTGCCAGGTTCGGTCTTGTCGTTAGGGTGAGGTCGGTTTGCAATAGGCTGCCAAGTCTTGCCCCCGTCTATGGTCTCGACTATCTGGGATACCGTTCCTGTGAATTTATCCACCTTGAGCGTAAGTTTCGCTGCCAATGATGACTGCAGGATCTCAAACCGGCATTCCGGTGGGACCGATGTCTTCTCGTGTTGCTCCAGCTCTATTGCAAAGCCGGACGTGCAGACCGCGAGCATCAGAATTGCAGACAGTAGCGTCTTCATATTCGTTCTCCTTAGCCTAACAATGATTATATTGATCCGTATAAAACCTAACTGCTTTAGTGTCAGCATAAGTTGTCAGTGATAAAAGTGGAGGTCGATATCACTTTCTTAAAAACATATGGTATTGTATGCTCCGTTGGACTGAGCCCAAAACAAAAAAGGCCCATCGCCTTTTTCCCGGCGATTCGGCCTATTTATTTTTATCAATCTTAAAACCTTTCCCATGAAAGGCACCCTTTTCCTCTACTACAATTATCTTTTTTGGGCAGATTTTGTTTTTAGCTTTTTTAATACTATCCAGGGTAAAAGTCAACAAAAAAAGCAAGGTAAACGTTGCCCAAAATTTTCTTTTTACTTTTGCTCTCCTCAAAGAGACTGTGTCACAATGTCATTCTGAGTCCCGCTGCCTTTCTCCGGATGCCGCTCATCTGTTCTTTTAAGACCAACAAACATGGGCACCTCGCGTGCCTCAAGAAAAGCCTCGGTAACCTCGAATCCCACATCTTGAAGCAGACCGCGATATGTTGCTATTGGGAAGATGCCCCCTAGATGATGGTCCACTTCGACGGTCTGTAGGCCGTTGTGACGAATTATGTTAAAGAATGTCATCTCATAGGTGGTGTCCGCGGGGTCTGGATCGAAATAGTGCTCGATGTGTGTTACGGTAGAACCGTTGTGAGGATATGTGGAATGCCGGACCCCGTTCATCACCTTTTTGTCATTATAAGCCTCCAGATAGGTCACAAAGACTCCACCTGGCAGTAAATGCTCGTACGCAGTAGTGAACGCTTCGCGAAGATCTTGTTCTGTTAGCATATAGGGCAATGCGTCAGTAAGGAGCACCGCGTCGAATCGTGTGGGGAGACGGACCGTTCGCATATCTCCGATATGATATGCCGAATCGGGATTAAGGCTACGGGCGATTGCGATCATTTCGGTGCTGCAATCAATTCCGGTGATCCGTGCCTTTTTCTTCAGATGATAATCCAAATGACCGGCCCCTGAACCCATAATAAACAAACTCGTGACGGCGATCAGTGAATGGCGCTCCACTGTGCGCCAGAGTTCATCCGCCTCATCTTCATACGCATCGACGGGGCTGATCACCGGGAACAGCCATGCTAAGTCCGAGTACATTCGCCTGACGTCCTCTGCACATGTCTTGAAATCGCTCATATGTTTTCCTGCCCCATTCAATAATGCGTTCTGAATTCTCCTGATGCCGAACACCCCTATCAAAATCTCGGATTGGACCCATTGGGCCAAGTCCCAAAACAAAAAGGCCCATCACCTTTATGCTTGGTAATCCGGCCCATTTATTTTTATCAATCTTAAAAACCCTTTCTACCAAAGACATCCTATGCCACTCCGTCACTTATCTTTTTGGGAGTTAATATTTTTTATCCTTTTTAATTCTAATCAGGGATAAAGTCAACAAAAATCAAAGTAAGCATTGTCCAAAATTTTTACTTTTTACTTCTCACCCAGAGCTTCCAAATCAGCCAGGTCCTTTTTCTGCCTTGACACCAACTTATTGAAATTGCCAAACTTCCTGCCTATTGCAATGGCTGACTTTTTCAAGTAAAATATAGTTGAGAGTTAGGGACGTCTGCAAAATTTTAACATTCCTCTTGGCAACGGAATGATGAAAAGCATCCTGCCCTTTTTCCCTCACATATATATTTACTTGACTTAAATCCATTCATATATATTTTAATAAAAAATTTAATAAAAAATAAACATAAAGACAGGAGAATTCCATGGAAAAAGTTGAAAACAACATGTACGTCAGCGTTCATTATAAAGGAACCCTCAATAACGGAGAAGTATTCGACAGCAGTGAAGGCCGGATGCCCCTTGAAATACTGATGGGAGGCGGCCAAATGATAAAAGGGTTTGAGAACTCGCTTGTGGGCATGGCTTTAAATGAGAAAAAAACGTTTACGCTTGCACCGGAAGATGCCTACGGTTTAAGAGAAGAAAAGCTGCTGCATAATTTTCCGTTATCGCAAGTCCCGCCCGGCGCAATTCCTGAAGTGGGTCAGCTTATCCGCCTTCAAATGCCGGACGGCCGTCAGGTGCCCGCGCAGGTTATTCAGATTGATAATGAAAACGTTGTATTGGACTTAAATCACCCTCTCGCCGGCCAAGCATTGACCTTTGATATTGAAGTGGTCGGAATCAGCAATACACCAACCCAAGATCATGGCGGATGTGGCTGTGGCTGCTCTTCATCCGGCAATTGCGATGATGAGGGGGGTTGCGGAGAAGGATGCTGCTGACAGAAAAATATAATACTTTAAATTAAACCCCTCCGAGTGGAGACTGTGTCACAATTAGCTATGCCCCCTTCGACAGGCTCAGGGTGACCAGCTAAGCCATTGATTATTAACGGTCATGGTGAGCTTGTCGAACCATAACCGGACTTACGACACAGTCTCGTGATCAAGGGGTAAGCTTCCCGAAGATCCATTTCCTGACCCATTCGCGGGCCAGCGCATAGGGAAGGTTCCGAAACCGAAGCGGCTCGACCATGACCCCGTCGGAGGTTCGGAAACAGCGCCGGCCACCCTTGCAACATCGCTCCGGCACTTCTCTGATCTTTGTGGCCTTATGCCACCTATTGCCGATTCTTATCCGCAAGCCCCCGAAAGCCCGCAGTCTCCTCGTCAGCTCCGCAATCGAGAGGGACGAGGGGTCGGAAATTCTCGTGACGGCCAAGTAGTCCGCTCTCGAGAAGTACCTGCCCTCACCGCTTTGGGGCTCACCTGGATAACCATCTACCACCATTCGAAGCACCTGCGGAATATAATTCATCGCCGTGATCGCCTTCTCCAAATCAAGGGCAACGGTGCTCGAATCAGGACTGACGGGCACGGCCCCCTGCACCAAAACAGGACCCTCATCTAACTCCTTGCCCATGCGGTGAAACGTGAAACCCGTCTCCTTGTCCCCCTGATATACGGACCATGCCGTTGCTTTTAGCCCCCGGTACCCGGGCAGCAGGCCATTATGATAATTGATCGCGTGTCTGAAAACCTCAAGCAGGCTCGGACTGAACTTCTGAAGGCAGTAAAAGGAAAGCGCAATTGTTGGCCGGATCTCATCGCGCAGCTGGGCAATAAAGTCCGGGTGATTGATGTTGCCTTCCGGTGGAATAAGCACCTTGAATCCGAATCGCCGGGCCCATTTGTTAAGATTGATCGGCACGGGAATCGTATGACGCCGCATCATTGCCGGTTCAGATAAAGAGCGGATAGTGAAAAACGCCCTGTCCCTGATGTGGCGCCAGAGCATTCTCGCAAATGGCTGTGGTTGGGGTATGCATATCGCGACAAGTTTCAGATCATCACGGGAAGCCAATGCCGCCAGCGTGCCTTTGATAAGAATGGACGGAACCCACGACGCACTGTTACAGAAAATAACCACTCGATGCATGACTTCCTCACGCCGACCCGACAAGCTTTTATAGGTTGTTTTAGTCCTTGCCTCCCCTCAATCATCGCGGGTTGAACGAGGGGTTAGTCATGGCTCGTTCTCTTTTTCCCAGAAATTAAATTCCTTTGCACTAGTCACACATAAGAAAGGCTTGGAGGTAGCTTAGGGGAGGTTGTCCAAAATTTTCACTTTTTATTTTTTACTTCTCGCCCAGAGCTTCCAAATCAGCAAGATACATCATAGATCTTTCAAAAGCTTGTTTTCGGGCAGTCTTTCAATGGTTTTCCCAAATGTTTCCAATAGCACCGATAAGGTCTCAAATTCGGGCGTATGATCGAAGGGCATGGTATTGGCGCCTCGTTGTTCCATGGCGTCAATGACGCAGTGTATCGAGAGCGCGTTGATGTCGAGAGCGGGCTGATACCCGCGTTCCCCCTCCGTCTCCGTAACCGAAACAATCCGGCTTTTCACCAGATCAAACAGGATCTCATTGACAAAGCGGATCGGGATTTCGAGTTGGTTTGATATGTCACGATCCGTCAAAGGCTTTTCCCTCATGATAAAATTTCGAATCAGGTGGTGGGTAATTTGGAGGGAAAGCAACGTTTTGGTGCGATGACTCGCCTGACGGGCGTCCGCTTCAAACTCGTACGTATCGACATTCTGGTGAGCGAAGGATATTTCGGCCCCGTACAAAACGACCGTCCAGCTCAACTGCAGCCAGGCCAGGAATAGCGGCAGCGCGGCAAAGCTGCCATAAATTGCATTGTAACTGGCGACTCCGACCTGAAACTTAATGTATACCCACTGAATGACCTGATAGATGGTGCCGGCAATAACGCCTGCAAAAAGGCCGGATGAGAAGCGGACCTTCGTATTCGGCATGAAAATATAAAGAAAGGTAAAAAGACCCCAAAGAAGAGTATAGGGCAGCAGCTTCAGGAATAGGAACACCAGAAAGCTGAAGTTACCAAGAATGGCGACCTTTGCCGTAATCAGGGTCACCTGGGTCGTGATGAAGACAGTCACGCTGCCGGAAATAATGATGACTATGGGACAGATCAGCATGAGGGAGAGGTAGTCCCCGAACATCCGGCCGAACGTCCGCCGCTCCTTGATCCCCCAAATGTCATTGAAGGAGTTTTCAATCTGCCCCAGCACTTTGAGGACGGACCAGAAAAGGATGACCAAACCAACCCCGGCGATCAACCCTCCCTGTGTGTTTTGCAGGAGTGAATGTGAAAATTGTATGACGTTGGCCAGAATATCCTCATGTCCGGCCAGTTTGGCGCGCAATTGATCTTCCAACAATTTTTCAAAACCGAAACCCTTGGCGATGCCGAAGGCCATGGCCGCGACAGGAACAACCGAGATCATCGTAAAAAATGTCAACGCCGACGCATGTAAAGCGCACTTATTTTCGTCAAAGCTTCTAATGGAAAGGATGAGTACCCTCAGAAGATTGAGGAAAAAAGATTTGCCGGGAGGAAGTTTTGTCCGGCGAATTCTCCAGATATCGTGTTTGATAAAATTCCTTGTCTTTTGAATCCCTTTTCCGATGACAACCATGAAACCCTCCTTTCGGACAGGTTAGCTCCTCATCCAGCTTTAGTTAGCAAATATTCCTATTAGCTTTCAAAAAATGTTTATATTGACCTATGGGGATGAGTCTAAAAATAGAAAAGGCCCATCGCTTTTTTTATCCAGCGATCCGGCCTTCTTTTTATTCTCATCACTCACGGAAGTCACATCCTTAGTGATAAAAATTTTTTGTACTGTTAATATTGTTTACTGTGCTTTGATCTTATTTAACTCGTAGGAGGGAAAAAGTCAATAAAAATGAAATATTCGGGAAATAAAAAACCCGCTCGATCTATGACAAGAAGGAGCGGGACAGAGTTTCTAAACTTATAATTAAACGGCTGCTGATTTGACTTTGAATTGAAGTATATAAGACTTATATATTTGCTTACCTTTTTCTGTCCTTGACACAAAATTATTGAAATTGCTGAATTCCCTGCCTATTGCAAGAGCTGACCTTTTCTATTAAAATATAGTTATCTTCGCCATCTGTTTTTTTATCTCACGCAAAGTGGGATAAGGAGGATTTGTTGGTGAAACCAAAAATCTTGATCATCCCTGATGTTCCGGGCTGGGCGTTGGAGCGAGCGGCCGATAATGTTATTCAGCGCCTAAACCACCTCTTTGAGTTTGAAAAAGCCTTTAATCAAAATGCTGAAGAAAAAATCAGAGAAGGAAATTTTGACCTTCTTTACCTTACCGACTTCCCTCAAGTGAAGCAGGCAGGACTTAAGGTTAGGCTCCCCAAAAATACGATTACCGGAATCCGTTGTCACTTTAAATGGGATGAGGGTCAGGGACTTCCCCCTTCTTCCGCGACTATAGAATTTTTACAGCAATTCAAGGCCCTCAATGTGCCTTCGCTCATCCTTTATGATATTTTCAAGCCTCTGCATCCGGCTCTGTTCCGCACCCCTCACGGGGTTGACCACCAGTTATTTCATCCGCGGCCAGGAGGACCAGTTTCTTCTCCTCCGGGGAAACTCATCCTCGGATGGGCTGGCTCACGAACAAACCATCCGGGAAAACGGGGGATTGAAGACTTTATCCTCCCGGCTTTGGAGGGCCTCTCAGGAGTCACATTCACAATGGCTGACCGGGAAACCAAATGGCGAACCCATAAAGAAATGGTTCCTTTTTATCAGGGGCTTGATGCCTATATCTGTGCCAGCCGCACCGAAGGCGGCCCCCATCCGATTTTAGAAGCTTCAGCCTGCGGCATACCGGTTATCTCAACCCGCGTGGGAGTTGCTCCGGAATTGATTGAAGATGGAGTAAACGGGATTCTGATTGAGCGCACGATACCAGCGATTCGCGAGGCAGTGATAAGGCTTCGGGACAACCAAGATTTGCGGATTGAGATGGGAAGGCAGGCGAGAAAAACCATTGAGGCAAAATGGACCTGGGACACGCAAGCGCAAAAGTATATTCCTTTTTTTCAATTTGGTCTGGAAGGAACTAAGGGTTAAACAATGGCCGCGCGAAACCTCATTGTGAATGCTGATGATTTTAATTCGGATGAGAACGAAACCGAGGCATTTTGGAAGCCGGGGAAAAAGGTATTGTTACCAGTGTCTCGGTAATTGCTAATTTACCTTTTAACGCAGAGAGCGTGGCAAAGCTTAAGACCGTATTTGGTCCCCGGATCGGCGTTCACCTTAACCTCACCAAAGGCGCGCCCATAACCAGGCGAACTACATCCCTGGTCGATGAAAACAATCAATTTTTTAAAAAGAAAAACGCCTGGCGCCGGGCTTTGCTTCATCAGTATAACCTCAAAGAAGTTGAAGAAGAGTTTGCCGCTCAGATTTCTCGTTTGCAAGAATTAGGCATTACCCCGGATCACCTTGACGGAAATAACCACCTTCATATCTTTCCCCAGATCGCGGAAGTAGTGGCGCGTCTGGCGCGGGATTTTGACATAAAAAAAATCCGGTTGCCGCTGGAGAAATTTCAAAACCCCCGGCATTATTTTCAGCCCAAAGCCTTCAAGAAATATTTTTTCGGCCTACTTGCCAAGCGGGCCTCTTTTATGTTTAAATCTTTTGGTCTCCTTTTTCCGGAGCATTTTGCCGGGATTCAGTTTCCCCGGGTTGGTGAAATTGAATCGCTCCGAAAATTTTTTCGCAAACTTCCTCCGGGTACTACCGAACTAATGTGTCACCCGGGATACCGGAATGTTTCACTGTCGCTCTCTTCGCGATCACAGCATAAAGAAGAGCTTGCGGCCCTGACCAACCCAGAGGTGCTTGCTGCCCTGAAGCATGAGCAGATTACATTAATCTCTTTTCACGATCTGCAAGGATTATGATAAAGGTAGCACTCGTCAGTCCTTTTACGCTCCCGGATTATTGCGGAAACAGCATTCTGGCTGACCGCCTGCAGAAGGGTTTGGTCAAACAAGGACTATGCCGTTGCTCTTTTTAATTCCCATAAAGACAAGCCTGAGCAGGTGATGCAGTTTTCACCCCAGATTATCCATAGCTTTAATGCCGAACGAACATCTCAATGGATGAAGCATTTGAGAAGCCGGCTTCGAGCTCGCTTGGGTGATCACGCTGACCGGCACTGACTATACACCCTGGTGTGGAATAAATGACCCTCCCGTGCCATTCAAAGAAAACCTGGAAAATGCCGACGCATTAATTGTATTTCATGAACCAGCGGCCATTTCGCTCTCTGCCTCGCTTCCGATGCTTAAAAATAAAATTCATATTATCCCGCAAGGAATAGCTCCCCTCGAGAGTGCTGAAGACCGGAGCACGGTTCGAACAAAGCACGGAATAGGGCAAGGGCAAACAGTTTTTTTAATGGCAGGAGGGATTCGGCCAGTAAAAAACATTCCTTTGGCAATCAAGGCCTTTTACGAAGTGAAAAAGCAGGTGCCGGAGATGATCCTCCTTCATATCGGCCCGGCCAGGGATAAGGAAGAAGCTGATCGAGTCTTTGCTTTAAGCGAAAACCTAAGCTGTTTCCGTTCCCTCGGCGGGCTACCGCCGTTTGAAGTGCGGGAATTAATGCGGGCCGCTGATGTATTGATAAACACCTCGTTTCATGAGGGCATGTCCGGAGCCATCCTCGAAGCTATGGCTGAAGGCCTCCCGATACTGGCAAGCAGCGCGGAAGGGAATCTGGCTTTGGTCCAAGAAAATATAAATGGTTTTATTTTCTCGGTTGATGATCAGCACGCATTAACACAGCGAGCGATAGAGCTCGCGCGTAATCCTTCCTTGCGAAAAAAGATGGGAGAGGAGAGTAAAAACCTCGCCCGCCAAAACTACTCTGAAAAAAAAGAGCGCGACCTTCACGCGCAGGTCTACCAGGGATTAATGAGGAGTTTATAAAAAAACAATCCATGTTGAAACTTTGTCCTTTCTTCTCTTCTTGTGCTATAAAATCCAAAGTTTTTCCAAGAAGGCTTTTGTAAAGGACACCTCGATTATTAGATGAATCAATGAGAAACTTAAAACTGGTTATCGAATATGATGGCACCCATTATCAGGGATGGCAAAGCCAGAAGAATGGCCTCACCATTCAGGATGTTTTGGAAGAAGCCCTGAGCAAAATCCTTAACCAAAAAATTCGGTTGAATGGCTCAGGCCGCACTGATAGCGGGGTCCACGCTTTAGGGCAGGTAGCCAACTTTAAGACTGAGTCCACGCTTGATACGAATGCTTTGCTTAAAGGCGCTAACAGCCTTCTTCCTCCCGATATCTTGATCAAGAGCATCGAAGAGGTACCGGAAAACTTTCATGCCCGGTTTAGCGCCAAGAGCAGGATCTATGAATACCGGATTTGGAATGCATCACAACCTTCGGTCTTCTACCGCAGCTATTCGTGGTGGGTACAGACGCCCTTAGATGTTGAGGTGATGCACAAGGCCGCGCTTTACTTAATCGGTTGGCACGATTTTTCCTCCTTCCAGGGTGCTGACCATGAGAAGGTTTCTCCCGAAAGGGAGGTGAGGGAGGTAGCGTTTCGGCATGAAGGACCGGAAGTGATTTTTTTTATTCAAGCAAATGCTTTCTTGCGCCATATGGTCCGCAATATTATTGGAACATTAGTTGAGGTAGGGAAAAGCAAAATGTCGCACCAAGAGTTTGTGGAGATTGTTGAAGCGCGGGACCGCACCAAAGCAGGGAAAACCGCTCCTGCTCAGGGTCTCTTTTTAAAAGAAGTCTGCTACTGATACCAAGTTGCATTCAAAAGCAGATCGAGGCGACGTCGAGGCACCTCGACGTCGAGGAGTATGACGAGGAGACAACAAAGATATGCAAATGAAGGCGACTTGGTATGATTTACCAACCCCGGGCCAGGCGTTCAGCCAGGATGGAAGGAAGCCCGGCTGATAAAATTTTTTTCTGGGTAGTTTCAAGCGCATACCGTACCCGCCGAAGATAAAAAACCCGCTTTTTCATATCAAGGATTCCATAAGAAGCCAGGGAAGAACCGTCCCGGGGCTGACCCACACTGCCCACGTTGATTAGAAAACGAATCTTTCTCTTCCAGGACGATTTCGGTAAATTTTTTGGAAAAAAAGAGTTCACCAAATTCGCTGAGCACGAATACCGACGGGATATGAGAATGACCGACAAAACATAAGTCGTGCTTCACGGCTCGAAGGTTCCGCAGGGCTTCATGCCCTGAAAAAACATAAACCCAATCCTGAGGATTCAGGGGCGAGGCATGAACAAACGTCAAACCTTCTTCTTCTTTTTGAAGGGGTAACTCGGTTAAAATTTTTTTGTCATCAGGGCTTAGGTGAGCAATGGTCCACTCAATCGCGTGCCGGGCAACTGAATTAAACGTGTTGATCTCTGTTTTTCCTGCTACTGCCCAGTCATGATTTCCCGCGATCATGACGTCGAATTTTTCCCGCAGGAGGGTGATGCATTCTTCTGGGTTTGGCCCATAGCCAACAATGTCGCCCAAGAAGATTAGTTTTTGAATATCCGTTCCGGTTAGGTCCTTTAATACTGCTTCAAAGGCTTCGAGGTTTCCATGGATGTCAGAAAGAATGGCGTATCTCACTACTTTTTGCCCTTACCCCTTATCTTATTTAAATAATATGATTATTTTATATTAAAACCATCAGATTTTTTCAAACAAATTATTACCTTTTTTTGCCGTAAAACTTGATGAAGCCGTAAAAAGTCGCAAAATCGCGGATTTTGTCATGCTGCCCCTCGACAAGCTCGGGGTGACACACTACATTGTCACGGTGAGCCGAGCCTGCATGAGTTTATCGAATGGAACCGTCAGGGTGACATCTCCGACTTTTTACGAAGCCGTCAAACTTCCTTGAGAAAAAATTCATATTACCTTTACTATCTTCGTCAAATAGATTATTTAATACAGAGATTTTTTTTGACCAATTAATATTTCGGATTATTTATGCGATCAAATGATTTTGACCTTCTGATTAAAAAAAACCGTATTAGAGGAAAAATTTTTTATCCTCCTGAAAAACATAAAAAAAACAGTGGGATAGTTATTCTTTGTCATGGAATACCCGGCGGGAAAAAAGACCCGGAAGATCCGGGCTACGCCCAGCTGGCGCAGGTTTTAGGTGAAGAAGGATTGCAGGCGGTGACATTTAATTTTCGGGGCGCAGGTGAAAGCACCGGGGATTTCGACCTTCGGGGCTGGGCCGAGGATTTACAAGGAGTTAAAGACTATGTTGTTTCGCTCGATGCGGGCTCTTCTCCGGTTGTGCTCTTTGGTTTTAGTGCTGGTGCTGCGGTGGCAGTTTATGCCTGTGCTCAAGATAGCAAGGAGATTGCGGGATTAATCCTCTGTGGCTGTCCGGCTGATTTTGATTCTATTTTAAAAGAACGAGGAATTGACCAATACTTAAATCACTGCCGGCAAATTGGGATTATTAAAACCCCAGGTTTTCCTTTTGACCAATCAGCCTGGATAGAAAGCTTTCACCTGCTCAGGCCAGAAAATTGGGTAGGCAACCTGATGTTAAAACCCAAGATTATCATCCATGGCGACCAGGACGATGTTGTTCCGGTTGAGCATGCTTATCGGCTTTATGAAAAAGCGCTTGATCCCAAGGAGCTTATCATTATCAAAAAAGGGGGTCACCGCCTTCGGTTAAATGAAGCGGCCATGAACGCAGCGCGGGAGTGGCTTAAGAAGTTTATTTAAAATGCAAGCTCGATCTCTTCGTCCTCATGAACTAAAAAATTCTTTTGAGAACCTAAAGACCTTTCTCTCGCAGGGACAAAAGCAGATCAATCTCTCAGGGGTAAAAGGCTCTTTTTTCCCCTTTCTTTTAAGCACCCTGGCCTTAGACATCGCGCGAAGTTTTTTGGTTGTTACCCCTGACAACGATCTGGCAGAAGAAACGTGTCGCGAACTACGGTTTTATTTGGGTAAAGATGAAGCTCAATATCGGCCTGTTCTTTTTTTCCCCAGCGGGGAAACGCTTCCTTACGATACCGCTGATCCTCACCCGGAAAAGGTGATCGCCCGGATTGAAAGCCTTTTTCATTTGCAGCACCAGGAAGCTTTTCCGATTGTGGTTGCGCCACTTCCAGCCCTCATGCAGCACTGCATTCCCCCTCAAGACCTAAAAAAATCCATAATCGTGATAAATTGTCGCGATCCGATTAATCGTGAATTCTTACTGGAGCGGTTAGTCGTTGGCGGATACCGCAATGTGCCCCTGGTGGAAGAACGGGGAGAATTTAGTGTCCGCGGAGGAATAGTGGATATCTTTCCTCCGTTATGCGCCTCTCCAATTCGTTTAGAGTTTTTCGGAGATACGGTTGAATCTATCCGCCAGTTTAACCCAATAACCCAACGCTCAATCTCTAACCAGGAAGAGGTTCATATTCTCCCGGTTTCAGAAATTATTCTTGATGAATTATCCAAAACCCGGGCATTAGAACAGATCGAGCGCCTTCTTCAGCAAGACAGCATCCCGCCTCGCCTTCAAAAAATAATGAGAGAAAAAATAAAAGGAGAAGGTCACTTCCAGGGAATCTCTTTTCTCCTGGAGTTGTTTTATGAATCCCTGGGAACCCTCATTCAGTATTTTCCTGATGATGCCATCGTGTGGTTTTATGGGGTCTCGGATTGGGAGCAAAGAACGGCTGATTATGCGGAGAAGATCGCCCAGAGCCTTACCTCTGCCCAGGAGGAAGAAAAAATTTCGAGTTTAGGCACAAAACTCTACCTCACTCCTGAGGAAACAAACAAAACCTTAGCCCTGTTTACAAAAGTATCAATCGATTCGCTCGAAATCTTTCGACCGGAAGAAAACGCTCTTACCTTCTCCACGTCCGACAATCAAGGCCTTTTCCGAGAGATCATGGAAACAAAAAGCCGGGGCCGCCCTTTGGCAAAGCTGGCCCAAAAAATAAAAGATTGGCTTAATGATTATTTTTTAGTTGTCCTGGTCATGTATTCCGCTATTCAAATGAAACGACTCCAAGACCTCCTTGATGGCTATGGACTGCCAATAACCATGTGCGAGGATTTTTCCTTCCTGGCGCATGGTAACTCAGGAAAAGGAGAATTGATTCTCACCTTGGGCCAAATTCAAAGAGGGTTTTGCTCGAATGCTGACCGGGTTGTTGTGCTGACTGAAGGCGAGGTATTCGGAGAAAAATTTTCTCATGGGAAAAAGATTGAACCAATTGAAGGCGATCCTATCTCCAGCCTTGATGACCTTCACGTTGAAGATTTTGTTGTGCATGTTGATTATGGGATTGGCCAGTACAAAGGACTCCATCCCCTGGAGGTGGGTGGAAACAGAAATGACTTTCTCCTTATCGAATACCGGGACCAGGATCGGCTTTACGTTCCGGCTTTTCGGCTTAACTTAGTCCAAAAATTTCGGGGCGGGGAGGAAGAAGCTACCCCGGTGCTTAACAAACTGGGAGGAACAGCCTGGCTAAATACCAAGAACAAGGTAAAGAAAGCGATCATGGCTCATGCCAAAGAACTTCTCAAAGTCTATGCTACCCGCCAGGCATTAGAAGGATACTCCTTTGCTCCCCGAGATCAACTTTATCAGGAATTTGAGACCCAGTTTGAGTATGAAGAGACCCGAGATCAAGCAAATGCCATTGAAGATGTAATAAAGGATATGGAAGGCCAGCGTCCTATGGATCGGTTGATCTGTGGAGACGTGGGCTATGGAAAGACTGAGATAGCCCTCAGGGCGTCGTTTAAGGCAGTGCTGGATAATAAGCAGGTAGCCGTATTGGTGCCTACCACTATTTTGGCTTATCAGCATTATCAGACCTTTGCTCATCGGTGCCGGGATTTTCCCGTTAACGTTGCCATGCTCAGCCGTTTTCAAACACCTCGGGAACAAAAGGAGGTCATTGACCAGCTCAAAGAAGGCAAAGTTGACATTGTCGTTGGGACACATCGCCTCATTCAGAAGGATATTGGTTTTAAAGACTTGGGCCTGGTCATCATTGATGAGGAACATCGGTTTGGCGTGAGACACAAGGAGAAATTTAAAAAACTAAGGGCACTGGTTGATGTTTTAGCCCTTACCGCGACCCCGATTCCCCGTACTCTTCAGCTTTCTCTTTTGGGAATCCGTGACTTAAGTATCATCAATTCCCCGCCTGAAGACAGGCTGGCGGTAAGGACTTTTATTGCTCATTTTGACGGAAATATAATTCGCGAAGCAATTATAAGAGAATTTATGCGAAACGGGCAGGTATTTTTTATCCATAACCGGGTAGAAAACATTGAGACGGTTGCCAATTATTTAAAAGAACTTATCCCTGAGGCCAGTCTGGCTTATGCTCATGGCCAGATGGAAGAGAAGGAATTAGAAAAAGTGATGTGGGCTTTCCACCAAAAAGAGGTAAACCTTCTCCTTTGTACGACAATTATCGAATCCGGAATGGATTTTCCCAATGCCAATACTATTATCATCAACCGGGCAGACAGGTTAGGGGTGGCTCAACTTTATCAGCTCCGGGGAAGAGTTGGCCGTTCAAGTCACCAGGCGTATGCATACTTTTTGATTCCCAAGGAACCATATTTAACCGGCAAGGCAAAAAAGCGGCTTGAAATAATCGCAAAATTTAGCGAGCTGGGATCAGGTTATCGTCTGGCGAGCTTAGATTTGGAGCTTAGGGGCGGGGGAAACATCCTGGGCCTCTCTCAATCCGGCCATATGGCGCAAGTGGGAATCGAGCTTTATTATCAGCTTATTGAAACAGCAGTTAAGGAGATCAAAGGAGAAAAAATTTCTCCCGATGTTGACCCGGAGATTCGCTTAAAAGTATCGGCTTATCTTCCAGAAGACTATGTGCCGGATATTCATCAAAGGTTAAAAATTTATAAAAACCTGGCCTTGGGTTTGGAGGATGATCAAATAAAAAATTTAGAAAATGAACTGCGCGATCGCTTTGGGCCTTTGCCGGAGGTGGTTAATAATTTATTAATTGTTTCTAATATAAAACCGGCTTTACGAAAATACTTGGTTACAAGTCTTGATTTTAATGATAAAGAAATTATTCTCAGTTTTCACCCTGAGGCAGAAAATTCTCTCGAAAAAGTTCTGCATTTGATTAAGCAGTACAAAAATAAAGTTAAATTTACGCCAGACCATAGATTAATTATTGGTTTTTCGGGGGGAAATACCTGGCAGGAAGTAATTGGCGAGGTAAAAAAGGTTTTACAATAAAACGAATAAATGATTTAAATTAAACTTTAAAGTACTATTATGGTCAATTTATAAGAGCAAACCCCGTTAGATATTTGAGATCTAACAGGGAAAGCGGGGCCTTTCTAACGGGGCAAAATAAAAGCAGCAAAAATAGCTTAATAAAAATTTAAACTTTTTCTTGCGCAACATGTTTAATCTAAAAAATTATCAAGTCAATAGCCATATTTTTTTCTTAAGTATTTTTTTAATGTTGTTTTCTTTCTCTGCCCGGGCAGAGGTCGTTGATGAAGTCGTTGCGGTTGTTAATAATGAGGTTATTACCCGTTCTGAGCTTCTCCGGGTAGCCCAAGTACATTTTTCCAATGCTGATCCATCCCGTTATCGCGAGGTGCTTGAAAAATTGATTGATCAAAAGCTCATTGATCAGGCAACCAAAGATATGCCAATAAAGGTCAGCGAAAAAGAAATCGATGCGATGATACAAGGTTTTAAAGAGAATAATAAAATAACCGACGATCAACTCAAAGATGCTTTACAGCAACAGGGGCTTACCTGGGAGGAATACCGTAATGAAATCCGCGAGGGAATTCGACGCAATCAAGTTATTAGCTCAAATGATCCGCTCTCAGATAAGTGTAAGCGAAAAAGAAATTAAGGACTACTATCAAAAACATCCCGATAATTTTTTTGAACCTGCCCAGGTAAAACTTGAACAGATATTCTTCCCCGTTCCGGATCAGACAACCCCGGAAAAGAAAAAAGCGGTCTCACAAAGCGCTGAGGAATCACTAAAGAAGATAAAAGCCGGAGAAGATTTTCAAAAGGCTGCCCAGGGATTGAATCTTCCTGAAAATAACACCTCGTGTGATGTTGGTATGTATAAAAAGGGGGAATTGATGGGTGCTCTCGATCAGGAAGCTTTTATCTTAAAACCGGGTGAGGTAAGTAATGTTATTAGTACCAACAAAGGATACTGCATTATTCGGGTGTTGGAGCGCTCTGAGGAAAAAACGAAAAAGATTGAGGAGGTCCATGAGGCAATATCAAATTACCTTTCCCAACAAAAAATGGAAGACAAACTCCAAGAATGGTTACAAGAACTCCGAACTAACGCTTATATTGACAATGAGCCAAAATAAAATCAGACGGCACAGTAAAAAGCTTCAGATGCAAGGCGCGCAAATCCGACATGCGGCGTACTTACCTGTACGCCCAATGATTACCCCGTTAAATAAAGTTCGGAGATCGGAATCTGAACCCGAAATCCTTTCGTTGGCTTCTCGCCACACGAAGGAACATTTAACGGGCAGGGATGCAGCGCCTGTCTTCGTGCATCGCACGGAGCAACGCCGCAGATGGACTTTTTACGAAGCCGTCAAATTTAACTAAGAAACTTTATATCTAAGCTTTTGTGTCAAAGAATACCCTGCCGGATTTTTTTCTCCAAGCCTCTGAAAAGTTAAACATTCCTCTTCCGGAAGAAGCTGGCCTACAATTCGAAACGTATTATCAAGAACTCATCGCGTGGAATAAAAAAATAAACCTTACCCGGATAACTGAAAGAAAAAAGGTTTTTATTGAGCACTTTATTGATTCCCTCATCCCGGAAAGGTTTATTCCCTCGAACAGCAGTTTAATCGATTTAGGCTCTGGCGGAGGATTTCCCGGCCTCCCCTTAAAAATCATCAGGCCTGATCTCTCCGTTACCTTGGTGGATTCTTCTTTAAAAAAGGTCCTGTTTTTGCGTTATCTGGTAAGATTGCTCAAGTTACGTGGCATTGTTGTTCTTCAGAAGCGATTAGAAAACCATGATTTTTCAGATAATCGGTATGATGTCTGCGTCGGTCGGGCTTTTTCTTCGTTAGAAAAGTTTTTACCTCTCGCTTTCGCCCTCAAGAGCCCACAAGGAATCATTATCGCTATGAAAGGGCCTAATTTTTTAAATGAGTTAAAGGCAGTTGAACCCCAGCTTCCCCACTGGGGCATATCCCTAAAACAGCTTAAGGAGTTTGTCCTCCCCTTTACCAACAAACAACGGGCTATCATCGTCTTTGGATAATCACCGTAAAGTTTCACGTGAAACATGCAATCCTTTCTCTAAAAACAAAATAACTGAACAAAGATTTTATTTCTAAATTTTGATAATTTTCCTTCCAAATTTTTAAAAAATATAGTATTATTTTTAACAAAAATATATATTTTAATTATTTAAAACCATTGGGTTAATTTATACGGAGCCACAAACGAAACAAAGGGGTAATATTTTTCACTTCTGGCTTTTGATGGGTTTTGTTTTTTTAGTAAAGGTTATGACCTTTCTCTAAAAAATACGAAAAGCAACAGTCCGCTTTGCTCATTTGTCCCTTCGCCTCCGCAACAATTAAATTACAAGGAAAAATGGCGAGAGTAATTTGTATTGCCAATCAAAAAGGTGGGGTTGGTAAAACAACCACCGCGATAAACTTAGCAGCCTCTCTGGCGTTGAGTGAAAAAAGTATCCTTTTACTTGATGCTGACCCTCAGGGAAATGCCTCGAGCGGTGTTGGCTTAAGTAAAGACAAAATCAAAAACAATCTTTACCACGCTATTCTTGATGGCCTTAAGGTTGAAGAAGTAATTTATTCCACCGAGGTATCTTGCTTACGAGTTATCCCCTCTCACCCTGACCTTTTCGGCGCAGAAGTAGAACTCGTAAATTTACCTAATCGAGAAGGAAGACTCCGCAACCTTATTGAACCGGTTCGCTCAGAATTCGACTATATCCTGATTGACTGTCCGCCCTCCTTGGGGTTATTAACCTTAAATGCTTTAACTGCCGCGGATTCGATTCTCATTCCGGTTCAGTGTGAATATTATTCTTTGGAGGGGCTCGCTCACCTTTTCGAAACCTTGCGACGAGTAAAAAAAGTGCTCAACCCAGGCTTGGCTATGGAAGGGATACTGCTTACCATGTTTGATGTGAGGAACAAGCTTTCCCATCTTATTGTCCAAGATATCCGAAAGCATTTTAATGATCGGGTGTTCACGGTTATTATTCCCCGAAATGTTCGCCTAAGCGAAGCTCCCAGTTTTGGGAAGCCCGCATACTTTTATGATAAAAACTCTCGAGGGGCGCAATGTTATTTAGAGTTGGCTCGAGAGATTATCCAGAAAAGGAGAAATCCCCATGAATAAGAAGACGACTTTGGGAAAAGGCTTAAATGCCCTCTTCCCTGATATTGGCTCGGTCATGGAAGAAGAAGGTAAAACTGGGGTAGCGACTCTCTTAGACATTGAGGCTATACATCCCAATCCTTATCAACCCCGAAAAATTTTTGATCCGGAAAAAATTGAGGAATTAGCTGTATCTCTTCGCTCAAGCGGAATCATCCAGCCCCTGGTAGTAAGAAAGGGTTCCGATGGATATGAATTGATCGCCGGAGAAAGGCGCTTGAGAGCCGCTATTAAAGCCGGTCTAAGAGAAGTACCTGTAATTATTAAAGATGTTTCTGATGATCAAGTTCTCAAGCTCTCTTTAATCGAAAATCTTCAGCGGGAAAATCTAAACCCCGTAGAGGAAGCCGAGGCTTATTATCGTTTGATCGAAGACTTTAAGTTCCTTCAAGAAGCTGTAGGGGAGGCGGTTGGCAAAAACCGTTCTACCATTACCAACGCGCTTCGACTTCTTAAGCTCCCGGAAGAAATCAAGAAAGATTTATCGTTGGGAAAAATTTCTTCTGGACACGCTCGGGCCATCTTGGTTCTGGACAACAATGTCAAGCGGCTTACGCTTCATCGGGAGATCATTAAACGGGAGCTTTCGGTCAGGCAAACGGAAGAACTGGTTAAGCATTGGAAAGAGGGAAAGCATCTTCCCGCTCCTCGCAAGGAACCGGTTGAAATTAAATCTATTAGAGAAAATCTCCAAAGAGCTCTCGGTACCCAGGTTAAGATTCTTCGGAAGGGGAAGCAAGGGAAAATCGAAATTTTCTTTTTTTCAGATGATGATCTTGAGCGGATCCTGGAAATAATTCAAGGAGGAAAATAATCCCATGGCGGAAAAAAATAATACTTTACCGGCAAACGGTGGCGATTATACTGCGGATAAAATAAAAGTCCTCGATGACCCTACTGCGGTTCGAAAACGACCCGCAATGTATATTGGAAGTACGGGGAACAAGGGCCTCCATCATTTGGTGTATGAGGTGGTGGATAACAGCATTGATGAGGCTTTAGCTGGATTTTGTGACCGGATCACGGTAACAATCCATATTGATGACAGTGTCACCGTCGAAGACAATGGCCGGGGAATACCGGTTGATGAACACCCCACGGAAAAAAAATCTGCCGCTGAAGTGGTTATGACCACCCTTCATGCAGGAGGCAAGTTTGACAACCTGACCTATAAAGTGTCGGGAGGGCTTCATGGAGTCGGAGTTTCGGTAGTAAACTACCTTTCAGAAATTTTGGTCCTGGAAATACGACGTGATGGTTATGTTTACCAGCAAAAATATGAACGGGGGGTGCCCAAAGAACCACTCAAGCAGATTGGCCAGACTAAACGTTCCGGTACCAAGGTCACCTTTAAACCTGATCCCCAAATTTTTGAAGAGCTGATTTTCAGTTTTGATACCCTTTCACAACGTCTTCGGGAACTTTCTTTCCTCAATCGGGGCCTGGAGATAACGATTCATGATGAAAGAAACGATAAGCACCATACCTTTCAATATAAAGGGGGTATCACCTCCTTTGTTACCTTTCTGAACCAAAATAAACACCCCATCCATCCCAAACCTATCTTTATTGAGGCAGAGAAAGACGGGGTCGTCTGCGAAATCGCCTTTCAGTATAACAGCAGCTACACAGAAACCCTTTTTTCTTTTGCCAATACTATTAATACGCAAGAAGGCGGAACACATTTAAGCGGGTTTAGAGTCGGCGCTTACTCGCACGGTAAACAATTATATAAGCAAGGCGAACCTGGCTAAAAATTTAAAAATAAACCTGGAAGGATCAGACCTTCGGGAAGGGCTAACCGCAGTCATAAGCATTAAACTGTCCAATCCTCAATTTGAAGGCCAGACTAAAACCAAATTGGGAAACAGCGAAGTAAAAGGCCTGGTAGAAAGCGTGGTAAATGATAAGCTTTCCGCTTATCTGGAAGAACACCCCGATGTAGCCCGAAAAATCGTTGAAAAAGCAGCTGAGTCCGCCCGAGCGCGGGAGGCGGCCAGAAAAGCTAAAGAGCTTATTCGGAGAAAAAGTTTTATGGAGGGTGGTTCTTTGCCCGGTAAGTTAGCTGACTGTCGCGAGAAAGACCCTGCCCTCAGCGAGCTTTTCCTGGTCGAAGGTGATTCGGCCGGCGGATCAGCCAAACAGGGAAGGAACCCGCAATTTCAGGCGATCCTGCCCTTAAAGGGGAAGATCTTGAATGTGGAGAAGGCACGTTTTGACAAGGTGTTAGAAAATCAAGAAATCATCACTATGGTTACTGCTTTAGGAACAGGATTGGGAGAAGAAGAATATAGCCCTGAAAAGCTCCGCTACCACAATGTCATTATCATGACTGATGCGGATGTTGATGGTTCTCATATCCGGACCCTTCTCCTCACCTTCTTTTATCGCCAGATGCCGGATATTGTAGAAAAAGGGCAGCTCTATATTGCCCAACCTCCTTTGTTTAAGATAAAAAAAGGGAAGAAAGAACGGTACCTAAAGGATGAAACTAACTTGGAAGATTACCTCCTTACCGAAGGGACAGAGGGTCTGAAGCTCTTTGGATCTCAATCACCCAAAGTCATACTCGGTGATCACCTGATAAAACTAATGAAAAAAGTCCTGCGCTATGAAAAACTCTTAAAGCAGATGGAAAGGAAAAATCTGGCCAGAGCAGTGATTGATCCTTTTATCCAAAACCCTCGCTTCAACGAAAATACCTTGAGAGAAGAAAAAACCCTTCAAGAGATTATCAATGAAATCAAGAAGTTTATTCACTCTCATCACCCGGAAATTGCTCCGGTAGAGTTTGATCTCCAGATGGATTCCGAACACAACTGTTTTAATATCCGGATTATTTCACGTGACCAGGGAAGAGAAAAAATAAGCCAGATTGATTTTGATTTGCTCAGCTCCCCGGAATTTGAGGAAATGAAGAAACTGGCTCAAGAGGTTCGGGTATTCGGTTCACCCCCCTTTCGATTAGAAGAAGACGGCAGCGGCTTGGAGGTTAAGGATTTTTCGGAATTAATCAATGTGGTGTTCACCCTCGGCAAGAAGGGGCTTGAAATCCAGCGGTATAAAGGATTGGGGGAAATGAACCCGGAACAACTGTGGGAAACCACCATGAATCCTGAAACGAGAACCATCCTCCAGGTAAAAGTTGAGGATGCAGTGGAGGCAGACGCTATTTTTACCGTGCTCATGGGTGATGAGGTTGAGCCTCGCCGGGAGTTTATTTACCAGAATGCTCTTGATGTGAAGAACTTAGATGTTTAAAGTATTTTTGCAAATCAAAAGAGTGCTGATTTTTTTGATTGCGGAAGGAAAAAAGAAATCAAAAGTCCGTCTTTAGAAAAACTTTTTTGACTTCTTGCCCCTTATCCCTGACTTCTAAAAGCCAGAACTATGAAACCTGAAATTCTTTAAGGAGAAATTTTTAATGTTCATCAATCAGCGAAAGATCCCGGTCAATATTGAAGATGAAATGAAACGGTCCTATATGGACTATGCCATGAGCGTTATCATCGGGCGGGCTCTGCCGGATGTTCGCGATGGCCTCAAGCCGGTTCACCGAAGAATTCTCTTCGCCATGCACGATACCGGAAATACCTGGAATAAGCCCTACAAAAAGTCTGCTCGGATCGTGGGTGATGTAATCGGAAAATACCATCCCCACGGTGATGCCGCGGCATATGACAGCATTGTGCGACTCGCCCAGGATTTCTCCCTTCGGTATCCCTTGGTTGATGGCCAGGGAAACTTTGGCTCCATTGATGGAGACTCTGCGGCTGCCATGAGGTACACGGAAATAAGGATGACGCCATTAGCCGGCGAGATGCTCCAAGATCTTGACAAGGAGACCGTTGAATTTTCCCCAAACTACGATGAAACCTTGCAGGAACCCATAGTCCTTCCCACCCGCATTCCCCAGCTCATTATCAATGGTTCATCAGGAATCGCGGTCGGAATGGCTACCAATATTCCACCCCATAACCTCTCTGAAGTAACTGACGCCCTGATTGCCTTAATCAAAGATCCGGATATTTCCATTGCCGGATTGATGGAGCATGTGATCGGGCCGGATTTTCCCTCTGGGGCCTTTATTTATGGGAGGGGAGGAATTAAATCAGCTTATTCCACGGGCAAAGGCATCATCCGGCTTCGCGCCCGGGCTTTTATTGAAAGGAAGCGGGGAGACCGCGAAAGCATTGTGGTCTCAGAGCTTCCCTACCAAGTAAATAAATCCAGACTTCTGGAAAAAATTGCCGAATTGATACGGGATAAAAAGATCACCGGGATTGCGGACCTCAGGGATGAATCTGATCGCCATGGAGTCAGAGTCGTAATCGAACTGAAAAAAGATGCGATTGCCCAGGTGGTGCTCAATCAACTTTACCAGCATACCCAGATGCAGATCACCTTTGGGGTAATCATGCTTGCTATTGTCCGTGGTCAGCCAAAGCTTCTTACCCTCAAGGACGTGCTGGAACAATTTATCCAGTACCGGAAGGAAGTAGTTCATCGCCGGACCGCCTTTGAGCTCCGCAAGGCTGAGGAACGCGCCCATATTTTGGAGGGTCTTAAAAAAGCGCTTGATCATTTGGATGCAGTAATTTCTTTGATTCGAAAATCAGCCAGTCCGAGCGAAGCCAAGGCCAATCTTATCTCCACCTTTGATTTTACTGAAGTCCAAGCCCAGGCAATCTTAGACATGCGCCTCCAGAGGCTCACCGCCCTGGAACGGGGAAAAATCATTGAAGAATACCAGGAGTTGCTCAAACAGATTGAGCGGTATAAACAAATTTTGGCGAACGAAAGATTGATCTTGGAAATCATTATTGAGGAGCTTCATGAGATTAAAAAGAAATACGGCGACCCCCGCCGGACCGAGATCGTTGAAGAGGCCGCGGAGATCGACGTGGAAGACCTGATTGTTGAGGAAGACATGGTGGTTTCCATAACCCATTCCGGGTATATCAAACGAAGCCCGGTGAGTCTTTATCGAAGCCAGCAGCGGGGAGGGAAGGGGAGCTCCGGCATGGTTACCAAAGAAGATGATTTTGTTGAACACATTTTTGTGGCTTCAACCCATAGCTATATCCTCTTTTTCACCTCATCGGGCCGGGTATACTGGCTTAAAGTTCATCAACTACCAGAATCAGGACGAGCCACCAAGGGAAAAGCCTTAGTGAATCTTCTTGAGCTTCCTTCAGGAGAAAAAATTTCCGCTTTTCTTTCCGTGAAGGAATTTGAGGAAGGAAAGTTTATCGTCATGGCCACGAAAAAGGGGGTCATTAAAAAGTCTTCTCTTATGGATTACAGCAAGCCTCGACGGGATGGGATTATCGGGCTTGATCTTGATGAGGGAGATGAACTCATCGCTGCTGCTTTAACTGATGGCAAACAAGATATTCTCCTTTGCTCCGAGAAAGGAAAGTCAATACGTTTCCCGGAAAGTCAAGCACGGTGCCTGGGACGGGTGACTCGGGGGGTCAAGGGGGTTGAATTGGCTTCCGGTGATTCGGTGGTGGGAATGGTGATCATCTCCTCGGGCAATGACGGGTTTACCATCCTCACGGTCACGGAAAATGGGTATGGGAAGCGAACGAACATTGCTGAATACCGGGCCCAGGGCAGAGGCGGGAGCGGCATTATTAATATCCAAACCACCCCTCGAAATGGCAATGTGGTGGGAATTAAACAAGTCACTGATGAAGATGACCTTATCTTGATCAATAACCGGGGAAGGCTGATCCGCATTGGGGCCAACGGCATTCCCATTATTGGCAGAAACACCAAAGGAGTTCGCCTGATTACGCTTGAGTCAGAGGAAAAAGTGGTGGGTGTAGCCCGGCTCGCGGAAAAAGATTAAGCATTAGAATGGCCGTTTTTTTGACGAGGGAGTTCAGCAGCAGAGCTCTTAATTGAAGATTTTCGCAATGCCTCGCAATGTCCGATAGGGGAAGAAAAGGGGACGCTCCTTAGTTATAAAGTTCTAACAAATCAGAAAGCGAATACTTCTTCTCGGTAATACGTTTCGCCGCGCTCAATTCCCCTGGCGATAAGATGATGCACTGCCCCTGGGGCGTCTATCCTGGCTTTTCTCGGCATGGATTATATAACAAAACTAAATCATTTAAAACTGTAAATGTGAAGGGCGTCCCCTAAATCCTGCCATCAATCTAAATCAGCCTTTATCGCTGGATTAAGGTTAAAAGTATGAATATTTTTCTAATCTATCCACAGTTGGGGTTCGCTCTGTCACACAGTTGTGGAATCGGATATGTCGCAGCATTTTTGAGGGAGCATGGCCACACAGTAGATTACCTCCAACTCCGCATGCAGGAGGACGTACTAGCACTCTACCAAGCCATCGAAGAGAAAAAGCCGGGCCTGATCGGGTTCGCATCAACCACTTGCCAATTCAGACACCTCAAGAAGATCATTCGCCACATCAAGTCAATCTCCCATGCATTTGTTGTGTGTGGGGGATTGCATCCCACGCTCCAGCCGGAGTGCATTCACGAAATACCAGAGTTGGATGCCATCGTGCGGGGCGAGGGCGAGTATCCCATGTATGAACTCGCTGACGCGCTTGAAAATAAACGTCAACATTACACAATCCGCAATATCTGGTTCCGACAAAACGGCAATATCGTCAAGAACGAGTTGCGTCCGTTGATCTCGGATCTCGATGAGCTTCCGTTTCCGGACCGTGATCCGCACGATTACCAGTCTGTCCTTGATAACGCACAGGGCGTTCGTCGCATGATCTTCAGCCGAGGATGCACATTCGGTTGCCCCTATTGCTCAAACAGGGCCTTGCAAAAACTCTACCAGGACAAGGGCAAATATTTCCGTTCTCGCAGTCCGCAGAAGGCGATTGAGGAAATCGAACGCGACGCGAACCTATTCAAGTTCAGGTCCATTTTCTTCGATGATGACACAATCACGTTGGACCAGGAATGGTTCTTTGAATTCTTCCGGGTATACAAAGAGAGGTTTCATTTCCCTTTTTGTTGTAACTTGAGGCCGGGTACGATCACGGAGCGGATGACGCAGTTGCTGAAATCCGCCGGGGCGGACAGTGTAACTATAGGCATCGAACACGGTAACGAGGTTCTTCGCAAGAAACTGCTCAAACGCAACATCAGCAACACTACTATCGAGAAGACTGTCGGGCTCTGCAAGCGAGCAGGCATCAAAAAGGTTATTGCACACATCATGATCGGTTTGCCAACTGAAAACGTGGACCTGTACCTCGACACGGTTCGGTTATGCCGTGCCCTCGGCGTTGTCCCTTACAAATACATCTTTCAACCTTATCCCGGCACTGAGTTGGGCAATCTATGCGAACAGAACCATTGGGTGCCTGGGAAGGAGTTCTTTGTCGAACGAAGCGAAGCAGTAATCGATTATCCGGGATTCTGCCGCGAACATATCCAATTGTGCTTCGACATGTTCCCTAAGCTTGTACACTATAAATCCTTACCACTGGACGTTCCTTTCGTGCGGACGGTCGATCTGTTGAGGTTTTACCGTTTGCTGGGCTTATGCCTCTTGCCCATACCACAAATGCTGCATCGGTACCTTAGCGATATCCGTTCCCGCTGGACGCAGGCTCGTCAAGCCTGCGAATAGATGGTGGTAGGGAGAAAGGAGGAAGAAAGGGGGACGCTCTTTGGTTATACAGTTTTAACAAATCAGTAAGCGAATATTTTCTTCTATTTTTCGCCTGCAAAGGATTAAGATGAATATAACGACAGTTCTAAAAGATAGGGATCTTCCTGACAAAGGATGGACTTATAGCGATTTTGAAAAAGCTGACCGTGTCTGCGGTAACGTCAATTGTAGGTTGGGCATAACCGGCAAGAAGTCTTCGCATGACAGTTGAAACCGAAACTTTGCCGCTCCTCAGTAAAAGGTGGGTATGATTAGGAATCAGCGCCCAGGCGTAACACGTGGTTTTGGTTTCTAAAAATATTTTACCCCGGCGGTCTAAAAAATTGTTTCGGTCAAAAACATCTTTGAAGATTTATTTACGCTCACTTCCTTTTATAGCTAAGTAGTTAACCTGGTCCGACCTCAGCCACAAAAGATGATGTAGGTTTATGCTCCTGCTCTTCTTGGAAATGCACGTGGGCAAGGATATCGTAGTTACGGCTATTGAAATTGGAACCAGGTTAGAAAGAATAGCGAAAAACCTAAAGGCAAATGGTTCTGAAGCTCGCTTCGGAACTAACGACTCTTATCATGTGCCTTTTGCTGATACCTATGAAGCCCTATTCAATCAGCACTAGACCGACATGCATCCCATGCTTTACCTCAGATACATCACATCTTATCCCCAACGGGTATATGGTCCATCCTGCATTTTCTACCGTTCGATATACATCCATTGCACAAGACTCCATCGAGGGACGCGAGCGCAGCGGAAATCGGCAGGTTCTTTCCTGCAGTACCTGACAGCCCTTATCCTTACACAGCGCAATCAGACAGTTCCCGGCCCCAAAACCCATCGCCAGATGATGGCCATCATAAAACGCCATCGATTCAATATCACCCACTATAGAATATATGCTACGGACATCTTGCTCGAGCTGTTTATATAATTCCGTATCCTTGTGTTTCCGGCCTGCTGCAAGATTTGCGACCACATGAAACGTATTATATCCAGCCACGCTTCGGGGGTCTGCTTCTACTTTGAAGAGCACGCCCCACTGAAAACTTTTGACCAGCTGTCTGACCGTTTCAACCGGAAGTGCGGTCGGCGGGCAATGGACGCATGCCCCGTACCCGGGACATTTCGGGATCATGCACTTTGCCCGAACTCTTTCATCGATCACCACATCGGAGGCACGGATCGGCTTGGCGTCTGTAGCTCCCAACCTGATTGCTTCCTGCGCATAATGTGTCAGGTCTTTCTGAAGCTCTTTGGGGTCTCGTACCTGCTTGAACAGCTTTGGTTTGGGTTTTCTCTTCTTATTATTCATTGGAGCGCCTCCTTTCTGAAATAACA
>CAVTQE010000023.1:0-80876 GCA_963736755.1 uncultured delta proteobacterium | reverse complement strand
CGGGGTTGGTCTTGGAGCGCACCACGGCATTTAGCGGCACCACGGTCACCGTTGTGGGAGCCTGGCCGGTGGCCACTGCCACCGTGGCAATCATACCCACCTTCAAATCCTGATCAGGGTTGGGGATGGTGATCTCCACGTCGAAGACCCGGCTCTTGGGGTCGGCCGAGGGCGATATGGCGGTTACCTGGCCGTGGAACGCCCTCCCCCGCAGCGCCTCGGTAGTGACGGCCAGTTGGTCCCCCAGCTTCAGATGTTTCAGCATCAGGTCAGAGATGCCGAAGACCACCTTGACCTTTTCGGTATTGGCAATGATGAAACCGACGGTGCCGGCGTTAACCAGGTCGCCCACTTCGACCTTGCGCTTCAGCACTAGGCGGCGGTGGGGGCCTTGAGATTGGTGTCCGCCAGGGCGATCCGGGCTTCTTTGACCTGCGCCTCAGTTGAGGCCACGGTGCCCCGGGCCTCGCCATACCTGGCCGACGGCTTTGTCGTAATCGGTTTTCGTCATACTGTTGGCTGCATACAGATTACGTGCCCGCCCCAGGTCCAGGTCGGCGTGCTCCAAGGCAGCCCGGGCCGCGGCATTCTGTCCCGCGGGCCTGTGCCACGGCTCGGCCTCGTAATCGCTTTGCCGCACCTGGGCCAAGACGACGCCCCGCTTGACGTAATCACCTTCCTGGACGTTGCGCATCCTGCCGTCTACGCCCTTGACCTGGAGAATATTGGTGAGATAGCCCCCTGACTTAAAAGCCAGCTCGACGTGGGCGTAGGGCAGAATATTGGCGGGAGTAACGGACCTCGCCGTTCCCCTGGTAGGCCTCGGGCCAGGGCCGACTACCACGGGGGTTGGCGGTTCAGGCTTTTCCGCCGAACCGCAGCCGATAAACAGAATGGCCAGAAGCAGCCATGACGGAACGATCACCCGAAATGTATCACGCGGCCGGGCTCATTGATCTTCCCCCGTGGCTTTTTCAAATTCGGCCCTGGCCGTCCAGAAGCCAGACAATGACTTTTGATAGTCGCTGTTGGCCTGGGCCAGGCGGGTCTGCGCCTGGAGCACATCCTTGATCAGAGCGGTTTCGTTCTTGAAAGCGTCCACGGTCTCCTTAAGCTTCTCCCGCGCCGATTCGCGGGCGGCCCGGCTTCCCGCCTTCAGTTGCCCGCGGCTGGCCTGCAGGTTGCGGGAAGTCACCGTCCACGTCGATAAGTATTTTGGATTCGGAGTCCCGGGCGGCATTTTGCGTCTGGGCCACGGTTTCGGTCTTGGCCGCCAGTTCCCGGCGCTTACGCCCCCAATCAAAAGGCTCCCAGGTCATTAAAAAGCCGGCAAAGCCGAGGTTCTCCGGGGACCCTGACAGATTTACGGTCCTGGCGTAAGAAGTGATGAAGCTGATATCGGGAATAGATTCCGACTGCTTAATCCGGCGGTCATACTCAGCCTGCCTGATTTGAAGCTTTGCTTCCCGGACCTCCGGCCGCTGCTGTAAGGCCCGGTTTCGGGCGTCCCCCGGGCTATTTTCCAGGTCGGCTGTTCCGGCACCGGGTTGACCCGAAATTCCGTGAGGATATTACGGCCCATCAGGTAGTTCAACTGTTCCTTTTCCGTCGCCAGCTGGTTAGAGAGCACTATCTGGTGCTGCTCCTCCTGGGTTAACCGGGCCTGAGCCTCCAGGAGTTCGGACTTTAGGACAGTTTTTTCTTTGAGACGGTGGCTGGCCAGCCGGTCCAATTCCCGCAGAAACTTGATGTCCTCCTCGGTGCTTGCTAAAGAGCTTTGGGTCTGGAGAATATTGAAGTAGGTTCTTTTGACATCGTCAACCACGGTCTGCCGCTTCTCGCCCGCAATTGCTCCCGGGAAATATCCGCATGACGCCGTACATGGAGATGTTCAGGCCGATACGGTATTGCTGGCTCAAAGGCTGGGCCATTAAACCAGTCATTAAGGCAGTAGGCTGCCGGTTTGAGAGATCGGTGCGCTCGGTAATTGGATCGGAATCGGCAGCACACCCCAGTACCGCCGAGGGCATTGAAATTCTGCGGGGGGTTCAAGTCAGTTCTCCTCCCACAATTACTTCGAACCCGGCAAGCGGCGGGTCCGCACCGCGGCCAGCAAATGCTCCGATTTCGAGATCTCCAGGGCGGCGTTCTTCACCTGCCGGTTATCTTGCAGGCGGTGTTGACTGCCTCCTCGAGGGCGAGGAGATTCTCGGCCGCAGGCGGCTGAGGCTGGGCCCAGGCCGGCGTCGTCAGGATAATTGCATTCAATAAAACCTAAATTGTAAAAAGTTAAAAGTAAAAAGTTAAAAGGAAAAAGTTTAAAACTATGTGACAGATCTTGTCAGACCAAAGAGCATTTTTGAAATATCAGTCAATTTTGTCGTTAAATCCGCATGCAAACCGGCATCCAGATATCCAAGCATATATGCCAATTCCAGTTGAGTGTCTAATTCGCTTATAGAACCCTGTGCAATATTCAGAAATTGTTTGAATTCCTTGTTGCCTTTTCTCGCTGCACCTTCTGCCAGATTGCTGGGTATTGACACAACCGCCCGACGCATTTGCGAGCTCAAACCATATTCTTCATTTTTGGGAAAAGTGGCGGTGGCTTTATAAATCTCACTTACAAGCTCCATGGATTTCTGCCAGACAACCAGTTTCCTATGCGGCCGGTAATGGTAATCCTGCATTTTGTTATCCCCCTTCCCGTTTCACCATTTCACATTTTACTTTTTACATTTCACTAGATAACATCCGCAAAAGTCTTCTCTGTTTTTCTGAAATATATAATACCGGTAACAAGCACTATTCCGACAACAGCAATCGAGAGCAGAAAACCGGGCCAGTATATCGCGCTCTTGCCGCCAAGCAGTGCCCAACGAAATCCATCAATCACACCAACCATAGGGTTTATGGAGTATAGCAATCGCCATTTATCGGGGACAATGCTGCTGGAAAAACCTACCGGGGATATATACAAGCCCAAGCTGAACCATAAAAGGTATGACATAGCGAAAATCCCTATATTTCACATTCAGGGCTGTGATCCAAAGGCCGACGCCCATAGCTGCCGCGAATGCAATACTTATAAATATAGGCAAACTCAAAATGCGCCATCCCGGAATAAACTGATACCAGACCATAAGACCTGCAAGAATAATCACCCGAGATTAAGAAATCAATAAAACTGGTAACCACGGCGCTGGTCGGAATAATCAATCTGGGGAAATATATTTTAGATATAAGGTTAGCATTGCCGATGAGACTATTGCCGGCCTCTGAAAGAGCATTGGAAAAAAATTGCCAGGGGAGCATCGCGGCAAAAACAAGGATCGGATAAGGAACACCTTCAGACGGCAGTTTTGCTATTTTGCCGAAAACAATCGTTAAAATAATCATGGTCAGCAAAGGCCTTATTACGCTCCAGGCAATACCGATCACTGTCTGTTTATAGCGCACAAGAATATCCCGCCAGGAAAGAAAATAGAACAGTTCCCGATACTGCCAGATATCCTTCCAGTATCTTCCCTCTGTTTTACCAGCTTCGATAATCAGTTTATTTCCGCTTCGCATTACTTAAGAACCGTTAAAGAAAAGTGAAACGTTAAATGTGAAACGTAAAATAGTGAAAAGTGAAAAGTGAAACGTGAAATGTAAAGCGTGAAAAGTGAAACGAACTGCGCATAGCGCAGGGCCCGTAGCTCGTGGTCGATAGTTAATGGGTAACGATAATTTTATCTTTTTCGAACAATAAAACCTTTTCCTTCTTTGCCAGAGCCAGCATATCAGGGGTAAAACCGGACTTGCTGAAAAGCGCGAAATATTCTTTTCTGTCTTTCCTGCCCCAGGCGACTGTGCCGGCTTTTTCCTTCAGTTCGTTGTAAATATTAACTCCTATCTTTTTATTAGACCATTTCACTTCTCCGAAAAGAATCCCGTTGTCCGCGTTATTTACTGCTACCAGGTCAATCTCCCCGTCTTTGTCCCACCACCTGCCATAGGCATCAAACCGCAGACCGGTCCTGCCGGCCGCGATAGCTTCAAAGAGAAGTTCACCTGCTATTTTCTCGTAATTTTTTGATAATAGTTCACCCAGGGAAGTTTCTATTTTTGACAGCACTTCTTTGGTCCGGTTTTCCTCAAGAAGCGGGCGGTTTCTGAAAACAAACCTGAACCAGGCGTTAACAAAATTATCCTCTATGACATAGATGCCTTTTCTGCTTTTCTCCGGCATTTTCTCGATGATTGAAATTTCTTTTTTAGTAATTTGAAGGTCATTTAAAATCGCGATATACCGGGAGACCGTTCCTTTATCAAACCCGGTTTCGTTGATGATTTCCGACAGCCGGTGTTTGCCGAGTGATATGGCTTCCAGGATGGCGAAGTAATTTCTGGGCTCTTTCAGTTCTTCCCGCAGCAAAAATTCCACTTCCTCGTAAAGGGGCTCGCCTTTTTTTAATATCTCGTCTTTTACCGCGCGAAGAAAGGGTTTTTTTCTAAACTTATTCAGATAAAGGGCCGTTCCTCCGACCATGCTGTAAATGGAAAGGATTTCATCGAAACCCTTTTCCAAAAACATTTTTTTAAGCTCCCGAAACCGGAATGGCTTCACCAGTATCTGGCCGGTTCTTCTGCCATAGAGGGGGGCTTTGTAAAAAAGGGCGGATCGCTCCATCATGGCCATGGACGAACCGGTAAGAATCAGAAAAATTTTTGAATTTTTTAAATAAATATCCCAGGCTTTCTGAAAAGCGGAGGGGACAGCGGGGTCGGTTTCAATAAGGTAGGGAAACTCATCAACAGCGACGACTAATTTTTGATTTTTCCCGGCGAGGTATTTAAAAAGGGTCTCCCAGTCACCAAACCCCTCAGGGGGTAAAAACTCATCCTGAAAATAACTGCCGAGGGTCTCGGTGAATTTTTTCAACTGAATGCGGAGAGGAATTCTTTCGCATAACAGGTACACGTGCGGTTTGTCCTTTGAAAACCGGAGCGTGAGCTCGGTTTTGCCCACGCGCCGTTTTCCATAAACGACGATAAGCTGAGCGCCGTCGCTCTGCCACTTTTCATTGAGAAAGTGTAATTCGTCTTCTCGGTTGATAAAATCCATTGTCGGGGCCCCTAATCGCGATTTAGTCTAATCTGTTTTAGACTAATCCATATTAGACTGAATTTTCCGCCGGTTCAAGCTTTTTAAACACGTAAAGCGTAAAAAGTAAAACGTGAAAGAGTGAAACGTAAAAAAATACAGTTTTAAGATTTAAGCTTTAAGGGTTAAGGGATAAAGGGTTAAGGGTTAAGATTCCTCACACGTCGTCGGCGGAAACCAGCATTGCTAAACAAGGGATAAAAGGAATTTTTCCATGCTTAATATTCGGATTTTGTCTTTTCTTATGTCGATATTTCTTTCGTCAACAATCTGATATAAGAAAGGTATGTTGAGTCTGTCGCCAAAATAGGTCAGATTTCGAGCAATTTCTTTTGATGATGCTTTGACTTCTACGGCAAACCATGGCTTTCCGTCATTTGTTACCAGAAAATCTACTTCGCGGCCATCAATGTCGCGTAAAAAAAACAATTCCGTTTTGTAACCATCAACATCATGAAGATAATGGCATAATTTCAGCAAATGTGAGGCAACGATATTTTCAAGTTTTGCGCCTTTATTCTCTGTTATTTCCGACCAATCCCATAAATAAAGTTTTGGTTCTTTTTTTAGGGATTTTATCTTTTTATTTGTGAATGGGTAGATTCTGAAGTGATAGTAAAATCTCTCCAGGATATCCATCCAATTGGCCACTGTCTTATGCGCTACAGAGAGATCTTCCCGTAACGAATTCAAGGATAAGAGAGCCCCGACTTTTGAAGGGATAAGATCAACAAGAATCTGCATGGCTGAAAAATCCCTGATATTTTCAAGGTCCCTGATATCTTCCTTAACCAGCCGCTCTAATCGCTGTGTGTGCCAGCGTCTTAAGTCCCGTTCGCTTTGTTTCAAAAATGGTTCAGGAAAACCGCCGAATTTTAGCAGCGCATCCAGCGTCTTGCCTGCTTCCGAAGGGACATCTGCTATTTCGATTTCCTCTTGAGGCTTCAGTAAATTGATTTTACCGTTGCATTCGGCCAGCGAGAAGGGATGAAGGCGATAATAGAAGTATCTTCCCATCAGTGAATCTCCGCCGCGTCTGTACACATCCAGCCGTGCGCTTCCCGTCACAAGAATCTTAAAATCTTCGCGATGTTTATCAAACTGTCCTTTAAGATAGTTCTTCCAGTCTTTGTATTTATGGATTTCATCGAATAAGATTATTCCCGCGTCACCTTTGAAGCTGGATTGCATGATATTCTTTCTGTCTTCCCGCATATCCCAATTCAGATAATCGCTTGTTTTATAATGATTTTCGGCAATGTATTTTGCCATAAAGGTCTTTCCGACCTGCCGGGCGCCACCGATGAAAACCATTTTCTCATCTAAATCGCGGAGAATGTTGTTGACAAGGTATCTTTTTTTCATGGAATATCTTTGCATGAAATTTCGACCATAGTCAAATATTATGGCAAAAATTTTAGACTATGGGTGAAAAAAGAAGTTTTAAGATTTAAGTAATTAAGTTTTAAGGATTAAGGGTTAAGCATCCAACGGCCGTGAAACGTGAAAAGTGAAAACGTGAAACGTGAAACGTTAAGAGTGAAATGTGAAATGTGAAAGGTGAAACGTAAAAGTGAAAAGTGAAACGTAAAGAGTAAAGAGTTAAAAGCATGGAGCATGGAGCTGGGAGCACAAAAAACATTAAATACAGTCCTTAAAATAAGCAATAGTTTTTTTCAAGCCATCTTCAAGATGAATCGTTGGTTCCCAGTTGAGAACTTTTCTTGCCAGGGTGATATCGGGTTGTCGCTGCCTGGGATCGTCAGAGGGTAATTCCTTAAAAATTATTTTTGATTTCGAGTTGGTCAGTTCAATAATTTTCTCGGCCAATTGGAGGATGGTAAATTCAGCCGGGTTGCCGAGGTTGACCGGGCCGGTAAAATCATCCGGGCTGTTCATGAGCTTGATAAGTCCTTCGATCATTTCATCAACATAACAAAAGCTTCTGGTCTGGCTTCCATCGCCATAGACGGTAATATTCTCTCCTTTTAACGCCTGCACGATAAAGTTACTCACCACCCGGCCATCATCCGGGAGCATGCGGGGGCCATAGGTATTAAAGATGCGGGCAACTTTTATCTTCAGGTTGTGCTGGCGGTAATAATCAAAGAAAAGGGTTTCAGCGCACCGCTTCCCTTCGTCGTAACAGGACCGATGGCCAATAGAATTTACATTTCCCCAGTACGATTCCGGCTGGGGATGAATGGTGGGGTCGCCATAGACTTCTGAGGTTGAGGCCTGAAGGATTTTGACCTTTAATCGTTTGGCGAGGCCGAGCATATTAATAGCGCCATGGACTGAGGTCTTGGTGGTCTGCACCGGGTCGAACTGGTAATGGATCGGACTTGCCGGACAGGCAAGGTTATAGATTTCGTCTGCCTCGACATACAGGGGAAAAGTAATATCGTGTCTTAAAATTTCAAAAAGGGGATTGGGCACCAGAATGGGCGATATTGGCTCTCCGGCCGGTAAAAAAGTTGTCAATACAGATGACCTCGTGCTTTTGTTTTAAAAGAGCTTCGCACAAATGCGAGCCTAAGAAACCGGCGCCGCCGGTGACCAAAATTCTTTTACTCATGGGTTAGCTCCGAAAAAAGTGAAAGGTGAAAAGACCGTGAAAAGTGAAAGGTGAAAAGACCGTGAAAAGTGAAACGTGAAAAGTGAAACGTGAAACGTTAAATGTAAAACGTGAAACGTAAACGTTAAAAAGCATGGGGCATGGAGCATGGAGCTTGGAATGAGCCCTTTTCCCAGCTGTCAGTGATCACGGAGCAAGGGGTTAGTTTTCCCGTAACAGCTTTTATAAAATTAGTGTGCATCCGAACTCCTGCTCAAGGTCTAATCAATAGCTCGTCTCTTAACTCACATTATTAGACTCCGTTTCTCAAACACGATAATCATATTTGCATTTTCGAAGGTTGATCGCCTTGCGATATTAAGAAATTGTATAAATTCTTTCTTTGAGGTACTGCCGGAACCTTCTTTACCCGGTTAAATAAGATTTGAGCCTTTTATACAAAAACATCTTACCATGGTATGTTTTTAAATACTTTTCTCGTTTTATTGCATCATTCTGATTCAGACATGCTTCATAATAAATCAATTTGAATGGTCTTCTGTCTTTTGTCGACTCAACAAGGCCTTTATTGTGGTGCTCAAATCTTAGTTTGAGGTTTTTTGTATACCCTGTATAGAAATTCATATCATTCATGCTTTGTAGGACATATGTATAATAATGCATTCTTACTTCAAGCTATTTAACAGGGTGAAGATTGCTGGGTATTGATACAACCGTTCGACGCATTTGCGAGCGCAAACCATAGACCTCTGATTTGGGGAAAGACTCGGTAAGCTCATAAATTTCTCTTACGTACTCCATTGACCTTTTCCAGACGTCTAATTTTCTATGTTGTCTCGAATCCATCTTTTACTTTTTGGTATCAGTCTTTAGTTTTTACTGTTTACCTTTTACTGTTTACTTTTTACGATTATTCTCGTTCCTTGTGCCTCGAATCTTGTTTCTTTCTTTTGTTGTAAGGCGCGGGGCAGGCTCCGCCCGGTCAGGTTTGTAAAAAACCTTCAGGAGTTGTAAATGAATTTGTTAAAAAAAGGGTTAATAAGTTAAAAAGTGAAAAGTAAATTAGTAAAATGTGAAAAGCGTTAAAAACCGTAAAACGTAAAACGTGAAAAGTGAAAAGTGAAAAGTTATTTCTTTAATGACTTAATGAGACCACTTAACATCCTATCAACATCTTGCATAATCTCGAATATTTTTTTGGTTTGATCCTCACTGAAATATCCTAATCTTTTTGCTATTTCTATCTGTGTATCCAATTCGCTCAGCGAACCTTGTGCCATATGAAGAAATTGCATGAATTCTTTTTTGGTTTGCCGCGCTGCTCCTTCCGCTATGTTAGAGGGTACTGATATCGCAGCTCTTCTCATTTGGCTGGTTAGGCTGTAATCTTCATTTTTCGGGAAAGTTTTTGTCAGATCATATATCTGCTGCACCAAATCGATTGCCTTTTTCCATACATCCAGTTTTTTATGAGGTTTGTTTAACATCCCTAAACTCCGTTAGACGTAAAACGTAAAACGTAAAATGTAAAACGTTAAATGTTGCTCCTCACTTTTCACGCCTTACGATTCACGATATCCGGCGCATGGCGCCGTTACGCTATTGCCACGAGAGCCGCTGGCACAGTAACCCGGATCTGGGCATTTAAAAGCTTGAGCAGTAAACAGACCCTCTCCTTATCCGACTCCCAATGGTCAAAGAGGGCGTAGAGGTCCTTGAAAGGACCGGAGGTAATCAAAACCAGATCATGCTTTTGGTACGTGTCCCATTGTGGAGGGCGGATCAAACCGTCATCGCCAGTTAAAGACTTAAGTGAGAAAATCAGTTCATCGTTGATGGGCTGGGGAGCGTTGTTTTCCCAAAGCACTTTTTTTACTCCCCTGGTCCAGCAGACCTGAGTGATGTTTTTTCTTTCGCACCCGGCAAAAAGATAATTGGGAAAAAGTGACTTGGTCTTTTTAATTTTTTTTAGGCCGTTATAAACGCAGGTCTCAATCTTGGGCAGGTAGGTCTCGATCCCCTTGCGCTTAAGATGCATGGCCACGTTTTCTTCCTGACTGGGTTTGGTGTGGACGACAAACCAGGATTTTCCCATAGATTTAACTACATTAAAAAGTAAATGAGTTAATGAGTTAATAAGTTAATAAGTAAATAAGTAAATAAGTGAATGAGTGAATAATTAAAAGGATAAAGGGTTAAAGTAAAACGTGAAACGTTTGTTTGGTTTCTCTGGTTTATTTGGTTTCTCTGGTTTATCTGGTTTATCTGGTTTATCTGGTTTCTCTGGTTTCTTTAGTCTCTTTGGTTAATTTGGTTTCTTCTGTTTTTCTGGTTTGTTGAGTTTATATTGTTTCTCGTTATTTCTCAAATAAGTAATGAGCCCAGATATAATCTTCGCTGTTTTCGTGGCTTGGTTGTAAATGTCATCAAACTGCGCTTGATTGATGTACCCCTGGTCTAAGGCGCTATAAAGGTGGCTCTGAACTTCAGCAGAAGATGACATGGCAATAAACAAGAATTGAGTAAATTCTTTGTTCGACCTTCTTACAAACCCCTCACTTATATTTGCCATCACCGAAGAACTTGCTGCCTGAATCTGTCCGCAGAGCCGAAGGTCTTTTTTGAATGAGTCGCCCCTCGTTACTCCATAGACACTTTTCACTAATTTTCTGGCTTCCTGCCAGCAGTCGAGGTCTTCAAAACGAGTAAGTTTCATTCTTTTTCCCTCTTCCTCACGCCTTTAACCTTGCCCCTTAACCCTTAATTCTCGTTCCTCGGATATTCATTTTTTACTTTTTTTGATGGTGTGCTTGAATTTCAACACCGCAAAGTTTATCTCGAAGCTTGTCTCACTTTCATTTGTGACTAAATCGTCATAGAGTATATCGGAAATAATGTCTCCGCTTTTCTGAAGAAGATTTTGCCTTTGTTTATCATGCCGGCTTTTTGACAGCTCCTTGATATTGTTTGACAGGTTTTTTATCTTGGCAAAAGTCTCAATGATAGCGATAGTTGTCGAAGTTGCTTTTTCGCTTTTGAGTATGGTAGCAAGCATATACAAGCCCTTTTCAGGAAATGCTTTAGGATTTACCGTAGAATGCTTTAGCTTATTGAACCGGTGGAAATTTTCCACCAGTTCTCTTTTTTCAGATTTTGAGAGTTCAACAACATATTCCTCAGGAAATTTATCCGGATTATTTGTCACGGCTTTATTGATATCTCGCGTCTCAACACCGTAAATTTCTGCAACATCAGCATCCAGCAAAACCTTTTGACCTCTTATTTCAATGATTTTGTTTTCGACTTTTTCAAGCTTGACTATATCCATGTGATCATCTTCCCGTTTTAAATTTTATTGTTTTCGGTAAATTTATCCCCGATCTTCGTGCCTCGAATCTTTTTCCTTTATTTTGTCGTTAAGCGTAAAAAGTGAAAAGTGAAAAGTGAAAATTAACTTTTATCAGTTGTCATTTTAGTGACCTTGACAAGCCGAACAACATTTTAGATATTGCTTTTAACTTTTCCATCAGATCTTCATAACTTTGCTTATCAATATAATTCAGCATAAAAGCCAGCTCTATTTGAGTGTCAAGCTCACTGATAGACCCCTGAGCGATATTTAAAAATTGACTGAATTCCTTTGTACCTTTGCGTGCAGCTCCCTCTGCCAGATTGCTCGGGATAGATATAGATGATCTCCTCATCTGGGAAGTCAGGCCATAGGCCTCTGATTTTGGGAAAGACTCAGTAAGCTTATAAATTTCTCTTACATACTCCATTGACCTTTTCCAGACGTCTAATTTTCTATGTTGTCTTGAATCCATCTTTCACTTTTTGGTATCAGTCTTTAGTTTTTACTGTTTACTTTTAACCTTTAACCTTTTACTGTTTACCCTTTACGATTTACGGTATTTAACACCTAACTCTTTACTCCTTTCGCCTCGTGCTTTACTTTTTACGAACAGCTCGGCTGCTCTCCACATCGATGATGGTGACTTCCGGCGGTGACAGCACTCTCATGGAAGGGCCCCAGGTGCCGGTGCCGCGGCTGGTGTAAAGCGATGATCCTTTGCTTAAAGGATAGAATCCCGCCAGGTAGTGATAAGAAAGGGAAACCACATAGCCGAAAGGAAACAGCTGGCCCTTATGGGTGTGACCGGACAGTTGGAGATCAAAAAGCCCGTGCGTTTCTGTTGGCACGTTTGGCTGATGTTTGAGAAACAGGGTGAAGAGTTTGTTCGGTATGGAGGAGAGCAGGGCGACCTCGTCCGTTTTGATTCCCGCCGCGGGGTCATCGACCCCGGCAATGTTGATGATTCCCCCATTGGTCATTACCTGGTTGCGAACCACCCTGAACCCGGCTTGGTCGAGAAACGCCAGCGAACGGGCAAGGCCAAGGTAGCACTCGTGGTTACCGATAACGGCATATTTGCCGTATCGGGGCTGTATTTGCTTAAGGAGGGGTGAAAGCCCATCGATATGACCGGAGCTGTCGAGCAGGTCACCGGTGCAGACCACGATCTGAGGCTGCTCCCGGTTGAGAATCCCGATAATAGTGCTGAGAAGGGGCTTTCCGATGAGCAGGCCTATATGCACGTCGGAGATCTGGGCAATTCGCAGGCGCTGCGCCCCCGCCGGCAGTTTGTCCGTCGCGACGGTTATTCGCTCCACGCGGATACGACGTGCGTCGAAAACTCCGTAAACACAGATAAGAAGCGCTGATGCCAGCATTATTATCGCTGGCCCTTTTCCCCACAGTGTGGGAAGATCCCGGGCGAAGATTCTCCTTCCTGTCCAGGAAAGGATATCCAAAATATCCATGCCGACAGCCAGAATCGACGCGAAGAAAAGAAACCCCATCCAGCTGAAGCCGATGAGCGCCGCCAGTCGCGCTGATTCGGCATGACCGCTCCTGTCCAGGAAAATACTGCTCACCGGAACGATAACCAGCAGCACCAGGAGGACTATGACCAGGCCGTGAATCCAGCGCTGGTCAGGCAGAAGCACGCGCACGCGGTGGTAAAACAAGGAGTGCATCGTGCCGTAAGTAATAAAAAAGGTTAGAAAAAATTTCCACATCAAAAAGCCTTTCCAAGTGAAACGCCGTAAACGGTTAACCGTGAAACGTAAAAAGTGAAAAACACAAGATTTAAGTAATTAAGTTTTAAGTTCTTTAACCCTTAAATCTTAACCCTTAAAACTTTTTTCTTTAACCTCCAGGTTTTACGGCCGTTATATATTTTTTAATATTTTCATTGTTTGGATCGAGCATGAGGGCCCGGGAAAATTCTGTTTCCGCGTCAAAAGGTTCCGCAAGCGGGATCGGATGTTGGGAGAAATCCGAAAACCGCTTTAATTCGCTCAGGGTCCATCCTAGATAAAAATGATACCAGGCATTGGCCGGAGACAAGTTTACCGCATCAGCATACGCCTGTAAAGCCTTAAGTCCAAAAAATCGGGCATTTTTTTCAGCGTCAAAGACCCATTGTTCTCCTGGTATGTTCGAGGTTCCCCGTTTCCAGGATTCGCTCATCTTGCGGGCATAATAATTACCCAGCTCATAATGATACGGTGCATTACCCGAATCAAAAAAGATGGCCCGGGTGAGTAAAACGTGAAACGTGAAACGTGAACTGTGAGGAGTTACTTCTAACGTTTTACTTTTTACGTTTAACGAGGGAGGCGGCGAGTGAGAACTCGCTCGGCTTGAGGGATTGGTAGTTACTAAAAAAATGATACGCCAGATAATCTTTCATCACCAGGGTAAGCAGGAACACTATTATGAGGGCTTTTGCCATGATCAGCGCAGTTCTTGTTTTGGGCGAGAAAGAAACGGCGCGGATTGGAAGGAAAGAAAAATCTTCTTCTCCCTTTTTTTTGATATTAACCGCAGCGACCATCAGTCCCAGGATCACAAAAAGGAGAAAGGCATTGGCAGGAATGTGGAGGTTAAAATCTACCAGGCAATGGCACAGAAGAGACACTGCGCCGATAAAACCACCGAGGGTTATGTCCGCCAGAAATGGGTCTCGCCTTTGCTTCCACGTTTTGATGATGGCGAAAAGCACCAACCAGATTCCACCAAAAAATAAGAGCAGCCCCATCCAGCCGGTATCGGCGAGCATTTCCACGTAATCATTATGAGCGTGGTCCCAGAAGAAGGGGTAGATAAATGTTTGATATTTAGGATAGAGAGTTTGAAAATTACCCAGCCCGACCCCGAAGAGGGGAAAGTCCCGTGCCAGGGCAAGGGTATCTTTCGATACCTGGAGCCGTACCACTAAGCCGGAGGTCTTGGGATCGGCGAGGGTAGCGAGTTCGGTGACTACCGGGCCAATGCCCATCCACAGAAGAAAAATGAATATTAATCCGGTGATAAGCAGCACCATCTTTCTTTTTCCCTTGTGGTATCTTCGCACTCCGAGCAGCAGGGAAAATAACCCTAAAGAAAAAATAAAAGAAATAATCCCGCCCCGCGAGGCAGAAATAAAGACCGCTGATGCCATCAGGACGATAATGAAGATAAGGAGGGTATTTTTCGCAAGCCAGGATTCAAGCAGGGAAAGCCGTCGTTTCCAGTTTTTTGCCGAACGAATGATGCCCGGTACCTCGCGGCTGAGCAAAAACCCGAGCGCGAGAGGGATAACCATCTCCAGGTAGCCGGCCAGGTGATTGGGATTGATAAAAGGACCGCCGTAGCTTCCGATCTTTCCGATCTGACCGCCGTAGATTCCGATCTTGTGCAGAGCCTGCTGAGACTGCCAGAACCCGTAGATTTTATCTGACTTGCTGAGTATCTGGCAGAGCGCTAAAAATGCAACGCCGGTTCCGGTGAAAATAATCGTCAGTACTATTCGTCGTATCTGACGCGTGGTGGTCATGGTCGTGATGATGAGAAAAAATACGGAGAAGTAGGCAAAGAATTTGAGAAATTCGGTTTTGGTGGCGTTTGTGTAAATGGATCATAGGACGTGAAATGTGATAGCTCGTGGCTCATGGGTTTTGCTATCGGCAATGAGCTATCAGCGAGGGACGTAGTAACATTTAACGTTTTACTTTTTACGTTTAACGGATTTCCGATGGTTTGCTGGTAGAGATCATAGGTATTGGGGGACAGGTGTTTTATTACTGTCGCAGGTATTGGAACCATCTGGAAAAGGATCAGGCCCAGGAAGAGGGAAAAGGGGATCGTAAAACGTAAAGAGTGAAATGTGAAAGTACGGGTGAATGCGTGAAAAGTGAAACGTGAAAAGTGAAGACGTGAAACGTGAATCGTGAAAAGTAAAATGTTTTAACAGCCAAATCAAAAGAAGAAGAAGGACAACAACTTCCACGATGGTATATGCCCAGACATGGACTGAGCCAAAGGCGAGCGGGGTAAAAATAATCAGGAAAATAAGGCCATACTCAATAATCGTGTTCATTGGGTTAAGATTTAAGTAATTAAGTGTTAAGTTTTAGTGTTAAGGTTAAGGGCAAAGACCCGATGTTTAGAGTTTTAGACGGATTAGCAACTTCAGAGGGTTGGAGGTTTAGAGGTTTGGATGTTTGGACGCGATAGAAGATTAGAAGTTTAGATGTTGGGATGTTTGCAAGTTAGTCTCCTCCTAACCCTCTAATCATCCAACTTTCCAATCTTCTAACCCTCCAATCCTCTAATCCTCTAACCTTCTAATTTCCCCCTTATGTTGGCAATCAGGCTGTTGATCATTTTTGCCAGTTCTTCTATATGGGAAAGTAAATCTTCCGGAATACGCAAAAACCCAAGTTCCCCGCATATCAATAAAATCGCTTCTGTCTCCGCTAAAGAACCATTTGAGATATTAAGGAAATTAATAAAATCTTTTGGGGATCTTCGATTTTTCCCTTCAGCAATATTTAACGAAACAGAAACAACTGCTCTTTTAAGTTGCTGCTTCAGATTATATTCCTCTGATTTTGGCAATTTGTCAGCTTCAGCGTAAACCTCTTTTATCAAGGATACACTCTTTTGCCAGACTAACAGGTCTCTATAAAAATTTTTCCCCATTTCCCTCTAACCATCCAATCTTCTAACCATCTAATTATCTAATTCCCTAACCTTCCAACCTTCCAATCCTCTAATCATCTAATCTTATTTCCTTACCTTCAATGATCGCCTGGGGTATCCCCTGGACCATCAGTTCCGCTTTATCGCTGCCGATAAGGTCAGCGACCTCCGAGACTGCTTGTGAAAGTATCGGCGGCCTGCGGTCTTTTGAGTGGGAATCAGAGGCGATAACATGCGCCAGATTTTTCTTTACCAGGGTTCGGGTAAGTTTTTTAATTTCTTTTCCGAATTCACCGGTGATGCTCATCGCGGTTACCTGGGAAAGAGCGCCGGCTTGAATGAAGGCCTGAAGGAGCTGGTGATTTTTCTGGATCATGGCAATTCTTTCCGGGTGGCTGAGGACAGGCACGATGTTTTTTTCGCGGAGTTTCCGGATGAGGTCTTTCACCTGAGGAAAAAGAAAATAATCGGACAACTCCAGGAGCACGTAGCGGAGGGTTGGGTTTATAGGGTTTGTGGGGTCCCGGTGAAATATGCTTCGCATTTCACGGGTAGTTGGGTTATTCGCGTTAATTGCGTTTGGTGCGTTTATAGCGTTGGTGGGGTGGGCAAGATACAAAGCAGTTCCCTGTTCTAATTGGTCGAGGATATCCGGCTCAAAAGCGTTGTCAGCGCCGGGCACAATTGTTAATCCGTGAAACGTGAACTGTGAAACGTGAGGAGTTACTTCTAACGTTTTACTTTTTACGTTTGACGGGGAGGCGCGGGGCGTGAAGCGTGAGGAGTTACATCTCTACGTTTCACGTTTTACACGACGGGAGGCGTAAGCGGAGCATGGAGCAGGCGGTGGTTGAGTTCGGCGACCTTGGATAAGATAAGTTTTTTGGCCGGGGTGTACATTCCTCGTTTCACATGGGGGGTGGCCACGATGGTGTGGATGCCGTCATTCAAGGCAATGGCGCACATATCAAGGGTCTCCTGCCAGTCTTTTGCCCCATCATCAAGGTCAGGAAGGATATGCGCGTGAAGGTCAATCATGATAATAAAGAGTTAAGGGTTAAGGTTTAAGGATAAGGTTAAGGATCAAAGTCGAACCGTAAAGGATAAAGGAGTCAAAGGGTTAAGATCAAAAGACCGTAAACCGTTAAAAGCTAATAATTCTCAATATGTTGCAAGGCAGCCATAAGTATCGAAGTTCTGAAGCTTTAAGTTCCTTAGACCCTTAAAACTTAACCCTTAAATCTTAAATCTTTTTTTTCCTCTTCTCCATACGCGTGATAATAATAATGATGATGATACCGGTAGGGGGAATGGTAGTAGCTTTCCTTTTCAAAATCCACAGCATTTAAAACGCAACCCAGCACTTTGCCGCCCACCTCGGAAAGCTGCTGGAGTCCCTGCTTAATGGCTGGTCGCGGGGTATCGGAAGCCTTGATTGTCACTACCACCCCATCGGCAAGAGTGGATAGAATGACTGCGTCAGTGACCGAAAGGATGGGCGGAGAGTCAAAGAGAATGAGGTCGTATTGTTCCCTGGCCCGCTCAATGAAATCTTGCATTTTTTTTGAACTTAAAAGTTCAGAGGGATTGGGCGGGAGGGTGCCGGAGGTTAAAATTTTGAGGCCGGGAATGTCCGTAATTACGATCGAAGATTCCTCGCCCACGAGGAACGCGGATAATCCTTTGACTCGATCAAGATTAAACACTTTATAAATTTTTGGTTTCCTCATATCCGCATCCACTAAAAGTACCTTTTTCCCCATTTTGGCAAAGGTGATGGCAAGATTTGAGCACAGGACAGTCTTGCCTTCGAAAGGGAGCATCGAGGTTACCAGAAGCACTTGTTTTTTATTATCCGGAGAAGAAAAAAGGAGGTTTGTCCGGATAGTTCGATAGGCCTCCGAGATAGTCGACTTTGGGTTCGTATGAGAAATAAGTTCATTCTTTTTGAGGTCAGTCGAGTTAGTTGGAAAACTTCCCACGAGACCTAAGAGCGGTATTTTTAGATAGCGTTCCACCTCTTCCGGAATTTTGATGGTGTTATCCAGGTATTCAAGCAAAAAGGCTAATCCGATGCCAAGGGTAAGGCCGATGATCAGAGCGAAAAGAATATCGCGAGCTTTTTGGGGTTTAAAAGGCGTATCGGGCAAGCGGGCAGGATCAACGACAACAATATTGGTTACGTTTAACCCTTCGGTAACCGAAGCTTCCTTGGCCCGCTTGAGCAAAGATTCAAACAAGGAGCGGGTGATGCTGACTTCACGTTTTAATGCATCGTATTTAATCTGTTTCTGATTGAGGGCAAGGGCTTCTTTTTTCTTTGCTTCCATGGCGGCAAGAATGGCTTTTTCTTTGTCTGACGCTAATTGGGAATCGGTGTGCATGCTTTGGGCGAGTTTCCTGATTTCCTGGGCAATTTTTCCTTGTATCGCCTGCATTTCCGATGAGAGTCTCACCATGTTGGGATGTTCCGGGCCGTATTTCTGGGAAAGCTTGGAGTACTCTCCGGAAAGGGCGATATAGTTTGCCTTGAGTGCCTGGATTAAAGAGTTCTGCATGACCGCGGGATGTGATTCATCCAGACCCGAGGCTGAGGAGAGCTGCTGCTTTGTTATTTTTTCAGTCTGGGCTTCGGTTAACGCGGTATTTAAGTCATTAAGGCTCTGCATGATGATGCCCTGTCGTTCTTGAAAATCAATATCAATCAAACCTTCTTGTTCCCGGTAGGTCTGCAGAGATTCTTCGCTTTGCTGAAGTTTCTTTCCTTCTTCTTTTATTCTCTGGTTAAGCCAGCTCACGGCTGCCTGAGCGGCAGCAAATTTTCTTTCGATGTTGCTCTCGATGTAAAGCTGAGCATGGGTATTGGCGATCCTGGCTACCATTTTGGGGTCTATACCTTCGACACTTATATTGACCAGGCGGCTGTTTTTTATCGGCTCCACCCTCAAGCTGCCCAGGTAAGCCGCTATCAGGGAGTTATTTCGTTGGTCTTCCTCCAGCTGGGGATCGGGTTTTGCCTCAGCCGAAGAGGTAAGGTTTTTAAGCCATCCTATCATTCCATGGAAAACCGCGCCCGGACTGAAGCCCTTTTTAGAACCGCCAACCACAGGATTTTCATTTAAGTTTAAATAGTTGATTACCTTCAAGGCCAGAGCTTTGCTTTTTAAAATCTCGTATTGGCTTTGATAATAGTCGGAATACTCCTGGTTGCTTTGAAGAACTTCTTGAATATCAACCACCTTGGGATTTTCGCTTTCAATCATAACCTGAGCGGTTGCCCGATAGATCGGAGTCTTCCGGAATGTCTCTATGGTTACGCTTACGACCACGATGAGCAGAACGGCGGCGATCAACCACCGTCTTTTAAAAAGAACTCTCAGGTAATCTCTTAAATTGATTTCTTCTCCAAAAAAATTCTCAGCCATGACATCCTGCCTATGCACAGAAATAAGTTAATAAGTAAATAAGTAAATGGGTAAATAATGAGTCAATGAGTTAATTCTTTAGTTGCTTGCTTTAGTTTTTTCAGGGAACTGATATATTTATTTAAAACTTTCAACAAATAATAACCGGCTTCTTTGTAATCGGTTAGCATTTTTTGATCAAGGTATCCTTCATCAGCGCATTCATTAAAATCATCTATCAATTCATAAATAGACCCTCTTGCCTGTCTACAAAACTGGATATTTTCTTGATAATGATATCTTCCATATCCCTCTGCTATATTATTTGTAACTGAAAGTTTTGCCCGTCGCATCTGGCTTTTCAGGTTGTATTCTTCATGTTGTGGCAACAATTTTATTAACTCACTAACCTTCTTGCTGAAAGCCCGTGATAGGCTATAAACGTATAAGTCCTCAAAGCTTTTTACTACTATCGGTTGTTTCATCCCCTCCACCCATTTACTTATTAACGCATTTCCTTATTAACCCTTTTCTTTTCAGAAAAAGCTTTCCGGAACCACGATAATATCTTCTGGTTCAACCGGGTCAGTCAGTTTGACGCGCATCTCTGATTTTTGTCCTGCTTTTTCCCGCACTACCTTGGTCCGGTTGACTGCTGCCTTTTCCGTTACTCCGCCGGCAGTGGTGATCGCCTTCAGTACAGTGGTGCCCATTTCCAGGTTGTATCTCCCGGGAGATTTTACCTCGCCGTACACGTAATAAAATCCAGTTTTAGAAAAATACACCGTATCGTTCGGCTCGAGATAAATATTTTGGGAGGTATCGCCTTCTAAAAGCCTTTTTAAATTTATTTTTATCACCTCATTGTTCGCTGACCTTTCCTGAGAGCCAGGAGCGTTGGGGGTCTTCCGGGGCCGCATGACGGTTATCTCAATCCCGGCATTTGTGGTTGGGCCACCGGTTTTCGTGAGTATTTCCAAAAGGGTGGTCTTCCCGGTTAACGGATATAGTTCCGGGGACTCCGACTTCGCCGAGCACCAGGACTTTTTTGCTCTTAAACTCTTTTACCGTAACCGTAACCTGGGGATTGACGATGTATTTTCTGGAGAGCCGGTCAGCAATTTCTTTTTCGAGCTGTTCCACGCTGAGGCCACCTGCCTGAACCGTGCCGATAAGAGGATAGGAAAAAACTCCTTCCCGGGACACGTACACTTCCCGCGTGAGATCTTCCTGGTCCCATACCCTAATCTCCAGCCTATCTTCCGGACCGATTTCATATTCTTTTTCTTTGCGTTCCGGCTGGGAAACAAGTACCGGAGCGTTTTTTTGAAAAATTTTCCCAATGCTTTGTTCCGGAGGAGTGCTGGCTGATGGCCCTTCAGGTGCTGGTGCTGTTTTTTTGATCCGGGGTGTGGTTGGATAGGAACAGGCCTGAAGGAGAAGCAGAGCCAAAAAAAGCAGAAGGAAGCACGACCGGGTGATAATGATTCTTTTTAACCTCATGGCAAAGTCCTTCTGTTTGAAATAGTAAAAAGTAAAACGTGAAATGTAAAACGTAAAAGTGAAAAGTTAAACGTTAAAAAAAACCGTAAAGCGTGAAGCGTAAAAAGTGAATCGTGAAAAGTGAAAAGTTAGTTCTTCAATGACTTAATGAGACCACGTAACATCCTATTAGCATTTTCCATAAACTCAAATGGTAATTGAACATTGTATCAGAGAATAAAATAAAAGAAAGGAGGCAAAGGCCTCCTTTCTTTTATGACTAAAATTTTAACTTTTTTTCTTTATTTTAGAAAGATCAATCAGCATCTGTCTAAAAAGTGAGGGATAATGTCGCTGAAAATATATGATTCCGATAAGATTCATTGAACGCATTGGAGTCGCAATCCTCGTAGCGATACCCAGACTTAAGACCCACCCAGTCCCGGATCTGATAAAGGACGCCTATGCCGGTATAGATGCGGTCATCATCTCTATTTATGCCCAACGAACCTTTTTCACTGTAGTTATCATGAAAGTATGATACATCAGCGATACCAGAGATTTTATAGGTAAAGCGATGGTTATAGGTGAGAGTGCCGCCGGTTGTGATGGAGTATGTACCGTAAAGGCCGGGCGCGTAACCCGGAACATGAGACTCGTTTACGCTCGTTTCGATGGGATACCTGAATCCTGTAAGGGTAAAGGAGTCACGGGATGTATAGGCATATTGGAGGTTTCCCTCGAATGAAAATCCACCCCAGTCCTGGGAGGTGCTGCCGGCAGCGAAATTTTGTTGATAGTAGCCGCCTTTTATTGTTCCTTTGATTTTCGCGGTCGGCTCCCACATGAGCCCCAGCCAGTACCGCTGCGCATCATAGTCCCGGTTAGTGTCGAGTAATCCCCGGTCGTTTTGGTTGTGGTGGGTAAATCCGTATTCGAAGAGGACTGATGTTTTGGGCAAAAAGCGATAATACAGAGATGTCCCCATGTCGTTTTCCGTATAGTTGTCCCATTCGGGATCAGCCGTTGGATCAGAAGAACTGCGAGTGTTATCAAATTGCCTGGAGGTGTTTCGATAAAAACCGTGCACCGTATATCGTGTGGCAAGCCGGTAACCTATATCACAAAAGGCCCGATTTTGATGGTAGTCGTTCCTGATATCATGTTCATTAACCGGGGCGGTGGAGTTGCTTTCCCAGTTATCACCTGTCTGAATATTGAGCCGGTTAAAATCCAGGTTAAGAATACCGTTAACAAAATGGTTATCAGTATCAAATTGTTTATGAAATCGTGAGGCTTCAATAATCTCAGCATGGTAATCAAGCTGAAGTGAATGGCGTCGAAGCGGAAGCAGGAGACTAACGCCCGGGCTAATCGTGGTAAGCCACGCGCTCTTCTTATGGCTCTCCTCTAAAAATAGATTGCTTTCATAGGCCTCATTTACATCGACTCTCGGGTGGATTTTAATGGAGCCCAGATGGAGGCAGCCCGGCGTATTGTCCATTTTTTGCGCGGGCAGGTTTGTCCTTGCCTGGTATAGGTGTGAATCGGGAACGACGGAAAGCTGGGCCTGGCTTTGCCCGGGAATGATAAGAAACAATAAAAGCGTAGCGAAACCAAAAAATAAAATTATTACTTTTATTTTTTTGTTTCACTGTTCATCTCCTCACGTATCCATTATAATTTATTATCAAGAAATAACTCTCACCTTTTATCTACGATGAAACGCTTGTATCTTCTTTCGGGGGAGTTGGCGGCGCGGGTGGAAGCAATCCCAATTCTTCGTTTAAAGAGGAAACCAGGCCAATCACCTCGTCACAGCATTTGTCGGGCAAAGGAGCAAGCTCTTTGCAGCAGGTTAAAGAATTAAACAGGTTTTCCTTACACTCTCTTCGACACGCATTTAAAATTTCGCCCGCTATGATCCAATTCATGGGATCCCCGGGTTTAAATCCATCCACTGGCATTACTCCCACTTTGGTCAAGGCGGCAATAGCCGCATCTGCTGATAAATTTTCTCCCAAACATAATTTTTCCGCTAACTTAATTGCGTATTCACCCTGGGAGATTGGGGGTGCGGAAAAGCATTGAAACGCCGAAAGTAAAAAGAAACCAAACGTGAATGCTTTTATGAATATTTTTTTCATTTTTTCTCCCCTTTGTTCTTCATTAAAAAAGTCCTTTAATTCTATAATGTAAAAAGAAATATGTCAAGTAAAAAATAATGTCTTGACTCATTGATGGCTTTTTCCCTCAGGTTTTTTAGAAGTACTTGGTAAATATTTTGGTTTCCCTAATTGCGTCCGAACTCCCAGTCTTTGAGGTGAAGATAAAAGATTGATCATTGTTTTCAATGTAATTTCATGTGGTTGCGTTTTGAATAAGACCAAAAAGACTCGATGCCGTTAATATGCCGCTTACCATTGGCAGACTGGTCATTGCCATGGCGGACACGGTAATGTTTTTTGTATCCCAAGTCAACCAATTTACTGTAACCGCGCCGGGTATCGGAGTGAATAATGCTTTCAGGCTCCACTTTACCGCGGATAATGGCGTGCAAGGTCTTTCGAGCCCAGTCAGAAACAATTTCAGTTTGCACTTTTAAGGTTGGTTTGGGTGGAAAAGAGGGCTATAATGGAAGCAGTCAGAAAGGAAAAAGACCATGGAAACAACCACCCAGGGACTGGAAGAAGTAACCGCCACGCCAGCCAGTGCAGCAAAACTTATCAGGGAAGTCAGGGCGAGAACCCCCCTTCCGACTCGAAATCTTCCGGAAATCAATAGGAACAGCAGGCTCTTGAGGGGGCATACTTCCCTGTGAAATCTCCATTAACGGACATACTATCCCCCCTGCCCCCATCCACCATCTCTTTAAACAGTGCCGAGCTTTCCACCTGTGTAACCCTGGCACAGCAGCACGGCTTGGAGATGCTCCTTTATTCCCAGCTAAAAAAACACTATTCCGGATCAAACAATTATATCGATGACTATCTTAAACAGAATGAAAACCGTTTCCTGAAAAACGTCAACATTTCAGTGTGTCAGGAGGCAATAGAAAAAGACGTTGTGGCCTTGCTTGGAAAGCGGGGCATCCCCGCCTGCGTCATCAAAGGCAATGAGATCGCGCGGACACTCTATGGCGATCCCAACTGCAGAAGCTCGTCGGACATAGATATCCTGATAAAAAGGGCGGATATCGTCAACGCGGATACCATTTTTATTGGGAATGGTTATCTACGCACAGATTCATTGCCGTTGCTTTTCTGGATAGGCCGGTTACACCATGCCCAGTACCAACACTCAAGGCACCCTTTTCTGGTTGAGGTCCATTGGGATTTTGGCGTTCCATTTCTTTTTGATATGAATTCTGATGATATATGGAAGAGCGTGAAGAGAAACAATTCAGGCGCGTATGTTCTTTCCCCGGAGATGACCATGATGATGTTGTTTATCCATCATTTCAGGCATGACTTCAGGGAATTCAAAATACTGGTGGACATCCACTGGGGCTTATATAAATATGACGGAATAATTGACTGGGAGGAATTTGCCGGCAGGCTCAAAAAAGTTGGACTTATTAAATCCGCCCGGATTATCCTTGCCCAGTTGGATTCTTTATGGCGTCTGAAAGATGGTCCGCTTAAATCTTTTAGAATTCTCCAAGAGCAGCTCACACATGCGCCTGCCAATATCGCGCCCTTTCTTCTAAGATTCTTCAGAATGAATATCAGAAAGGACGTTACATTATTCCATGCCGGGGATATCCTTATGGCAAGATTTGTTCTTGATACATGGTCAAAGATTCTTTATTCCTTTACTAAAAGCTTCTTCCCGCGACCACAAGAAATTAAAGAACTTTACCCTGCCTCCCGCGACGTAATGCTGCCGGTCAACTATCTTCGGTTCATCTGCTGGCGTGTAAAGGTCTGGACGGGTTTCGCGAAGCAGTGAGAGACGGAAAAATTAAGTCTAAATTCATAGGGTTAGCAATACATGACAACACTGTTGCCTGAGCGAACATAAAAAATAGCTTTATTTTTAAAATTGATTTAAAATTAAAAACCTATATTAATTCTTTTTACGCTATAAAACACCGAATACAAAAGCGAGGCTGAAAGGAGGTTAGGCTTTTATGCAAAAAAAGCATGAGGCGCCCATGAAGAAAGAATACGAGAAGCCTCAGGTGACTGTTACTAAGCTCCAAATCGAGGAGCGGCTTATGCAGTGTCTAAAGTACCAGCATGGGTCGGCTTGTGCGGCACATAAGAGGCAAAGCTGATGTGAAAATGAAGAAAGTTTAGATTGTCCTGCCGTGTAGTTCGCCTGAGGTGACTTTATATTTATGCACAAGATACCGTGAAGGTGTCCGGTCAATCGCCTTGTAGTCCATCTCTTAAATTGAGGATTCTTGAAAACAGTGCGCAAGAAGGAAGGGCTCATCCTCCGTGAAGTCGCGGATCAGACGGTCATCGTACCGACGGGCCAGATGGTCTTTGATTTCAATTGTCTGATCACCCTCAACCCATCCGCTCGTTGGATCTGGGACCACCTCGATGAATCGCAATCTACTGAAACATTAACAAAGGAAATGGCAATCGAGTTCAATATCGATGAGGCTACCGCCGGCAAAGATATCGAAGAATTCCTTGCCGAGCTGCTTCGCGCAGGGCTCATCGAGTTATGAGCGAAAGTCCCACTGACTATCGAGGATTGCTTGACATTCTCTTTAAGAAGGCTATTACTGCCGGGCAGCCGCTGAGTGGCATGTTCGAGCTGACGAGCCGCTGCAACCTTCGCTGCCTCATGTGCTACATTGCCGGGCCCGTCAGAGCCGAAGGCGTTCGTGTCAGGGAGTTATCGGCGCAGCAGTGGCTAGCCCTGGCGCGGGAGGCGACGGACGCCGGAATGCTCTTTGTCTGCCTTTCAGGAGGTGAACCTTTTCTCCGCACCGATTTTTTTGACATCTATGAGCCTCTCACGACCTGGGGGCTCAACATCACACTCTTCACCAACGCAACCCTGATCACTCCCGCCATCGCCCATCGCCTGGCGAACACCCCGCCCTCCCGTCTGGAGGTTTCTCTCTATGGCGCCACCGAGGCCGTATACGAGCGTGTCACCAATGTGCCCGGCAGCTATCGTCAGTGCCTTCGAGGCATTGACGCGCTGTTAGAAACAGGCAGAGTGCCGCTCCTGATCAAGACGACGATCTCGCAGCTGAACGTGCACGAACTGCCTGCCATGCGGGACCTGGCCCACGCGCGTGGAGTGCCCTTCCAGGCAGCCTGGATGCTGACGCCGCGCCGCGACCGTTTGCCTGGTACGGCGGAGGTCATCAGACTATCGGCGGCGGAGGTTGTGCGTCTGGAGCAGAAAGAGGGCGTGACGGCACGTCTGGAAGAGCCCCTGCCGGCAAATATTCCTCACGGCGCGTTCTATTGCAGTGCGGGGCGAGCGAGCTTTGTCATCTTTGCCGGCGGTGAAATGAACGCGTGCCTGGACTTCCCGATGCCGGGCGCAAGGCCGCTTGAGGCTGGTTTTGCGGCTGCCTGGGAGGCGACCCGCAAAATCGTGGCCGACTGTCCACCGTCGCCAGTCTGCAGTGTATGCGACAATGAAAACTATTGTCCGCGCTGTCCCGCCTCTTCTTACCTGGAGGCTGGCTCCACGGATGAGCCTGTCCCTTACCTGTGCAGCATCGCCCGGGAGAGGAGACGGGTTGCGGAGATGAACCGCCTGTGAATCAAGCCCATTTTCACATTGCTGATCTGACCTTAACCGTCGAATGCCCTCTACCGTTCGAGGAAATTGGCTTGCCAGGGCTGCTGAGCCCTTTTATGGTTTCTCACCCGGCCCCTGCATCGAACATCGTCATCCACTGGGAAGGCGTGAGGCATCTTTCCCCGTTGCCCGCTAACGAACTGATCTATGATCCCAAGCACGTGTGGCGGATGTTTAAGGGGCGTGACGGCTACGAGGCGTTGGTGGACATTGATTACACATCGCGCTGGAAGACCCGCCCCCCCAAGGCACGGTTAGAAGTGAACAACACGTGGGAGCGGGCCTTGCTTTTGGAGCGGATGGCGGCGCGCAACCAACAATTTTCTACGGTCCTGCCCATCGGGCCGAGTGAACTGATGATCCGGACACGGATCATCTTCAACGATGGTCTTGTGTTCCACGCCTGCGGCCTTGACGACAACGGTCGCGGCCTGCTCATGGTAGGGCGGGCGGGCGCGGGGAAGAGTACCCAGGGGCTCCTCTGGGCGCAGGAGGACGGTGTGGTTGCCCTGAGTGATGACCGGGTGGCCGTGCGGCTCAACACCGACGGCGTGACCATTTACGGAACGCCCTGGGGGGGCACCGCCCACATCGCCCGTAACCACCAGGTAGCGCTGTCGGCGATCCTGCTGCTCGAGAAGGCGCACAAGAATGAACTTGTGCCGCTATCCCCTGCTGAATCCATGCCCCTGCTGGCCGCTCGCGCCTTTCTGCCTTACTGGAATTCTGAACTGCTGGCACGGGCGTTTGACGTGCTGGACCGTTTGCTGGCCCAAATTCCGGTGTACCGCTTACGATGCCGTCCGGAACCTGCAGTGATCCCACTCGTGCGGTCTGTCTTATGAGAGCGCCCTGCGCTGACGTCGTACCGCTTGTGCGCGATGCGCTGCAGCAGGGCGGGCGAGCGCGGCTGACGGTGACGGGTATGAGTATGCGCCCATTTATCCGGTCGGGCGACGTCGTCGAGCTGGCGTCCGTGACAGCATCTACGCTGACCCTGGGGATGGTGGCACTGGTGGAGACCCCTGAGGGACAATACCTGCTCCACCGTGTAACCCGCAAAACGGCTGACGGCCTCTTCACACGGGGGGACGCAAACGTGCACGAGGAGGGGCCGTTCAATCCCAACAGCATAGTGGCGCGCGTCACGGGTGTCGTCCGAGGCGATTGCGTGGTTCCTCTCGATACCGGGACCAGCGGCCTGCTGGCCCGCGTGTGGAACGCCTCACGAGCAGGCTTGTGGTTGATAGGGGCATATGACTGCTCCCGCCGGGCAGCGGGACGTGTCCTGCGGCGTCTCGGCCTCCGCTCACCTCTCCCCCCCCACTTTGACCCGGTTCAGTTACGGAAAATTATTGCAAATTAATTTATATACAAAGCGATAAGGATTTATCGTGCATTATGGGGTAAGAATTACCGATTGGAAGCAGTAACGCTTGCATAAGCCCGGCCAGCGCCGGGAATACGCGGAGCCCGAGGAACGAATCGCCGAACAAGACTGCGAGAAACGGGCGGTGAGCGGCTTCAGAGGGAGGATGGTCGACGAAACCGAACGCCATACGCTCCCCGCAATATGGGAAAAACGCACTTAACTCGGGTCTTTTTTAAGTGGTCTTGGAAGGGGATTTTGGTTTTTTTAAGATACCCTGTACCTGACTACGGCAGGTCTATAACAAACCTTACGAGTCCGCCGTGATAAAGAACGCTGTCTTTTTCTACTGACATATTGATTTCCCCGCCAACCACGTTGAAGTTCCCGGTCCCTGCCACCTGATTTGTAGCGAGCGCAACCCGGTCGAGATAGAGCATCTGATAGCCGATCGCCAGTTTAAGATTGCGCATCAAACGAAACCCCAGATCAGCCTCCGCAGCCACGCCCGGGGTCCAGAAGTTTGATGATGCCGATCCAGAGGTAGCAGTGCCAGGAGTTCGCGAAAATTCAGATTTCGCATGATTGTGCAGGATCACAAAAGCAACGTTGGTATCTAAAGACCAGGGACTTGATTCGCAAACGCCGATCAGCTTCAGAATGTCTGCCCGTGCGCCGATCTGCGGGCCGACCATTGAGTTCTTTGCTTTCCAATTATCGTCCTCATAATCAGAGCCGCCGAAGGGGGAAAACATGTCAAGTTTTTCTTTTAACCTCAAATACCGGACTCCGGCATAGGCCGATAACCAGGGAGCAAAACTGTGCCCAATATTCCCATCCAAATTATAGATCGACGAAGAATATTTAAACGTAGCATCTCCGACTGTTGGGCCGCCAAAGAATGTTGGAGGGCTCGTTTCGATTGTATTTTCGCCATCCGGCTCAAATTTATGTACCGTGTCGGAGCCGGATGGTATCCAGAATCCGCCAAAATCAAGATAAAAACACGGGAAGGCAACAGTCAGACGTGCCTGACCGCCGACTCTCCAATCATCATCAACCATGGAATCTGAGTTCGACCATCAAACAATGTAGGGGGGCTCGTTTCAATGGTATTGCTTTCTAACGGCAAAGGTTTATTTTCTGTGTTGGAGCCGGATGGTAGCCAAAATCCGCCAAAATCCAGATAGAAACACGGGAAAGAAACCGTCAACCGTGCCTGACCGCCGACCCTCCAATCGTCATCAATCATGGAAGTTTTCAGAAGGTCACCGCTCCTTGGGTTTCCCGGGCTTGAAAAAATAGCTTGGTTGTCCTGGTGACGAGTCATCACGATTGGCCCAGCCTCAAAGGTGAATTTCGGCCCGCAGCTTTCCTCTACCGGCGGTGGTACAGGATCAGCAGCAAAAGCACTACCCAGAAACAGAAATGTAACCACGAAAACAAACCCTATTCCAATCTTCATAACCATCCTCCTGTGTTTGTTCACAATAGTTGTTTAAAGAGATATTGGCAGCAAGGGACTGTGAAGTGATAGAAATGGAGATAGCGGGCGATCACGTGCACATATTTGCGAGCATACCGCCGAGATATTCTGTAGGGGAAACGGTGAGGGTGCTGAAGAGCGCGTAAGTGCGAAGGAAATTTTGGAGGTATCCAAGGGTAAAGAAGGAGCTGTGGGGAGGAGAATTCTGGGAAGATGGATATTTTGTCAGGACGGTAGGGGACAAAGTAACCAGTGAGACGATAAAGAAATATATAGAATATCATCGACATGAAGAGAAAACACCTAAACAATTAGAATTTGATTTTTAATGCCCTGTGCGGACGCCCGGGGTTCTTTACTTCACCTCCAGTTTAAAAATTTTTGTGTTTTGTTTTCGGAGAGAAATGGTAATAAGATTTTAGACTGTTGTCTATAGGACAATCATCTCATTTTTATGGGAGAAATTCCCAGGCATAGGGGTTTCACCCAGACAAGAAAGCAACAAAAAAAATAATCCCTTATAAATCCATTTATAGGGGATTAATACTAAATAAAGATATTTGTTTAATCGGGGCGAGAGGATTTGAACCTCCGACCCCCTGAACCCCATTCATTAAAATTTGGTTCCATTGTTTTTAAGTTTGTTTGGAAAAATTGGCTTCGGGAATGGTTCACTTTTAGTCTGTTCTACTATACAAAAACCATACAGTAAAAGGGTCACAATTCGTGGCAGGTTTTTATTGAGGTGAACAAGTCTATTTTAAAAAAAAAATTCTTTTCCGAAAAAATCTACAGGGAATTTTCCCCGACCCGAGAGGGACTCCGCTCAGGCGTATAGGGTAAAAGGAAAATTAAAAGTCTTGAGTTAATCCTTTTGGCCTTTCCCGGCCTTTGAAACCAGGCAAATTGAAAAACATTAAATTGTAGAATTCTAACTCTAAATATGATTCATCTTTCGGGACTGGTCAAAATGGTCCCAACCAATCGAAAAAAACATATTATTCTAAGAGAATTAGGGCTCTTATCTATGACTTGGAGATATAAAGATGTTTATGGTTTTTTTGCATAATTAGATTGACCTTTCTTTTAGCTTATGAAAAACATCTTCCCAAGAAATGGAATTTTCAAAGCTTTTAAAGGCATTTCTAAGGTAAAATGAGCCCGTAAGGAACATCTGTTTCATGAACCTTTACCCAGTGCACGCCACACCTAGTGTAGTGCGTCATAAATGTCTTTACTTTATTTGTCATTCCGGGCTTGACCCGGAATCCAGTGTTTTTAGCTGGATTCCCGCTGTTCGCGGGAATGACGTCCCGGAAATTTATGTAAAGAAGTGTTGGACGCAGTACACTAGCTGGGGTTAAGGTGACGATTTGCCTTGAGCATTTTACGCCTGATTGCTTAATCGGTGCTTTTGACATCAAAATTTTCAGGTTTAGCCTAATTAATTTGAGAATTTCTTATCTATAACTATACGTAGTTCCGGCGCATGTTGTTCCTTTGTAGCGAGCACATTCTGACAGTACTGACAAGTCTTGCCTCATTGTATATGATGTATCATTGCAGATTGGCCCGAAATGTCGTATTTTGATATGACCAGCATCAAGAAGACATGGCTAGACGACCAGCCTGATATGATGAGGACAATGTGTATGAAGCACAGCAATAGGAAACAACGGAATGAAACTCTGTAGAATAGCGAGACCCCCTTTGAAGACAAGTGGGCTACGGTTTCTACAAAGAGAGTTTCACCTTCTTGGGCGCCTTGCAAAGCGAGGTCATCAGATCGATCAATTTAATTTGCATCCTGTCAATTTTCTTAACGAATATGTTTCGTATGGCCTGGGGATTTTTTTAGGAGTTATCCGGTTTAGAAAGGTCAAAGCCGATGTCATCATGGCTGATAGCATTGAATCGGCGGTTGCTGCGGTCCTCATCAAAATGGTTTACCAAATTCCTTTAGTGATTGATTTTATTGATGACTATTCTATGATTGCTCGGCATGACGGCTTTTCATTGAGGTATTATTTAATTGAGCTTCTGGAAAAAATATTACCCCGATTTGCTGATATTGTCCTGGTTGTCGATGAGCACAAAAGACGATTTTGCTCTGGGGTTGGTGTTAAGGCGGAAAGAATAGTCCTAATCCCAAATGGCACCGACACCAAAAAATTCAGCCCTGACGTCCCTCCGGGTCCTCTCCCCCATGATCTCCTGCATCAGAAACATCCAATTATTCAATATGTGGGGAGGTTGAACAAATATTATAATGTTGATTTGCTGATTCACGCCATGGCGCTTGTGTTGCAGCGATTTTCTGAGGCAAGGTTCGTATTGGTTGGCGATGGGGATGAAAAAGAAAGGCTGACAAATCTCTGCAACTCTTTACATATACACAGCCAAGTAATATTTCTAGGGTTTATGGATCCGGATAAAATTCCAGGACTGATCACATGTGCCGACGTATGTCTGTTTCCGCTGCCTGACAGTTCAGCCTTAGTAATCTATGAATACATGGCTTGTGGTAAGGCGGTTGTCATTCCTGATTATGGTACAAAAAAGATGGGCATAAGCAATGATATATTACCGGAAGATAGTTTCTTAAAAGCCGAGAACTCACCGGCAGGGGTTGCCGCGGCAATTATTACTTTACTGGAGGATGACGCCTTAGACATCAGATGGGGAAAAATGCCAGGCGCTGGATTGAGACAACATATGATTGGGATACGTTGGCTTTGAAATATGAAACGATAGTGACCTCATTTTGCTGTGCAATAAAAACAACACCTTGATGGAACTGGACTTAGCGGTCAGTCATTTGACTGAATATTGTACATTCAATAAAGCTCCGGGCTTTATTCATCCGGAGGAAAATTATTATGTTTTTGTCATTCGTCGATCGTTTTCTGAAATTGGCACCTCCTCTAAAACAGTACTATTTTGATCACTATGCCGATATTCGCTTACGTATTTGCCGCATTGGGCAGGCACTTCCACTTGTTAAATTACCCCGCTATGTGCATTTCTTATTGACCTTTGACTGTAACTTTAATTGTAAACAATGCCAGGTGGATGCGTGTAGAAGGGATGTTCGCCAGTTATCATATACAGAGGTTTTAAAAATCATTGATGACATCAAGGAGACAGGAGTCCGGCATCTTATCTTTACAGGCGGAGAACCGCTTGTCAGGGATGATGTGTTTGATATTTTACGCTATGCCGATAAAGTCGGTATTCCACGCATCACGTTGGCAACCAATGGATATTTGGTCGAAAAATACCAAAAAGAGCTGTCTGAATTAAGAATCGACCGGGTGGTTACAAGCATTGACGACGTCGGGGAAAGAAATGACGCTGTGAGAGGGAAAGCGGGTGCCTTTGCCAGCTCATTAAAGGCCCTGGAAATTTTTAAAAAGATCGGCGTCAAAGTCCGTGAAATAAACACAACTGTCTTCCCAAACAATGTCTCCCACATAAAAGACTTGGCAGAGCATGTCGTAAACTCATCGGCGACAAACTGGGTGCTGGGAATGCTCATTCCAATAGGACGCGCGAGTCAACTTTCCGCAAATAACTTTGTAGAAGCTGAAATCTTGGAACTCATTGACATGGTAAAAAAACTGCGAGCCTACTGCCCTGTTGAACTTATGTCTCATACGGGGTATCTAAAAAACCATTTTCAAGAGGTTACCTCCGAACCCTTTTTCTGCCGAGCAGGCCGTGAATGCTGTGCTATCAACCCGGACGGTGAAGTTTTGCCCTGCAATATCACCTCAGACATTCGGTTCTCCCAAGGTAATGTCAGGGAAAAACGCTTTAAATCCATTTGGGAAGAAGGATTTCAGGAATTCAGACATCCGAGGTACCCTGAAGGTTGCCTTAGCTGTAAATTTCTTAGTGCTTGCGGCGGTGGGTGTTGGGGCTGTCGAGTGCTCAACGCACAGTACTGCTATAAAAGCTTCTGCTCATGACGTTAACTTGGAAAGCATGCAAACAAATCACATTATACGGTTAAAAGAGTTTCTCCTTGGAATTTACGACCGATTACCCTGGCGAATTTTGACTCTTACGGAACCTATTATTTATCTGTTAAAGTCTATAATTTCATTTTTGTTGGATATTCGGGTCGACGCTTTAATTTTTTACTGCCAATTGAATCCGGTTAAGGAACCTTTATTTATCCTCTACATTGGAAAAAAGGGGCAAAAAGAGTTTGTCATGGATTTTTCCGGTGCAACGGTATTATCGTCATTACCTCTCGGACATCTTTTTTTCTGGCAGATCTTTCGCTTTTTGGAACAGACCAAGATAACACGAGATTTAACGATCGTTCATATTAATTTGGTCTTTTATCGCCTTTCAGGGCTAAAAGGATTTCTTAATACCCCAGACCATGTAAAATCAATTCTGTATTTTTCAAACGTGTTTCAAGGGATTAAAAAACAATTCCGGGGGAATGCACTCCGAAAAATTCAAAAAGTCTGTGATCTCAAGTATACTTGGAGTGTCTTATTTGATAGAGCGGCCTTAGACCATTTTTATTTCGAAATGTATCGTCCTTACATAACCAAAAGGTTTGGGGAACGTGCAATTATAGACAGTTATCAAAAAGTCAAACGGCTCATAGAAACCGGTTTTCTTGTCGTTGTTCAAAAAGAAGACCAGCGGATGGCGGCAGCCATTTGCAGAGTGCGAAATAATACACTGGTCTTCGAACTCGTGGGCGTCGAAAAGGGGAAATTGGAGTATCTGAACGAAGGCGCTTTTGACGCCCTTTACTACTATTGTATTTTAATTGCGTATGAAAAGAAGTGTTCAAGTATAGATTTCGGAAAATCCCGGCCCTTCTTAGATGGTGGACTGATCAGATACAAAAACCTATGGGGATCAACTCTGGTGCCAAATAAGAAACAATATAAAATACTGGGGGTACGGATTCACGACCCAAACAAAACCATAGGGAAGGGGCTCCTGGAGCAGCATCTGATTTTTTTTGATAAAGGCGGGTTGTCCAGCCTACTTTTTCTAGCCGATCAAGCCCCTATTCATTTAAAATACATGGAACAACTCAAAAAACGCTATCATACTCCCGGCATAATGCATCTTTATGCTTGGGCTCCGAAGGGTTTTGATCAAGAAGTCTTGCAATACGAAAGAAGATCTTTAGATGAAGTACCGGGAGCGTTTTCTCTAGACTAAGATTTGCAATTCTGGACCGGATAGCTATGGTAAGCCCATAAAAGTGGGTGTCTATGCAGTCGTTGACATTATGTTAAACTGATTGAGTTGAAAAGATCTTCCAAAGTTGTAATGGGTTGCTTTAGACCGGACAGGACAATACCATCAAAAGGCTGTGCTGCGATGATAGTAAAAAAAACAGCTTTGGTAACAGGTGGCGCGGGTTTTGTGGGTAGTCATCTCGTGGATCTGCTGCTTAAAAGGGGTTACCATGTGAGGTGTTTCACCAGAAGGGATTCAGATCTTCAATGTGTACCAAACGAAAAGGTCGAAGTCGTTTATGGCGATGTTTTGGAAAAGGCATCTCTCGAGCGTGCACTAAAAGGAGCAAATTATGTTTTCCATCTCGCTGCGATTCACCACAAACATGCCACAGAAGAAGAGTTTTTTCGTGTGAACGAAGCAGGTACACAAAACTTGCTGGATGCCTGTTGCCAATATGAGAATAGTCTGGCAAAAGTGATTCATGTATCGAGCATTTCTGCTGTTGGCCCACGAAACAGTCCGGAACGGCTAACGGAAGAGTCCCCTTGCATGCCGATCGATGCCTATGGAATGAGCAAACTAGGAGGAGAAAAGATCGCACTGGTTTACACCAGCAAGATACCTTTGACCATACTTCGACCACCACTTGTTTTTGGCCCCCGGGATCGAAACCCGATAACGGTGTTACCCTATATGAAAATGGTCAATCGAGGATTTTACCTGACCAGACGATCGGGATTAAGATATCAAAGTATTATCTATGTCAAGGACTTGGCAGCTGGACTCATAAAAGCGGCTGAAACAAATGATACTGACGGCCGTATTTATATGTTATGTAACGAAGAGCCCACAACATATGATGAAATCTGCAGACTGACGGCAAAGGCACTTGACAAGAAGGTACTTAGGATCGCGGTCCCTTCTATCTTGTTGAAGGTAAGAAACCTTTTTAAAGAAAGCCTTAGGCATAAGGCCAAACAATGTTCAACAACCGGTCGATCCGCATCAATAAGAGGACCTTTGCACTGGGTTTGTGATGGCACCAAGGCATTGGAAGAATTTGGATTTAAGCCAACGTATTCTTTATGGGATGGAGTGAGGGAAACCGCGCGATGGTATGTAGAGTATGGATGGATATAGGTGGAATTTGAAACAGTATGACCTGGGAGGGACTCCGCTCAGGCGTATAGGTTATAGAGAAAATTAATAGTGTTGACTCTTTCCCTTTTAACAGTTAAAAGTTGATGAAATATCAACCAAAAAGAAGTTGTTTTTGGCTGATTGAAAGGAAAAGAATTAAATATATTTTTAGCAAAATCCATAATCAGGGGAGGAAAACCATGCAAAAGGAAAAAGAGAAAAAGCAGGAGAAGAAAAAATATACCAAGATGGTCTTAACCAAGCATAACAAATTGAAAGATGTCACCGCCGGCAAGACAGTTGAGCCTTTAGGCTGTACGAAATTTCTTTTTTAAACAGACTTGTTGTTCAAAAAATAGTATAAACATTTAGAGGATAAAACCATCAATTTCTCCTCATCTCGAACCCTCGCAGAAATGCGGGGGTTCTTTATTACTTTCTTTTCAATCAAAAAGTTTGGCCTGTTTTAGTCGGTCTACTGCAAAAACTATTCGATTTAAAATTTCTTAACTAAAAAGCTCATTATCTATGATTTTGGTTCAGAGCTTTTATCAAAAGGGTGAAAAAAGAAAGGGGATAAAAAGTTATTCTATCAATTCCCGGAAATGCTATAATAAAATAGTAGCAAAAAAGAGGTGACACCATGAACAAAGACGACTCCGGAAGGAAATACACTTAAAAATGTCTTAAGAAACGAATAAAAAACTTTGTCAGGAGCGTGGGAGTAAACTTGCACAAGAAAAGAGGTGGTTACTTATGCAAGATTTTATTGAAAAGGTCAAAGAAAAAGTTGTTGAAGGAATAGGTTCCATAAGCTCTAAGTCATACCGGTCACTTGAGCTTATGAAACTGAGAGCCAAATTGAGGGAACTTGAAAAGGAAAAGAATGATAAAATAAATGAGCTGGGGAGATTAGTGTATGATTTGTTTCGTAGGGGTGATTATAGTGAACAAAAAATAAGAGACCTTTTTTCGACCATTAATGTAACAGACCGCCAAATAGTAACGATTGAGAATGAGATAAAAAGAGTGCAGGAAACATTCGCCACAACAGGCATGAAATCAATAGCTGTATGCGAATGCGGAGCAGGTTTGACCTCCGGGCAAAAATTTTGCAGCACCTGCGGTAAAGATGTGCAAATAATACTTACCCAAGCCGCTCAGACAACCGAAGATTTGCAACGCTGCTCAACCTGTGGAGCAGCGTTGCAAGAGACAAAAAAATTCTGCGACAAATGCGGGGAAAAACAATGAGGAATAGTTATATCTGCCCAGGTGGACAAATTTTTCTAACCTGAGTTTGCGACTCTATGGCGGTCAGGCCAGCAACAAAACGATACTTTTGTTGCATTGGGTAAGACAAGGGCAGATGCCCTGTGTTGTTATGGTAGCAAAAAAATAATCGGGGCGAGAGGATTTGAACCTCCGACCCCCTGAACCCCATTCAGGTGCGCTAAACCAGGCTGCGCTACGCCCCGATGCAACATCAGTTACTTAATATGGATTAAATCCCTAAGCCTTTTTTCAATTTCCTCCAACCGTAATCTCCCTTTTTTCAGGGCTTCCTCCAAATTGGTAATTTGCACACTTCGTTCTTCATATTCGTCCGTCAGGTTATTAACCTGGATTTTGATATTTTCCATATCTTTTTTAATGACCGAGATTTTTTGCGGATTTTCATTGAGCATTCTTTCAATCTGAGCCTTTTCCTGGGCCAATTTTTCCTTTTCCTCCTTGAGGACCGTGCGTTCTTGCCGTTCATTGACGCTTTTTAAAATACTTTTGAAGTTTTCTTCATCTTTAAGATCCCAGGTTAGCTTCCCTGATTCTTCTTCGCAAGCAATAAATTTAGCATTACACGAGGTATTCATGCACTGAAAGAAATGGCTGGTCGTGTTTGGGGGAGCATAGGTCATATTAGCCGGGTATTTCTCTGAAATGATCTTTTCCAGAACCTTACCACAACTATCACAGAGATACTGTGCAACCGGCATTTTGTTAAACCTCCTTTTTCCTTGTCAAAAAAAACTTGTAAATTCAATATTATTCTTTAAATAAATACCACACTCTGTAAAAAAAAACAAAAAGATTTTTCGGTAAAAAAATTAGGGCTGGCTCTCAAAATATCATTTCTGCCCCGGCCTTCGAGGGGATAACCTCCCGCAGAAATCAATAACTAACTAAAATTAATTGATTTTTTCCTTCGGGGGAGTTGATAATTAAGATTATGGGCGGTCTTTTTAGTCTTTAAAAAAATTACGTTTTCTGGAATAAAAAGCCCTTGGTGATCTGATGAAAGCTTGTTAAGAAAATTTTAACACCTTGTCTTTTTTGAAAGCTCCTTGGCTCACAATAGTAATGCCCGGGGTTTTTGTCACCCGTCCGATTATTTTTGCCTTGATCCGGTGGTTGCGAGCAATCTGGATTACCCCTTCAGGCTCAGGAGTGATGACGATCATCCCCTGGCCCATATTCCAGGCCTGATAAGCTTCCTGATCGGAGACGTTGCCCAGTGCCTGACAAAAGGAAACGATATCTCCGGGAGGAAAAGGGCTGTCAATCTGAGCGCCTAATTTCTGGGGTTTGAGTATTCTTCCCAGCTTGCCGGGTATTCCTCCGCCGGTAATGTGGGCCACGCCGTGGACCTTTGCCTGGGGGTTGCCTTCCACGCCGCCGATCATGTCCACGATGGCGCGGGTATAGATTCGGGATGGTTGGAGCACCAGCTCACCCAGATTTTTTCCGTTCACGGATTGGGTATGCCACTCTTCTCCAAAATTTTGACGTAAGATTCGCCGGGCCAGGGATAAACCATTTGAACGAAAGCCTTCCTCATTTAAACCAACCAGGGCATCACCGGGCTTGATTTCAAAACCGGTGAACATCCGCTCTTTCCGGGCAAACCAGATAACCCCGGCGCTCCAGTTATAGTTAAACGGGCCATAACCGTGAACGCGGACTCCCAGTTCCGCCAGTTCTCCGTTGATGACCGCGACTCCAGCTTCGCGGGCGGCTTTAACATACCCGTCGGCCAGCTGTTTAATGAAATTCAGATACGATTCATCGTCTTTTCCCAGGGTATTAACATCAAGGACGGTTCCCACTAAAACCGGTTCACCTCCCCTGACCACCGCGTCATCGCAGACCATGGCGAATAAATCAAAGGCGATGGTGTTGTGAAGAGCGATCCGTTCTCCGATCTCGACTTTCGTTCCCACGCCATCAAAACCCACTCCCAAAACCGTTCCCGCGGGAAGCTTCCCCACTGCCATCACCCGCAATCCGGTAAAATCATCAAACGGGGTAATCACTTCTCCTAATTGACGGGAGCGGTTTTTCCAGGTTTTGCGAGCGGCCTGATAAAGAATGTGGGATGCTTTATCTCCCTGATGAATATCAACCCCAGCTTTTTTGTAATGTTGCGACATAAAAAGTTTCTCAATCAATAAAGTTGAAAGTTTAAGTTTAAAGGTTTAAGGGTTAAGGTTAAGTTAAGGTTAAGCTTAAGGTAAGCTTAAAGACTTAAAACTTAACCCTTAAATACTTAAATTTCATACCGGAACCCATGGGGAATCGGCTTGCCATCAAAATAAAGCGTGCCGGTTTCATCCCTTCCATAGCGGCCTTGAGCCAGATATTCGATCGTTTTCGGAAAAATCAGCCAGTCCCCGTTTTCTTTAAGTCGCTCCTGGTTAAAAGATTCAGCTTCTTTGAGATGTTCGGGATTGGAAAGATCCCACTCTTTTTTTACTATCACGGGCAGGGGGGGAGAGATCATGAGAATCGGCCCCTGATCAACCGCGTCTTCAACAATATGGGTAGTAGCGGCAATGGTTTTTTCTCCGCTGTGCGATGGCATCTCGCACCGCGTGGGCACCCGTGAATTTTCGTTTGCCTCCTTCCTCAATCGAAAGGTCAGCCGGGTGAACATTTACCCCCAGAAAGGCATGAATAAGAGGAGAGGTGACAACACTCATATACCCGCCATAAATCCCTACTTTGACCTCAAAGGGGGAAAGGGCTTTTACGGTTTCAGCGTCAAATTCCGGCCGGATACGTTAAATCACTCCGTTTTTTCCCTCGCTTGGCGTAAAACCCGGCAATGTCGCGGGTTATCACCGGAATATCGTATTCCATTCCGATTTTGGATGCATTGCTGTTCCCGTTGTCGCTAAAAAGAACAACCATTTTAAACGGTGATGTGCCGGCTTGTTTTTCGAGTTTTATCTGATGCTCCAAAATTTTTCGGATATTGGTCCCTGACCCGGACATGAGTCCAACTAATTTCAAAGGGCCTTCTTCAGGATTATGAATGGGTTTCATCATGGCAAATACTCCGTGAAACGTGAAGTAACGTGAAATGTGAAAAGTAAATAAGTTAAAAGGGTTAAGTTTTAAGTTGTTAGATCATTGCTCATAGCTCTTGGCTGATAGCTCCTAGCTGATAGCGACGAACCATGAACTACGAACCAGGAGCTTAACCCTTAACACTTTAATCTTAAAACTTAAATCTTATGCTAACAAAATATTGTCAGAAGTTCAATGAAACAGAACAAACCTTGACATTTTTTCCATCCTCACCTACACTTTCTGAAAATTTTCCTTCCTTTTTTATTGAATCATCCCGAAGAGAGACTCAACGTATGGTAGCAAAAATAGAAATTGCTCTTAAACCCGAGCTTTTTGACGCTGAAGGGGCGTCGTTAAAAGCGCAAGCCCAGGACTACTTTGGAATCACCGTGGACTCAGTGCGGTTGATAAACATTATTACTCTTGATGCTGAGTTCACAGCGGCACAACTCGAAGAGATCAGAACCAAGATTTTCACGAACCCGGTCATTCACGTCTCCGGCTTTGACGCCCTGGCGATTGAGTTTGATTGGGCGGTGTGGGTTGGGTTCCGGCCCGGGGTGCGGGACACGGCCGCGAGCACAGCCAGAGAAGCGATTGAAGATCTCCTGAAAATTACTTTTAAAGAAGAAGAGGCGTGCTATACCTCAAAGCTTTTCTGTATTCGGGGCAAGGGCTTGGATGAGGGAAAAGTGAACCTCATTGCCCGGGAATCACTTGCTAATGATCTTATCCAGCAGTGGAAAATTTTTGAAAAAGGGAAGCCAGGACGCAAGAAGAAATATCGGCTTAACGGTTCCGAAGGTTGTGTTGAGCCATATACCAACGGTAAAGGCTTTTTCGATTGATAGTGATGAAGAGCTGATGCGGATAAGCGATGAGCGAAACCTCGCGCTTAACCCCCGGGATGTTCCGACGATCCGGGAGTATTTTCTCCGGGAAGAGGTAAGGAACGAGCGGAGAGAAGTGGGCCTTGACCTTCCCACGGATATTGAGCTTGAATACATTGCCCAGGCCCGGTCTGATCATTGCAACCACAATACTTTTAAGGGGCTTTTCCGCTATAAGGATCTTTCGACCGGAAAAGAGACGGTAGTGGATAATCTGTTTAAGACCTGCATTGAAGAGCCCACCCTGGACATTCAGAAGAAAAAACCCTGGGTGGTTTCCGTGCTCTGGGATAACGCGGGAGTGGGGAGGTTCGATGACCTTCATTACTATACTATCACCGGAGAGACTCACAACAGCCCTTCCAACATGGAGGCCTACGGGGGGTCCATTACCGGGATTGTGGGCGTTTACCGGGATCCGCTCGGGACCGGTTTAGGGTCAAAGCTTATTTTAGGAATGTACGGGTACTGCGTTGCCTCTCGGGATTATCAGGGAGAGCTTAAACCCCGTCTCCACCCCCGAAGGCTGTTGGACGGCGTTATCACCGGGGTTAAGGACGGAGGAAATAAAAGCGGCGTGCCCACGCCTTTTGGCAATCTCTTTTTCCATGAAAGTTACCTGGGTAAGTGTTTGGTTTTTGTAACCGCTCTGGGGATCATGCCTTTTTCCGTTCAGGGAAGACCGAGTGAGATGAAGACCACGACCCCCGGTGAGCTTATCATTATGACCGGGGGACGCGTAGGGAAAGACGGCATCCATGGGGTAACTGCTGCTTCCGAAGGGTTTAGCGAACACACTCCCGCAGGTCATGTCCAAATTGGGGATCCGTATACTCAGAAGAAGATGCATGACTTTTTGCTTGAGGCGAGGGATGAAGGGCTGATCGCTTTTATCACCGATAATGGCGGGGGCGGGCTTTCGTCATCCATTGGGGAAAGCGCCCGGTTCAGCAATGGGTGTGAGGTTGATTTGGATAAAGTCCCGCTTAAATATTCGGGGCTTGACCAATGGGAGATCTGGATTTCGGAATCCCAGGAGCGGATGACGGTAGCGGTAAAGCCGGAACATGAAAAACGCTTTATGGAGCTTTCCCGGAAACATGATGTTGAAAGCACGGTCATCGGGAGATACACCAACACCGGCAAGATTCATATTCTCTATCAGGGGAAGACCTGCGCTTATATCACTACCGAGCTTTTAAAATCTGATTTTCCCCAGTGGGAGTTTGATGCTGAGTGGATGCCGCCCGAACGTTCGTGGCTTGTACGAACCGGTCATCATGGAACCCGAAGACCATGCGAGTCTTCTCAAAGACATTCTTTCGCGGCCGAACCTTGCCAGCAAAGAATGGGTTATCCGCCAGTATGACCATGAGGTTCAAGGGGGAAGCGTGATCAAGCCGCTGGTAGGAAAAGAGCGGGATGTGACAAGTGATGCGGTTGTGGTTCGGCCGATTTTGGGATCGTATCGGGGCCTGGCTGCCACGCAGGCCATCAATCCCACGTATAGTCAGATTGATACCTACCCCATGATCGGGTGCACGATTGACGAGGCAGTGCGACGGCTCATTGCCGTGGGCGCGAAGCTTGACGATATTGGGGGCGTGGATAACTTCTGCTGGCCTACCATCCAGTACCATCCGGTTTCCAATCCGGATGGCAAGCTTAAGGCTGCCCAACTGGTCCGGGCAAACTGGGCGTTAAAAGATTATTGCCTTGCCTTTGGTATTCCGTTGCTTTCCGGAAAAGACAGCATGTATATCGACGGCAATCTTAAAGGCCGATATGGCGAGACCCGGAAGATTTCCGGCCTGCCGACGATTCAGTTTACTGCCACCGCGGTGATTGATGATATCCGAAAGTGCGTGACCATGGATGTTAAAATCCCGGGGGATGTGGTGTATGTTTTAGGGGTAACGCGCAATGAGCTGGGCGGATCAGAGTACTATGACCGCTTTGGCTGTATCGGACTCAATGTTCCGAAAGTAAACACTGAGGACGTCATTCCGCTCTATCGCGCTTTAAGCACGGCCATTCAGGAAGAATGGGTTGCTTCAGCGCACGGGATTTACCGGGGAGGCTTAGGCGTTCACCTCGCCTTAGTGGCGATGGCCGGTTGTCTGGGTTTAACGATTGACCTCAGCGCGGTGCCCGTGGAAGAAGACCTGACCAATGACCGCATCCTTTACTCGGAAACCCAGGGGCGGTTTCTTGTCACCATTGCTCCGGAGAACAAAGAAAAGTTTGAAGCGGTTTTAAAAGGATGCTGCTTTGCTGCCATTGGCGAAGTAACGGAAGAACCACGGTTGAAAATTAACGGAGTGAAGGGTAAAGGGACACTTATTGATGCTGATATCACGGAATTAAAACACGCGTGGAAAAAGACTTTTGGGGCGCTGAGATGAAAAAAGTAAAAGCACTTGTTTTGACCGGCTACGGACTGAACTGCGACTATGAGACTGATTATGCCTTAAAAATAGCCGGCGCTGAATCACACCGCGTTCATATAAATGAGCTGATCACGGGCGAGACGATCGGGCATCAGGAGGTTTTAAAAGACTACCACATCCTGGTTTTTGACGGGGGGTTCAGCTGGGGTGATGACCACGGGGCGGGTGTGCTTTTAGCCAGCCGTTTTAAATTTAACCTCGGCGCTCAGATTGAGGAGTTCATTGCTGAGGGAAAGCTGATTATCGGGATCTGCAACGGGTTCCAGGCATTGGTAAATCTGGGCCTCCTTCCTGGTTTTGATGGCAACTATAAGGCGCGCGATGTCGCGCTTACCTTTAATGACTGCGGAAATTTTCGCGATGACTGGATTTACCTGAAGACCTTACACTCCCCGTGTGTGTTTACCAAAGGGATTAAAACCATTGAGCTGCCGATTCGTCACGGAGAAGGAAAGTTCTTTGCTCCGAAAGAGGTTATCAAAAGACTTTTTACTGATCATCACGTTGTCTTCCAATATGCCACCCCTGACAATAAGCCGGCGCGGGGAAAATTTCCCTATAACCCGAATGGTTCTCTCCGGGATATCGCTGGCATCTGTGACCCTACCGGACACGTCCTTGGCTTAATGCCCCACCCTGAAGGTTATAACCATTTCACCAACCATCCTGACTGGACCCGGAAAAAAGAAGACCTTAAGCGCCGAGGCCTCCCCTTGCCGGAAGAAGGCTTAGGAATTAAAATCTTTCGGAACGGGGTTCGCTACGTGGAGAAAAAACTCCTGTAATGTAATACTAAAACCTCCCCGCAGGAGAACCCCTAAGAAAATGTGGTTCTTGAGATAATGACCGGGGACACAGCCGAGAGCCAAAAAAAATCGCTTCGAAGAGACCAATGGACAACACGGCAGAAGAAAACATGGAAAAAATCGTTGCCTGGTTAATGAACATTGAACGTCTGGCGGGAGACGTTTATAAACAAGCCGCGCACTATTTTAAAGATGATCCAACCTTAAGACAATTCCTTGAACGCCTTGCGGACCATGAAACAGACCATTTTCGCATTTTGGAAGAGGCATTGAAATATGTAAAAACTCATCCTATCTCCATGCAACCCGTGACCATTGATGATCGAAACCAACACCAAAATCGGGAGAATATTCGATGAAGTTCTCCAGAAGATTGCCGCACAAACATTAACCAAGGATCAGGTGTACAAAGATATCGTGGCGATCGAACGATCAAGGTTCAATGATGTTTTTCTTTACGTGGTTAACACGTTAAAGGAATTGAGCGAGATTTCGCGCGCGCTGCCATGGTTCTTCAGAATCACCAACGATTTATTAAATACTACTATGGGAATAACCTGGAATTGAATGACTTGAACGATCAGTTACGCGCCCTCCCCCACGTTTGGCAAGAAAAAATTTTAATTGTAGACGATGAAGAGCCTATCCGTATTCTCATCATGGCGCTATTAAATGAAGAGGGCGTTGTTGATAGCGCGTATAACGGAGAGGAAGCACTGGAAAAACTAAAACATACCTATTACAAGCTCATCATTTCCGATATTGATATGCCCACCATGGATGGCATTTCCTTTTACCAGCAGGCACTCCACTTATTTCCCGCGATCAAAAAACGTTTTCTTTTTTTTAGCGGCAAGTTTACCCCGGAACATATTTCTTTTATCTCGGAACAGGGAGTGCGCTTTATCAGAAAACCTGCCACCATTAAAGAAATTCGTAAAAACGCTTTGGCAATACTTTTAGATCAATAATCGTAACACAACATTCTCTGGCAGCATCAGCCGCTTCGGTTAAACGTGAAGAGTGAGACGTAAAAGGTAAAAGTATTAAGATGCTAAGCTGTTAAGTTTTAAGCTTAACCCTTAAATTCTTAAATCTTCTTTCATTCCCGCCGTTCCTTTTTCAGAATTTTGAGACATTCCATCATTGCCCGGCCGTTGTGATAGCCTGCTTTCCACTGGTCAGCTTTGTTGCCTTCCGGCTTTCCTTGCGGTGTGATGGTGGCGTACCATTCGCCGTTGTGCCAATCTACCTGGTGCTTGTCGATAAAATCGTAGGTTTTGGCAAAGACCTCCAGGTATTTTGTGTCCTGAGTCAGACGGTACAGATATAAGGCGCTGACCAAGGCTTCCGCCTGAACCCACCAGACCTTATTGCGGTCTGTTGCCCTGTTTTTGACTATGTTGCCGCTGCGATAAAATCCTCCTTTTTTTTCATCAAAGCCATATTTGAAGCGCATAATTAAAAAGCGTCTGAAAAAGATCACGCAGAGGAGAGGGAGAAATGCCCGCTGCATCGCAGGCGTCTATGAGCAGCCAGATATTTTCCAGAGAATGGCCGTAAGCAACCTGAGCATTGTCACCATCCAGCATCGGTGTCCAGTCTCGCTGGTATTTATCCGTACATGCTCCCACATTTTTTCTTACCACCGTGGTGCTTTGAATATGGATTAACTCCAGCAGACGCTCGCGGGCGAGCGGTAATGCGCTGGCGCGATAAAAATTGGCCATGGCCTCCAGCAGATGGAGATGGGTATTCATCGTTTTGGTGTTAGAAGGCGTTCCCAGATAGGAACGAGTGAGAGGTTGGGACAGACCAGTCTTCAGCGAAGGTCTCGCAGTAGCCCCCGTACACTGAGTCATGGGCTTTGGCTTCCATAAGCTCAAAAATTTCCCGCGCAAAAGTCAGGACCTCTGGTTTTTTGCAGGCCAGATAATATTCGGCAACAGCGTAGAGGCCAAAAGCCTGGCCGCACATCATCTTCCCGGCAAGGAGAACCTTATTTCCCGTGGCATCGACCTGCCAGTAAAACCCGCCATGTTTTTTGTCCCACATCTTCTCTTTGAGAAATCGATAGCCTAATTCCGCAGCATCCAGGCATTCCTTGCCGCCGTATCCTTCGCGTACCAACCGTGAAAAAAACCAGACCTGGCGTGCCTGGGTGACGATCATTTTGACCCCCGGTCCTAAGGGTTCGCTGTTGAGACCGAAATTGATCGTGTAGCCTCCGTTTGTCGGATCAAGAGTTTTTTGCAGCCAGAAGGGGACGATGTTCTGGCGTAAATTTTTTTCAAGTTTCGGGATATAGTCATGCGCCACTGTTTTTATATCACGCGGTGGTGCATCACTCATGACGCAGCCTAAACAGGCGATAACGCAAAGACTCAAGGATGAATGGTCTTAGCTTTTTGATAATCCTTTTTAAAGAGGAGCTTCTTGCTGTGTTGAGAGTGCGAATAATCCTGGAAGCAGGGCATTGAGTTTTTACTCATCATTTGCTCTTGTCGTGCTGAAAATGGCGGTTAGAAGTTGAGAGAGCGCTCTTGCGCTTCTGCTATCGCGTTCCCCGTATCATGAATTGATCGGAAAAGTACTCATCGGGCAGGCCGGTGTCAAACCAAAAGAGATAGTTCGACCAGTCACGGGTGGCATAATCAAAAATTTTGTTCCCCTTACGGTCAAACTCAGGAGGACCATAAAAGGTTTTGTGATTGGTAAGAAGATTGTGGGCGTACTGATCGCCCAACGTCCAGTAGACGGGATTTTTCGGATAGAGGTGAGCCATAAAAGGAAGGGCGATTCTTTCCAGCGTGCCCTCCTTATTATAGATTTCCTCGTAATAACATGCTGCCGAAGCCTTGTCGTAGTATAGAACATCTCGTGATATTGGCCACTTTTTATTCCGGGGGGTCATTTCCACGATTACACACTGCTTTCCATCCATGTAAGCCCGATGAGGTTCGGAGCCATAGCAATTGCTGATCGGCGGCTGATCCACGTAAATGGTTTTTTCACCGATAATATTCATATCCCATTTTCCGGGGTTGCGATCAAGCTGGTCGTAGCTCATGTCCATCCCGGTTGGGGAATCCATATCCTGGCCAGAGGGTATCCGACGGATACGCCGGATACTCGGAAGATAAATCATCATTTCATTGTCTTTGGTTTCATCAGCCGGCTTCGAGACCAAGAGAGATGTTCCTCGAAAATCCTGGGGTTCATAATAGTACACCATCTTTTTGAATCTCGTCCCGTTTTCGCCATAGTAAGGTTTTGCGTATTTAATCAGCTTTCTTGTTCTGATGGTTCCATCTTTGGCAATAAGATCATATTGTTCTTCGCCGACCCAGTTCCGCAAGGGTTTTGCTTCCAGGCCCAGAAAACCGGTATGAACCTGAACATAACACCGCGCATTCCACGGACCGGATTCGGGTAGCTCATCACCCTTGGCACAGAGGGTGTAGACTTGCGTGGGTGGTGTGGTGGTATCAATGCCTGCCGTGAGGGGGTCAATGTTCAGGCCGATCGCCTCATGGGGATAACCGAAAACTCCCTTCGCATCAGGGATCGCATCCACGCCCATGGGGGCCTGTTCGTCGGAAATGTCCACTTCCTGCCAGGAGGCTGATGGTATTATCCGGTCCCATTACCGGCCGGAGGGCTTTTCGGGCGAAAGAAGTGTTCGAGAAGCTCATAACCACGACCAAGGAAATGAGGAGCATTAAACGTATCGGTACTCTGGCTAACTTCATGGGTGATCCTCCTTTGCTAATACCAAGTCGCCTTCATTTGCATATCTTTGTTGTCTCCTCGTCAGTTTTCGTAAATCGTAAAAGGTTAAACGTAAGGTGTTAAAACACTTCACACTTCACGTCGCACTTTTCACGTTTTGATCGTCGTCGCCTCGATCTGCTTTTGAATGCAACTTGGTATAAGATGGCAGAAAAATGAGACCGCCTTCGCGGGTTGGTAATAAACGCGAGAGCAGAGAATATGTCTGGAAGAACAAACATTATCTAACCCCGACAAAAACTTCTCGAATTTGAGTGCATTATGGGAATACTCTTAAACTGCCCGGACAGGCATGATCTTATCATTTTCGAAAGGGTTGTCAATGCCCCAACGAATAAATCACATAAAATTTTGGTTTCGCGCCTGTTGGTACGGCTGATACTTAAGCATTCATCTGGTTCGAGGTGGAACGGTGATTCCTGGTTATGCAAAGAGTTTTTAAAATCGGCTTGCACAGTGCACACAATCAATTTTTTCCAGAAACGGGGTCTCTCCTGTATATTTTCTTGAAATCGCTCCCTTAATTGTGAGAAAAAGAATATGCTTTTTAACGAACGAGCCCCGTTAGATACAAATATCTAACGGGGTGAAGAAATAGGGGGTAAATGCCCCTGGTGAAAATTTTCTAACCGGGTTTATTGGCACGATGAACTATGATCAGCGTAGAAAACCTTACCAAGCGATTTGGTAATCAACTTCTTTTTGACCAGGTGAACTTCAAGATTAACCCCCGCGAACGGGTGGGATTAGTGGGCCGTAACGGCCATGGAAAAACCACCCTTTTTCGGATCATTGTGGGTGAAGAGCCGCCTGATGAGGGTAGCGTCATCATCCCCCGGGGATACCGCATTGGTTATGTCCGGCAAACCTTGGAGTTTACGGAAGATGCCATACTCCAGGAGGGCATGAAGGGGCTTCCCGAAGGGGAGCGGGACCACTACTGGAAAGTAGAAAAAATTCTTATGGGGCTGGGTTTTTCACTGGAGGACATGAAAAGACCACCCTGGGAATTTTCCGGGGGGTTTCAGGTCCGACTGAATCTGGCTAAAGTACTTGTATCAGATCCTGACCTGCTCCTGCTTGATGAGCCTACCAATTATCTTGACATAACCTCCATCCGCTGGGTGGAACGTTTTTTACTTGACTGGCCCCATGAGCTTTTGCTCATTACCCACGACCGGAGCCTGATGGATAAGCTGGTGACCCACACCATGGGGCTTTATCGCCACAAAATCAGAAAAACCGAAGGGGATACCGAAAAATATTACAGTCAGATAGCTCAAGAAGAAGAAATACACGAAAAAACGCGGATTAAAGATGAACAGCGTCGGAGGGAAATCGAACTTTTTATCACCCGCTTCCGGGCAAAAGCGCGACTCGCCAATCTTGTTCAATCCCGCATTAAGACCATTGGAAAAATGGGAAAAAAAGAAAAACTTGAGCAACTTAAAAATCTTGAGTTTGCCTTTCGGAGCAAACCATTTCAGGGGAAGTATGTGTTGGGCGCCCAGAACCTTTTTTTTGCTTATGACGCCACGAAACCTCTTATCAGAAATTTGAGTTTTACGATTAAGGCCGGAGACCGGGTCTGCGTTATTGGGAGCAATGGAAAAGGAAAGACTACCCTTTTAAAGCTTCTGGCGGGAACGCTCGCCCTGCAAGGCGGTGAGATTGCTCAACACCCGGGAGCGGCATGTGGCTGCCTTTGAACAAACCAATGTCAAAAACCTGGTGGAGTCCCGAACAATAGAGGAGGAAATACTTGCTTCGCATGTGAGCGTTGATCGGCAGATGGCCCGCAATATCTGTGGTGCGATGATGTTTGGGGGGGATGCTGCTCTTAAGAAAATAGAGGTGCTCTCCGGCGGTGAGAAAAGCAGGGTAATGCTGGGTAAACTCCTCGTTACTCCCGTTAATCTTCTGCTTCTTGATGAGCCTACCAACCACCTCGATATGGAATCATCTGATGCTTTGCTTGAGGCCATAGATAGTTTTGAGGGTGCCGTGTTATTGGTTACCCACAATGAGATGTTTCTCCACGCCCTGGCGGAACGATTGATTGTATTTGATAAAGAAGGCCCGTATTTTTTTGAAGGAAGCTATCAGCGGTTCTTAGAACAGGGGGGGTGGCACGAAGATGAAGAAAGGAGAAAAACTGCGCTCAAAGATAAACACAATGAAGAATCGGGCGATAAGCGGAATAAAAAAGAGATGCGGCGAAAACGCTCGGTTATTATTGCCGAACGAGCTAAAGTTTTGAATCCCGTTAAACAACGCATCGAAAAGATTGAGCAGGAAATAGAAATCCAGGAGCAGGAGCTGAATCGCCTTGCCAACGCAATGCAGGAGGCGTTAAGTAAACACCACGGTTCAGCAATCACCGAACTCGCCCAGGCAACGCACCAGTGCGAAAAAACCGTTGATGCCCTTTTTGATGAGCTCGAAAAACTTACCGACCTACTTAAGAGACAAGAAACGATATTTGAGGAAAAATTACAGAACGTTGCGGAGGAATAAGAATTAAGATCTAAGATTTAAGTGTTAAGTTTTAAGTTGTTCGTTTGATTCCTTAACCCTTAAAACTTTAAATTTAATTTGGCATTCTCATCGCGCCAAAATGATGCTACAATCCGATTTCAGGATGTGCTGGAATATCGTTTTGCGTTTACCCCGTTTGAAAGGCCCTGCTTGCCCTGTTAGATATCAAATACCTAACGGGGTGAAGAAGCACAGGGTACAATTAAAGATTTTTACGCCTTTTTACACGGGGTTTATGCTCCGTGTGAAAGCCTTCTAACGGGGTTTTCTGGGGTACCGTGAAAAAACTTGAAACCTGCTGAAAATAACTTCGTAAAAACAGAGCAGGACGGGCACATAACGTTTGGCTTTGCGTTTACAAACCCGGTAACATAAAGGAAAAGAGTTCTTTAGGAGGTTGGTGATGGCGGTTTATATGATCGTTGAGACAAAAATCACAGATAAGGAAGTCTTTTCTCGCTATGGAGAAAAACTTGATGAGGTATTTAAAAAATACGGGGGACGATTTTTAGCGCGGGGGGGAGAAGTAACTCCTTTATCCGGCAATTGGAATCCAGAGAGGATTGCGGTGATCGAATTTGAAAGCTTTGAACTGCTCATGCATTGTTTTACCTCAGCCGACTACCTGGAAATTGCCGCATTAAGGGAGCTGTCAACCATTTCTAAAGCCATCGTCGTGAGAGGTTGTCAGCCCGAAACTATTTAGTTTTTGTTGTTGAGCTTGTTTCTAACTGATTAAGCTTATTTATAGAAATGAGGCGCCGGGAGCAATCTTGTTTTGGTCTGCCTACGATCAGTGCTCGGATGGGGAGCTAAGAAATTGTGGCGCCTATCCAGAAGAAAAAAACAGGAATATTGAAGGAATTTTTGTAAAAGGATTAGAAAAATTAGAAGGGTTAGGAGGTTTGGGAGCTATAATTGCCGCTTGCCCTATTTTATCTCTTGAGTAGTGGGGAAGTCGGCAAGTTGGAGAGATCAGGGCGTAGGCGGACGGCGTAACGCCGACAGTTCTTCACGGTGGCTGTGAATTGTGCGAACAGTTCACTGGCCTTCTTCGTTCCCACGGATTTCTCCAATACCTCCAGCAAAAAGCCGCTCTGTGTGTCGAAGGCGGCCCAGTTGCGCCGCGGTAGAAACAACATAAACTGCGGCTCCTCGCCGCCGCTGAGCAGTTCAAACCACTCATAGCGCTGTGGCGACCCCGCCTTCCGAAGTGCGTTGTGGAACTGTCGTATGGCTTCGTAGAACTGCACAGCCTTACCAAACTGAACCTGGAAGACGGCGATCTCGGCCACATTGGGGGTCTCCTTCACCGTCCCCAATGCGCTGACTTCCTCCAGATGATCGAAATACTGAACCACTACAGGGGTGAGACACAGGCTGGCCAAATCCTTCTGTAAACCCTCTTCAACCGATGGCAATATTTTGGGCTGATCGAAGTCCTGCCAGGCGTGGCCGAAGGTGGCCACGGCATATCGGCCCACTTCGTCGCTGACATACTCCCATGTGAGCCACCCCCAGTCGTCCTTCTGTTCCCGGCGCCAGTCCATCTGTTTCTTGATGGCTTCTTCCATCTGGGCCTTGGCGCCAGGCTTGGCGTGGAAAAACGCCATGCGGGCCACCGACGGGTTTTCGGCAGAGGCGGTCGGACTGAACGTAATGAGAAAAATGGCCACGAGGGCAAAACAAAAAACGCTTCCTTTCATAAAATCACTCTTCTCTTGCTTTTAATAGATTCGCTCGCGCCGATCATTGCGACGGTCTCCACGGAGATCGCTCCGGTCTTCACGCCGCTGCGGTCCCCTGATTCCAATGGGGTCGTCGCTGCGTTCCACCATCTTGTCGCCGCGCTGTTCCATCCGATCTGTCCGGTCCCCGCGGCGATCCTGGCGCCGCTCCATGCCCGGGGTCTGGCAGAACCCGAGGATCGGCACTGCGATGGCTCCGGCCACAGTCAGGACTTGCGCCAAAAACCGGCGGCGCGTGGTTTTCTGTGGGATTGTCTTGCGCGTTTTTTCTCTTGGGGTAAATTTCATAGCATACGAAGTGAATTGCTCTGATAATAATTAACCATACAAAAAAGGGGGATAATTTGTCAAGAAAAATTGACCTAAGATATTGGAGTTTCCGCTAAAACCTCACGGGCAAGCCCAGCAAAAACCTTTGGCTGGTAAGACTATACCATGGCAGGATGGTCTCTCACCCCATACGGAGAATAGCTGCCATGATGTATCCCCTGCAGAAGGATTCGATACGGAAAACAGATCAACACTCGGATTTGTTCCGTTTATTACTGTTTGAAATGTTGCATGGAGGCAGAAAAAGTTGAAATCAACATTTCAGGAAGAAGTCACCATCACCTTTGACAATCCCTGTATAGTCAACTCCTGACTTTCACAGTTGGTTATGGCGGGAGTTGATTAGACTACCGTAAAGGAGTTATTGGGGCATAAAACTCTTACTATGACCCTGCGTTATGCACACTTGGTCCCTTCTCATAAGGTTAAGGCGGTGAGTTTCTTGGATAAAGCTTTGAGGGGAGAAAATCTACTTTACAAAAACTTGACAATTTAAAAAAAGGATTAGCAATATTTTGCTAACCCTTTGAAATCATTAACTCCCCGGGACGGACTCGAATCGCCGACCACGTGGTTAACAGCTTTTTACTGACGGGTAAGCGACCTGCCTTTCTGATACTATGTTTAAGCAAATATTATGGGGTGGTTTTTCTTTCCCTTCCCCGGAAAAAGAGCCGAAGCGGAGCGCCTTCAAAACCGTAGGCCTCCCGCAACTGATTGGCAAGATACCGTTGGTAAGAAAAGTGAATGGCTTTGGGAAAATTAGTGAAAAAAACAAAGGTGGGCGGCTTTATGTCCACCTGAGCGAGATATTTAAATTTGATTTGTTTTCCGCAATGGTGGGACGGAGGATGATCATTGATCACCTGAGCCAGGAAACGGTTTAGTTCAGCGGTTTCGATCCTTTTTTGGCATTGCGTAAAGCAGTCGTAAACCTTATCCAATATTTTTGACACCCTCTGGCCGGAGAGGGCAGAGACAAAGATAAGCGGGACAAAGTCAAGAAATTTCATTTTGTCTTTTATTTTCTCCACATAGGTCCCGATGGTGGAGTTATCCTTTTGGATCACGTCCCACTTATTGACTACCACCACGCAGCCCTTTCCTTTTTGATAGACCTGACCGGCAATTTTTACATCCTGTTCGGTGATTCCTTCCTGGGCATCAATCAGGATCAAACTCACATCACACCGTTCAATTGCTCGTAATGCTTCTACCACGCAATACTTTTCGAGTTGGTAGCCAATCCGGCTTTTTTTCCGGATCCCGGCAGTGTCAATGATAATGTATCGCTTGCCTTTAAACCTAAAAGGCGTATCAATCGCATCCCGGGTCGTTCCAGGGAGTTTCACTGACAATAACGCGGTTATAGCCGAGGATTCGATTGACTAATGATGATTTTCCAACGTTGGGACGACCCAACACCGCGATCTTAATGGCACTTTCCTCTTCCGATGAGAGTTTTTTCTTGGGAAGGGCCTTGATTACCTCATCCATTAATTCGCTTACCCCGCGGTTGTGCTTAGCCGCGATGGTGAACCACTGGTCAATCCCCATCTGGAAAAAGTCGTAAAGGTTTTCTTCATGGCGGGGGCCATCAATTTTATTGATACAGTGGAAGATAGGTTTAGGGATCGTCCGGAGAAGACTGATCAAATCTTTGTCAACCGGAGTAAGCCCTTCACGGCCATCAGTGAGAAAAAGGATGATATCTGCTTCTTCAATGGCTAAGCGAGCTTGTTCCTGGACCAAGCGGGATAATGCTTGATGGGGTTCAAGCTCGAATCCTCCGGTATCGATAAGAGTGAAAGAAGAGTCACCCCATTCAACTTCAGCATAGTTGCGGTCTCGGGTTACCCCGGGAAGATCGTCAATAATTGCCTTTGGCTTCCGGGCTAAGCGGTTGAAGAGGGTAGATTTACCGACATTGGGCCTGCCCACAATGGCGATGATACTTTTCATGGGTTTGGTCTTTTAGCAGAAGGGGGTTTGGCGGAAAGACCGAGTTGTTTGAGGGTTGCCATGGCCGCACGCTGTTGGGCCTCTTTCTTGCTTTTCCCGCGGCCACTACCATAAGCTTTTCCATTTATTTTAATATGGATCGCAAATTCTTTTGCATGCGGGGGGCCTGATTCACTCAACACATGGTATTCAGGAATGGTTTTAAGGGTGCCTTGCACATATTCCTGGAGCCGGCTTTTAAAATCCCGATAAATTCCTTTTGATAATTTATGGGATAACAGTTGTTCAAAATGGGAATGGATTACTTTGGCGACCTTATCAAAGCCTCCATCCAAATAAATCGCTCCAATTAATGCTTCATAAACACACGTAAGGATCGTTGGTTTGGAACGGCCCTGGCTTTGATCTTCGCCTTTACCTAAGAGGATATATTCTCCTAAACCAAACTGACGGGCGAGGATGGAGAGCCTTTTGGTATTAACCAGAGAAGAACGGCTTTTCGAGAGTTCTCCTTCAGTGGCTTCGGGATACTTTTTCATCAGGAGATGACTAATCACCATATCCAGAACTGCATCACCCAGAAATTCTAACATCTCATAGTGTTTACCATTGTTTTTGAGAACCTCATAAGCATAAGATTTATGAGTAAGAGCCTGGTTTAAAAGTTCCCAGTCGGAGAATTGATAAGAAATTTTATCCTCCAGCTTCCAGAGTTTTTGGAGCCGATTGCACTCTATCGAGACTTTACCGCAACTTTTCCGGAGATAGTACCGAAGGTTTCTCATAAGGGGCTGTTTGTACTCAGAGGACATGCGCGTGCCTTTTTTAATTTAACAAATTGATAATAATGTTTTTTTAGCCAATATTTTCAACCCAGTCAAGAAAATCCTCTTTTTCTATGGTTGATTTCTTATTGATTAAGTAATAATAATATATTTTTTTATTTAAGGTAAGAAAGATTGTAGCCTTGCAAAAGATTAAAGGCTTTTCATTAACGTGAAACCCCGTTAGAAAGATTTCACACAGGGTAAATCCCATTAGAAAATTTTCTAACGGGATGAATGCCCCGTGTGAAAAAGTGTAAAAATTTTTTTAAAGTTTACCCCGTGGTTCTTTACCTTGTTAAATATTTGATATCTAACAAGGCAAGCAGGGCATTTCTAACGGGGTAAATGGCAAAACAATTATTAATTTTAAGAATTATACTATAGTGAAAAGGGCAAATGCGAATCCTTTTTATTTATCCCAACCGAAATGCTCAAACTCTGGGTTGACAAAGGTTAGGAAGGGTTCCCTTTCTAAATTAACTCCTCTCCTGATTAGTCTTACGCACCTTGCTATTTTTGAGCGAAAAAAAGCGGTGAAACCACTTTGCCGTTCAAGGATATCACACGTGAGGTGCATTCATTTTTGTTTGATGGGTGGTGTGTGGTGGATGGGTTGTTTCGACCCCCCATCGCACAGCGCGGGATGTTGTTATGCCACGAAAAAAGCACAATAATATTTTAGTTCATTGTCCGAGTTGGGTCGGCGACGTAGTTATGGCTACACCCGCATTGCGAGCAATCCGGGAAAACAACCCTGACGCGCATATTGCGCTGTTAGTGCGTCCTCAAGTGCGGAAGGTTGTCGAAGGCCTTCCTTATTATGATGAAATTATCGAATACGATTCAAAGTCTTTGCACCGGCCGTGGAAAAAGAAGTTTTCGTTGAGCCGGAAGTTGAAAAAATCGGGTTTTGATCTTTCTCTTATCTTGCCCAATTCGTTTAGTTCCGCGGCAGTTTCTTTCTTAGCAGGAATTCCTATGCGCGTTGGCTACAATACTAACCTCCGGGGGTTTATGTTGACCCACAAAATTCCTCCCCCCCGGGAAAAGGGGAAAAATATCCCCATCCCCATGGTCGAACGGTACCTAAATATTTGCAACGCGATGCACTATGCGATCTCTTCCGAACGCACGGTGCTTACCTTTCTGAGCGATACCCGTGAAGCGGTGAACACGCTTTACCAACGCCGGGGAATTGATCAGGAGAAACCGTTGGTGATCCTGGTCCCCGGAGGAAGTTTTGGTCCGTCTAAACTCTGGCCACCGGAATATTTTGCTCAGGCGGGGGATTTTTTGATTGAAAAATATGGTGCGCAGGTGATCATCATTGCCGGTCCAGGTGAAGAAGCGATTGCTTTGCGGATTGCATCATTGATGCGTAACCGCCCGTTTGTTTTTACCCCAGAAGATATCTCGCTCGAATACCTCAAGGCGATTATCAGTGATGCCGCCCTGGTAGTCACGAATGATACCGGCCCCCGGCACTTTGCGGTTGCGTTTGATGTTCCGGTCATAGTCATGATGGGATCCACGGATCCCCGGTATACCAACTATGGTTTGGAAAAGACGAAACTATTACGCGAAGAGTTAGAATGCAGCCCATGTCAGCTCAAGGTTTGTCCTACTGATAATCGTTGCATGAGGAACCTCTCAGTAGAGAAGGTTGTGAAAGCCTGTGAAGAATTTCTTGATCAAACAAGGAAGGGACTATGATCTATCAAAAAAAAAGGCACGGTACAGGTAAAGCTCAGGGAAGGCCCCCGTTTGGGATAAAAAAAGAGCCTTCACAAACCAAAGAAAAATATCTCGAAGAAATTATAAAAAAATTTCCCCAGCCGAAAGTATTGGTAATCGGGGACTACATTGCTGATGTGTACCTCTATGGAAAACCGTTTCAGCTTTCTCGTGAGGCCCCGGTGGTGGTTATTCGTCATGAAGGGGAAGATATTGTTCCCGGTGGAGCAGGAAACGTCGCGCATAACCTGGCGAGCTTCGGCGGCAAGGTATGCGCGGTGGGAATCCTGGGAAATGACGAGGCAGGCAATAGTATGCTCAACCAATTAAAGAAGAGCGGGGTGGATGTTGACGGGCTCCTTCGCTCTCATATTGTTAATACGGTTTCCAAAACCAGGATCATGGCGGGAGATGAACACACCTCCAGACAACAAGTCATCAGGATAGATAAAGTTAACCAGGAACTAATTCCTGCGCGGCTCCAGGAAAAAATCTACGACCAGTTCAAAAAGTTATCCCGCGACATAGATGTCATTATCGTCTCTGACCATGGGTACGGAGTGGTTTCAGATCGGATCATTTCTTTGATTCAGAATTTAGCCAAGCAGAAGATCATCATCGCAGACTCTCGCTACCAAATAATGCGGTTTCGGGGGGTAACTGCGGTCACTCCAAACGAATCAGAGACTGAAAAGGCAGTTCGCAAGCGACTTTTTGATGATCAGGCACTGGAGCGGGCCGCACATATCTTGATGGATAAATTAAAATTAAAGGCTGTGCTTATTACCCGGGGGAATCGAGGGATGAGCCTTTTGGAGAAACCCGCGAAATTCTCTCATATTCCTATATTAAGGCACCATGATATCACTGACATAACCGGTGCGGGGGATGCCGTGGTCGCCGTTTTTACCCTTGCCGTAGCTTCAGGTGCCGGATTTCATGACGCCGCTATCCTCGCTACCTGCGCCGCGGGGGTGGTAGTAACGAAAAGCGGTACAGCGGTGCTAACGCGGGAAGAACTTTTGGAGGCAGTGAAAAAATACGATGAATGAAGCGAAGATTATTCTTGCTCACCAGAAAAGCCTATAGCGGTTTTCGAAGGACACAGAAAAAATCGCCAAAAGATAGTGTTCGTCAACGGATGTTTTGACCTTTGGCCATATGCGCTGTCTGCGCGGAGCAATTCGCTGTCTGCGCGGAGCGAAGCAAAAGGGAGATATACTCGTCGTTGGGGTAAACAGTGATGAGTCAGTGAGGAAAACAAAAAAGGAAGGGCGTCCCCTCATGCCGGAAAATGAACGTCTCGAAATTATTTGCTCCTCGGTGTATGTTGACTACCTCACCCTTTTTTCTGAGCCAACTGTTGATGAAATTTTAAGAAAAATCCGGCCCCACGTATTTGCTAAAGGAACTGATTATACCGTGGAAAACGTTCCGGAACGTGACACCGCTATATCCCTTAACGCCCGCATTGCCATTGTTGGCGATCCCAAAGGCCATTCCAGCAGTGAATATATAAAAAAAATTCAGGTCTCACCCGGCAAATAAACCCCGGTTATTTGCAGAAGTGGGATGATGGGAGGTTTTGGGCGCGGGACGCCCGGTTCACACTGGCGACGAAGCCCCCTTGTCCTCCTTTGAGGATACCGGTTTCTTCGACGGCGTCGAGATAGCATTGGGGCGAGCCTCACGATGGAAGGCAAAGAAGAAAAGAAGGGATAAAGAGAGCACCATGTAGAACCGACTGTAAAAAAAAGCGTCGGGACAAAAGGAGAGCACAATTCCGAGCACGATGGCATAGACCGGTGAGGAAGAAACGGGTCCATATCGCTGGATTATTTTCCTGAGGAGGAGCAGGAAAATAAGGATGGCCAGGATGGTGCCTGCGATCCCGAATTCCGCCAGGAGATTGAAAAGCCCGTTGTGGGCATTCAGGTATTCCCGATCGATTTTCGGTTTTTCGACGGCAAGGAGCGATGGTGAGGCATACTCTTTTAACGCCCGGTTATAGCCGCCCGGCCCGATCCCGAATACCGGATGATCCTTGAACATCCTGATTGCGCTTTCCCAGAGCATGAGCCGGGTTGCGGCGGTGTTGTATGCCACGGGAGTCTTCGTCATGTCTTGATCACGTATCTCACCTGGATCGGTGGTCGCTTTTTCCGTGTTCACAAGGACATTCCACAGGTCGGTGAGCTTTCGATCGGGAAGGGGCCATAGTGGCCAGTAAAAGACCACTCATGAGAAGGACAAGAATGGCTGTTGGTGCCGTCTTTCTGTTGAAAAAAAGAAAAACGAGGGGAATCAGGAGGATCAGCATGGCATTTTGGGAGGTGGAAAAGACCATGGCGAGGCAAAGCGTCAGTACGGCAGGGAAGAAGACTGAGCTTTTCACCATGGACCGCTCCTTCAGATAAATAAAAATGAGAATTCCGAGAGACATGAAGCAACCGAAAATATTCGGATGTTGAAGCGTGGCTCCAGGCCTAATCCACCCGTGGACGAGTATTCCGTTCCCCATTGCGGAACGTATCCGAAAGAAGCCGCAAGAAGTCCTTGTCCATCACTTCAATCATCGACACAAGAGCATATAAACAACTCATGGAGGCTATGGTTTTTAAGAAAAACAAGCCGAGTCCCCTCTCAAGGGAAAAGAGGAAAAAAGGGGAAAAAGAAGTTCCAACGAACAAGCCATAGTGAAAAAGCCACTTGGCCCCATAGAGACTGGGAAAAGGGGGAAAAAAGAACGGAAATTAGTCCGGACAGGAAAAACAGGATCACCAGGATGAGAAAGTTACCGGTTGTCCCTGAGAAAAAGGAGAAAGTCCTGCAAGGAAAAGAGGGCTATTATCATCCCCACCATCATGAAAAAGAAGGAAAGGGGTATTGATTCGACGGAAATGGCTTTCAGGGCAGAATAAATGCACTTCCATTCCGAGGGAAAGCATAAGGGAAACGATATAAGACCGCAACACGAAGGATCGCATTATCATTCTCCGGTATCTCCTCCCTGTCTGGTCCCTCTTCTTTCCTCAGGGACTTTTCCCACAGGACGGATTGCTTCCCCGCCAGGTACCGGAAGGCACCCACGATGGCTGAGAGGTTCATGACAACGATATAGAGGGGGACGCAAAAGAGGCGCGAGGAGAGGCGGCGTTCCCGGATACATATCCTGCCCACGCTATGAGGTAAAACAATACCTGCATAACTAACATAAAGACGGAGACGAAACCGCCTTTTGACAGAAGAAGGATATTGAGAGGGATCAACGCGGCGAAACAGAGGGGGGCGAGAAAAAGGATCGAAGGAACTTATGGGAAATATACTGGAACGTGAGCATCCCGTGCCGGAATGGATTGAGCAGTTCAGGCATGCGCAGGACGGCCTGGAGATTACCGGCGGCAATCCGTGTCTTCCGCTTGAATTCCTCGTTGATGCTTGCCGATCCCGTTTCTATGGCAACGGCTCTCGGCGAATATTGGATTTGGTAACCCTGCAGGGCGATTTCCAGGGAAAGCACAAAATCATCAACCAGCGTGTCCTCCGCTATCCCTGCCTTATATAAAGCAGATGAGATTAAACTTTTGATGATGGTTTAAGAAAAATCCGGCCTCACGTTTTTGCTAAAGGAACTGATTATACCGTGGAAAACGTTCCGGCAACTTGGCACCGCTTTATCTATTAATGCCCGCATTGCCATTGTTGGCGACCCCAAAGACCATTCCAAAATTTAGCCAGTCCCCACTGCACACTTTTTGTGAAGTTTGCTTGGGGTAAAAAAACCTTTTCATCCTTCTTGCTTTCTTTTTTCCGGTCATGGATGGCCATCAGAATCTCGGCGAGGGTAATCAGTAAAAACAAAACTCCCATTAAAGTTGCAAAACCGGTTACATCCAGGCCATCCCATCCCGGAACCTCGTAGAAAGAAGCTATAAAATTAATTGCGTGTTCTATCATGGCTAATCCTCCTTGTTTTAAATGTAATAAAGGCGAAAAGCGTATTTTTGCCTCCTTACAATTCAATGGCCATGCCAACCCGGTCAGGAAGATGGGCGGCTTGATATATCATACTAGTATTATTGTTGTTTTACTTGACCGGCGGGATATCGAGATATGGTATCCAGCGGGAGAAGGGAAGAATGTTCTGGTACGTCAGGATAAATCCGAATCCCGCCCGTTTTAATTTTCCACTCCACAAACGACCAATTTCATTCCCTGCAACAGTGATTTCCGGGCTCAGCACCTTTTTCCTCAAGCGGGGAAGTACCTCTTTTATGAACCATATCATTCCCTCCTCATTGGGATACCATCCGAAGCAGCCAACGGAAAGAACTCCTTTGCCCTGAACCCCCCTGAGGGGAAGGTTCGAAGCGGTCATTGGCGCAATTGGTGAGGATGTAAATAGGAGTCGTCCCCTCAGGAGAAAGCCGCTTCAAAATCCCCCTGTCTTTTCCGAAACGGCAAGGCAGGCCCGGGCCAAAGCCGAGCCTCCTTCTTTCCTCTGCCGCGGTTCGCTTTCTTTCCGTTTCCGACAGGAACCTTAAAACAAGGTTCCTGTGTTTGAATATCATGGAAGATAGCTGTGATTCGACGTTATGGGAACTGTAGATGACCGGAAAATTCAGGGAAAGGAGGACGAGGCTGCTTGCGTCGGGGAAGTTCTTCTACCTGGATAGCGTCGTAGCGGTTTTTCTGGAGGATTTTTTCAACAAAACGGCGGTATGATAGATCGAAAAACCGGGCGGACCTGAGGGAGCGCCCGTGGGCGATGCCAGATAAAAAATTCAAAGAATTACAGGACGCTCGTTGAATGAGGACGGGATACAATCGGCTATAGTGGGACAGGTGTTCTTCCTTTCCATCAATCCGTTCCTCGGGAAGGACAAAACCGGCCGCATCCACACGAGCAAAGGACGCAATGGCCTTGCCAAGCCGGAAAGACCGGATCTCTCCGCCCGTGTCCTCCCGGGGAGAGAGCCATTTCATTAGTTGCAGGATTCTCATAATGTTGGTTACCGTGTGTCCTCGTCGCTGCCAACTATCTCCAAGAGAACAAATCCCAAAGAAACCAGACAAACCAAAGTATTTGATGAACAGTGCAAAGAGCTTTAACGGGTCTATCAATATCCCGCCTTTTGACAAACACTGGGGGCTCACTCAAAAAAAGTTTTATTGTTCTGGTTTATCAAGCAAGTGAGGATATTTTTCTTTTACCTCATTCAGAAGAGGTTCATCGAGCTTGGCTTGATAAAGAGTCTTAGCCCGGGCAAGGTGGTGGGGTTCTAAATTGAAAGCGTGGGTGAGGTTGGTTCCCAGCAGCACTGCACCTTTAAAGCTTGTCAATAGAAAATTAGCTCCTTCCAGATTCGCGTGAGTGAGGTCAGTCTCGTTCATATTTGCAAGCTCAAAATTTGCATCACGAAAATCAGCATTCTCCAAATTTGCACACCAAAGATTGGTTTCAATAAGATTTGCTCGTTGTGCGTTTGCATCCCGGAGATCAGTATCCCGGAGATCGGCATTTTCGAAATCAGCTTCTTCCAAGGTGCTTTCTCTCAGGTCGGCATATCTCAAGACCGCCCACTTAAGGCAACTTCCGGTAAGTATTGTTTTTCTTAGGTTAGCCCCTCGTAAAGAAATATTGATAAGGTTTGCTTTTTTGAGATTTACTTCGGAAATAACCGCTGCCCTTAGGTCGGTGTATTCCAAATTTATTTCCTGGAGATCGGCCCCGGTTAAGACCGCTTTTCTCCCCTCAATTCCTTTCGTCTCTACCCACATTTTATGGTTTTCTAACACTTTATGTAGGGGAATTCCTTTCCAGGAAAAGTCTAAAACCGTCTTGTAGCTACCCATAGATTTTTCCTTTCAACAAAAAAAATGATTGACTTGGGAAACCAAAAATTTGTATCAAGGATAAAAAAAAAGAGCAAGAACTATTTGCCTTTCTTCAACTTTTTCCTCACGAGCTACAGTGGATAGAAATTTAAAAAAATATTTTCTTGACAAAGAAAAAGGCCTATGTTACAAAGAGAATGAATGCTCGTTCATTTTAATTTTTTAAAAAAATTTCTTAATAAAATTAAAATTTTGCCTTGCTTGTCGATGCTTGACCATCCTGAAGTCTTGTTTTTGTGATGGATGACGGATAATTCTAAAAAGGATGAGCACGGGGTGGTTATTTAGAATGGAAGGAGGTGGTTAACAGGGGACTGATTGGTTGTGCTGGTGATTTTTTGATCAGTTGTTTATATTTAATTAGCTAAAATTTTTAATGTTAAGGAGGAATAAAATGGCTGGTGAAATTCTACCGGGAATAAAAAAATATCCTCACATATTCAGCCCGATCAAGATTGGAAAGCTGGAAGTCAAAAACAGAGTAAAGTATGCCTCCACCGAAACTAACTTTAACTACCGTGATGGGTATGTTTCTGACAAAGAGGTTGGGTATATGGAAGCCCAAGCTCGCGGAGGCGCGGGTATCGTTACTACGCAGGGTGCTTACACTGATAAAATTGGTGCTGGAAAAGGATATGTAGGTATGATGGCGATCTGGGATGATAAGTTTATACCCGGACTTGCCCGATTGGCAAAAGCGATTAAAAAGTATGATTCAGCTTCTTGCTTGCAGCTTATGGATTGCGGACGCGTTGGAGGGATTGAACTGCCCTATACTATTGGTCCTTCGGTTGTTCCCCAGAAGCTTCCCATTTTCCGACCACCCAAGGAAATGACCCTGGAAGATATTGAAAGGACCATCCAAAACAACGCTGATGGAGCCCGGCGGGCAGTGGAAGCTGGGTATGAGATTCTTGAAATCTCTGGTATTGTCGGTTATCTGCTCTCTAACTTCATTTCTTCTTACACCAACAAACGGACAGATCAATACGGCGGAGATATCAAAGGCCGCTCCAAATTTATGACCGATATCATTCAGGCCTGCAAAAAGGCTTGCGGTGATGTTCCCGTTGGGATCCGCCTTTGCGGTGAAGAGTTTCTGGATGACCGTGGCGGCAACAGCCCGGAAGAAAGCCTTGAGTCTATTAAGCTTGCCGTAGCAGCGGGTGCGGATTATATCAGTGTTACCGCTGGGTGGCAGGAATCTATGGTTCCCGTTATCACCCGGGACGTTCCGATGGGCCATTGGCTCTACATTGCTGAGAGACTGAAAAAGAACATTAAGGTTCCGGTGAGCATGGCGTACCGGTTATTCGTCCCTGAGATTCCAGAGAAAGCGATTGCTGAAGGAAGGCTGGACATTTGGGAAATGTGCCGTCCGATGATTGCCGACCCTGCTCTTCCTAAAAAGGTTATGGAAGACCGTCAGCAAGACATTATTACTTGTATCGCTTGTAATGTTTGCTTGGCCAGACTTTTCCGGGACACCGAATTAATGTGTACGGTTCGGCCCTCCCTTGGTCATGAAAATGAGCCGGAGTGGGGCTACTACGGATTCGCGAAAGACAAAGAGAAAAAGAAAATTATCATCGTCGGTGCCGGTGTTGCCGGGTTACAGGCCGGTGCAATCGCAGCGCAAAAAGGCAATGATGTAACGATTTATGAAAAGCGAGATTGCGTAGGCGGTGAGATGGAAATCGCCTCCCATGGTCCATGGGGTGATGAGGAATTGATGAGATTGGTAAAACATCTCAAAGCCCAGTGCGATAAGTTTGGCGCCAAGATTGTTCTGAATAAGGCTCTGACCAGTGAAGACCTCAAGAAAGAAACAGCGGATATAGTTATTATCGCCACGGGAGCTACAACTGATATGGCATCTTATCCGGGCAGTGATAAGAAGATCGTTTCAAGCTGTCTCGATGTTCTTTCCGGAAAGGTAAAACCAGGCAAAAACGTGCTCATCCTTGGCGGTAAAGGCGCGGCAATTTCCACGGCTCTCTATATTGTCGACAAATACAAAGACGTTAAGGTCGCCATTGTTGGTCCTCAGAAGAAATTCGGACCGGATGTTAACCCCTCCTACATCTGGAGATATTTGATGAAACTGAAAGCCGGAAACGTCGCACAGATTAACCTGAGCAAGGTCAAAGAGATTGTGGATGACGGCGTAGTGGTTATCGATGCTGAGAAAAAAGAAAATAAACTCGCTGCCGACACCGTGATCATAGCTGACCTTGTGCCTAATAAGGAGGTTAAACTCGGTAAATACGGGAAGGCTGACGTTTACATGATCGGTGATGCTATCCAGGTAAGGCGTGGGTATGGAGCGGTTCATGATGGATATCGCATGGGCATGAAGGTTACCTTTAAGTCTTACCAACTCATGCACCGAGACAAAGACAAACAACATTAAAAAGGCTCATTAACGTAAAAAAAGAAAACAAGGAGGCTTTTAATATGATACCAGAAGTTGATGTGATGAAATGCACAGGCTGTGGAATTTGTCTCCGGGCCTGTCCGGTAACTATAATCGGCCTTGTAAACGGGAAGGCATCCATCCTGAGAGACCTTTGTGAGGAATGCGGAATTTGTGCTTTCTCTTGTCCGGAAGTTGCGATTTTATTTGAGTTAGAAGACACAACGGCAACCACTCCCTATATTGCCGCATTTCCAAGTGCAAAAAGACTCGATACCAGCAAGGCTTTATAAAAGAGTAATTGATTGAGGCAGGAAGGTGTATGTCTGACGACCAATACACCTTCTTGCCTTTAAAAATATCAAAAAAGGAGGTTAGCAATGCCAGAAAAAGTTAATGCTAATTTTATTGACCACATTAGTATTGCGACTTTTGATGTGGTGAAAGCGGAACAAGATTACATGAAGATTTTTGGCTGGGACGTGGCGGAACGGTACTTTGATCCTGATTCCCACATCAATGTTTCCTGTTTCAAGGTTGGCCCGACCACGGTTGAAGTAATGGAAGATGAGTATTCCGGTGGCTGGTATGAACTACAAGACATGAGCGGAAAAGTTGTGATCAGCGGAATGGGAAATGCGACCAAATGGGTACCGAAAAAAGACCCCAAACCCGAAGGTAAAATGGCGGATGTCGGCTACTGGATCAGCAAAGTGAACAATGGCCGTGAAGGGGTACAACTTCTTTCTATCAATGTGGATGATGTCACCAAAGAGGGACCGAAGATTAAGGCTAATGGTGGCGCACTGGTGCCGGAGAAGTTGTCCGGGGCAGGAAAAGAAGTACGGTTCTGGCCGGAAAAAGAACGAAACTACGCTTTTATCCACCCCAAAAGCATCCATGGTGCCCTCTGGGAAGTGATTGATGGAAAATATGCGTCTCAGAAATAACGATTGCTGAGCTCCGTATAAAAAACCCCACCTGAAAAGGTGGGGTTTTTTTTGGGTGGGGGTTTTTCGGTTTAATTCAAACTGAACAATCATAATGCGGAGTGGTTTTCTTGAATGGCAAGCAAAGAGAGGCGATAAAAGGATGGGATGTGAGGCCGCATGCCTCCCCAGGACACTCATGGTTCTCTTGGGTAATGATTGGGATGGGTTATACGAATATCTTATTGAAAATATTTAAATAATTTTTTTCAGAAATTTTCTCTGCAAAATCAGAAACCTCCTGATTGACAATTAAGGGAGGTGGGGCTTTTATCTTGTAGATAGGGCAGTTTTTTTGGCATGTAATTTGAACCTTTTAAAGTCAAAGTCTTTCGTGTAAAATATAAAAGGTTTATGACTTGGGTTTAAAATTATAACCGGAAGAAATTATTTAACATCATCTCAATCAACCGGACCTTAACTAAAACCAAAAAAAAGATAGCGTGATAAAAAAATATTTTAAAAGTAAAAAATTTTTATTCATAGTAAAAAAGATTTATCAAATAATTTTTATCAAACCTTTTAAAAGTCATCATCGATTGAAAGATTCTTGCACTCATACCCTGGGTGGGGCAATTTTTAAAAAATATTTTTCAATTTCAGAAAAAGATTTTTCTTTTAATTTTAATAACAAATATTCTAATTATCATAAATTTTTTATCCTGTTCCTCAGCTAAGTGCTCGTGTTTAAAATCAAATAAGCCCTATCCTGCTAAAATTCTTGATAAATCATTTGTCCTCTCTTCTTCGGGGGGCGAATTCAGTAAAGCTTAAAACCTCAAACCCAAAAGGAGGGCCGAACCTTGAGAGAAAAATTGAGGGTGGAAAAGCAAGCGAGGGCCAATTCGATGAGGCCAGGCAAGTGGCTCCCAACCACTTGTAAAATGTGCCTCCATACGTGCGCGATGGTGGCACATGTATCAAACAACGGGGTGGTGGACAAAATTGAGGGTGACCCAACCTGCCCCAGCAATAAGGGAAAAAATTGTGTTAAGGCTGTTACCGGTGTCGATCGAAATTATGATCCCTACCGACTCAAAAGACCGGTAAAGCGGACCAACCCCAAAAAGGGACCGGGGGAAGACCCGGGATGGGTAGAAATTTCCTGGGATGAAGCTTTGGATTTAGTGGCTTCAAAAATGAAAAAAATGATTGAAAAAGACCCCCGGGAATTTGTTTACGCCATTACTGATTTTCAAAAAATTTATAACTGGGCGTGGCCGGCAATTTTCGGCAACGGCAACCAGTTCCATGTGGTAGGCACTTACTGTGGAGGGGGGTACCACGTGACCGCGGGCATTTACAACTCCGCTTTTGCCGGGGTCGGTGATTACGAACGATGCAATTACTGGATCCAATGCGGCGGTGGTGATGGTTTTTCTTCCCACCTCCACGTCGCCGCCGGGCAAAGGATGATGGCGGATGCCCGGCCAGAGGGATGAAGGTTGTGTGCGTCGAACCCCGTCTTTCAACCTCAGCCGCCAAGGCGGAAGAATCGGTTTCGATCCGGCCAGCCTGTGATCGGCACTTTGTTTTGGGTTTGTGCCACGCGCTGATGCATGAACACAAGATTTACGATGCGGAATATCTGAAATGGTTTGCCGATGGCGGGTATCTAATTGGAGATGATGGCTGGTTTACGCGGTCATCAACGGAAAAAGCCCTGCCGCCTCAAGGCCGGCCAGCCGGCTCCATGCGCTGGTTCCAGCAGACCAGAGAAGAGCGGTATAAACCTCTGGTGTGGGATCCGGTGGATAAGAACGCGAAAGCCTTTGATGACCCGACGATTAAAGATATCGCCCTGGAAGGCTCCTATGAGGTCGAAGGCAAGAGAGTGCGCCCGGCCTTTCAATATATAAAAGATGCTTATAAAGAATATACGCCCGAATGGACCGAGAAGATTACCAGCGTGCCTGCGGCCACCGTCCGGCGGATTGCGAAGGAGTTCGGAGAAGCTGCCCAGATCGGAAGCACCATCACCCTTGACGGAGAAGTATACCCCTACCGACCGGTCTCGTTTAACTGGTACCGGGGTGCCCAAGGACACAAATACGGTACCATGGATAACCAGTCCTATATCCTGCTCAACATGTTAGTGGGCGCCTATAATGCACCCGGTGGTTTGCTTGGTGTCGTTCTCGGATCTCCCCACATGGCATGGACCGATGAACCCGGCCCGGACGGCATTCTCGAACCCTAAGCCCCATCAACTCCATCCGGAAATTCCCTTTAACTGGCCGCCCAATACCACGACGCTCATGGATATTATGCCTCTCGGCGTTGACCCCGGCCAGTTTAATATGTTAACCCTGCTCGAACCGGAAAAATATGACATTAAATTCAAACCCAGCACCTGTCTGCTCTATCACTCCAACACCACCTGGTCTATGGTGGGGAATGTGGAAAAGTGGTACGATATCTTAAGAGGGTTTGACTTTATCTGGGCGATTGACCTTTTCCATAATGAAACAACCAACTTTGCGGATGTCATTCTTCCTGACCAGACCTATTTAGAGTCCTGGGCACTGCTTATGTGTGAGCCACCGGCAACCGAGGGATTAAACTGCCGTCAGCCAGTGGTTGAGCCATTAGGCGAATGCCGGGATGGTTATGAGATCCTGGCTGAGGTGGCGGAGCGCATCGGTAAGCTCAAGGAAATGAATGAGATCTATAGCTTTATTACGGGGTTGGTGAATGACCCGGAATTAATGCTTGATGTTAATAAGCGGTATACCCATAAAGAATTTTTGGATCATTGTGCCCGCTACTGGACCAAGACAGTCTGGCCGCCGGAGCGCGGGCTTGACTGGTTTGCGGCAAACGGACACAATGTTATCTGGAGGCCACCGAACCGTAAATACCATCATGAGCAATAAGCGGGGCCGGGATATGCGCCGCCCATTTTTCTGCGAGTATCATCCTTCAACAGAAAGAAACATTTAGAAGAAAACATGGCTAAAGTTAAGATGCCTTTTAAATGGGATACCAGTGAGTATGTGGCTTTTCCCAATGGGAGCCTCTCACCGGTTCATAGTGAACCGCCAGAGTTTGATATGTACGCAATTACCTTTAAAGAACACTTTATGAATTTTACTGAAAACCTCTCCATCCCGACGATTCGAGAGATTGCTGACCGAGACCCCCACCATGTTGGGCTGATTATGAATCCCAAAACCGCGAAGGCAAAGGGACTTGAGGAGGGAGACTACATCGAAGTCCGTTCCCAGTTTGGCCATTTGTCCGGGTGGTTGGTTTATACCGAGGGTATTCATCCTGAGGTGATTGGTGTCTCCAACGCTACCAACCGCACGGTTTCTCACAGCCCGGTTACCCGGTTGGGTGGCGGGCAGTTTAACACGCTTTTGGGAAACGATTTCGATTATACTGATCATGTTACTGGTGCGATGGAGACGGTGGCTCGGGTGAAGATTACCAAACTTCCAAAACCGCCGCTTCCCAAAAAATACTAAGGAGAAAACATGACGTTAAACGTTACGGCTCTCTTTGAAAGTGCGGGAGTTGCTGGGTTGGAGTCAAAAAGCAGTAGAGTTTACGGGGGATACCCTTGAACAGTTTCTTAAGGAATATCTACCATTGATGGCCGAACTCTTCATGAGGTTTTTGTGCAGGAACGATGGAGGCATCAGCTCCGATTATCTGGTTTGGCTCAACTGCCGACCGGTTAAGCAGATCCACAGTTTGGATATCCCCCTTCGGTCAGGTGACAAAATAATCGCCATGCCCGCGATCACATTTCGGGCAGGTGGTTGAATAATTTAAAAATATAGCGGAGGTAAAAAAATGATTTGGGGAATGGTCATTGATTTAAAGCTTTGTATTGGATGCCAGGCGTGCTCTTTGGCATGCAAGCAGGAGTATGGGACACCCCGGGGAGTTTATTGGACCAAGACCCTGATTGAAGAAGTGGGGACATACCCTAATGTCACTCGGGTCTATACTCCTCAGATTTGTAACCATTGTGAGGAAGCGCCTTGTGAAAAAGCCTGCCCGACCGGGGCAAGCTATACGGATATTGAGCATGGGGTGGTCTTGGTAGATTACGATAAGTGTGTCGGTTGCCGGGCTTGTTATGTGGCCTGCCCGTACCAGAACCGACACTATTTGAAAAAAGGAGTGCTTAAGGGTTATTATCCGGAAAAGGGCTTGACCCCATTCGAGAAACAATGTTACGAGCAGTTCCAGGAAGGAACCGTGACCAAATGCGTAGGGTGCATTGAGCGGGTTAACGCAGGAGTAGATCCGGCCTGCGTGGTTGGCTGCCCCACCAGTGCCCGAAAATTTGGCGACTTAAGTGATCCCAATTCGGAAATTCGAAAATTAATAAGATCACGAAACGCGGTTCAGCCGATGCCTGAAAAGGGAACTGAGCCGAAAGTCTACTATATTTCCTAACGATTAGATAATTTTTCGGTCAATAAAAATTTTAAGAGGAGATAAGCTATGCTACATAGGAACTTTAAATTTCTTGAAGAGGATACCTTTGAGGTCGGCTATAATCCTCAAAAAGAATGGGCATGGTTAATCACCACCGCATTTTTTCTCGGCGAGGTAGGCGCTGGTCTGTTTTTGGTATCCCTCTTTCTTCCCGGAAAAGTAGCCCTTTGGAGTGCCATCGTTGGATGGCTGATTGTGACGGCAGGAAAAAACACGGCCCACTTTATCTACCTTGGAAAGCCCTGGCGCTTCTGGCGGATGGTATTTCGGCCCCAGACCTCCTGGATAAGCCGGGGTTTTTATGCGACCGGATCCCTGATGGCGTTTGGGTTTTTACATATTGTTGCTTCAATGGCAGGAAAGCATCACCACATTAAGCATGCTCATCATGTGGCTTGCGGGATTTCAGCGCATTCTGTGGTGATGATCTATGACGGGATTGTAATGACCTATTCTCCTTCCTTGCCGTTGTGGAATAATTCCCTGTTGCCCATCCTCCGGCTTTCCTATGCCGTCATGGGTGGGGTAACCTTGGCACTTTTGATTGCCGGGACGCCCCAGCTTGCCACCATGATTACTGCGAGCGAAGTACATGGCTGGGGAACCTGGAACGATGGCTGATTATTGTTAACTTAGTGATGATCATTGTTTATATTATGACGCTTGACGTATTCGATACGCGACTGCTAAAGAATCGGCTTACCTGATCGTTAAAGAAAAATACCCCTTGGTATTTTGGTTTGGCGTGGTCCTGGTGGGTCTGGTTGTAATCTTCCTCCTCCCGGTGATTGTAAAAACCCATAGCCTTCCGTTTTTGATATCAGTAGCGACCTGCGAACTGATTGGTGATTTTTGTATCCTTTTTCTGTTGATTCGTTCGGGAGTCTATTCGCCCTTAATGCCGCATCCGAATATTGATCCAACTCTTTTTAGTCGGATGAGGGCGTAAGGGCAGAAGCGAAGTCAGAAGCGGCATGCTCGGCCAGAAGTCAGAAGTCAGAATTATTGATAACCAATGGTATATCTGCGTAACCTCTTTATGAAAGGGGGTATCAATGTTGGACCTTAAAGTAGTCAATGGAACTTTATTTATCCCTGGAGTAGGGTTAGTAAAAGCGGGGGTCGGGATAAAAGACGGTAAGATAGCAATGATCGCTGCTGATCAAGACCTTCCTGAAGCAGCGAAAACCGTCGATGCCCAAGGTAAGTATGTTACTCCCGGTTGGATTGATCCCCATGTCCACCTGGGAATTTTTTCCACCTATGACGGTGAATGTGATACGGAGACGAAGTATGCGCTTTCCGGGGGCATTACTACCCTGGGAGCTTTTATGGGTGGTGCGAGATTCCTACCTCACTATCTTGCCTAATTTGATCAAAACTGCGGAAGCAAAAAGCTCAACCGATTTAATGTTTCACCTTTCTATCTTCACCCCTCAGCAGATGGATGAGATGGAAAAGTATTATGAACAATTTGGGGTTACGTCCTTTAAATTTTATATGGCCGGCGTAAAGGGGGTCTTTCCCAATGTTCCCGATGATTTTATTAAAAAGGGTTTCCAAAAGGTAGCAAAAATGGGATATCCGGCGATCGGCTGTGTCCACTGTGAAGACCAGGCGATGGTGGACAAGGGATATGAGTACGTGGAAAAGAACTGCCTTAAAGGTTCTTTAAAGGATTGGGCTAACGCTCATCCGAATGAGGCTGAAGCTGATGCGGCGAAAAGATTTGTTACCATGGCACGGGAAACCGGAGCGAGGGCATATATGGTTCACATGTCCACCAAAGAAGCGGCAAAGCTATTGTTCGAGATGTTTAAAGAAGGCAGAGAAAATATTTATGTAGAAACCACCTCAGCCTACTGTTGCATGAATAACGAAGATTCCATGGGAAAGCTGGCTAAGATGCTTCCGGCGATCCGGGAACAGGCCTCGGTGGAGGCGATGTGGGAAGCCGTGAAAAAAGGAGTCGTTACCAGTTTCGGTACGGATAATGTCTCCTTGGGGAGCGGCATGAAACAATCCGATAATCTTTTTGAAGTAATGCCCGGCTACCCCGTGGTGGGAGAACACATTCCGGCCTTGCTTACGGAAGGGTATCATAAGCGAGGCATCTCTTGGATGAGCATTATCGAAAGAGCGACCAAGGGACCGGCCGAGGCTTACGGCCTCTACCCGCAAAAAGGCACGATCGCGGTGGGTTCAGATGCTGATTTAGTAGTACTGGATTTAAACAAAGAGAAGAAAGTAAATCGCAAAAGAACATTATTCCTTCTCTGACTTTTCGCTTTTTCAAGGCCGCACGTTAAAAGGGTGGCCCGTAAAGGTCATTAAGGGTGGAAAGCTGGCAGTAGAAGACGGTAAGGTTCTGCTTGAGCCTGGTTCAAGTAAATATTTGCGGAGAAAACTCCAGAAGTAAAATAATTATTTTCACTTATGGTAAAGGAGTCGATAAGGAAATGTACGAGATAAGATTTCATGGCAGAGGCGGGCAAGGCGCGGTGATGGGGGCGGAGATTCTTGCGAAGGCCCTGGTGGAAGAAGGGAAGTATGCCATTACGATTCCGGCGTTTGGTTTTGAGCGACGCGGCGCACCGGTGCAAGCCTATCTAAAATTTGATGACAAAATGATCCGACAGCATACCAATGTCTGGTTTCCGGACTGTGTGGTCTGTATTGACCCGACCGTACCCAATTCCGTCCCCATCTTTGATGGCCTTAAAGAAAATGGTGTTATGGTGCTTTGTGCACGGAAGGCCTCTGGAGGCGATCAAGCTGGACTCCCAATGTTAAAAAGGTAGCATTATGCGATGCGGTGAGCATTGCCCTGGAGGTTATCGGGCGGAGACCGCCCATTACCAATACCATCATGCTGGGGGCACTTGCGAAGGCGATCGGGATGGTGTCTTTGAAGAGCATAAACTACGCGATGGAAGAGACGGCGTTTCGGGATGCTGCCTTGGAAAAGAACATTCTGGCGGTTCAGAAGGGTTATGATGAAACAGTAATTTATGAGCTTTAGGTAAAAAAGGAAGGACTATGGAAAAGAATAAGGAAAAAACAACGACGAAGAGAAAAGGCCATTACCCCATGTTTGATTCCTCGAAAGTCCCGGATGATCTTTGTCCGATTGCGACGGAGCTTAATTGTGATGAAGACCGGGGATTGGCGTTCGGAGCGGCCGATTGTATTGCGGTCGAAATGTGTGAAATGCGCGACGTGCTGGGCATTTTGCCCGGTTCAATGTATTCATGAGAAACCAAGCTGGTTTGAAGCCGATCTAGCGAGATGCAAGGGATGCGCTATTTGCGCAACAGAGTGCCCTCATCACGCGATTATCATGGTAGAAGAAAAGGAGTAAAGCGATGCCTAAAAAAATTGTTATGGATGGAAATGAGGCAGCCGCCTGGGGTGCACTGTTGGCAAAGGTTGATATGGTTGCGGTCTATCCCATCACGCCCCAGTCTGGCGTGGCTGAAACGGTTGCGAGTTTTATCGCTGATGGCGAGTTGAAGGCTGATTTGATGGACGTGGAAGGCGAACACACCGTTCTTTCGGTGCTCCAAGGGGCAGCCCTTGCCGGAGCCAGGACCTTCACCGCCTCCTGCGGTCAGGGGTTGGCGTTTATGTTCGAGCCTTACTTCCGATCACCCAACCTGCGTCTTCCGATTGTGATGTGTATTGTGTGCCGGGACGGGATCACCCCGCAGTGCGTGTGGGGCGGACACCAGGATGCCATGACGGTGAAGGAGTGCGGTTGGATTCATCTGCACTGTGAGAACAACCAGGAGATCGTGGATACCGTGGTGATGGCGTACAAGATTGCCGAGAACCACGATGTGATGCTCCCGGTGAGCGTTTGCTATGATGGGAATTTTCTTTCCTTTGCGGCGGAACCGGTAGAAATTGTCGATCAAAAAATCGTGGATAAGTTCTTAGGAAAAAAGAACGTTAACTGGCATGTTGCGCTTGACCCGGAAAGGCCCATGGGCGTTGATCCCCTGACCGGGTTGACCCCGGTGGGAGGAAAGCTCTTTACCCGCTATCGGCAAGGTCACTGCAAAGGCATGCAGAATGCCCTTCGAGTTATCACTGATGTCCACGCCGAATGGAAAAAAGCAACCGGTCATGACTTTGCGCCTCTCATCGAAGAATACCGGATGAAGAACGCAGAGTACGCGATCATGACCATCGGTTCTATGACCGGAGCCGGCAAGGACGCGGTTGATATGGCCCGCGATAAAGGCAAAAAGGTCGGATTGATTAAAATAAAAACCTTCCGTCCGTTTCCTGTGAAAGCGCTGGTTAAGGCTATCTCGAAAGTCAAGGCGGTCTCGGTGGTTGACCGCTCGGTAAACTATGGCTGGAACTGTGGGCCATTATGTCAGGAAGTTTTGGCCGCTGATGCCTTTTGTAGACAAGAAGATACCGATCATCAGCCATATTGGTGGTTTGGCAGGCACGGATCTTACGACTGATCATATGGCTGAGGCAATTGAGAATGCTGCCAAGGCAGCTAAAGGTAAGGTGCCTAAAGAAACGATTTGGCTTACCTAACGCAATTAGTTTTTATACGTTTTATGGAGGCAAAAGATGCAAACTAAATACCTCATTATCGGAAGCAGCCATGCAGGGTTGAGCGCAGCGGACGAAATCCGGGTGCACGATCAAAAAGGGACCCTGACCATGATCTCCATGGAGAACTGCCTCCCTTATTCGCCAACGATCCTGCCTTACATTGTGGAAGGCAAGGTTGAGGAAAAAGATATTTACTTGCGGGATGAAAAATACTTTAAGGACAATAAGATTAATTTCGTGCGGGGGAAGAAAGTTGTGCAGGTGTCTACCAAAACTTCGAAGGTGACCCTGGATGACGGGAGCGAAATCCGTTATCAAAAGCTTTTGGTTGCCACCGGATCTGAGCCGACCATTCCGCCGACACCCGGGCTTAAGGAATCGACTCATCTTGTCCTCAGAACGATGGAAGACGCCCGTAAAATCAATCAGGCCGCACAAAACGCGAAGTCCGCAGTAGTTATGGGAACCGGCTTGGTGGGAATGCACGCTGCTGAAGGTTTAGGGAAAAAGGGTCTTAAAGTTGAACTCATTAGAGGAAGACGGCGGGCAGTGCTCCCTAACTACTTTGACAGCGATTCAGGCGATCTCATCCATAAGGTGTTTGTTGACAACGGGATCAGGTGTAACCTGGATCACCAGGTGACCCAGGTAGAGGGTAAAAACGGAAACCTTAAGGTCACCGTCAAGGATGGAACGGTCTTTGAGACAAATATGGTTGTCGTGGGAACCGGCGTTAAATCCCGGATGAATTTTTTTACCACGCCTGATGTCGAGTTGGGTGAAGGAATTCTGGTTGATAACATGATGCGCACGTCAGTAAAAAATGTCTGGGCTGCGGGCGATGTGGCTCAGGCTACTGACTTTTTTAGTCAGAAGAAAGAATTGAACCCGATTTTGCCTGACGCGTTTGAGCAGGGAAAGATCGCGGGACTGAGCATGGCGGGCGACCCGGCGGTTATTCTCGCCTTTGAAGAAATCGGACGGCAGGTTGCGCTTTCTTACCCGGGCGGGGTGAGCATGAACACCTTCAATTTTTACGGTAACCGATCCTTTGCTTTGGGTCTATCGTTGGTTGAAGAAAAAGATGGTTACGAGATCATTAAGAAGATTGTCCCGAGCGAATGTGTTTACCAAAAGCTGGTTTTCCAGGATGATGTTCTGGTTGGTGCCATTGGCATAAACATTACTATGGATCCGGGCGTGATGATGAACCTGATACGCCGCGGCATTCATCTGGGTAAAGCCAAGGATGAGTTCATTGCAAAACCTTTAGATATGAGCCGCCGGTTGATGTGGAATAACTGGCGTGGTGTTGTCAAGATTGGACGATAAGACATTTTCATTCCTTGGCAGGAACGCCAGGGGATTGGTGCTTGGCTGGTTAAGTGCACCGGAAGATTGTTAAACTTGTACGATAAGGAGATACGACATTGCCTACAGCATATAATACTTTAGTGGTCCACCCTGAAAAATGCAATGGGTGTGGAGATTGTGAGATTGCCTGCGCTAAAGTCAAGGCAGATTCCAGCGATGTTGCTCATTCGCGGATTAAAATGATTAAAGGTTTAGGGGAGGAATTTTTCGGGCCGGTCGTCTGCATGCAATGCGGGGAGCCCAACTGCGTCAAGAGCTGTCCGGCACACGCTCTGACGAAAAATCCTGATACGGGCGTCGTGGAATGGAACAAAGACCGTTGTGTGTCCTGTACCATCTGCACCCTCGGGTGCCCGTATTCGGGAATTTACTATAACCCTTTGGTGAGCACCGTCATCAAGTGTGATCATTGCGGCGGCGATCCGGAGTGCGTGAAAGTGTGTAAACCAAAAGCCCTGGAATACTCGGTTGAGGCCACGGTCTACGATGAACAAGGGCCTCTGGAGGATTTGTTTGGTCCTGATCTGGCAGCCTGTATGGGGTGCAATATGGAGATTTTGGTCCGGCACACCCTTCGTCATGTTGGTCCGGATACCGTACTTGCTGCGCCTCCGGGTTGTTTGCCGGGCGTGTGTGCGGTGGGATTCAATGCCGCCACCGGGACCCAGGTTCCCAGTTTTCATCCCCTCTTGACCAATACCGCGAGCATGCTGGCAGGATTGCGGCGATATTATAAGAGGATTGGCCGCGACGTAACCGCACTGGCTCTGGCTGGCGACGGTGGAGCGGCTGACGTGGGATTCCAGTCTCTGTCCGGCGCTGCCGAGCGAGGCGAGGAAATCCTTTTTGTGTGTATTGATAATGAAGGCTATATGAACACCGGTATGCAGCGTTCCGGCACCACTCCCTTCGGGTCCTGGACCTCAACCACTCCGGTTGGGCCGAGCTTACGGGGGAAGCCGCGGGACGCAAAGTACATGCCTTTAATTATGCTCATGCATAACTGTGAATATGTGGCAACAGCGGTTACCGCCTATATGGACGACTTCCATGAAAAACTGGAGAAAGCCCATCAGGCCTCCAAGCGCGGGTTTGCCTACCTCCATGTGTTTTCGCCGTGCACGACCGGATGGCGGTACCCGGGAGACAAAACCATCGAGGTCCAGCGCCGGGCAGTAGCGAGCAACTACGTTCCCGCTCTGGGAGTATGAACGAAAAACCGGGAAACTGCGTTTCACCCACCCTGTGGACAACCCGCAGCCGATCGAGAGCTACATCGCCATGCTGGGTAAATTCCGTCATCTTAACAAAGATGAGATTGCTCACCTGCAAAAGACCGCGGATGACCGGGTCCGGATTCTCAAGGCGATTGAAGCGAGTGGCGTTGAACCCCTGAAGGCAGTTTCATAATTGGGTATTAGGTTTTTCCCCGGCGCGAAGAACACACGGGCGAAGGAAAGCTCACCTGCCGACTTTAAAAAAGCGGCTTAAAGGATATCGTTCCACACAATACATGAATGACAAGAACCCCGCGAAAAGGCGGGGTTCTTTTTTGCGTTGACTTTTTCAGGGGGTTAGTGTCTATAATATCAATCGAGTGTTAGGAAAGATTTCCATAACTCATTGCCATACTATCTGTATTCATTAAAAAAATTTAATCCTTAATTAACGAAGAGTTAATCTTAGTCGGGTTATTAATATCTCTAATTTTTTATATAACCAATTATCAGGAAAGGGAAACAGAGAGGATGGTAACACCCAGAATTTCGCTTGTGATTCCCGTCTACAATGAAGAAGAAAACCTGCCTGAACTTTTTAGGGAGCTTACGGAGGTATTGGAAAAACTCTCGGTTTCTTTTGAAATAATTTTTATTGATGATGGAAGCAAGGATCGAAGTGGAGCGATTTTGAGAGAGTTTGCTCACAGGATGGACGGGTAAGGATTATTTTTTTTCAAAAAAATTGTGGCCAGTCGGCTGCGTTTGCCGCCGGGTTTCGCTCTGCGCGGGGTGAGATTGTGGTGACCATGGATGCTGACCTTCAGAATGATCCGCATGACATTCCCTTGTTGCTCGATAAAATCACCTCCTATGATGTAGTCTGTGGCTGGCGTGCTAACCGGCAAGATTCTTTAGTAAGGAAAATTTCTTCCCGGATTGCCAACAAAATTCGAAACTGGCTGAGTGATGAACAGATCAAAGACGTTGGCTGTTCGCTTAAGGCTTTTCGGCGGGAGTGTCTCCAGAACTTTTATTATTTTAAAGGGATGCACCGCTTTTTCCCCACCTTGATAAAAATGGAAGGATGTTCAGTGACTGAGGTTAAAGTGAATCACCGTCCCCGAAGGTTCGGTGAAGCAAAATATGGAATTGGCAATCGGGCTTTCCGCGGGCTTATTGACCTTTTGGCTGTCCGGTGGATGAAAAAGCGCCACCTTAATTATGAGGTAAAGGAGATAGTGAATGGGTAACGAGAAGGTAACGAAGGCAGCTCAGTTTTTTTTAAGTTCTCCAAGAGGTAATGTAGTATTCCTCATTATTGTGGCTTCTTTAATCTTTTTTCTTAACCTCAATGGTTGGGACCTCTGGAACCCGGATGAGCCCCGATACGCTCAGGTGGCACAGGAAATGCGCGCAACCGGAGACTGGACTTTGCCGCACCTCAATAGTGAAATTTATGCGGAAAAGCCACCTTTATTCTTCTGGCTGATCGCCTTTTTTTCTTTTTTTACCGGAGGGGTGGATGAAATTAGTGCCCGGCTTCCTTCTGCTCTTGCGGCCTTGGGTTGTATTATGCTTACCTTTTTTATCGGAAAACGCCTCTTTGATCAGAAAGCAGGTTTTTTTGCTGCGTTAGTACTGTTGACGAGTACTCAGTTTTTCTGGATGGGGAGGCGGGGCAATATTGATATGACCCTGAGCTTTTGGGTTATCCTTGCGCTCACTTTTTTTTGTTTAGGATTACAAGGCGAAAAAAAATCACGTTTTTTTTACCTCATCCCCTATGTGGTTATGGGGATAGGGGTTTTGACTAAGGGGCCGGTGGGATTTCTCCTTCCTTTTTTAACGATGGTGGTTTATTTAGTGGTAACCAAAAACTTCAGGCATTTTAAAAAACTTGAAATTCCGTGGGGTCTCGTGATTTTTATCCTCATAATTTCAGCATGGCTTATACCAGCGTGTATCCAAGGAGGAGAGGCGTATACTCAGAAAATACTTTTCCGACAAAATATTGAGCGATTCGCTGATACCTGGACCCACCAACAGCCTTTCTACTATTATCTTGAGGTGTTCCCCGCAGGGTTTATTCCCTGGATAGTTTTGTTACCCGGAGCGCTTTTGTGGGGATTTTCAAAAGACCAGAGAGAGCATCGGTTAAATTTCTACTTCCCTCTGTGCTGGTTTTTAACGATTTTTATTTTTTTTAGCCTCTCAACCAGCAAGCGGGAACTTTATCTTCTTCCGCTCTATCCAGCCGCTTCTTTGCTCCTCGGAGGTTTTATAAGCTCTTTTATCTCCTCGCCGGAGCGGGAGGGCATTGTTTCGAAACTTTTGCTCTTTCCCTTTTATGTTCTGGGAGGAGTTTTTATGCTTGGAGGCATAGGGGTTTGTATATTTCCTTTTATTAAAACTCCGGTATCAGGACTGATTCGATTTTTTCCTCATCTCCTTATTTTTATCCTGCTTTTCCTGGTGGGAGGATATCTGATAATTTCTTTTGTTCGCAAAAACAACTTAACGGCGAGCTTTTTGACGGTAATCCTCATTATGGTGGTTGGTTTTTTGGGGGCGATCGAAGTTGTCTTACCCAGCATTAACCCTTTAAAATCAGCCAAACCTATGTGTCAAAGCATTCTTCGCCATTTGCCTAAAGACAAAGAAATCGTTGCCTATGGGCTTAAACTTGCACCGTTTAACTTTTATACAGGATTAAATAAAATTGAAGAACTTAAAACCAACGAGGAATTAATGCTGGCTTTTAATTCCCCATCGGTTGGACTTATTTTATTGGGGGAAAACAGTTTTATCACGTTACAGGAAAAAGCTTTGATTCCGGCAAACATCCAGGTGGTTGAGAAAAACCAAATTGGGCATCGGA
>CAVTQE010000022.1:0-83428 GCA_963736755.1 uncultured delta proteobacterium | reverse complement strand
GCCGGCCGTGAGACTCGCCAAAGCGCTCCCGGAAGAAGCGGTTGGCAAAAGACACGTGATAATCCGGCGTCAACAGCACCACGTAAACCGGTAGTATTTCCAGAACATCATTGAACCGCTGCCGTTCGGCTCCCAACGATTCCTCCACCTGCTTGCGTTCAGCCATTTCATCCTGCAATGCCTCAACAACTCCCTTGAGTTCCGCGGTTCGTTCCTGGACTCGACTTTCCAATTCATCCCGTGCCTGACGAATTGCATTTTCCATTTCCTTGCGTCGGTGATGTCCTGCGTTATGCCGAAGCCGCCGATTAGTGCCCCCTTGCTGTCGAATTCGAGATATGCCTTTTCACGGACCCACTTGACGTGCCCGTCAACGATAATTCTGTGCTCTATGTCGTATGGCTTGTCGGCCAAGCACTCCTTCCATTTGGTATCAACGTAGTCCCGGTCATCCGGGTGCACGGTGGAAAAAAACGTCTCGTATGTCATTGGCGTCTCCTTGGGAATGCCGAAAATTCGATGGTTCTCATCTGACCAGGTTAAATTATTTCGCTGAATATCCAATCGCCAGCTTCCAATGTTTCCTACCGCCTGCGCACGATCCAGATCTTCTTGGCTCTCGATACTCTTACGGTCAGCCTCGAGTTGTTTCTTATAAAACTTGGCGCTCTGTTGTCGCCATAAAAGACCAAGACCAGCTCCAGAGAATAAAATAAGCAAAGCAACAATGATCGCCACAAACTGGGTTTGTTTTTTAATCAATCCGTAGACTTCCTGCTGATCAATCTTGGCAACTAAAAACCAGGGGGAATCAGGAATTTTTCGTAACGTGGCAAGCACCGGCACACCACGGTAGTCAATGCCTTCAATTACTCCCGCTATGCCCCTGCGCGGCCATCGCTGCCGGCAGATCTTTCCGGCTGATCGGAAGACGGAGGGTGAGGGCAGTGTTTTTGCGGTGGCGGAGCTCATTGAGAAACACCACCTCATGTTCCTTCCCTGCGCACCAACAAAGTCTCGGCAGTCTTGCTTGGTGTTGGCCACGTTTGAATGAGCGGATAAAGAAATTGATACGGATCAATCTCAAGCACAATAACCCCGAAGGGAGCACCCTCGTTCTTGGAGGAGCAAAAAGCGGAACAACAAGAGCAAGGTGAATAGAGTCTGTTGCTTCATCAAGATGAAGGTCAGTAGAAGATGATTTTCTTGGTCCGCAGTGCTTCCGCAACTATGTTGTTGCATACATGTGCTGAGCTGGTTGTCTTTCTTGCGGAAGAGAAAGCCTTGTATTCCCCTGAGCGTCGGTAAGGATAATAGTTTTGTAATTTTTATTTTCCCGGAAAATATTCAAAAAGACGGAGACTTTTTCTTTAAGCTCTGAATCATTAGGATATTTAAGCCACTGCTGAACGTAGGGGATGAAAGAGGATTGTTTCATGATGATGGTTGCGTCTTCAAGCCGGCGATCACGCCAGTATGCAATTTCTTTAACCTTTAAATCCGCAACTGCGTCAAGTTGATTATTTGTAGCCTCACGGAGGTGCGCTTCTTGCTTTTTGTAGTAGTGATACCCTGATGTCCCGATGCCTATGGCGAGAAAAAAGAAAATCACCAAAAGCTGAAAACCAAAACCTACTTTTTTCTTCTTGGTGATTGTGCTCTCCTTTTTGTTTAATTTCTCATCCATAGTGGTTTGGGATTTAATATTAAAGGTTAAAATAGCCCCCCTATCCCCACCAACTGTCTATCCGGTTTTGGCTTGATTGCTTTTTGTATTCAGAGGCTCTGAAGTAACCCCCCAGACAGAATTCGTTACCGTTTAATCCTGATTTGAAGCAAGGCACTAAAATATCAAGTAAATCCTTCTTGCTTTATTAGAATTGGCAGAACTGAGTTCCCCACGAAACAGCGCCTATAAATTTTAACCCTGTCTTCCTAACTTTTTCAGTCATGGTGATTCATCTCCATTCAAAAAAAGCCCCTAGTGAAGCCCCTAATGAAAAAAGAATTAAAAAAAATAGTAATCTTCGTAAAAAATTTTGTCAAGGATGGCACCTTTGGCCTTTACCCCGTTAGAAATGCCCTGCTTGCCCTGTTAGATATCAAATATCTAACAGGGTGAAGAAGCGCGGGGTAAAATTAAAGATTCCTACACTTTTTCACACGGAGTAAATGCCCCATGTGAAATCCTTCTAACGGGGTTTACGTAAAAGCCGAAAGGTTTGAAACTGAAAAAAACAGCTCAATGGTATCCGTAAATATTTAACCGGCGGGTGAATGAATCCCAAAAGTTACTTTATCCCCCATAGGGATACATTCCATCTTTTATAGAGTGAAGTTTATTGAGCATTGCTTCGTGCTTTTCTTCATCCGCAAGAAGATATTCCAGGAAATACTGTTGCACCATTAACGCTTTTTTCCCTTTTACAGTCTCTAAAACTTCTTTAACCAGGGAAACCATTTTTTGCTCCAATGCAATATGTTTCTCGATCATATTCCAAACATCTCCTAAATCATTGATACTCAGGGTGAGGTGTTCTTTTTCGAGACTATCGATGATGAGCTGTTGGACACTTCGATGCCGTGCCGAGTCAGAATTAATAGTGATCATGATATTTTTTATAAGCGGATTTTCAGTTTTATCTCCGATTTCTCTCGTTGTTTTAATAGCTGTTGATTCTATTTCCTGCCATTCTTTCATTTTTTGAACCAATCCTTCCTGCACTGCTTTCATTTTTGTTTTTTCCATCGCTTTATACTCCTTTATTTTAAAAATTTTTCTCCATCTACCCTTTTTATAAAGGGGGGATGAGAATGACTTTATATGAACCTTGACCCAGTTAGGGTTAGATAGTGGGGAACGAAATGGTCAAGGTATTCTCCCCCGCTGCCGAAGCAAATTCCACCGTTAATTCTAATCGATCGCTTCTCAAGCCAAGAGAAAGAACTTCCCTTCCTCTTTCGGATTCAAGGTGAGTAATTGAACGCATCACTTTAAAGATTTCATCTGCTATATCGGCACGAGGTGCAGGGAGCACGTATTTTCCCGCTGCCTCAACATCTAATCTGACCTCGTCTCTGCCTTTCTTTGTAAGAGTGATCTTTTTTGCACTTTCTTTAATGCCGTAAAGAATTGTTAAACAGAGAAATTTGAGCGCCACTTCCTCCCTGTCTTTTGTTACATCGGCAGTGGCCCCTTTTTTATTGATCACCACAATTTCTTTCTGCGGATCTGTCTCCAGGTAACAATCGCAATACTCCTGCAGACGAAGGTGTAAACTTCTTCTTGCTTCCACCATAATGTTTGCTCCTTTCTATGCTGAGAAAATTATTTCTATTATTTTTAAATCAAAAACGCTTTCTTCAGTCTTTTTTACTTTTGTTTCTTTGCTTACTCCATGCGGCTTGAGGGTAATCATTGCTGTGGCCTGTCTTTTGTTTCAGTGTATGCAGAATCCTTATAAGCCCCATGAACTAATTTTTCATGAAAAACTAACCCTGGATACCCGTGCGGAAGCACGGGGTTCTTTACTATTCAATTGAGAGAGTCGCAGGCCTTAGTATGCCATGTAGAAAGGCAATAACATCCAAAGTTTTTCCCATCCCTCCCCATCAACGACCGGAATCGCTTCTCCCTTTTGAAAAGGGTGATCCGCACAGTAGGCGACTATTTCCGGATGGTTAGTTTTAATTTTTTCCCATAAGGTGAACGGCTGGTCCGGGTCGCACAAAACCTTTAAAACATCAATCACTGAAACTTTTCCATCAAGGGTAAATCTAACGGGATGGTTATCAAAATTTATCGTCAGATATTGATTTATTGTCAAAGATTGTTCCATGGGCACCCCTCCTTGAAAATAGTTAATTGGTATTTGCTTAAATAACGCGCCTAATGATTTTTTGTTGGTTTGCTTATAGAATATTGCACCCTAATGACGTTATTTCCTCATAGTCATTACCTGTTTTTCCTTCTACCTATCAGGAATAATTTTATGAAAAAATAGGGTGATTCCTGTATTTTGCCGGAAGAAACTATTTATTTTGATGGGGAAGCATAGAAATAGCTTAAGAGGGGAAAAAAATTATCGAAGCGGAGTATGTCTCATATTTAAATTTTGCTACCCATGGACCGGCAAAAAAAAGCAGGAAACGAGAGAGGAATGAGAAGAAACAAGGTAAAGTGCTCCAAGGAAGGGTAACGCTAAAAAAATTACATTATGTAAAGCAGTAAATGTTCATGAAACGACCTAATATCCTATTTTTATTTTTGTTTATTCTTTCTTCTGGCTTTTAAGAAATTCCACCAACCCCTGATAAACACACCGGGCTTCTTGCTCGATAGCTTTTTCTTTTGTTTCTTTGCTTAAATGCTTTTCTCCAAAGTTGATTAATACCGATGTGGAGCTGGGGTGGATGATGGTGAAATCCAGGCCTTCCTGGACTTTCACGTTCTTAAATTTCAACTCTCTTTTCATGGCATTGGCGATTGCTTGAGCAAGCTTTTTCCCAGGCTGGCTTAAGAAGTAATGAGCCGCGTAAGGTGTACCCTTTCGATGGGTTATGGTGATAAAGTATTCTCCCCCAAACTTTTCCCCGGCAATCACCCTATCTCCCGGGGTTGGATGCTCTTCCAGGGAGTTTCTGGTGAGCATGGTGATAGCGCCTGCTTCTTCGAGCAGTGCCTGTAATTTTTGAGCAACCAAAAGATTTGCTTCTTCGTAATCAGCAGTAAGTCCAAATATTTTTTCGGTCTTTTCATCCCATGGCTCAGAGTCGAGGATAATTTTTTTTTCTAAGAGGCAACCATCTTCCTTGGGTGTGAGGGTAAAAGTTTCCTCTTTCAATATACCCTTTGTAAAAGCGATGGTGCGTTCCTGAGTTTCATAACCGGGCTTACTTAACGTGATCGAGCTTTCTCCTGCTTCATGTGTTTTAATAAATACTAATCCTTCTTCATTAGATACCCCGAGAAGTGTATCTCCTCCTCGCACCGTAACCATATCCAGCGGTTTCTGGTTAATATCATTAACGGTTATGCGCATCAAGGCATCATCTATTGGTCCACACTTAATGATGGTTTTTCCGCTTATCGCTTCACACCGTGCCTCGATGAGCGCCTCCTCTGGCCTTCGGGGGGAAACAAAATAGGCGATTACTCGACCGTTTACAGTATTAACTACTCGCCGATCAAGTTTCCCGGCAAAAGTCTTAAGTTCAATCACCGTGTCATCAATGACCGGGTTATCATAGCGATCGAGGACCTCAACCTGGATACAGGTAGAACTTTTTCCATCCGCCGGAAGAGATGAAAAAGCAGAAGAGACCATAACCTTGGCTGCTGGTAGGGAGGTACAAAAGCGAACGGGGTTAATCCATGAGGCATTTCCATTGAGGTTGCGCGCCTGGGCATAGAAGGTGTGCCATCCATTTTTAAGAGGTTTATCAGGACGATAGGTTATGATTTCGTTCCGGGGATCGAAGGAAGCAGGAACGAGTACCCCATCAAGGTACAGCTGAGGTGTTTTCGGATCAATCGCTTTACCCTCTTTTCCTCCAATGATTTTAGCTTGGAGCTGGGGAAAGGCATTATGAAGAGTAACATCATGTGGTTGATAGTCACTAATTTCTGGGATGCCTTTTTGAAAATAGGTGAGGATTCCTAAAAAATAGTCTTCGGCTTCTCGCCTCAGCTGGTTCGCAAGAGTAAGGCGCTTTTCGTTTTCTTTATTGGATATAAAGGAGGCTTCCCCCAAAATCGCTAACGCCTGCGTGTTCCTCAGTACCCGGTAATTACCGGGGAAGACAGAGACCTCAGCTAAGGACTGCCCCCTTTTTAGTTCCTGGGCCACACAATTGGCCAGGTCCTGGGAAGCCCCGGGATCCATCAGCTTATAATATATCTGGGTCTCATTTTTTTTCCGGTCATAGGTATTGGAATTGTGGTGGATGCTGATAAAGAGATCAGCCTTAAAATTATTACTTAACTGGGCGCGGGCCATTAAATCTTCGCTTAAAGCGGTGCTTCCCGGGGGGCAAAGATCGACATCCGCACTCCGGGTCATTATGGCTTCAGCCCCCGCTTGTTTGAGGAACCCCCAAAGGTGAAGTCCTACTGCTAAGTTAATGTCTGATTCGCGAAGCCCTTGCATCCCAACGGCGCCAATAAATCTTCCTCCATGCCCTGGGTCAATAACAATCCGGCGGCCTTTGAGAGGAGTAAAGTCGAGGGCCTCCATTTTTACGCGAAAAGGAGGAGTATTAGGTGGAGGAGGAGCACAACTTATCAGGGTCATAAGAAGACTGATAAGAACAAAGACAGGGTGTTGAACTCGAAACTTAAGCATAATAATTCATTGAAAATAGATATAACTTTATAAGGAGGTTATTTTTAAGACAGTAAAGGGAAAAATTAAAAATGTCAATGGGTTTGCGAAATACAGGAGGAAATGCGATAATTACCATAAAAATTTATTTTGAAAGAAAATTTTTAAATTATTTTCAAATGATTGAGGCAATGTGAGGGCACGTATGACAAAGGAATCGTATGTAATGGTTATAATCACCACCAGTACCCAGGAAGAAGCGGAAAAAATCGGCAAGACTTTGGTGGAGGAAAAACTGGCTGCTTCTGCTAATATTATCCCCTCAATAAAGTCTTTCTTTTTCTGGAAGGGGGAATTCCACAATATTCCTGAATCAATCGTCTTACTTAATACCAGAAGTGATCTCTTTGAGAAGCTCAAAGAACGTGTGCATGAACTCCACAGTTACGAGTTGCCGGAAGTCATTGCCCTTCCTATTCTTGCCGGCTCTTCAGAGTTCCTTGCGTGGATAAAAGAAAACACCACCCAATAAATTATTTGCCTATTAAAAATCGGGGGAGTCGCAGATTTTCGGAAGGTGAAAAAGTTTGCTTTAAGCTGACGAGGAAACTGAACGGACAGAAGAAGAAGCCCAATGGTAAAGGGAGCTTATTTTATCGAACGTTTTACTTTTTTTGATGTTTAAAACCTGCTGGGTAAGCTGATTAACTTTTTCTTCTTCTTTTTGTAAAGATTCTTGGTCACAGTCAAAAGGATGGAGGTTTTGGCAGAACCGGGCGACATGGACCAGTTCATGGGTCAGGATGTAAACCATGAAAGGATAAAATTCCATGTTCGATTGCTTCCACAATGTTCGGAGAATATTTTTATCAAATAAACAGATCTGGTAACGCTCTTTAGGAAAAAGAGAGAAATTTTCTCTAATCGGGGTGTATTGCCTTACCTCAGCAAAAGCTTTTTTGGGTGAACAATTAATCCCTCCTTCTAACTCAGTTTTTAAGTCATAACAATGGTTAAACCATTCCCGGGGAGAAAAACAATAAAATTCCCGAAGGTAATCTGCGGCTTCGTCTAACGCAGAATAGATAATCTTTTTTTCGATAGGGTTAAAATAGGGAAAGGAAACCTCTCGTTGTAAGACCATACTTATTTAAACCTTATGGGTTCTTCTAAAAATGTCATTCCCGTATCAAGGTACGGGGCAGTAATCAAGAACCAATCGAAATTACTTGACTTCCGCACCCGTGCCCTTCAGGGTATTCGCGGGAGTGACAGATTGGGAATTATTAGAGGTACCCTTATCTTTAGTTGCATCCCCGGTGGTCGTCTCAGTCTTTTTTGGCTCGCTTTTGCCGGATCCTTCAGAAGAGTCCTTGGGCATATTTTTCTTTGCATAATCGGTGAGATACCAGCCCGAACCCTTTAGATGAAACGAACCGAGGGACATAAGTTTTTCTAAGGTTCCGGTGGTTCCGCATTTTTTACAATCAGTCATGGGTGAATCGGAAAATTTTTGGATGTATTCAGAATGTTCACCGCATTTTTTGCATTTGTATTCATAGATTGGCATTTTTTGAAACCTCCCAAAATTTTTTAAGTCTCTTGCTTCGCTTTGAAAAGCTATTCTAAATAATAACAATTTAAAAAATTTTGTCAAGAGGACGCAAAAATCTTCATGGTCGTGAAGTGGCGAGGCTGAAAATTTATGTCCTTGACTTTAACCAATGGCTTTGTAATATTTCTTAAAAATTTACAAAAGAGACAAGATGAATTATACGCAAACACGCTGGACCATACTTCCGGAAAAACCGCTTCTTCAGTCCTTGCTCCAAAAGGAACTTAAGCTCTCTCCTTTACTTTCTAAACTTCTTATCAACCGCGAGATTATCCAACCGGATTCGGCAAAAAAATTCCTTTCTTCTTCCCTCAATGACTTGACCCCTCCTTTTTTGATGAAAGATCTGAAAAAGGCAGCTCGCCGGATCATTGAGGCAATTTATCAAAAAGAGAAAATGTTTGTTTTTGGCGATTATGATGTTGATGGCATCACGGGAACCGCCATCTTAAAGCTTTTTTTAGATTCAGTCGGAGCGCATGTTTCTTTTTATATCCCGGAGCGACTGCAGGAAGGTTATGGGCTTAACATTTCGGCTTTGGAAAAAATTCGGGCTGTAGGCGCCTCGTTGGTGGTCACTGTTGATTGCGGTATTTCTGATTACGACCAAGTTCTGTTTGCGCGCGACCAGGGATTGGACGTGATTATTACCGACCACCATGAAGTTCCGGAAAAAATTCCACCGGCTTATGCAGTCATAAACCCCAAACAAGAAGGGTGCGGCTTTCCCTTTAAACACCTTGCGGGAGTGGGAGTTGCTTTTTATCTCATCATTGCCATCCGAAAATTATTGCGGGAAGAAGGATTCTGGTCTCACGGGACCCCTCCGAATTTGAGAGAATACCTTGATCTGGTTACGCTGGGGACCGTGGCGGATATTGTCCCGCTGATAGAAGAAAACCGCATTTTCGTGAAACAGGGACTGGAGGTCATAGAAACGACCCAGCGGGTGGGGCTTCAGGCCTTGAAAAAAATAAGTGGAGTTGAAAATATACCGATCAGCCCGGTTTTGATTTCTTATCGCCTCGCTCCCCGGATCAATGTTTGCGGTCGTTTGGGACAAGCGGGTAAAGCCGTAACATTATTAACCACTTCAGATCAGGTCGAGGCTGAAAAAATAGTCACGGAATTAGATGAGGAAAATGGGAAGCGGCAGCAAATTGAAAGCACTATTTTTAAAGATGCCTGCGGGATGATCGAGGAACTTGGGCAGTGGCAGAATCAAAAAGTTTTTGTGTTCGGGTCTTCGGAGTGGCATCCGGGGGTTGTTGGGATCGGAGCCTCCCGAGTTGTCGAGCGCTATTATCGGCCAACGATCCTGATTGCTCTTGACGGAAATTTTGGCCACGGCTCCGCCCGAAGCATTGAGGCTTTTCATATTTACGATGGCTTGAAGGAGTGCCAGGACCTGTTAGAAAAATTTGGCGGGCATGAGTATGCTGCGGGTCTCACGATTGCGAAAGATAATATCAACAAACTGAGAGAAAGGCTCAACGCTCTGGTTGAAAAAACTCTCGGGCCGGAGGACTTTGTTCCTAAGTTATATATTGATGCTCAGGTGGACCTGGCGCAGATCAACGAAAGGTTGGTTCAAGAAATTCAAACATTGGCTCCCTATGGCGCGGATAATCCGGAACCTCTTTTTGTCTCGGATGTGCTTTCCGCCAACTATCCCCAGATTGTCGGCAATGGCCACTTGAAACTGCGTCTGGGGAATCACCTTGCGGATATTGGCGCTATTGGGTTCGGACTGGGAAGTCTCATTCCCGAGCCTGAGGCGCAGGTGCGCGTGGTGTTTATCCCGGAAATCAACCATTGGCAGGGAACAAAAAACCTGCGGATTAAAATGAAAGATATAGAGATCGTCGATCAATAATTCATGACGGTCTTCGTACAAAAGTACCCTCATTCCGTCGGAGCGCGTCTTGCATCTGAAGCTTTTTACTGTGCCGTCTGATTTTCGACTTTTTACGGCTTCATCAATTATGACTTTCTTAATGCCTCTTCCACCGGCGTAAATTCCATCCCAAACGCCTTGGCAACATTGGGGTAAGTAATTTTGCCGAGGACAATGTTTGCCCCTTTGCTGATGGCAGGATTTTCCAAGATTGCTCTTTTGTATCCTTTGTCGGCGATTTCTACCACATAAGGGAGGGTGGCATTAGTCAGAGCAATCGTCGAGGTCACCGGCATAGCACCCGGCATGTTGGCAACACAATAGTGGATGACACCATCGACTTCATAAATTGGGTCTTCGTGAGTGGTAGGGCGTGATGTTTCGAGGGAACCTCCCTGGTCAATCGCCACATCAACCACCACAGCACCCTTTTTCATCGACGTGAGCATGTCCCGGGTTATAAGTTTGGGGGCTTTGCCACCATGGATCAAGACACAGCTAATAATGACATCAGCTTTTTTGAGAAGTTCGCGGATGTTATGGCTATTGGACATCAGCATGATCACGTTAGGGGGCATAATGTCGCTTAAATATCGTAACCGTTCAAGGTTAATATCCAAAAGATAAACTTTAGCTCCCAGACCGGAAGCCATTTTTGCCGCATGAGTCCCGACAACGCCTCCGCCAAGAATCACCACGGTTGCTGGTTCAACACCAGGCACGCCCCCCAGTAAAATCCCCCGTCCTCCGTGTTCTCGTTCTAAATACTTGGCCGCCTGTTGAACAGCCATGCGCCCGGCTACCTCACTCATGGGTGTTAGGAGAGGTAAATGGCCATCCGGAGTTTCGATGGTTTCGTAAGCGATAGCGATACAGTTGGTGCGGATAATTGCCCGGGTTAATTCTTCTGAAGCCGCAAAATGGAAATAGGTAAAAATGATTTGTCCTTCCCGCAAAAAGGCATGCTCTTGGGGAAGAGGCTCCTTCACTTTTATAATCAGATCCGCCCGCTGGTAGACTTCCTGGGCTGTTGATACTACTGTTGCGCCCGCAGATAGATACTGGTCATCAGAAAAACCGCTTGCAGAACCCGCTTGGGTTTCGATCAAAACCTGATGCCCATGTTCGATCAGAAGTTCCGCGCCCACGGGCAATAAAGAAACCCGGCTTTCGTCAATCTTAATTTCTTTTAGCACGCCAATAATCATTGCGTGCCTCTCTTTTTGGGTAGTGGTTTTAGAAACAGAGAAATTTTATTTTCCTAAAATGCAGACCGAGATTTTGTCGAACTGGCCTTCTTTAGCCATCGTGTATTTTTCCCAAAAAAGCTTGTCGCTTTCATAAAAAGAATTGGTTTCTTTCCGCTTGAGAAACTTGCGAAATTCTCCCGGGCCACCATTGTACATAGCGTAAACCACTCGGCCGAGGGTATCCAAATCCAACGGGTTAGCGGGGTCCATTTTTTTTAGGGCATACTTGCATAAATAATAATTTAGGATTTCACTTCCCGCGCGGGCGTTATACTGAATATTCCAGCGCAGGCTTTCGAGCTGGTAAAGACCGCGCCACACCCTTTCGTTGATCTGCATTAACCCGATTGAGCTCTGGTTGTACGAAAGAAGGTATCGGAGTTTCCCTTGGGTTGTTACAAATTGACGCCAGCAGCTTTCCTGCCAGGCGGTGGAGAGCACCAGGAGACGGTAGAAGTCCTGATACTTGTCCTCCACCGGTTTCTGCGCAAGCGTGTCATGTGCGGCCTGCTCAAGAACCTGCTTCATCTGAAGTAAGTAGGGTTGGATATTTTTCGCGGAAGGGATCCACTGTTTAACGTCTATCCAGGGCCGCTGGTTGTGCTTCAGCGGCAAACGCCACCGGCAGGAAGAAGTTACGCCATGAAGAGAAATTGTTTTGAGCTGTTTGTTCTGTTTGATCGTCAGGAAAATCTATCTCCTGGAGGTCAAACGCCGGGCCGGCATTATCGAGCGGTGGTCCAAAGCCAAGGAGATTGCGAAGTCCTGGGTCTACGCCATACGTATAGTCTAACAGTGGCTCAGCTTGTTTTTCGCTCAATAGTTGAGCTAACCGCACCAACCCATCACGGCTGATATCAATACCCAGCGCGGGGCCAAGCTTATCCAGCGCGACTAACGCATCAGAGGCAGTAAAAAAAGATAGATACTTTAACAGGGAGGTTGAAGGCTGGGTGACCAGATGGCTTCTTAAAATCGTGGCCAGTCGTTTCCAGGTCCAGACAAACTGCTCGCGGATCAGGTTGTTGCCAAGCGTGTTTTCAATCAATGACCGGATAAAACCCTGACGAGTGTCTAACAAGGTCTCCAACAAATCACCCTGCTCGGTTTCCGTCAGCGGCTGGCCGATGAGGGACTCGATTTGATACACGAGAAAAGAATCCCAGGTTTCCCACGACCGGGAGAAAAGCTCAACCTCGTGCGGGGATAACGCCTTGGTCGCGACTTCTTTTTGTTTGGGTAAAGGCTCAGTCTCCATAAGAAGGTCAAGTCTCACGGCATCATTATCAACCCGGGCGTCACTGAGCCGCAGGGTATTCAACCAATTTTCCAGGCGCGGCCGGGTTTCCGATGAAACGAGGAGAGGTAAGACAGTTTTAAGTTCATTCACCGGGAAGGCAAGGTCAATGCTTAAGTCATCAAAAAACGGAATAACAGTTGTTCTGATAACATTCCAAACTTTCTCACCAACCTTGGCAGGTTTTCCATCTTTGTCGAATATGTGGGAGCTTACGGTTGTAAACCGGAGCTGTTGAGTATTTTTATCCACCCACACCCGTTGTAAAATTTTCAGGGTGCCTTCCCAGTCCGCGAATTGCACACATTTTCCGAAAGCCTTTAATCCGGCCTTTATCTTGATGTTGGTGCCGATTTTGAGCAACGATTGCTCGGGCGAGAGGTCTGGTGCCCACAGCTCGATGTTGTTGCAGCCGCCTCCTTTTGCGTCCCCAAGGACTGCTTTTCCTCCTGGTTTATTGAAGGCCTGAACATGAAACAGCGAGCGGATTAAGGTATAGTCGAGCGTCAGGGGAAGACGCACTGTCTCAGTCGCGCCCCAGGAAAAAGCAGGCACAAACAAAAATACCATCAACAAAAAAGAATACAACACTTTCCGGTTCATGAGCGAATCCTTTAATCGAATAATAACGTGAAACTTTTCTCCATTCAAATTTTTCATATTTTTAATTATATCTTCGCGATACACTAAATCAAGTAATTATGTTAAAATGAAGTTGTAAAATAAAGAAGAAAAAATTAAAATAAGCAAAGTAACTAACCAATTATGAATGATTATTTTGACCCGGATAAGCCTGTTCACATTCCCCTTGAGGATACTCTTGACCTCCATTCGTTTTTACCCAAAGAGGTTCCCTCGCTTTTAGAGGAATACCTTGCGGAGTGTGTTAAGGCAGGAATCGTTGACGTGCGGATAATCCACGGAAAAGGCAAGGGCTTTTTAAGAGAAAAAGTTCATTCTCTTGCTCAGAAAATCACCTCTGGTTGAGTCCTTTCATCTGGCGGATGAGACTGGCGGAAGCTGGGGAGCAACGATAGTGCGGTTAAGAAAATCATAGAGGAACTTCTCAATGGTCCTGGATAAGCGACATAAAGTACTGGCTCTTGCTTCCGGAGTGCTCTTTATTGATATGATCGGATATGGAATCGTAATACCCATCCTTCCTCTTTACGCTTCCACGCTCGGTGCTACCACAACAAAAATTGGTTTTTTGTTTGCCTCCTATTCCTTTGTGTTTCTTTTTGCGCTTCTTCCGCTCTGTCATGTTGTAGATAACTACGGGAAAAAGAAGCCGATCGTTCTGGGGATGTTGCTTCTTGGTATAAGTTCTCTTTTTTATGCTTTCTCCACTTCTCTTTTTCTTTTGACCATAAGCCGGATGCTTCAGGGATTTTCTGCTTCTTTAACCTGGGCGGCCGCTCTTCCCTTAGCTTCGCAGGTAACGACTGAAGACAGACGGGGACTCGAGATGAGCATCATTTCCATCGCGATCGGTTTAGGGTCTATTCTTGGGCCGGTGATCGGCGGCCTGGGAAGTTTTCACACGCCTTTTTATTTTTTAGCGCTGGTTACTTTTGGTTTGGGACTTCTTTGTTTGTTCTGGTTAGAGGAGCCGGAAGAGGTGAAAAAACACAAGGAGTATACAAAATTAAAAGAAAAAATTATTCGGCTGTTGCAGGTAAAAGAAGTGCAATGTTCCTGTTTAGCAGTCGTCTTCTGCTGGTTTTTCTGGGGCATGCTCGAGGTGCTTTTTCCGCTCTATCTGCAAGCGGGCAGTTATCCCCGGTTCGTGATCGGAATTCTGTTTGGTGTTTCCGGAATCACGTTTGTGCTTTTTCAACCAGTAGCCGGTATCTTTTCGGATCGGGTTGGCAGAATGCTGCCGATTCTTTTAGGCCTTTTATTTTTAGCCCTGATAGCTCCGATACCTTTCCATCTCATTACCTTAAGTTACTTATTAGTATCCATGGCCTTTTTAGGTTTGGTTTCTGCCTTCATTTATGCCCCGACCCTTTCCCTGATCGGTGATGCTGTACCGGAGGAGGATCAGGGGATTGCCTATGGTCTTAATACCTGGATGTTCTCCGTGAGCTATATCGTGGGTCCCTGGCTCGCAGGGATATTAGCCGATGCTTTCAGCCTGCAAGCGCCTTTTTATGTTTGTTCAATGGTCATGATTATCGGTAGTGTAATCGTGTTTAAGATTGCCAAAAAGATCAAACAATAAGGGAGGACATAATGGAAGAAAAAAATAAAGAAGATGGCATTGAGCACATCAAGGCATTGTTTGATCAGATCTCGCAGGATTATGAAGATGTTTATTTGCAGTCCCTTGAGGCCAGGGTGTTTGGATATGTCACCGGGAAGCATCTTCAAAAATTTCTCCCTGCCGATAAAAACGCGGTTATTCTCGATGCCGGAGGCGGGACCGGACGGTGGACTCGGCCGCTTGCCAAAATGGGATACCGGGTCGTGCTCTGCGATATCTCAAGCGGTATGCTTGCGCAGGCAGAAAAGAAACTCCGCGAGGAAAACCTTTTGGATAAAGTTGAGATACGGGTAGAGGACATTGCCTCGTTATCCTTTGAAAGTGAAAGGTTTGACTTTGTCATGTGCGAGGATGGACCTTTTTCAATTACTCCGGATACGGAAAAGGCAGCGAAAGAGTTAACGCGAGTGCTTAAACGAGGAGGAATCATCTGGACCGGAGGAGTGGGGCGGTATCCGGTAGTATTGCAAGCACTAAAAACCGACCCTGAAAAAGCTCTCACGTTGGCACAGAGGCGAGTATCACTATGTGCAGTATAAAGGTGCGCCAGCAAGGGTCTTTACTCCTCAGGAGCTTGAGGAGCTCTTCAAAAAAAATGGCGTAACCATGGAAAGAATGTATGGCTACCGGATTGCGACCCAGTTTTTTCCACCGGGGTATGAAGAAAAAGAGGGGAGAATGGTAAAAACTGGCCCCTCATACAGTGAATCGTTTATAAACAAGGTAGCGGAGATTGAATTGTTGCTGAGTGAAGACCCTTCTCTCTTAGGCATGGCAGACTATATTCAGATAGTGGGGAGGAAGGGTTAATGTCACAAAACCAGCGTATGGCTGACAGCCAACGCTGGTTTTGTGAAAAGGATCTGACTCATTTGCGCAGTTAAATCATTTTGTTGGCAGCCTTTTGGACTGCCGGAGACTCACCCTATAACCGAATGATCAAAAAGCAATGGCGGCTTTGATTCCCACGACCGCCAAGTTCGGATTCATCCTGAAATCAAAAGGCGCTTGTCACCGGTAGGACCACCGATCGATCCACCTTTCACGAGGGTCTGTCTTTGGCAAAAAATTTAGTATACTGGGCGAAAAGGGAAAGCGATGCTTCAGCGCACGGCGTAATCATGGCCTGAAAGCGCGGTAATTTCGCCGAGAATGTTGAAAAACTGGGAACGGTTCAATTTACTATCGCAATGGAGTTTAAGCAGATTGGCCGAATTCCTCTCTGTATGTTATATCGCCCCAACCGACCGGGCTGCCGGATACCCCGAGCTTCATATCGCCGCCGAAGATGCCGGATTTGAAACCCTTAAACGTGGAAGTAAGCCCAAGTCACCGGCGAATACGTATTCATCCTAAAGTCAATCGCATCCAATGGAGAAGTGAGGACATCTATACGCAGTGTGCGGACTATCAAAGTTCCATCTTCTGGTGATCCCAGCGGAAACCCGCGACTGCGGAAATATCTTTTATAAAGGAGACGTCTTTCACAAAGGCGTATGACAACGACAAATCCGCGGTCACCCAGTAACAATCGTCGGAATCCCAATACCTACTGGAATACCGATTATTATAATATCCGCTTTCCTGTCTTCGGCTGAGCCGGTAGACGCCCAACGTCCCGCGAGTGTCAGCTTGAGACGATCGGTCAAAGCAAAAGGCAGTTCACCCGCCAGATAGACTCCCGAAAAGTCCGGAGTTTTCAAATCGATTTTGCTGGCTCCCAGCACTGAAGTTGAAGAAGCACGGCTGAACCTGATGTGGGTATCTCCGCCAAAAGCGTAGCCGACGCTAAAAGTCGGTTTGAATCTCCAGGACCAGTCTTGTTCCGCTGGTTGAGGAGCGGCCGAAGCTTTGTCAAGGCCCGCGATAGGTTCAGCAGCGAAAGTCATCGAGGCACACAAAACCAAACAAAACACCGTTAACATTCCAATTATAATCTTCTTCATCCCATCCCTCCTTTAATTTGCAGTTATTTATTTAAAACTATTTGATATTTAATGGATAATTCGATATTCGACAGCCATTCTCTCAGGTTGGTCGCATGGCTTCACTCCACCTATTAATTTTCGAAATGTAGACAAGTAAATGAAATTTGTCAAAGCAAAAAATTCTATTGGAAGTTAATCACACTATTTTCTGGCGATGATTACCTGGTCGAGAGGTTTTCTGGTTCCCTTTCCCGGTTTTTCAGCCGGATGTCCTAATGCAACTACTGCCATCAACTCTACACCATCAGGCACCTCGAGGAGCTTTTCCACCTGTTCCCGGTTTTTGAGAATCTCGCCCAGCCAGACTCCTCCTAATCCGAGATGATGGATGGCAAGGAGCATATTCTGGAGGCAGGCTCCGATTGCCTGAATATCTTTTTCCCGGTGGTACGATGTTTTGTTGTCGAGAAACACGGCGATGCAGGCAGGAGCATTTTTAATAATGTGGGAATAAACGGTGTGCCGGGAAAGCTTGTTCAATGTTTCTTTTTCTTTGACAACCACAAACTTCCAGGGCTGATTGTTTAAACCCGAAGGCGCCCAGGTTCCCATCTCAATGATTGTATCAATGGTCTGGTCATCAACCTCTGCTGAGGTAAACTTACGAATACTCCGGCGGCTTTTAATTTCTTCCAGCATTTTTTGTTTTCCTTATCATCGAGGTACTGCAATTTTAAAACCGAATAATAGGAACAACGTCTTTTTGTTTACTGTATTTTAGTTTGAAAATTCACCTGTCTTATTGATAAAAAATTATTTAACCTTAGGAGGATTCTTATTCAGGGCGGGCATCTAACTCATACCGGAGGTTTCTTCCCATAAGGTCAGTGACTGCTTTCCGCGGGTCTTTGTTTTGATACAGAATCCGATAGACTTGCTCAACGATAGGCATTTCTACCTTGCGACGTTTAGCAAGCTGGTAGGTCGACTTGGCTGTCTTTATCCCTTCGGCAACCATTTTTGAGCTTTTTATGATGTTATCTAAACTCATTCCCTGACCCAATTGAATGCCTACTTTTCGATTACGACTCAACGCTCCGGTACACGTTAAGACCAGATCACCCAGGCCGGAAAGCCCGGCAAAGGTTAAAGGATTTGCCCCTAAGGCAACGCCCAAGCGGGTTATTTCAGCTAACCCCCGGGTAATAAGGGCAGCCCGGGTATTATCACCAAAATTTAAGCCATCAGAACAGCCAGCAGCAATGGCAATGACGTTTTTTAATGCTCCGCCTAATTCCACGCCAATAACATCATTGCTGGTGTAAACCCGGAAAAAAGGAGCAGCAAAAACTTTCTGTACTTTTTGAGCAACCTCATGGTCTTCTGAGGCTACCACGACTGCGGTGGGGTGCTGGAGGGCGACTTCTTTGGCAAAACTCGGTCCTGAGAGATAAGCAGTGTGGGAAACAAGATTTTTAGGAATGAATTTTTTTGAAAATGCTCGATATGGGCATTAAGGTCTCATTTTCAATACCTTTAGAAACACTTACAATAGTGGTTTGGGGATCGAGGAAAGGGACACATTCGCTCAAGATTTTTCTTACTAAATGAGAAGGAACCGCGGAGACCAGAAAATCTTTTTTTTGGGTAGCTTCAGAAAAAGATTGCGTAGGAAAAATAGACTCCGGAAGAGTAACCCCTGGCAAGTAGAAATGATTTTGTCGATTGGTTAACAAGTGTTCATGCAACTCATTTTCGTAAACCCACAGGGTGACCTTATGGTCATTATAGGCGAGCAGGGTAGCCAAAGCGGTACCCCAGCTTCCTGCACCAATTATTCCAATATTAAGGGGGGAGTTTTTCATGAAGGGCTCCTTTTTTCAGGAAAATTTGGGCTAAGTTTTTTTAATACCATGTTATCCAAGCCGGGTCAAGATTGATCACGCAAGGACTCACGATGTGATCACCTCTTCCTTTTTACTTGACTTTAATAGCAAAATCTCCCTAAAATTTCTCCGGGTTAGATAAAAGGTTACGGTGAGGTGATTTTTCTTGTTATGATGAGATATTCTATTTTTAAAACATTATTTGGTTGGATGGGGGTGGTGGAAGGGGGCAAAGGGCTTAAAAGGATCATACTTCCCCATTCGGAGCGGGCTGAGGTTGAAAAAGATATCTTCCAAGAATTTCCCGGGGTTGAAAAAAATAACGCGCATTTGCGACCTCTTGCTGATATTCTGGTAAAGTATTTTGAAGGGAAAAAATTCACTCCAGGCTTTTCTTTCGATGCGGCAGGTTATACAGAGTTTTTAGTCACGGTATGGAAAACAACACAAACTATTCCCTGGGGGGAAGTGAGGAGTTATCAGTGGGTAAGCACTCACATAAAAAAACCGGGTTCTTTTCGGGCGGTAGGAAATGCATTGGGCAAAAATCCTTTTCCCATCGTCGTGCCTTGCCATAGAGTAATACGGAGTGATGGGACGTTAGGGGGGTTTTCAGCTCCTGAAGGAATTTTATTAAAGCAGAGGCTGTTACAGCTGGAGGGCGCAATGTTTGATAGCAAAGGAAGAGTGATGGGTTTTCAAAAGAAAGAAAAAAAATCAAGGTAATACTATGGACAAACAAACAATTAACTGGCAAGACGTTGAAGAAAAAGCAACCGACGTATTTGAGTCAATATCTTCAGATTAATACTACCAATCCTCCGGGAAACGAGATTAAAGGCGCCCAGTTTTTAAAAAACATTTTTGATCTTGAGGGGATAGAAAACGAAATAATTGATTCTGGGCCTAGCCGGGGAAATCTTATCGCGCGTCTCAAAAGTACTGGTAACAAACCACCCCTTCTCCTTTTGAGCCATATCGATGTTGTGCCCGCTGAAGAAGAAAAATGGACTTATCCTCCGTTTTCCGGAAAGATCGTGGGAAAAGAAATCTGGGGGCGGGGGGCTTTGGACTGCAAGTCATTGGGGGTCATGGAAACCCTGGTGCTTATTCTCCTTAAAAAAATCAATGTGCCTCTCAAACGGGATGTGGTTATGGCGGCCACTGCCGATGAAGAACAAGGTGGACAATCTGGGGTTGCGTGGCTTTGCAAGAACCGCCCGGAGTTCAATCGGTTTGAGGTAGTGATCAATGAAGGCGGGGGGGTTGGACTTGCCCGAAAGACAAAGAATTTTTATCTCTGCCAGGCGGGAGAAAAGGGGGCCTGCTGGTTTCGGATTATTTTTAAGGGAACACCGGGACATGGCTCACTTCCTCGAGAAGATAACTGCATCCTTGCCTTGGGAAGGAGCATAGCGGCTTTGGGAAGGTATCGCGCTCAGATTCAGGTGCCACAAATCGTAGAAAAGTTCATCCAGGATTTTTCCGGAGATGAAGAAATAGCCCCGATTCTGCAAAGTCTTTTAAAGGAACCGGTTCGGGCCGAAGAAATTCTTGAGGCAATGCCTGATCAGGGTTTAAAGAAACTCCTCCTGGCTATGATCCATAATACCTTTGTTCCTACTGTGGTTAAAGGAGGAGAAAAGGTCAATGTTATTCCGAGTGAATGTTACTGCGAGGTGGACTGCCGGATATTACCTGGAGAAACGATCGAAGGAGTTAAAAAGGAGATCGCAAAGATTTTGGATGGCATCCCTCAGTATACGATCCAGGAGATACAGTGCGCTACTGCTTCGGAGTCGGATTTTTCCCACGAGATTGTTAAAATCTTCAGGGAAGCCCTTGTTAGGCATGACCCAAAAGCCAGGATCATCCCGTTTATCTCATCAGGGGCGACTGATTCCCGGTACTTACGCAACGGGAAGACGGTCGCGTTTGGATTTGCTCCTCTCTTGGTTGAAGGAGACATGGCGCATCATCAGGATATGGTTCATGGGCACAATGAACGGATAGCGAAAAAAGACCTGGTCTTCGGGACAAAAGTGCTTTTTGATATTGTGCGGAGTTATTGTGCGTGAAGCTTCTCTTACATTTCCGGGAAGCCCCGATGGAGGCCAAAACTCCGGGCCAGGACGATTACCTCATGGTACTCTTGAGGGGTTATCCTCCGGTTAAGTTCAGGATAGTAAGCGGCATCAAACTGAGGGTAATACTGGGCCATAATATTCACATAAGATTCCTTGGATAATTCTTCGGCAATAAACTTGAAAATTTTTTTTGATCCCGCTGCACCCCCCGGCATAACCAAGTGACGAATTAACAATCCGCGTTCTGCAATGCCCTGCTGGTTGATTTTGAGAACACCGGTCTGGCGGTGCATCTCTTTCAATACCTGCTTGTTTACCTCAGGATAATCAGCAGCCCTGCAATATTTACGTGCTACCTCGGGGTCAGCAAACTTTGCATCGGGCATATAGATATCAATAATTCCTTCCAATAGTTTAATGACTTCCAGAGATTCATATCCACCACAGTTATAAACCAAGGGGAGGCGAAACCCGCGTTCAATTGCTTTTGGCAAAGAAGCGATTAGTTGGGGGGTAAGGTGGGTGGGAGTAACAAAATTGATGTTATGGCACCCTCTTTGCTGGAGAGTTACCATGTGTGTTGCCAGTTCTTCGCTGGAAATCTCTTCGCCTTGCGCCAGATGGCTGATGTCGTAATTTTGGCAAAATACACATTTAAGGTTACAGTAGGTGAGGAAAATGGTTCCGGAGCCACCGTGGCCGACCAATGGCCGTTCTTCACCAAAATGGGGAAAAACACTGGAGACGGCTATTGTGCTTCCTGCTCCACAAACCCCAACCTCCCCTTTCAAGCGGTTTACTTTGCATTCTCGAGGACAGAGAGTGCATGACTCGAGAAACAACAGTAACTGTTTGATTTTGTTTCCCAGTTCACCCGATTCGTATAACGCGAGATAACGTGGAACAAAAGCCATACAAGTATCTTGATACCAAGTTGCATTCAAAAGCAGATCGAGGCGGCGACGAGGAATCGACGCATCGAGGACGTATGACGAGGAGACAACAATGATATGCAAATGAAGGCGACTTGGTATGATAAGGTTTGCCTCATCCTTCCTTATGGAATCGCATGAGATCACTAACCGTAAACAGTGCTTCTACCTTAACCCCTTCTCTTTCGATATTGTGTTTGCCTTCTTCTTCCTCCCGGTCTACCAGTACCATGGCTTTTACAACAATAAGTCCTCCTTCTCGTGCTCTTCTCATAGCGTCAATGGTTGACGTGCCGGTGGTGATAACATCATCAACAATGACGACTCTGTCTCCTTCTTTTACATCACCTTCAATCCATTTTTTAAGACCATGGCCTTTAGCTTCTTTCCTGATCCAGAAGGATTTTATTTCTTTGCCGTGCAGGTAACTGGCGTATGAAACCGCATCAGCAATCGGGATGGCGCCTGCCTCAGGCCCACCAATAGCAGCGACATTAAGATCAACGATTTTTTTGAACATGAGTTGGGAGATAAGGTATTTGGCTTTCGCGAGGCTGGTAACCACCCGGCAGTCAATGTAATAGCTGCTCATTTTTCCGGAGGCAAGTTTGAAGGTTGCTTCTTCACTGAACTTAAACCCTTTTTCATAGATCAATCGCAACAGTTCTTTTTCCATAAGTCGTTCCTTTTTAATGAATATATTGAGGCCCTTTATCTTTTTCTTGTTCAGGAAGTTCCTGAGAAGAGAATTTTTCCTTGATTTGGGTAAGATAATTATCAATTTCTTTTTCCATATAGCGGGTGAGAGTGGAAAGTTTGGAAAAATCGAGCGAAAGCTTAAAAAGTTGGGTGAAGACTTCAAGCACTGCCCAGGAAGCGTTAGGGTTTTCGATTTGGGTAGCGTAGAAGGGGATTTCGCCTAAAAGGCACGCTCCTTCAAAATGTGCTTCTTGTGCGATTCCCAAAAATACGCCGTTTAGCCCTCCGATGTGTCCATCATGGAGAATATTAATGTTGAGCTTTTGAAGCTGCTTGAGCATCCCCAGGGAAGTGGCGATTCCCCAGACTCCTGGCTTAACCCGATGGTCAATCGTGGATGACAGGGCCGCAAAGGTAAAAATTTTTTTTACCCCAGCGTGCTTCGCAACGTCTAAGATAAGGTGGGAAAATCGAATTTCTTTTCCGACAATGGGCTGAGCTTCACTTAAGAAAATGAGAAGATCATTTTTACCGTCTTTGTTTTTCCAAAAATAAAATTTACTTTCCGGCAATCTAATGCTTTCTATTAATGCGTTGCGGATAGAAATCATGGGGATGGGGAAAAAATCTTGGGGTTCGATCTGCTGATATTCCTGGGCGTTTAATTCCTCCCGGAGGTAATGTGCTGCCTTGAGGGCGACATTTCCCATTCCGGGCCAGGCAGCGATGAGAATCGGATTATTAAGTTTCAGGAGTTTTGTTTTCTTGATCATAGTCACTTTTCACGTATAGGGTTTTATATTTGTTCAAAGCAGAAACTTTTTTGATTTACTATACCTTATCTCTGCGATAACCTCAAAGAAGAAAAAAATTAACGAGTCTTTAAACCGTTGTCCTGGTTTTTGTTTGACTTTTGATGGTGCAAGGGGTTAAATAGCTATTATTTTCAAAATATTAAGGGTACCTCTAATAATTCCCAATCTGTCACTCCCGCGAATACCCAGAAGGGCACGGGTGCGGGAGTCCAGCAATTTCGATTCTTTCTGGATTCCTGCTTTCACGGAATGACATTTTTAGAGGAACCCTTAACCTTGGTTTCCGGAGCATAACAGAAAACAAGGACTTTGGAGGAGAGTGGGTATTCATGATTTCGTGAAATAAAATAGGCCGAATTGCCAAAGGGTGGTGCGGCCTCTTTGTTTGGAGGTGAAAGATTTGGACCTAACAGGTTTACGGTTTTGATTGGCAATAAGCATTAGGAAGGAGAAACTATGAAAGAGGTCAAAATCGGAGATTGGTTAAAGGAGGGCCTTGAGGCCGTAAAATCGGATGTTATTGGGTATGCCTTGCCGGCATTAATCATTTTCGGTGTGTGTCTTACGGTAATCGGGATTCTTATCGTGGGGCCTTTGCTCTGCGGTTTTTATTATATAATCTTTCAGCGAATGAAAGGGCAGCAGGCTACCACCGGCGATCTGTTCAAAGGCTTTGATGTGCTCTGGGATGCTCTTTTAGCATGGGTTATCATTTTTGCAGTAACCTTTATTGTCGGTCTTGTTCCTTTCTTGGGTATTATTTTGAGCTTACTGGCGGGCGCGCCTTTTATTTTTGTATTTCCCCTGATCTGGGAAAAACGCCTTTCGTTTATTGACGCGATCAAAGAAAGTCTACAGCTTTTCAAGGAACGATGGTCTGATCTACTTCCTTTTTATGTGGTCGCGTCACTGGTGGGCGCTGCAGGGGTTTTAGTATTTGCCAGAGGAATGAATATGCTACAGCAGGGTAGTGCAAGCGGCACTTTAGGGATTTTGTTATTTGCTTTGGTAATTTTTATCCTAACTTTTCCCATCTATTTGTATTCTACTGCTTGCCTTTACCGTGATTGGGTTGGACTTGGTAATGAGCCGGTATCTTCGGAACCAAGGGTTTAACAGAGAGATACCAAGGAAATTTTACAAGTTTGTTTTGGACAAGATTTTTTCCTAAGATATGTCTTATGGGGAAAGAAGTGAAAAAATAACGGACGTACAATTATCCTCATACATTGAAGGTGGATAATGATATGCCCGAAGTGTAACTTTGAGCAGTTAGATAACAATGCAGAATGTGAAAAATGCGGCATTATTTTTGAGAAATATTTCGCCCATCAGGCACTCTTTCCCGAAAGCGATGCTCATATTACATCGAATGTTCATCGAAAAGAGCTAAAAGAAGAAAAGGGAATCCTTATAGACTCCGCTCAAGATCTCTTTTTTCATGTTGCCTCACCAGTGAACCCCTTTTATTTTAGCGGTCGCATAATTGTTTTTTTGGGGATTTTTTTCTGGGGTTGGAAGTTTATCCTTTCCCCTCTTGAGATCAACTATACTGGCCAATCTTTTATGCATCTTGTTAACCTCCCTTTTCATGAAGCAGGGCATATTATTTTTGGTTTTTTTGGACAATTTATAATGATGCTCGGAGGAAGTCTGGGACAACTGTTAATGCCTCTAACCTGCTTTTTGGTTATTCTTTTCAAGACGAGAGATACCTTTGGTGCCTCAGTGGTCTTTTGGTGGCTCGGGGAAAGTTGTATGGATTTAGCCCCATATATTAACGATGCAAGGGACTTAAAAATAATGCTTTTAGGTGGAGTTACTGGAAGTGAGGTGGTTGACTATCATGATTGGGAATTTATCCTCCGCAAACTGGGATGGCTCCGATACGATCATGCTTTAGCCCAACTCACGAATACCGTAGGTATCTTGCTCATGCTGATTTCTTTTGCTTGGGGAGGGTATATTCTTTTTAAACAATACAAAAACCTTGGTAACCCCTTATTGTGAAACTTTCAATATACCTTAGAGGGAACTTTTTTATAAGAAAAGCGGAGCGCAATTCTTCTGATGCACAATACTGCCCTGAGTCATTTAGGGTGAGCGCAACATTCTGTGATTCAGTGCTTTGTTTACGGTAAACAACATATTAGTGATTTTAAGCCCTGCTTAATCTCCATCTTTTGATTGACGAAGGCTTTTCCCTTGCTCCTGTATTGTTGCCAAACTTTTTTTAAGCATTGCGATTTCCTTCTATAGGGTTTCGATTTTTTTGTGCAAAATTTTCGCAGGGGAGTTGCTGGTAGGGGTATGAGTTTTCTTTTTCATCTCTTCCTTGACTTTTTTGCTTAACCTCTCAGTCCTTAGTAAAGCACTTGATAACCAAGGTCGATCCTTGGCATATTTTTTCTAATTAAAAAATAATTTTCACTTGTCAAGGTAGATCGGGAAAAATAAAAAAAATCAAGTTGCATTATCAAAACGATTTTGCTAATATATTAAAATAAAATATTAATTATCTGGTAATCGATTTATAAAATAGTTGCAATTTTACTACTCGGGAGAGTACATATGAGTCCCGTAAGAGACAAAGAGACCATTTATAGCATCATCAGGGGATTAGCGCTCCCCTTTTTTGTAGTTGATAATGATAATAAAATTATTTTTTTTAATGAGCCTCTCGAAAAGCTCACCGGCTATAGCGAACAAGAAGTGCTGGGAAAGCCCTGCCATGAGATTCTTCGCTCCGAGATTTGTAAAGAGCATTGTCCCTTGAAAGAAACCATGGCCACAGGGAGGGATGCGGTGAACCTGGAGATGACGATTCAAAGAAAAAATGATCTTCCTATCCCCGTCAGGATAACTACCTCAGTCATAAAAGATAAAGAAGGAAAAGTCATCGGCGGCATGGAGAGCTTCCGGGATATCTCTTTTCTCAAGGCTCTTCGCAAAGAGATTCGGGAAAAATATACGTATCATAAGATTGTAAGCAGAAATAAAAAAATATTAGAAACATTGGATGATCTCACCGATATTGCCGCCAGTGACGCAACCGTACTTATCCAAGGTGAGAGCGGAACGGGGAAAGAGCTTTTTGCTAATGCCCTCCATGAATTAAGCCCCCGCAAGGATAAGCCTTTTATCAAGGTCAATTGCGGTGCCTTGCCCGAGACACTCTTAGAGTCAGAGCTTTTTGGTTATAAACGGGGGGCGTTTACGGATGCCAAAAAAGACAAGCCGGGCCGTTTTCAGTTAGCGGAAGGAGGAACCATCTTCCTTGATGAGATTGGCGAGATTTCAAAAAATATCCAAGTAAAGCTTTTACGGGCCTTAGAGAAAAAAGAATATGAGCCACTCGGAAGCGTGCAAACCGAGAAGGCCAATGTCCGCATTATTGCTGCCAGCAACCGAAATCTTCGTGTTTTAGTGCAAAGTGGAGACTTTCGCGAAGACCTTTACTACCGCCTGAATGTTATCACGCTCAATATTTCACCTCTGCGAGAACGGAAGGAAGACATCCCTCTTTTGATTGAGCATTTTATGGATAGTTTTAATCAGACGGTGGAGGGAAAAATAAATGGGATTAGCACTCCGGCCATGAAGCTCCTGTTAAACCATGGGTACCCAGGCAATGTTCGGGAGCTGGAAAATATTATTGAACACGCCTTTATCCTCTGTCGGGAAAATTACATTGCCCCAAAACACCTTCCCGACTATCTCACTGACCGGTTTCCTCGCCAGACGGTAAAAGGCAAGAAACTGGAGGAATTGGTTGACAGCTTTGAAAAAGAACTGATTGAAGAAACGTTAAAACAATACGGAGGTAACATAGAACGGGTAGCAGAGGAACTCGGTGTGCACCGTTCCACCTTATGGCGCAAGATGAAGAAAAATAATATTAAGCATTCAGGGTTTGAGGGCCTGGGATAGTTCGCGGGAGCGTTCAGAAGCTGCCACGACCGCGTTGATTAAGGCGCCTCTTATCCCTTTCTCCTCTAAAACATGGAGACCCGCGATCGTTGTTCCTCCCGGCGACGTGACTAAGTCTTTTAACGTGCTGGGGTGATCTCCGGTTTCTAAAACCATCCGTCCTGAGCCAATAATAGTCTGGAGCACCAGAGATTGTGCCACATCCCGGGGCAGTCCCATCTTCACTCCCCCATCAGTTAAGGCTTCAATGATTAAAAATATATAGGCTGGCCCACTTCCGCTCAAACCAGTAACTGCGTCCATATGCGCTTCAGGGATCATCACCGTAGTGCCGACAGCCGCAAAAAGCTCGCGGGCAACCCGAATATCATGTGGGGTTGCTTTGCCTCCTCCGCAAAGAGCGATTGCACCCTCACCAATCTGGCTCGGGGTATTGGGCATCGCCCGAACAATTCGTTTATCTTTTCCTGTCTGGGAAGCAATAAAAGCAATGGTGATTCCGGCAGCAATAGAAATGATCACGTGCTTTGAAGTAACCACGCCGGCAATTTCCTGCAAGACCCCTTTAATAATCTGAGGCTTTACTGCCAAAATAATGATTTCCCCAAAGCGGACTGCCGCTTTGTTATCCGAAGTTACGTGAATACGATATTTTTGGGAAAGAAACTGGGTTCGTTCCTCTCTCGGTTCAGAAACGAAGAGCTGTTTGGGGGTAATAATTTTCTTTTTGAGAAGCCCTCGCAGCATTGCTTCCGCCATATTTCCTCCCCCAATAAAACTAATTTTTTTCCCTTTCATAGTGGCATCATCCTCCTTTTAATATGAATAATCGATTTCCTCTGTGAGCGACCAACTCTCAAAAAAATCGGCAGGAATCTCTCGAACAAAGCGGGAGGGTTTGGAAAAGACTTTCCCGCTTACTCGGTCATAGATGTTTACCGGGTAGGTGATAAAAAGGTTTTCCTTTGCCCGGGTGGCCGCAACATACATGAGCCTCCGTTCCTCCTCCATTTCTTCTTCACTGTTAAAAGCGTAGCTTGAGGGAAATTTTCCTTCCAAAGCCCAGATGATAAAAACCGTATTCCACTCTAATCCTTTGGCTGAATGGATCGTGGAAAGCACCAACCGCTCATCATCAGAATCTGGCGCGGCAACTCCGGCCACGCTTTCATTCGGCGGCTCCAACGCAAGATCACTGAGGAAATGTTCCAGGGAAGAATAACGGGCAGTGATGTTCTGGAGGTGTTCCAAATCCTTGAGGCGCCTGGGGTAGTCATCGTATTTATTTTTAAGGATTGGTTCATAGTAGCGACAGGTGAGGTTGATCTGGTCGGGGATGGTGAGTCCCTTCCGCGTTAACGTGTTTAAAAGCTCGTGGAGCTGCCTGATCCCTTCGGTGAATTTTGCCTTTTCAGGGTAACTCGTGAGGTCTTCAGGTCCCTTGCGGTTTTTTATGATCCACTCAATGATATTATGGCTGGTGCGGGGACCGATTTTCCCTACCAGCATGAGGACTCGGTGCCAGCTGATCGCATCTCTCGGGTTGATGAGGAGTCGAAGGTGGGCCAGGACATCTTTCACATGTGTGGTTTCAATAAATTTGAATCCACCGAATTTGACATAGGGTATGTTGCGTCGGGCCAGTTCAATCTCCAAATCGAACGTGTGGAAGGCGGCCCGGCACAGAATAGCGATCTCATCGAGGGGAACACCCTCCTCTCTTATTTCCAGCACCTTTTGGCAAATAAAGCGGGACTGGTAGTTTTCATTTTCCGCGGCGATAAGTATGGGGCGCGCGCCCTTGGTTTTTCTGGTAAAGAGATGCTTGGTGTACTTTTCCTTGGCATTGACAATGATTTCATTGGTCAGATCAAGGATGGGCTGGGTGGAGCGATAGTTTTCTTCGAGGGTGATAATACGAGTTCCTGAAAAACGTTTCGGAAAGTCCATAATGTTCCGGAAATTTGCGCCACGAAAGGAATAAATACTTTGAGAATCATCTCCCACCACCATGACATTGTTATGCTCCGAAGCTATAAACTGGATAATCTCGGACTGCAGTCGGTTGGTATCCTGGTACTCGTCTACCATGAGAAAACGGAACCTTCGAGAAATTTCGGCGCGAACGTCCGGATGATTTTCCAGGAGGGTTCGAAAGTTTACGAGGAGGTCATCGTAATCCATGAGCTGGTTTTGCTCTTTATATTTTTTATAAAGTTCTTGAAGGCCTAATAACTCTTTTAACTCTTCGTAAAAGTGAAAATATTCTTGCTCCATGATATGCGAGATAGGCTCCATTTTATTGACTGACTTGCTGAAGATTTCAGCAATGGTGTTTTTCCGGGGGAACCGGCGGCTTTTTTCACTCAAGCCCATCTGGGTTCTCAGAAGGTTTATGATATCCTCAGCATCCGAGCGGTCCAAAATCGTGAAGGCGGATGCATACCCAATCAGCGGGGCGTATCGTCTCAGTAGCGAGTTGGCCACCGCATGAAAAGTTCCTCCGTATACCCGCTCGCACCGGTCATCAATCATCATGCTGGCACGGCGGAGCATCTCCTGGGCGGCCTTGCGGGTAAAGGTAAGGAGAAGAATATTTTCCGGAGGGATACCTGATTCAACTAAACGTGCGACCCGGTAAACCAAGGTGCGGGTTTTTCCGCTCCCGGCTCCGGCAATGACCAGGACCGGACCTTCCAGAATTGTTGCTGCTTCTAACTGAGCGGGGTTAAGCTCCTTTTCGTAGTCAATCTGAAAAGATTTTTTTACCAACGGGGGGATTTCTTTCAATAAATACTGTTTCATGAGCATGTTATAGCTTATTGCCTTTAGTTTTTCAAGGAAATGCGACATGGTTTAGATATTATGAAATTTTTTACGATTTTATTGAGCAGGGAAACTTCAAACTTTTTACTTTCTTATTTGATCAAAACGTTTTCTTGTGAAGGCAAGGGAAAAATATTGTAAGGAAAAATTTACGGTCAATAAAGAGAATAGGAAAAGCGCATGATGGTTGCCGATCGCCAATATTTGCTGTTTATCCCATGCAGTTTAAAGGATTTTGGAAGCGAAATTATCTTTGCAAAACGAAGAGATTTCTATATACTGATACCAAGTCGCCTTCATTTGCATATCTTTGTTGTCTCCTCGGCATACTCCTCGACGTCGATTCCTCGTCGCCGCCTCGATCTGCTTTTGAATGCAACTTGGTATGAAAGTCTTTGATTTTAAGTTAAGAAAACACAAGAGGAAATTATGGCGGTTCGTTTTAAAAAATCTTTAAGAGAAACAAAGATTCTCGACCATACCCAGGGTTTTAATGAAAAGCTCTTGAATTTTGAGTTCCGGTTTGACCCGCTTACCCGGAGAAGAGCGCGAATAATGAACCTGAAGTTCAAGGTGCCTGTACCCCCTGATGTAGAAAAAACAGTAAAGAAGTCCCTTGAGTACCCGTGTCCTTTTTGCGAAGAAAACGTGGAAAACATGACCCCCAAATTCCCTTTCCCTTTTATCCCGGAAGGGAGGATTAGATTCGAAGAGGCAGTAGTGTTGCCCAACTTTATGCCGTATGGACAGAATAATGCCGTGACAATTTTTTCCAAAGACCATTTTGTTGGGCTTACGCATTTTTCTGAAGAAATCTTAGCAAATGGATTCCTGGCCGCGCAGAGTTTTTTTAAAAGAGTTTATAAAAAAAATGCCAAGAACAAATACTTTTCCATTAACTGGAACTATATGCCCCCTTCTGGGGCAAGCTTGATCCATCCTCACCTCCATCTTATGGCTGACCGGGATCCTTCGGATTATCATGGCCTGATCTTGAAACGGGGAAAGCGATTTTGGAAAAAATTTAAGGTCAATTATTGGGAAGATTTAATTAATGAGGAAAAAAAGCTCGGAGAAAGGTTTTTGGGTGAAACCGGAAATATCTGTTGGCTTCTTTATTTTGCGCCCAAAGGGATGATGTTTGATGTCATGGGTGTTTTTGTTAATAAACTTTCCCTGTTAGAGATTCCGCCAGTAGAGTTCCATGAGTTCGCCCGTGGGCTTCAAAAAATTTTTCTTTACTTAGACAAAAATAACCTGATGAGCTTTAATCTGACCATTTTTTCTGGTTTAAAAGAAAAAGATTATTTTTGGACTCATGCCCGATTAACCCCTCGTTTCGTTATTCCGCCGATGAATACCAGCGATATTAACTTCACGGGCCTGTTTCATGACGAATCTCTCTCCATCATTAAACCTGAGGATGTCTGCCAAGAAATGAAGGCCTTTTTTTAGATTTTTTGCCTTACCCATCATGATCCTCCGCTATATTCTTCCAACCTTCATATATTTTGGCTACATGCAATGCCTGTGGCTGATCCTGGCATATATACCCCTTCATCTGGAGTCATTAGGGTTTAACCATTTTCAGATCAGCTTTTTGATCTCTTTGTTTTCATTTTTTTAAAACCGAACTTCTCGCAAACCGCTTAAAAGATTAACCCTCCTCTTGCCGAAGTCGGAAATTCACCCTACAGGACGGGCAGTACCAACGCTTGGTACCTTTCCTGAAAAGAGGTTCATGGCAATAAAGGCAGGAGACTCCTTGTGAATCAGGAAGAACGGAGATTCTTTCTAAGGTAAAGACCGTAGCTTTTTTTTCTTGGGTTTCTGGTGGGATATTTGAGGCACCAAGGGTGATGTGCAACCTCTGGGCTAAATTTAAAATAGCGGTGTCAAATCCCTCCCGGTAACGATAAAGTCCAGATTTTTCGGAAAAGTCCTTGGTTTGATTAAGCCATTTTCTCCAAAGAATCTGGTTTTCCCGGTGGGTTTCGATGAGCGTGGCTTTGATCTCTTCTTTTGATAGGGTGGCGATTTCTTGCATGGAGCGTTCCCCTTTATTGATAATTATGGATTGATACCAAGTCGCCTTCATTTGCATATCTTTGTTGTCTCCTCGTCATACTCCTCGACGTCGATTCCTCGTCGCCGCCTCGATCTGCTTTTGAATGCACCTTGGTATGAGAAAAATTTAAAATAACACTTATAAACCCCTGTGTTGCATTAGTCAATTGTGAGGGAAATACTTGTTGAAACCTTCTAACGGGGTATACTTTCAATAAAATACTTGACAAATTATTTTAAAAAGTTAGATTAATCTAAGAATATAAAAACAATCTAAACATTATTATGTTAATTTTCCAAAAGGTGGTCACATGGAAAAAGCGCTTACCTCAGCAATGGAAGATTATTTGGAATTAATAGTAAAGCTTAAGCAAGAGAATAAAGTTGTCAGGGTTCGTGATATTGCCAAAGGGATGCAGGTAAAGATGCCGAGCGTAACGTCGATGTTAAATAACTTAGCTAAAAAAGATCTGATAAACCATGAGCGGTATGAGTATGTGGATTTGACCCCCTTGGGCCTTAAACAGGCTCAGAAGGCGCTTCACAAGCACATGATTCTTTTTAATTTTTTAAAAAACGTGCTTAAAGTTAATTCTAAACAGGCAGATAACGAAGCTTGCCGGATGGAGCACGCGGTAAGTTCTGCTACCCTCAAGAAGCTGGTGGAATTCATTGGGTTCATTGAATCGTGTCCCAAAGGAAGTTTTGATTTTTTGGAGATATTTTAAAAGCCATTGCCACCAGGGCAGTTCAAAAGAAAAATGTGTAGAACACTTGAAAGACTCTCTGGACCAGTTTTTTTCGCAAAAGAAAAGCAAGCCGGGTGGGAAGGATGCTGACAAAAAAATGTCTCTGGATAAAAAGGAACAATAAAATTTTTGATCACAATAGCGTGGATGTTACCATGAAACAAGCTCGGTTGGAACAAAGAAATAATCCGCTTTCTTCTGCACTTCCCGAGAACACTGAAGGAACGCATGATCGGCCCAAAAAGATTGTTATTATCGGCAACCCCAATGTGGGCAAAAGCGTCTTGTTTAATAATCTCACGAATAATTATGTTACGGTTTCCAATTACCCCGGGACGTCGGTCGAAGTTACCAGCGGATTTGCAGACATCAAGGGGGAGCGATTTGAAGTCATAGATACTCCAGGGATGTATTCGCTAACCCCAATCACTGAAGAGGAGCGGGTAGGAAGAAAAATTTTAATTCAAGGGAGGCCCGACATCGTCTTACATGTTGTTGATGCTAAAAATTTAGAAAGAATGTTAGCCTTCACCCTTCAACTCATCGAAGCCGGACTTCCTGTCATTTTGGTTTTAAATATTATGGATGAAGCCCAAAAAGCCGGGATAAAAATTGACTTAACCCTTTTAGAAAAACTCCTTGGGGTTCCGGTTGTGGGGACGATTTCAACCACAAAAAAGGGGATGGATATCCTGAAGGAAAGGATCGTAGGATATGCAATTCGAAAAAAATCATGATGGGCCGATAGAACACTCTTTAGAAATAGCTTTGGAAACAATTGAAGGATTACTCCACGACAGGTATCCGCTCTCGCGTCGCGCTGTTGGTCTTCTATTGCTTCAAGAGGACCACGAGATACAAGAGATGGTAAAGGAAAGCCAGCCGACGATCATGAGACCAGATTGAAAAAATCATTTCCGGAGTGAAAGCACACTATGCTTATCCGATTGAATATGAAATTGCTCTGCGCCGCCGGGATGAGGTAGAAAGAATCATCAATCGGGTGGTCAAAGTCAAAGAAAAGACACAAGGGATTGCTGAGAAAGTAAGTGCTTTAATGATGAACCCCATAGCGGGTTTTCCCCTGCTGTTTTTAATTCTTTATTTCGGACTCTATAAGTTTGTGGGAGTCTTTGGGGCCGGGACAGTCGTAGGGTATATTGAAGAGACGATTTATGATAGCTACCTTAATCCGCTTTTGGTAAAAATATTTTCTTCCCTTATTCCCTGGAGGATACTTCAGGACCTTATGGTGGGAGAGTATGGCATTTTAACCCTCGGGCTACGATACGCAGTGGCGCTTATTCTTCCTATCGTTACGTTTTTTTTCCTTGTCTTTTCAGTCATTGAAGATACCGGCTACCTTCCCCGTTTGGCAATGCTGATTGACCGGACCTTTAAAAAAATCGGCCTCAGCGGAAGGGCAGTAATCCCGATGGTGTTAGGATTTGGTTGCGCAACGATGGCCACGTTAGTTACCCGGACCCTTCCTACGAAGCGGGAACGGCTTATCGCTACCATGCTCTTAGCCCTGGCCGTTCCGTGCTCCGCGCAATTAGGAGTAATCTTAGCACTGCTTGGGGGACATCCTAAAGCGATGGTGCTCTGGGCAGGAATTATTATGATGGTATTTTTATTTATTGGATTTTTAACCGCAAAGCTTCTTCCCGGTGAAAGGCCATCTTTTTATATCGAAATCCCGCCGCTGAGGATGCCTCATCTGGGCAATATTTTAACCAAGACCTATATGAGGGTGAAGTGGTATTTTTGGGAGATTTTGCCCTTGTTTCTTCTGGCAAGCGTTTTAATCTGGTTAGGTAAGCTTACCCGGCTCTTTGATTTTTTGATTTTCTTATTTACCAAACCAGTAACGATGATTGGGCTTCCGAAGGAGGCAGCGAAAGTATTCCTTTTTGGTTTTTTCCGGCGTGACTATGGCGCAGCCGGTCTTTATGACCTCCATAAAGATGGATTATTGACCGGAGACCAGCTTCTGGTAGCCTGCGTAGCTTTGACCTTATTTCTTCCCTGTATTGCTCAATTTTTGATGAACCTGAAGGAACGGGGATGGAAGACGGGAGTGGGTATATCGCTTTTTACCTTAGTGGTTGCCTTTGCGATTGCTTTTATGGTTAATCTGGTATTAAATAAACTTGGGATCAGCTTATAAACAAGAGGAGATTAAGACATGATGGAACGAAAAGACAGGGTTGAAGAGCTCTTAGAATCGCTCTGGATTATTACGGTGGAGGGGCAAAAAGATAAAAGTGACTTTAGCCTCTTAAAGGATGATGAAGCAGTAAAGGATTTAATAAAAATGGGATATGTCTTCATTAAGGAAAACCAACTTGGGTTGACGGAAGCCGGAAAAATAGAAGCCCAGAAGTGTATCAGGCGGCACCGGTTGGCTGAGAGGCTTATGACGGATGTGTTTGTTGAAAAGAGTAAATTAATTCATGAAACAAGTTGTAAATTTGAACATCTCCTTCATAAGGACCTGGAAAAAAGCATCTGTACTCTCTTGGGTCATCCAAAAACCTGTCCTCATGGGAAGCCGATTCCACCGGGAAGTTGCTGCCGGGGTGCTTCCAAAGAATACCTCAAAAAAATTATTATGCCTTTAGCTGAACTGGAGATAAAGAAAAAGGGGAAAGTAGCATACCTGCAAACCGGAAACCGGGATGTTCTTCAGAAGATGATTGCAATGGGGGTATTACCTAAAACTGAAATCCTGCTCCTCCAGAAGTTCCCCTCCTACGTGATTCAAGTGGGGAAAAGTCAGTTTGCCATTGACAAAGAGATGGCGTCGCAAATTTATGTGAGACAGGTTTAAAAGAGAAAATCACATTAAACGAACGGAGGAAAAAATTTATGACGAAGAAAAATAAAGGTCACTTTGCGCAAAAGCATCCTGGGGTCACGTTAGATGAAAGGATTGCTCAAGAGATTCGCGCTCAGGTGCTCGAAGGAGGGCTCTTCTGTGCAATAGCTTTCAAGATTGCCAGGGATTTATCAGTTTCGCCCAGTGACGTAGGCCGCAATGCGGACCTTCTGGAGCTTCCCATCTTGAAATGTCAACTCGGACTCATGGGCTACGCACCCCAAAGGAGGGTGGTAAAACCTGCGGAATCAGTTGCACCGGATTTAGAAAAAGCAATTCAAAAAGAACTCGTGAATGGCCGCCTCTCCTGTGCTGCAGCTTTTACGTTGGCGGCAAAATTCAAAGTACCAAAGATGATGGTTTCGTCGGCGTGCGAAAAAATGATGATTAAAATTAACTCCTGCCAATTGGGGGCGTTTTAAAATTTCGCTTGGCCCGGGAATCTCAACGAGATGTACTCTCGAGGAAACAGGCTAAATAAAAATTCTCTTTGACTGGATTGCTTTGCCGGGTGTTACGTTTATGGGCAGAGGAACCTTAACGAAATAATGATTCCTTTACGCGACAAAAATCCTTCTGGAAAGTTTCCTCTTATAACTGTTCTCTTGATTGTTATCAATGTGTTGGTTTTTATTTATCAGCTTTCGCTGACGGGAAAACCTGACCCCCTTTTTTCATCGCTATGCTTTAATTCCCGCCCAGATTGTTTTCTTTGGAGAAAGCCCGGGAATATCATTAAGGTCCATTTTCTTTCCTTTCTTTACCTCCATGTTTCTCCATGGGGGCTGGTTTCATGTCATTGGCAACATGTGGTACCTCTGGATTTTCGGAGATAATATCGAGGATCGTCTGGGGCATGTGCGGTTTTTTATCTTTTATTTAGTGTGCGGCATCGGCGCGGCTGTGGCCCATGTTATTCTAAACCCCAACTCTACGGTGCCCTGTGTTGGTGCAAGTGGTGCGATTGCCGGAGTATTAGGTGCTTATCTTATCTCGTTTCCGTTTGCCCGCGTGGTAACCTTGGTGCCGATCTTTTTTTATCTTACGGTGATTGAAATACCTGCGGTTATTCTCTTGGTCTTTTGGTTTGTGCTCCAGTTTTTTAGCGGAACCCTATCAATTGCGGCAACCGCGCAAACAGGGAGCGGCGGAGTAGCCTGGTGGGCCCATGTGGGTGGCTTTATTATTGGAATGATACTCATAAGCCTTATTCCCAAACGAAAGGGATTCCAAAGACGAGGGTCTTATCTTTTTAAGGGCAGGGATTTTTGAAAGTAGTCGCAATACGGGGTAAGAGCTGCATTGGTCACAAAGCGGCTTACGCGCATTGCAGACATACCGGCCGTGAAAGACAAGGAGGTGGGAAAAATCGATCCACGCCTTTTTCGGCACAATCTCCATTAAATCAAATTCCACCTTTACCGGGTCAGTATTTTTTGTTAACCCCAGACGCTCACTTACCCGAAGCACATGGGTGTCAACCACGATTCCGGGCACACCAAAGGCTGTACCTAAGATGACATTAGCCGTCTTCCGGCCGATTCCTGGCAGGGTGACCAAGTCTTCCAAGCGATCCGGTACCTTCCCGCCAAAGCGGGTCACCAGTTCGCGGGTGGATTCCCGGATCATTTTTGCCTTGTTGCGAAAAAAGCCAGTTGATTTAATCTCTTCTTCCAGTTCTCCGGGAGCAGATTCCGCATAGGCCTTCGCAATGGGATATTTTTTAAATAGGTTAGGGGTAACCTGATTTACTCTTTTATCAGTACACTGGGCGGAAAGGATGGTGGCGATAAGAAGCTCCAAGGGATTGCGGTGATCAAGTTCACAATGTGCTTGAGGGTGCATCTTTTTAAGAAGCGGAATAATTTTTTTTATTTTTTCTTTGTTTGTTTCTTGTTTTTCTGTCTTCATCATCAGGGCGTATTTGTTTTTAAGCATTAAAGTCTCTTGTGCTCTTTCAATTGATTTTCGCAAACCAAAAGAAAAATAAATAAGGGATAAAAAATTCTTGCTTTATTATTAAATTACTATAAGGTGAAAAATATTTTATTAATATTCAGTCGGAGATTTTAATGAGTTTAGCAAAAAATGGCGATAAAGTAAAAGTACATTTCACCGGCAAGCTGAAAAACGGAAAGATATTTGATAGTTCAAAAGACAGTAAGCCGCTTGAATTTACCATCGGTGCCGGCGAAATGATGCCTGGTTTTGAAAAAGCAATTATTGGAATGACAATGGGGGGTACAAAGGCTTTTACTGTTTTGCCAGAAGAAGCCTATGGGTCGAGGCGCGAGGAATTGGTCGCGACAGTAGAAAAAAGCCATTTTCCTCCTGATATTACCCCGACTATCGGACAACCCCTGCAGATTACCTTACCGGAGGGAGAAGTTTTAGACTTGCTCATTACCAGCATAGATGGAGATATGGTCACTATTGATGCTAACCACCCCTTAGCCGGTGAGGCGTTGCTTTTTGAGGTTGAATTAGTGGAAATCGCTTAACCAGAAATTTTTCAGGGACTAAACATGACCTTCCTCTTCAGGTAGTTATTATCCCCACCTAAAAACTTTTCTTATTGTGAGCATCATAAAAAAGATGTGTAAAGGTAGGTTTATAGGATGATTAACAAGGGCCACCCCATGAAAGGCTTAGTGTTGATGGGCGGATCAGCTGGAGCTTTTTGCGTGATGGCCAGCCTCATAAAATATGCTTCCTTCCTTGATCCATACCGAACAACGCTCTTTCGATTTGTTATTGGCTTAGGCTTGCTGGGAGTGGCTGCCTTATTTGGAAAGCTAAAACTCCACTTTGTGAATGGCTGGCTTCTTTTTTCTCGCGGACTGACTGGTGGCGCAGGTGTCTTTTTTCTTTTTTTGTCAATAATGAAATTAGGTATCGCTAAGGGGACAATCATTAGTTATTCCTACCCTATTTTCGCAAGTATTATGAGCGTTCTTTTTCTTAAGGAGAGAATTGGCGTTTTGAAGTGGGGCGCGATTGCCATTGCATTTGTCGGTATCTATCTTCTTACAGGCGAAGGAACCGCGGGGATAACTACCTTCGGCACATTTGGAAAATATGAAGCCTTGGCCGTGGTTGGTGCTATTTTTTCGGGAATAGCAGTAGTTTCAATAAAACGTCTCCATGAGACTGATTCTACCTATGCCATATTTTTTGCCCAATGTGTGGTTGGTTTATGGCTCATGATTATTCCCGCCAATCTTGTGCCTCGGGCGATAGGATATTTTGGGGGCATTCTTTTACTCGGTATCGGTATCTTTGCCACTGTCGGGCAACTCCTTATGACAGAAGGCTATCGCTATCTTTCAGTAACATCCGGATCTCTTCTGAGTATGTTAGTGCCCGTGCTTAACTTTTTTGCGGGAGTGGTAGTATTCCATGAGCATCTTTCATTATGGGCAATTGTAGGGTCAATACTTATCCTCACCTCCTGTATTGCAGTAACAGTTGATCAGGAAAGTTCCGGATGAGAGAAGCAGGTGTGGGTAACGCTTAGAGTGCAAAATTTTCCGGTATTTGCCACCGACCTCGTAAGGTTTCGTGGTGGAGAGCCTTTGCGAGACGCTTTAAAAATCGGGAGCGGGAGATTTCATGGGCACCGAACCTGAGGAGGTTGGTAGTGGTCACTTGACAGTCGATCATTTCGAATCCCCATTTTTGCAAGAGTTTAACCAAATAAACCAAGGCAACTTTAGAAGCATTTTTCATTTTGTAAAACATTGATTCACCGAAAAAGACTCTTCCCAGTGAGACGCCGTATAGTCCACCAACGAGTTTACCGTCAAACCAGCTCTCTACCGAATGGGCAAAGCCAGCTTCATGTAAATGGATGTAGGCTTTGATCATATCCTTGACAATCCAGGTGCCTTTCCCGTCGGGTCGTTTGGCATGCGCACATCCCTGAACAACCTCTTCAAAAGATTGGTCTAATGTTATCTTAAAGATGTCTTTCTTAATAACCTTAGAGAGACTTTTGGAGACATGGAGGTTTTTTGGTGCAAGGATAAGCCGGGGATCGGGAGACCACCATAAAATCGGGGAACCTTCAGAGTACCAGGGAAAGATCCCTAAGCAATAAGCAAGGAGCAGCCTCTCCAGGCTCAGGTCACCGCCAATAGCTAAAAGACCTTCCGGTTCTGCCTGTTCCGGGGAAGGGAAAACCAGCTCCTTGGGAAGTCTGTAGATTGTCAAGGGGTTACTTATAGACGAAGGAAAGAAGGTTGCTCTGATTATTGTAGTCTATGAATACGTTCCCGCCCCCGGAAAGCTTTCCAAAAAGAATTTCTTCAGCCAGGGGATCCTTAATCTCTTTTTGCATCAACCGGGCAAGCGGACGAGCACCATAAGTCGGGTCATATCCGCTTCGCGCAAGCCAGGTGCGGGCTTCTGGAGACAATCGGACGTTGACCTTTTTAAAAACTAACTGTTCATTGAGTTCTGCCATAAATTTGTCAACAATCTTCTCCATAATTTCATGAGAAAGGGAATGGAAGTTGATAATGCCGTCAAGGCGGTTGCGAAACTCAGGGCTAAAAAGTTTCTCTACGGCCTTCAATCCTTTATCAGATTTATCCTCGGACTTAATGCCATCAAAACCGATACTGGAGGCTGCCATCTCCCGGGCACCCGCATTTGAGGTCATCATGAGGATGACATGACGAAAATCAGCTTTTTTGCCATTGTTATCCGTAAGGGTGGCATGGTCCATAATCTGGAGCAAGATATTGAAGATGTCGATATGAGCTTTTTCGATCTCATCCAACAAGAGAACACTATAGGGGTGCTTGCGAATCGCATCAGTAAGCAGGCCTCCCTGATCAAATCCAATATATCCGGGGGGAGCACCAATGAGCCGGGCAACCGTATGTTTTTCCATATATTCGCTCATGTCAAAGCGCAAGAAATTTACGCCCAGAACTGTTGCCATTTGTTTTGCTACTTCAGTCTTTCCCACGCCGGTTGGCCCGATGAAGAGAAAAGAGCCGATCGGCTTATCAGGGATCCTCAGTCCTGCCCGAGATCGTTTAATTGCTTTCACCAGGTTATGAATTGCTTCATCCTGACCAAAGACTTTTTCTTTAAGCTCCTTTTCCAAATTTTGAATTTGTAATTTATCCGAAGAGGAGACACTGCGAAGGGGCACTTTGGCGATGCGAGCGACTACTTTTTCGATGTCTGCGGTTGTAATGTTTTTCCGGTGTTTATACGCCGGACTCACCTTAATAATTGCTCCCGCCTCATCAATCACATCAATCGCTTTATCAGGGAGATACCGGTCATTAATGTGCTTGGCGGCTAATTCTGCTGCGGCCTTAATTGCTCCGGGGGTGTAGGTAACACCGGTGATGAGTTTCGTAGTAAGTTTTTAAGCCCTTAAGAATTTCAATGGTCTCGGAAACGGACGGCTCAGCAATTTCGATCTTCTGGAAACGTCGGGAAAGCGCACGATCCTTTTCAAAATAATTCTTGTATTCTTCATACGTGGTGGTGCCAATACAGCGAAGCTTGCCTGAGGCAAGTACTGGTTTAAGGATGTTTGAGGCGTCCATCGAACTTCCTGTGGTTGATCCTGCTCCAACCACCGTGTGGATCTCGTCAATCGCTAAAATTGCACTCGGCAAATTCTTTAATTCTGAAATTACTCCTTTTAACCGCGCCTCAAAGTCACCCCGAAACTTTGTGCCCGCCAAAAGAGATCCCATATCAAGCGCATAAATCTCCGTATTTAAAAAAGCCTCAGGCACTTCACCTCTAAAAATTTTTAATGCCAACCCTTCAATGATAGCGGTTTTTCCGACTCCGGGATCGCCAACAAAAATCGGGTTATTTTTGAGGCGACGGCCCAGGACCTGTATCGTTCTTTCCAGTTCTGCTTCTCGTCCAATCAGGGGGTCAATCTGGCCCAATTTTGCCTTTTCAATAAGGGCAATGGTAAAGCGCTCCAGGTGAGCTTGATGGCTTTTGCTTTGCCCCGAGTTCACCTTCCTTTTCTTCTGAGGTTAATGGCCACTCATCCTCTCCTGTTTTTGGAAGGCCATGGGAAATGTAGTTCAAAATATCCAGCCGACTAACCCCTTGGGATTTAAGAAAGTATACTGCGTAAGAATTTTCCTCCTCAAGCATGGAAGCCAGGATGTCACCAGCGTCCACCTCTTTTTTTTCGGCTGATTGGGCGTGGAGTAAAGCGCGTTGCAACATCCGCTGAAAGCTAACCGTCTGAATGATCTTTTTGTTGCTTCCTTCGGGGAGCGCTTCAAGGTGTTCAGAAAAGAAGGCGTCGAGCTTCTTTTTGAGATCCAGAATATTAGAACTGCAGGAGCGCAAAATTCGGCTTCCCATCTCATCATCCAAGAGGGCATACAAGATATGCTCAATAGTGAGGAGCTCATGGCGGCGGATCCTCACCTCCCTCACAGCGGCCGCAAAAACCATTTCTAATTCTTTACTGATCATTATACTTCTTCCATGCTACATTTTAATGGGAAACCTTGCTGTTTGGCTAAAAAATGTACGGTATCCACTTTGGTCTCGGCAATTTCCTCGGTGTAAATTCCACACAACCCTACCCCCTTTTGATGGATATTTAACATGATCTGGACTGCTTCGGATGAGGGTTTATTAAAAACTGTTTCCAGTACCTGGACCACAAAATCCATAGTGGTATAATGATCATTATGCATTAAGATTTTGTACTGAGTCGGTTCACTGAGAGCTTCTTCGGTGTGAACACCTGACTTTTCTTTTAGCTCTGGATGGGCTTTACTCATAGTTGAAATAACGCAAAGCGTTTAAGCAAGCTTGAAGAAATAATTTTTTAATACAAAAAGGATTTTTTAGTTATAATTATATAAACTAAAATAGACCATGTCAAACAACCTTCATATCATTAAAGGAGGAAGTGATGGGTGTTTATTTAAAATTTTTGGGCATTCTAATTTTTCTTTCGGGTTTTTTGTTAGGGGGCTTAAGTCTGTATTATGATCGGGATTATCAAGGGCTGAACCAAACCCTATCTAAAATAGATAAAAAATACGAAAAGATCGGAAAGGAGCTTGAGGTAGCGGTAACCAAACGCTTGGAGCGTGTTCCTCTTTTAAGGGAAGAGGAGTTGAGGAAGGCAAGAGGAATATCGCTCATGGCTGGGGGGATAATCCTTGGATCCCTTTTTTTGGGATTGGGAGAGGCTGTGTCTTTGCTTAAAAGGATTTCTAAGAAGTTGTAGGGCCTACCACTGAAAACTTGTTGTGAAAAAAATGGAAAGGAAAACATACTGTTGATCTGCTTTATTCCTGGGTTTTGTCTTGGAGATAAGGTGGCGATAGAGAGTCTTGCAAATGGAATTGCCCTGGGTAATGTCGCAAAGGTTGACGGCTTCGTAAAAAGTCCATCTGCGGCGTTGCCTCCGTGCGATGCACGAAGACAGGCGCTGCATCCCTGCCCCGTTAAATGTTCGCTTCGGGAGGCAGAAGAAGCCAACGTAAGGGTTTCGGGTTCTGAGTTGCCGATCTCCGAAAATTCTTTATTTAACGGGGTGAATCATTGCGGCGTACAGGTAAGTACGCCTCATTCCGTCGGATTTGCGCGCCTTGCATCTGAAGCTTTTTACTGTGCCGTTTGAGTTTCGACTTTTTACGACTTCATCAAGGTTATTTTTATGAAAAGGAGAAAAATAAAAAGTTATGTGATGCACTGAGCTCGGCAAGCGGTTGAATTAGCGATAAAAAAAGACAACCAACTGACGCTACAAAAAAAATTCTTGAATCTTCTGTTTTAGTTATGATAGAATTTTAAAAAATTACTTTGGAATTAGTTTCTAAGACATTTAAAACAATAAATTTGAGTTACATTTATTAAAGGAGGAACCATGAAGAAAATAATCTTTGTGGCAATAATTTTTGGGGTTCTATTGCTTTCCAAACCGCTTGCCCTTTTAGCTCAGGAATCCACGGGTAGCGGAGGAGAAGCCAACGGTAAGTGAAAAATGTTTAAACATAATGCCGTGCAATTATTTAAAAAAGAACATCGTTACCGAAGGAGTTTATCTTGATACGTCTACGAGCATTTTAGATGATTGGTATCATGGTAGAGATACTCGATTTAGTTCTAAGGACTATGTGAATTTTCGAACCAATGTGATTTTTCAATATTTTATGAAACAAGATAAAGCAGAAATCATCTGTTCGCTTAAGACCGGAGACAAGATCATCATTTCTGGATGGGTCAGTCTTGTGAGGACAAACGCCCGTGGATTGAGGTGGATTCAGTGGTTAAAGTTCCAAGCGAATAATACTCTTCCTCTTGCCCTTTCAATTAATTAACCTTATGGACAGTTATTTCCATCTTTGATGGTAAACACTGTCCTTTTTATTTGTTATTTGGAAATGAGATTACTCTGCCCTTTGTCTTAGAGAATATTTTTCTTTTCTTGTCGCATAACCGAGAGGACATTTTTTCTGATGAAAAAAAAGGCGATTCAGAAATTTTTATTAGAATTTTTTTTATCTTCTTTTGCGGGAATTCTTCTCACCTTACCTTTTCCTAAATTTGGTCTCACTCAGGTTGCTTGGATCAGCTTCATACCCTTGTTTATGGCGCTTGAGGGCGCTTCCCCCAGAAAAGCATTTTTTTTAGGTTGGATAACCGGCATCGTTCATTTTTCAACTCTTCTTTCTTGGGTTACTGTATCCATGACCCATTATGGAAACCTCTCCGAGGCAACCAGTTTTTTTCTTTTAATACTGCTTTCTTTATATCTGGGGCTTTATGTGGGGGCATTTGGGGGGCTCCTAAATTTTTTTCGGAACCGCTCTTGTATTGAGCCGGCAGTGATTGCTCCCGTTGTATGGACACTATTAGAATTTCTTCGCACTTACCTGCTTTCGGGGTTTCCTTGGGGACTGCTCGGATACTCGCAGTATCAAAATCTTTTCCTCATCCAAATAAGTGATATAACCGGAGTGTACGGGGTAAGCTTTCTCATAGTGCTTGCTAATGTTTCCTTATACCTTATTTTAAAGTGGGCTCGATTCCGCATTAACCCGTTCCCCTTTCTTTATACGATAGTTACCTTGGGTATTTTACTAAGCGTAATTTTTTACGGACACTTTCGCATTGAGAAAATCAAAAAGGCAAATAAGAATAGTATCCATCTTCAGGTCTCCCTCATTCAAGGGAACATAGATCAAGCGCAAAAATGGGACCCTGCTTATACCAATGAGACACTCGCTGCATACCAAAGCCTTACGGTAAAGGCTGCACAGGATCATTCTGATCTTATTGTCTGGCCAGAAACTGCAGTTCCTTGTTATTTTTCACCTGAACACGAGTATGGGCCTTTTCTTCTCAGTTTGGCCAAAAAGGTAAATGCACCAATTCTTTTTGGAAGTTTGGCTTATGAGGCAAGGAGCCAGCCAGAAGACTATAAATATTTTAATAGTGCGTTTTTAGTCTCTCCTGAGGATAAAAAAGTGAGCCGGTATGATAAGGTTCATTTGGTGCCTTTTGGTGAGTATGTTCCTTTGAAACCCTTCCTGCCTTTTGTGGAAAAGATGGTTGTGGGAGTGGGGGATTTTTCGCCTGGCAAAAACTTCACTTTGTTTGCGATTCCAAGGGCTCGATGTGGAGTCCTTATCTGCTATGAGATTATCTTTCCGAACTTATCCCGGAATTACTGTAAATCAGGAGCAAATTTTTTAGTAACTATCACTAACGATGCGTGGTTTGGTCGCTCAAGCGCGCCTTATCAACATTTTTCTATGGCCGTGTTTCGGGCGGTTGAAAATCGAACAGCAGTAGTGCGAGCGGCAAACTCTGGAATCTCAGGGATAATCGAACCTACTGGTTATATCCAGAGACAAACACCACTATTTGAGCGGACTTTTTGTAAAGGAAAGATTCCGGTTAATTCCTCTTCCACATTCTATTCTAGATATGGTGATGTTGGAGTAGCTTTGTGTGGAATAGTCTTACTATTGTTTATGTTAATTGGGGTAATTATAAACAAAAAAAATAGATAATTATGTTTAATTTTCTACTCTTTTATTGCTAAGTGATGCTATTTAATTATTTGAAAATATTTAATTTTTAAAAAAAATTCAAAGATATTAAAAAAAAAGCTTGACAAACTAAAAACAACTTTATATTTTAGTATTCAAGATGATGTTTTTATTTGATTATTAATTAATAAAATATTATAGAAAATTAAATAACAATAATCAGGTAAAAAATTGGTAAAAAATCAAGTACGTAAACTTAGAGAAGAACGCCTTATGAGCAAGGCCGAACTGGCGCGAACTGCGGGTATTTCCCCTTTAACTCTTAACCGAATCGAAAGGGGAAGTGGTTGTCGCATGGATACCAAGAGAAAAATCATTCTTGCCTTAGGGTTAAAGTTATCCGAAAAAAATAATGTCTTTATAGATGATTAATTTTGGAGAAACTTCTCAATGTTTTTAAAGAAATCAAAAGGGATCCTTGGGCTTGATATAGGAACCAGTGGCGTAAAAATGGTTGAGCTGGAGGAGAGTAAAAAAGGTTATCAGCTTAAAAGTTTTGGAAATTCGTTGCTCCCTAAGGAAACAATTGTCAATGGGGTATTAAAAAATTCCTCTGCCCTGGTTACTGCGATCACCAACCTTACCAGTAGCTTAAAACCTAAGACCAAGTATGTTGCCACTTCCATCTCCGGCCACCCTGTTATTATCAAGAAGATTATCACCAATACCATGAATGACGATGAGCTCGCTGAATCGATCAAGTTTGAGGCTGAACAATACATACCGTTTGATATCGAAGAGGTAAATATTGATTATCAAGTTATAGGAATCAATGAAGCCAACCCTGATCAAATGGAAGTTCTTTTAGTTGCAGCCAAAAAGTCCCTCATCAACGAATACGTTGAAGTTATTAACGAAGCTGGTTTGGAGCCGGTCATTGTGGATATTGATTCATTTGCCTTAGAGAATGCTTATGAGTTTAATTATCCGGATGAAAAGGTGCCGGTTGTGGCCTTAATTGATATGGGGGCCGGAGTAATAAATATCAATGTGGTCAAAGAAGGGAAAAGCACCTTTTCTCGAGATATATTTATGGGTGGTAACAAACTCAGTGAAGAGATTCAGAAGCAATTGGCGGTGAGCGAGGAAGAAGCAGAAAACTTAAAAAAGGGTGGTGAATTGGAACACATTGACTATGATCATTTAGATAAAATTATTCACGATGTATCCTTAGCATTGGCAGTAGAAATTCAGAGATCATTAGATTTGCACGCCGCTTCTACCACCGAGGAGGAAGTAAAAAAGATTTACCTGACTGGGGGCGCCTCTCAACTTCCTGGAATCAAAGACTTGATTGCCGAACGGGTTGGTGTTTCTGTAGAATTCTTTGATTCTTTCCGGGAGATAAAATATAACGAAGCCCAGTTTGATCCTGATCATATAAAAGAAATAAGACCAATTGCGGCCGTCGGCGTAGGGTTAGCGCTCCGAAAACTGGAGGAGTAAATGAGGATAAACCTTCTTCCCCGAGAAAAAGTAAAGAAAAAATCACCTTATCTTGACCAAGGGGTTTTCGCTGTATTGTCAGTATCCTTGGCTATTCTTATAGTAATAGGAATTTGGTTTTATCTTCAAAGAAGCGCAGATGCTCTCGATAAAAAAATTTTAGACACCAAAAATGAACTTCAAAAACTTAAAAAAGACGAGGAAAAAATTGCTGAGCATAAAAAAAATACTGCGGTCTTAGAACAGAAGGTTAAGGTGATTGAGCAATTGGAAGAAAACAAATCCGGACCGGCAAAAAATTTGGCATCTCTTGCTACGGGAATTGTCCCCGGAAGAATGTGGTTAAATACTTTGAAATGTCAAGGGGCCAAAATTAGCTCTCGAGGGCGTAGCAGTTGATAATGAGACAATTGCTCAGTTTATGACCAATTTGGAGGATTCTCCTGAGTTTGAAAACGTTGAGCTTCAGTTTGCAGAGGAGACTAAAGTAGAGGATTATTTATTTAAAAAATTTTCTCTTACCGCTATCATTAAAACCATTAAAGACTTAGAGACAACACAAGAAGCTTCAACTAAGCGGTGAGCAAAAAAGAAAAAATAAAAACGTACAAGGGGTAATCTTGGCAATAACCTTTGAAGACATAATGAAGCTTTCGACTCCCAAAAAATTGGGGATCTTAGGGATAATTATTTTACTTATAGTGTTGGTGCTCGGCCAATATCTTCTTTTACCTGCGTACGAAAAACTTGATGCAAAAGATCAGGAATATACAAAATTGGAACAGGATTTAAATGAAAAGAAGAGAGTGGCTCAAGATCCGAAAGTATTCGAAGCAAAATTGGAGAGTGTAAAGAGAGATCTTGAAATTAAAAAGGCTCAGCTTCCGGATAAAAAAGAGATCCCTCAGCTTTTAACCACTATCTCATCATTGGGAAAAGAATCTGGACTTAATTTTTTACTTTTTCGTCCCAAACCCGAAGTTCCCAAAGAATTTTATGCTGAAATACCGGTAGAAATCAAGGTTGAAGGCGGTTATCATGAAGTAGCCAGTTTTTTTAGCAGGGTAGGTAATCTCGATCGGATAGTTAACATAACCAATGTTATTATGGAAAAACCCAAAGATCAAGGTGGAAAAATGATATTGACGACTTCTTGTTTAGCCACCACATTTATGTTTATTGAAACTCCGGTAGCAAAGGAAGAACCGAGCAAAAATAAAAACCAAAAGAAAAAAATAACAACTGATTTCTCAACATTATGAATATGCTATTTTTTAAAAAGACTTTATCTCTCAACCTGACTTTATACTGCTTTGCCATACCCTTGTTTCTTCTCGTTCAGGGTTGCTTAGAGTCGGAGAATAAATTTACTTTGAAAAAGGATGGTTCAGGACAGTTGGAGGTCATGTATATTCTGGGAGAAGATTTGAGTCAGAAGCTTGGACAAGCTCAAAAATCAGAGGAGAACACTACAGCTAAGCCTATTTCTGATGGGCTTGTTGCAACCGAAGAAGATTTAAGGGAACAATTCCAGGGAGAAGGGATTAAAATCGAAAAGGCTATTTTTGAAAAGAAAGAAGATAAGCTTCATGTTTTTTATACAGTAACCTTTGATACGCTACAAAATTTACTTAACACAAAAGCTTTCCGTAAAGGAGAAGTCAGTTTTTACCGAGACAAAAATAGCAATTTGGGTTTTCAAATGGAAACTGAGAGTATCCGCAAAGACTTTGAACAGAAAAAGATGCAAGGGCCTTTTTCACTAGAGTTTACCTTGATTTTGCCAGGCAAAATACTGGATAGTAATGCTGACCAGATCGAAGAGAACACGCTTTCCTGGCGCTATAATCAGGATAAGGTGCAACCCGAAATTGTGAAGGCAACCTGCGAGGGTAAGGGATTAACGTTTTTGGATAAATTACTTGCAGGACCCAAAAAACCGAAACCGAGTGGTTATATTTATGATCCTACGGGCAAACCTGATCCGTTCAAACCATTCATTCTTGAGGTAAAACGTAGTAAAGAAGAGGCTGACAAGGCCCTCCAACCATTGCAAAGATATGAACTCAGCCAGTTGAAATTGGTTGCGATTATTTGGAATATTGATAACCCCCGTGCGCTTGTTGAAGATTCAGCCGGTAAGGGATACATCATTACCAAGGGTTCTTATATTGGGAACAATCAGGGCAAGGTAACTGGTATCTTAGAAAATGAAATTGTTATTACTGAGGAATCAGCCGATATTTTCGGTGAAACAAAAACGAAGGAAATACGAATAAAACTCCGCACAGGAGCAGAAGAAGAGAGGAAGGGAAAATGAGCTTAATGAATTATCGAGATTTAGTATTTAAAAGAATGATCCAAATACTATCGGTAGTTCTAATCTTGGGAGGATGTGCGAGCCAACCCAAGCGGGATACTCAACAACCTGAAGCGGTTCAAGGAGCTGGAACAACTCAGCAACAGCTCGCTTTGATTTCAAACATTGAGGTGGAAGAGAAAGAGGATGCTGTGAGAGTGGTTATTAAAGGGTCTGCGCCTCTCACCTATGAAGTTACGCAGGCAGAATCACCGCTTCGACTGATAATTGATGTGGCAGAAGCTCGGCTCGCAATCTCTGGTGAACCTATTCCAGTGCGCAAGGGAGTAGTTTCTGAAATTGTTCCATCAGAGCTTGAAAAAGAGGGAAAGAACTGTGCCCGTGTTGAAATTGCGATGAATAACACGGCCCACTATGAGGTCCTTCCCACTGAAAATGATCTTTGGATTGATTTCCCTAAGCCTCTTCCGGCAGTGAAAAAGGCAGAAAAAGTGTTTGATGTTATTATTGATGATACGAATAAAGATTATGCCCAAGTTGATATTATAGCAGATGGGACTATTGAGAATTTTAATTCTTTTAATCTTCGTAAACCAACTCGTCTGGTAATAGATTTCCCTAAGCTTACTTTGCTTGCGTCGGTCAAAGAAAAGGTATCTGCAGTCCCCACTTATTAAAAAAGTTCGGTGGGGGGAACACGCTGACTACTTGCGCATGGTTTTTGAATCTCCTTTGAGTGAACTGCCCACATTTGAGGTAGTCCCTACCTCCCAAGGGGCTACAGTATTTTTTGGCACGGGGTTTGAGGGAAGGAAGTCTCAATTAATGTCAATGACACCTTCGGCAGCCCAGAGTTCGGAGTCTTTAGTTTCTTCTCCGGAAACAAAACCGGAAGAAGCACCAGTGAAGGCAAAAACTGAAGAGGCAAAAAAGGATGAAGTCGCGGCTTCTCCTGCAACCCCAGCCCCAGAAGCTAAAGTCGAAGCACCACCAGCAGCAGTAACACCACCTGAACCTCCGGTGGTGGAAAAACAAACTCAAGCAGAGGCTGCATCCGCTGGTGAAAAAGCTTCGAAGCGCCAGCTGAAAAACCTGAACAAGCTTCCGCAAAGAAACAAGAAGTTACAGCAAAGGTTGCGGAGGGAGAAAAAACAACACAACCTGCTGAGGCTGAAGCAACTCCAGTCGCACAAGAAAAAGGACCTAAGTATACAGGAACCCGTATCTCCCTTGATTTTAAAGATGCGGATATCAGAAACATCCTCAGATTGATTGCTGAGGTAAGTAATTTAAACATTGTGGCGGGGGACGATGTCAAAGGGACAGTAACCATCAAGCTCAATGATGTTCCCTGGGATCAAGCCCTGGATGTTATTCTTTTGAGCAACAATTTGGGAAAATCCCTTGATGGGAATATTCTCCGGATTGCCCCGATTGATAAACTTGAAAAACAAAGAAAGGATGCCCTTGCTGCCACGGAGAGCCAAGCAAAACTGGAACCGCTAAAAAAAGCACTCATTCCGATTAGCTATGCTCAGGCGAGCCAACTAAAACCAGTTATCCAAAATTCTAAAGTTCTTTCCCCTCGCGGCAGCATAGAAGTTGATCAGCGAACCAACACTTTAATTGTAATAGATATCCAGAAAAATATTGAAGAAGCGAAAACAATCGTTGATAATTTAGACACGCCGATTCCTCAGGTGCTGATCGAGGCTAAAATCATTCAGATTAACCCTACCTATACCAAGGAGCTTGGGGTTAGTTGGGGTGGTGATTTAAAGACCACCGCCGGGGGAGGTACTATCGGTGCAGCGGGGAACGTAAGCAAGGCAGCGGTGATAACAGTAAATCTTACAGAAAGTATAATTGACCTCGCACCCGCTACGATTGGGCCAGGGGTCGGTGGTTCGCTTGGCTTGGGGTTTTTTTAGGGATAACTTTAATGTTTTTAATAAGATTGCGGCCTTGGAAAAAGACGAAAAACTTGAAGTTATCTCCAGCCCCCGGGTTATGACCCTCGACAACCAGGAGGCTCTGGTTGAGCAGGGGACTGAGGTTCCTTACCTGAAAGTAGATACTCAAGTCAGAGCTGCCGCCGCTACCATTGCAACGACCGAATTTAAGAAAGTGACTCTTTCTTTGAAAGTTATTCCCCATGTGACGCCGGACGGAAGTGTCATGATGGATATTGAGGCTAAAAAAGACCAGGTCTCCGCACAGCTTGGCGTCGGGGGCCAACCGGGCATTGATACCCGAAAGGCGATAACCAAGGTTTTAGTTCGAAGCGGGGATACCGTCGTGATCGGCGGCATTTATGAAGACACCAATCGGGATGTTCGTAACAGTGTTCCTTTTTTTGGCCGGATACCAATTTTAAACTTTATTTTTAAAGGCACCACCAAGAAGAGAGAAAAGACTGAAATGATCATATTTATTACCCCAACTATTATCACAATCCCGAAAAAATCACCGGAGATGGTGCTTACCCCTGTAGGTTGAGGTAAAATTAAGCTTGCATTATAATAAAATGCACCCTTTCACTACGGGGGTGCATTTTTTTTACAAAATGTCACTTGCAATAGATGTTAATTTCGCAGGTGATGCGGAATACGGGAGTAGAAAAAGAACAAATGGATATACTACGATTTCTTACCGCGGGTGAATCTCATGGGAAATCCCTATCGGTGATTATTGAAGGACTTCCGGCGGGAATCCTTTTGCAGCCAGAAGATATTGATCGTGACCTGAGGCGGAGGCAAGTAAGCTACGGTCGGGGCGGGCGGATGGAGATTGAGGAGGATAGAGTAGAAATCACTGCCGGGGTGCGCTGGGGAAAGACTCTGGGTTCTCCTCTTTGTCTTGTTATCTCCAATAAGGATTGGGTCAACTGGCAAGTAAAGATGTCCCTCAACAAGGAAGATGAAAATGAGGCTTTATGGGTTACGCGTCCGCGGCCAGGCCATGCTGACTTAGCTGGGGCACTCAAGTATAATCAAAAAGATGTGCGCAATATTTTAGAGCGGTCGAGCGCGCGGGAGACTGCTGCCCGGGTTGCGGTAGGGGCTGTATGTAAAGCTTTTCTTCAGGCGTTTACTATCAGTTTTTACTCTTATACTAAATCAATTGGAGGGATTGAAGCGGATTACTCAGGAATGCCTTTTATTGAAATTGTTTCCCGGGCAGAAAACTCCGAACTGCGTTGTGCGGATGAAGAAGCAGAAAAAAAGATGAAAACCCGGATTGATGAAGTCAAGCAAAAAGGTGATACCTTAGGTGGTGTAGCAGAAATCGTTGTCATCGGCCTTCCTCCCGGACTGGGGAGTCATGTCCATTGGGACCGAAAACTGGACGGGAGAATAGCGCAGTCGCTCATGAGTATTCAGGCAGTAAAAGGAGTGGAAATCGGACTTGGTTTTGAAAGTGCAAAGCGATTTGGTTCGCAGGTGCATGATGAAATATTTTATGAGACGCCCTCTGGGGACAAGAGGTCATGGGGATTTTTTCACACAAGCAACAATGCCGGAGGAATCGAAGGAGGGATCACTAATGGAGAATCATTAGTGGTTAGGTGCGCGATGAAGCCTATATCGACGCTCATGAAACCTTTAAAGTCAGTGGACCTCGTTAGTAAAGAGCCAGTGGAAGCAGCAGTGGAGCGCTCAGACATTTGCCGCGTCCCGTCTCTGGCGGTGATTGGAGAATCAGTGGTTGCCTTTGAGATAGCGCGGGCTTTTTTGGAAAAGTTCGGAGGTGACTCGATCGAAGAGATCCGTTCTCATTATCACCACTATGTGGAAAGATTAAAAAATTTTTAAGAGAAAACCGGGAGGGAAAAAGAAGTGAAAAAAATCTTAGTGCTTCATGGTCCCAACCTTAATCTTTTGGGAAGCCGGGAAAATGAAATTTATGGAGATCTCACGTTGGCGGAGATTAATAAGCGGATTAAAAAGTTTGCTAAAGAAAAAGGATTCGTGGTGGAACTCTATCAGTCTAACCATGAAGGGGAATTGGTAACCAAAATTCAGGAAGCAAAGGGGGCCGTTGATGCTATGGTGATCAACCCTGCTGCGTACACCCACACCAGTATTGCTATTCGGGATGCGTTAGCAGCCGCAAAAATTCCTACTGTTGAGGTTCATCTTTCAAATATTTATCGCCGGGAAGAATTTCGCCAAAAATCTTTAACCGCCCCGATAGCGCTTGGAGTAATTTCTGGTTTTGGGGCCAATAGCTATCTTTTGGGGTTGCAGGCACTATGGGAAAACATTTCAGCGAAATAAGGTAAGATTAAGAGTTAAGTTTTAAGATAAAAGGAACGAGGGATTATGATTAAGAGGATAAGGTTGTAGAGTGAATGGGTATTTGAGTCGATAGGGACCTAAAACCTATTTACCTTAAGCTAACGCTTAACAGCTCTTAAAACTTAACCCCTTTAAAACTTTAAACTTATCAGTGGTTCAATAGCGTCGATATGCAGGATCAGTTTTTCCTTTTGCTTTTTCTTCAGAGGGGCGGGTGCGCCAACGCCGGTTAGTCCACGTCCACTGGGTAGGATATTTGCAGACGTACTCCTCGATCTTTTGGGTAATCACCTGGGTGATCTCCTTCACGTCCTCCTCATGATTTCCCTTATAAGAGAACAACAGGGGTGGCTCAATAATCAGTTTATGGGTATTATCCGGGTTGCGGAGCAAAACAATCGGGATAATATCCGCACCAGTGCGAAGATGGAGAAGCGCTGGGCCCGGGGTCGTTGAGGCTGGACGATTAAAAAAATTTACAAAAACCCCGCCAAAGCGCCGGTTTTCATCGGTGATGAGAAAAATGATTTCGTTTTTCTTAAGAATTTGCAAGGTCATATTAAATGCTTCCCGGGAGGTGCGGGTATAGATGAATGGCTGGCCTTGTTTTCGACGGTATTTTTCATAAACGTTTCTTCGTAAAGGATCAGTGATCCCCCGCGCTACCGTATTAAATGGAAAACCTTGCTCCCGCATTTTGATTCCTACGAGGCTGAAACTTCCGAAGTGGCCCCCGATGGCGATGACACCTTTCCCTTTTTTGAGAGATGCTTCAAGGTTCTCCCTCCCCTCAATCTGAATTGCGCTGTTAAGGTAGCGCTTATTGAGCGCGTTGATGACTGCAAGCATTTCAAAATAGTTTTTGATGGTATTGACCGTAGACTCTCGATAAATAGCCAACTTCTCCTTTGTCTTTTTTTCTTTTCCAAAAGCCAGGTTTAGGTTTCCCAGTACCCTTTGTTTATAAGCAGGAGAAAGAACCGCCCCTATTTTTCCAATACGTGCTGCTACGGGGTAAAGATATGTGATTGGGATAAACCGCGTAAAAAAAATAAAACACGCTAAAAAAAGGCGTTCAAAAAAATAAGCGATGTAATCTTTAAGTCCAACAGTATATACTTTAGGTCTAAATCTTTTTCTTGCCATGGCGATTAGTTCAAAAGATGGTAAGCTTAGAGGATAGTAGTTGAAGTCTGTGCCTTGTCCTCTAAGGGGATTGGTTCTATTGTTTCAGCAGGCCTTGACATATATCCCAAGAAATTGGGTCTCGTAGAGCTTCTTATAAACCAGGTTCTCTTTAAGTAATTCCTCATGGGTTCCTTCCCCGACGATTTCTCCGTTAGTAAAGACAAAAATTTTGTTTGCTTTCTTAATCGTTGATAAACGATGAGCAATCACGAAGGTAGTGCGGTTTTGCATCAGATTTTCTAATGCGTTTTGGACTTCCAATTCTGATTCGCTGTCAAGTGAAGATGTTGCCTCGTCCAAGATGAGGATCGGCGCATTTTTAAAGATAGCGCGGGCAATAGTTATTCTCTGCTTTTCGCCTCCGGAGAGTTTTACCCCTTGTTCTCCGATAATGGTATTATACCCTTGAGGGAAATTCTGGATAAAATGATGTGCATTAGCAGCTTTTGCTGCGGCAATAATTTTTTGCTCATCTTTTTCTGCTTTACCATAGCTGATATTATACTTTACGGTATCATTAAAAAGGATGGTCTGCTGAGTGACCAGGGCAATTTTATCCCTCAGCGAGCTCATGGTTACGCGCCGGATGTCCTGACCGTCAATAAGAATTTGACCCTCCTGAATATCATAAAAACGGGGAAGGAGATTAACCAAGGTCGTTTTTCCCGCTCCGCTCGGACCAACTAAGGCGATAATATCGCCTACCTTAGATTTAAGGTTAATATTTTTCAGAACCCATTCTTCTTCATATTTGAACCAAACGTTCTTAAACTCTATGCCGGACGTAATTGCCGGAAGTTCTACTGCTCCAGGATGATCCACAATTTCCGGTTTGGTATCAAGGATGGCAAAAATTCGAGCCGCACCGGCTATACCCTCCTGAATGGTTTGATTGGACTTGTTGATCCCCTTGACCGGCTGATAGCACATTGCCAATCCACCCAGGATTACGAAAAAATCCCCGGGTGTTAGTTCTCCCCTGATTACCCTTATCCCTCCGAAAAAGATGAATAACGCTGCGCAGACAACGCCAAAAGATTCAATGACCGGTTGTGATAATGCACGCGTTCTCATCCGTTTCAGTATGTAACGGAAATATTTTTGATTCTCTTTTGCAAAACGTTCGGTTTCATAGGATTCCATGCCAAAGGCCTTGATAATCCGATGACCAGTGAAAGTTTCGTGAAGGTGCGTGGAGATATCTGCCATTTTCACCTGTCCTCGGGTAGCGAGTTTTCGGACCTGTTTGCCGAATTTCCGCATCGGGATGAGAGCCCAGGGGAACACAAGGAGGGCCATGGTAGCTAATTTCCAGTCCCGATAAACTACGACACCGAGTAAGAGCAATGAGGGTGAAGAAATCTTTGATTACCGTGTTGATGGTGTCTGAGACCGCGCTTTGAATGATATTAACATCACTGGTGATCCGGGAAATCAGCATGCCTGTTTGAGTTTTGCTGAAAAAAGAGATGGAAAGGGTTTGGAGGTGGGAATAAAGCTCATCTCGAATATCCCTGAATACACTTAAGCCCACGTAGATCATGAAATAGGACTGGACATAGTCAGCGATTCCCTTGATAAGCATTACGGCAATGATGGCCAGGGGAATCAGTTTTAGCGTCAGAACATTTTTTTTGATAAAAATATCGTCTATCGCTGGCTTCATTAAATAAAGTAAAGCGCCATGTAGCCGCAGCAAAGATACCCATAAAGACCATAGCGATAAAGAGCTGGCGCCAGTAGGGCTTAACGTAGCGAAGGAGGCGTTTATAGTTTTCCATTATAAAGTGTACCTTTGAAGTAGACTGATGATTATTTGAGCAGCTCGAAAAGATGCGCCCGGATTTCCGATTTTTTCTTTAAGGCTGCTGAGTTCTTTTTTTATCTCTTCCTGTTTGGACGGGTTTTCAAGTATCTGGACAACAGCACTGGTTATTTTTTCTGGAGTTACATCTTTTTGAATCAACTCTGGAACAACTGTTTTTCCGGCGATAATATTTACCATACCAATGTTTTTTACTTTTATCAACATTTTCCCGAGCAGGTAAGTAAGCGGTGAGACCCGATAAACCACAATCATAGGAGCGCCCATTATGGCTGCCTCTATGGTTGCAGTGCCCGAAGCGACTATAACGACGTCAGAAATTCGCATGACATCATAAATATTGTTTTCTACCACTCGAATGTTTTCGCGCTTACTACCCACTAAGTTTTGAACTTCTCCCAAATCGAGTCCTGGAGCGACCGGAATGATAAACTGCACAGGGTTTATTTGCTTGGAAATTAAAGGAATAGCTTCTATCATCGGAGGAAGATGACGCTTAACTTCATTCATTCGACTTCCAGGCAACAGACCGATAGTTGTAACCCCAGAGGTGAGCGAGAATTGTTGAAACGCTTCCTCACGGGAAAATTGCGACCGGATTGAGTCTAAGAGCGGATGTCCTACAAAATCCACATCTATCTGTGCTTCTTCATAGATTTTTTTTTCAAAAGGGAAAATCACAATCATTTTTTTTATTAAACGACCGATCTTTTTAATCCGCCCTTTCCGCCACGCCCAAACCTGTGGGCTAATATAATATACGATGGGGATATTCTTCTTTTTTGCTTCCCGGGCAAAACGGAGATTAAAGTCGGGATAATCAATAAGGATCACCAGGGAGGGAGAATTAGCGGTCAGTGAATTTTTAAGTTTCCGGTATATCTGGTAGATACGTTTAAGCTTTAAAAGGACCTCAGTAATACCCACAACTGCCATCTCTTTACTGTCAGCAATTAATTCAACTCCCTCATTTTTCATTTTCTCGCCCCCGACCCCATAAAACTGAAGAGTTGGGTCTAAAGAAAGCATCTCCTTTACCAGATGAGAACCATGGAGATCACCCGAGGCTTCACCCGCGATCATCAGGATTTTTTTCCCAGACGTTATGCTCAAGGTTCCGTCACACTCCAATCTGTTTATGGATCTCGCGGGCAACCTCTAATGCCTTGAGTCCATCCATGCCCGTTACTACGGGGGGAGTTTTGGTGAGGACTGAATTGACAAAGGCTTGAACTTCCGACTGGAGAGCGTCATATTCAGGAGAAGAAAATTTTTCTTCTACAATTCTTGGGAAAAAAGCTCCCTGGGGAGCAGGCTCTTTGCGGTGAATAGAGACCTCCCGTGTGGCAAAGTCAATGGAAAAGTAGGCATCTGGCTGGAAGATTCTGATTTTACGCATAGACTTAAGGGAAACTCTACTGGCGGTGACATTGGCGACGCATCCATTTTGAAAAGCTATTCGGGCATTGGCAATGTCGATGTGCGAAGAAATTACCGGAACTCCCGTGGCGCGAATTTCTTTTACCTCTGCCTTCACCAAGCTTAAGATGATGTCAATATCGTGGATCATAAGGTCCATGACCACATCCACATCAATCGCTCGTTCAATAAACGACCTGAGGCGATGCGATTCAATAAACCGGGGATTAATCAGGGTTGATCGCAAAGGGGTTAGCGCAGGGTTGAACCTTTCGAGATGGCCCACTTGAAAAATAAGATTTTTGGCTTGCGCGAGCTCCACCAACTTTCTGGCTTCACTTACTTTAGAGGTTATTGGTTTTTCTAACAGAACATGGATTCCCCGCTTCAGAAACTCGGCAGCGATGGCATAATGAAGCGGCGTGGGGACAGCGATACTCACTGCTTCTACCTTGTCATAAAATTGCTTTGGATCAAAGAAAGGCTGGGTCTGATTTTTTTCTGCAACTTCCCGAGCGCGCTCCGGGTTAATATCCAGCACCCCAACCAGATTTACTTCGGGGATTTGGGCATATTTTTCCGCGTGAAATTTTCCGAAATACCCTGTGCCCACTACACCCACGTTTAATTTTGTCATGGTTTTTTCTCGTAGTTATGAAGTTTAAAGTGTTAAGGTTTAAGTGTTAAGTTCCTTAATCCTATTTCCTCGTTCCTCGCCAACTATCGTGAATCGTAAAAAGTTAAACGTAAGGTGTTAAAACACTTCACGCTTCACGTGCTCACGTTTCACGGCCTTTAAATCTTAAACCTTAAAACTTAAATCTTTTTTCATTATCGAGCGACTATGATAATACCTGCCTTATTTGCTGCCCTGATCAATTCTTCCTTATCAATCAGAAGGGTCTTTTCACTTTCGACAGCTAAGACTTTGGCCCCTGCTTCCTGCATGGTGGTAATGGTTCCTGGGCCAATGGCCGGAACATCAAAGCGCAGATCTTGTTGTGGCTTGCTTACTTTAATCACCACTAAACCGTTTCTTTTTCCCAAGGTCCCTGCTCGGCGAATAGCTTCATCCGTTCCTTCAATGGCCTCTACCGCGAGTACTACTTGATCTTTAACGACAATGGTCTGCCCAATATCAAGTTTCCCGATCGCTTTGGCGATTTCCCACCCGAATTCAATATCCCTCATTTCTTTTTTATCGGGAACCTTCTTTGTTAAACACCCCGGAGGGCTTAAAAGCTCGTCAAGGAAAATCGTTGAGCTATGAATAGTAATGCCCTCTTTCTCGATCGCCTCCGCGACCGCCCGCAACAGCACATCATCATTCAATGTCCTCAGTTTTGCTACCAAGGAGATGGCCTGGAAGTCTGGGACAACATTGGAAAACATGATAGTTTTCTTTATCCCGCCTACCATGGCAGCATCTTTTATCCCTTCTGTTTTTAATATGTTAATCAGCTTCCCCAGCTGCCCAACCTTGATCCAGTAAATTTTTTTAACCAAACTTTCCAATTCCGGAAGGGTCTGGCCTTTATGAGCGACAGCGATGATTTCCACACCGTGATTTTTAGCAGACTGGGCAAAAAGCAAGGGAAACCGTCCGGTGCCGGCAATGAGGCCGAAACGGGCAAACGAATTAGCGGATAATGCCTCGTTTAGATTTTTTGATGAATTCAATGAAATGGTTTACCTCAGGAGAGTTTGTTATCTTTTGCTCAACCTGTTGGAGTGCTTCTTTTAATGTCAAAGCAGAACGAAAAATGATCCGATACGCGTCCTTGAGATTTCTCAGTGTCTGAGGAGAAAAATTGTGCCGCTTAAGGCCCGTAAGATTTAAACCATAAAGGCGAGCCCGGTTACCGACTGCCAAGCAGTAAGGAGGAACATCTTGAGGGATTGCGGAGCAGCCGCCGATAAAAGCGTTACGTCCCACTTTAACAAATTGATGGATAGCGACAAGTCCTCCAATGACCGCATAGTCTTCGATCATAATGTGCCCGGCCAGAGTGGCTGAATTGGCCATGATTACAAAATTGCTAATAGTGCAGTCATGGGCAATGTGGGAATAAGCCATGAGAAAATTATTATTGCCAATAACTGTTTTTCCTTCTCCTTCTTCTGTGCCCCGGTTAATGGTAACATATTCCCGGATCACATTATTATTGCCAATAATGAGTCTGGTTTCTTCTCCCTTGTATTTTAAATCTTGGGGGATATCTCCCAGGGAAGAAAAAGGGAAAATGGTACACCGCTCGCCAATGTGCGTAGGGCCTTTGATAATCACATGGGAGCCAATTTTAGTATGGGCTCCAATTGTTACTTGAGAACCAATGACTGAATACGCTCCTATTTCCACCCCTTCACCGCATTCAACTCCTGGTTCAATAATAGCGGTTTTATGAATCATTCACTTCCTCTTTCACAAATTTAGATAGAAACTAAGTTTGGTCGGATTCTTCTTGGTCGTTTTCTCCCGTTATTTTTTGGGGAGAGTCTTTTTCAATCATTGAGGCCAGCAGTTCAGCTTCAGCAACCAGCTCTCCGCCTACCGTAGCAATGCCTTTAAACTTCCACAAGATACCTCTATGTTTTATTAAATTCAGTTCAAGGCGCAGCTGGTCTCCAGGAACAACCGGTTTGCGGAAACGAGCATTGTCTATGCCGGAAAAAAACAGGTTTTTGTTTTGCGCATCTTCGGGTTTGAGCGCGAACACACAGACTCCCCAGGTTTGTGCCATAGCTTCAATGATCAGGACACCAGGCATGATCGGGAATCCGGGAAAGTGGCCTTGAAAAAAGGGTTCATTAATGGTGACATTTTTTATGCCCACGATGTGCTTTCCGGGGTCGAGTTCAAGGACCTGGTCAACCAAAATAAAAGGGTAACGATGGGGAAGAATTTTTAAGATAGTATTAATACCGATCATGCCTCCTCCATTTTTTTTAATTGCTTTTCCAAAGCCTCAACCTTTTTCTTGATCCCCCTAAACTCTTCGTATAGTTCCGGAAAGCGACTGAACAGGGTCACTGCCTTAAGCCAATCTCGATGGGGAATAGCAGGCGCTCCGGAGACCATGGTTTTGGGGGAGATGTCCCGGCTTACTCCTCCCCGGGCGCCGACGATTACCTCATCACCGATATTTAAATGTCCAGCAACCCCTGACTGCGCTGCCAGAATAACGTTATTGCCTAGTTTAGAACTTCCGGCAATCCCTGATTGCGCCACAATCACCGTATCTTCTCCCACGACGACATTATGGGCTACCATGACTAAGTTATCAATTTTTACCCCTCGTTTAATCCATGTTTTTCCTAACGCAGCCCGATCAACCGTAGAGTTGGAACCGATTTCAACATCATCATCAATGTGAACACTCCCGACTTGGGGAATTTTTACGTATCTTCCCTTTTCTTGCGCGTATCCAAAACCATCACCGCCGATAACCACTCCGGAATGAAGGATAACTCGATTGCCGATGAAGGAGTCCCGGTGGATGGTTACATGTGGGTAAAAGATCACATCATCGCCGATTTTTACATCATCACCAATATACACTCCCGGATACAGGGTGACGCGATCCCCGATAACGACATTTTCTCCCACATAAACCAAGGGAGCAATGGTGACATCTTTTCCGATGCGAGCGGTGGGAGAAATGATTGCCTCATTACTTATCCCCTTTGATTCGTAAGGTTTAAGAAAAAACAGCTGGGCGACCTTCGTATAGACGAGATACGGATTAGAAGCAATCAGAAAAGGAATCTTCACCTCGTCGATTACTTCCGAGGCAATAAGCGCCGATGCCCGGGTTTTTGAGAGCTGGGAACGATATTTTGGATTAGCGAGAAAGGTGATATGCCCTTCCTGAGCATCGGATATGCCTGCTAATCCTTTAATTTTTATTGCGCCATCCCCAACAACCTTTCCCCCGAAGAGCTGCGCTAATTCGGCGAGTGTTTTCTCCACGGTCTTTTGTCTCACCTTTATTTTGGTGAAGGAGCAGGACCGGTTTTAGCGCCGGATTTTTGATTGTATCGTTTTATAACTTCATCAGTAATATCGAGCGTGGGATCTATATACGGCACGAGGCTTCGTTCAAGCACGAGGGTATAGCCGCCTTCTTTTCCAACCTGTTCGGTAATCCCGATGAGTTCCTTGGAAATTTTATCCACGATCTCATTGTGTTGCTGCTTGATATCTGTTTCCACATCCTTGCGGAATCTGTCCCAATCACGAGCCTTGCCCTGAAAATCTCTTACCTTATCTTTAAACACCTGCTCATCAAGAACCGACGATTGCTTCTCGAGGGCCTCTTGTTCTTTCTGCAGCGCCTGCCCTTGCGCCTCGTACTTTTTTTTCGCATCCTCCAACGCCTTGTTCAGTTTAGCCGCCGCGGCCTTGCCTGCTTCACAGGTGTTGAGGGCTTTCTGAATATCAACCGAACCTACTTTTAAAGCAGCTGATTTAACTTGTTGCTGTGCTGTTCCGAGGGATGTGAGGGAAAGAAAAAATAATGCAGCAACAATGGCAATGATCTTTTTTGACATACTCTTGCTCCTTCCTTTGATGAAATTAATTATTTCTAATACATACAAAATTTGCACATTTTGTCATGCTGACCATTAAAAATTAAGATTTAAGCTTTAAGAATTAAGTTTTAAGCTTAACCCTTCAATCTTAAATCTTTAAACTTCTTAAAATCCCGCGCCCGCGGAAAATCCAAAATTACTTCCCTTCTCATCACCCTTCGGGCTTAAATTAATGCCAAAGTCTACCCGAAGAGGTCCGAACGGGGAGTTCCACCTGACCCCCGCACCGATGTCCGTACGGAGGTCAAAGCCGGTAGTCATCTTCTGGTCCTCCCCACGCGCTACCCGCATCAAAAAACACGAGCCCTCTTATTTTTGCCGCCTTGATGAGGGGGAAATAGTATTCTAACTGGCAAAACGCCATCTTGTCGCCCTCCGCTGATTGCGTCTCCATCCAAGTAAACGGGGTACGTCCCATCGACTGTATCGTCACGCCGGCAGGTAACCAGATTTGCCTTTGGGGCCAACCTCGCGGTCTTCAAAGCCCCGGAGGGAATCAAGACCGCCCAGGAAAAAGCGCTGAAACACGGGCACCTCATCTCCTCCGTAACCCTTGGCCCACCCTGCCGCCCCATGCGTCGAAAAAGCCGTCCCCCACTTAAAGGGGAAATACCAGCGGGAATCGATCATGGCTTTGGCAAATTTTTCGCCCGGTAAACCGGCAAGTGAAAGGGAGATGGCATTCGATGAGCCGCGCATGGGATAAAATCGGTCATCAATGGTATCCCGGGCTAAAGTGGTGGTTAGGGAGCTGACGGTGATCGGGCTGTCTTTTTCCGCGTCGTAAATATCGCTATCGACATCGTATATAATACACAGTAGGGTCAGTAGGGGGGTCAGTAGGGTCATCGGGATTAGTACCAAGATAGGCGTAAAGATTGGAAATATCCGTGGTCGAATAACTATATTGCCAGGAAAGGCTAACGTCTTCATTATCTTTGAACGGGAGAATGCCCAAGCTTAAACTGAGGCCGGTGTTCTGAGAATCAAAATCCGGATATTCCACATCCATCTTGAAAAGATCGAACCCCGCAGAAATTTCTTTGTCAAAAAGATAGGGGTTCGAGAGGGCGAGCCGGTAGCGGGGGTTTGACCCCACTTGCGCCATGACTGTGGCCTGCAGGCCTTTTCCCAGAAAATTACGCTGAGAAACCTGAAAAATACCCACGATACTATCGACTGAACTGTACCCCGCGCCCGCGCTGATCATACCGGTGGGTTTTTCTTTTACATTCACCTCCACATCCATTTTGTTCGGTTCACTTCCTTTTTGAGTATTTATCTTTACGTCTTCAAAGTATCCCAGATTGTTTATCCGCTCTCTGCTTTTTTTGAGCTTTTTGTTGTTATAAAGGTCTTCTTCCTTTATCCGCAGTTCCCTCCGGATTACTTTATCCCGGGTTTTTGTGTTTCCCGTTATTTTAATTTTTTCAAAATAAACTTCCTTCCCTTTGGCGATATCATACGTCAGGTCAACGGTTTTATTGTCAGCGTTTATTTTCGTCAGAGGCGTGATGTCCACAAAAGCATACCCATACTCTCCATACGCGTCAGTGAGGGCCGCGATGTCCTTTTGGAGTTTTTGGCGACTAAAGACCTCACCTTTGGTGACCGTTATCTGCTTCTGGAGGGGCTCTTTCGTTTCGATGAGGTCACCCCCGATTTTAACGTCGCTTAAGCGGTATTGTTCACCTTCTTCAACGGGGATCGTGATGTAGAACCATTTTTCATCATGCGTTACTTCTGGTTCTCCTACCTTAACATCCAGGTACCCGAAGTCATAGTAATAGGCAATGATTCGATCGCGGTCGACCTTAAGCGCATCTTCTTTAAATATTCCGGTGTTCATAATAAAAGAAAGAAGGTTTTTTTCCCGGCTTTCCATCACGCTTTTAATGTCATCAGCCTTCAGTTTTTTGTTTCCCGTAATTTTAATTTTTTTAATTTTCATGGTATGATGTTCCACGATTTGAAACACCAGCGCAGCTTGTTCGGGGCTCACGTCTTCGGTTTTGTATTCCACTAAGGTATTATTATAACCTTTTCCCTCATAGAATTTTTTTATCTTTAAGGCATTCTCCTTAGCTTTCTTGTAATCCAGGATCGTATGCGGCTTGATATCAATTTGTTTTTGGATGTCCGATGCGTTTACCTCTTTATTTCCGGCGATTTTTATTTGGGCAATTTCCGGGTTTTCCTTTACGACAAAAATAATTTTTTTCCCCGAAGGCTCATCAGTGCTGTCAATTTTAATGTCGTTAAAGAAACCCATGTTGTAAATAGTGCGGATATCCTCCTGAAGCTTTTCGGGAGAATAGACATCGCCCGCTTTGGTTTTGACCTGGTCGAGGATAGCGGCATCTTCAATCAGCCGGTTTCCCTTGACAGCTATATCCACAACAATGACTTTGCCCAAAATCTTATTGCTTACCTGTTTTGCAAAAACCCCGACTCCATCAATAAGTCTTTTTAAAGAATTTTCCTGGTATGACTCTGAGAGGGTTGGTTTATCAGCCGAGATGCCAACGAGCTTGGCATCTAAGGTTATAGAATCAACTATTTTAATGATCGTGCCGATGATAACCCAATCTGCCCCGGTTTCCATTCCCAGCGTTCGCGCGTTTTTCTCATCCAGGGTGGTGATTTTTAACTTTTTTAAAGCCCCCGAAACAACTGACTCATCGATCGTTTTTATGCCTTCCTCTGCATCGAGTCGCGAGGAAAGCAGGTGGGGCAAGGCCTGGGCAACATAGTCTAAAGGTACCTGACTCTGAACCTGGAAAGGAGCAACCAAAACAGTCACGGTCCCTTCTTCCGAAGCCCGGAGAGAAACGTGTGCGCCGATTACAAGGAAAATGATGGCTATGAAGATGACTATTTTTTTCATGCTTCTCCTTTTACGGGGTGCGTATCCCCAATTTTTATTCCATCTTTCAAAGTAATTAAGCGAGAGGTTTGGCTCGCTAAACTTTCATTATGGGTAACTACCACCATCATGATTTTTTCTTCAACATTTAATTTAAAGAGGAGATCAAAAATTAATTTTCCGGTTTCTGAATCGAGGTTACCGGTTGGTTCATCAGCCAGGATAATTTCAGGGTTCAGCACCAGGGCCCGGGCGATTGCCACTCTTTGTTGCTCACCTCCGGAAAGTTCGCCTGGTTTATGGTGAATCCTTTCTTTAAGACCCATTTTAATGAGAATGGTTTCCGCTTTTTCTTTGGCTTCCCGGGTTTTTATTCCTCGAATAAGTGCCGGCATCATGGTATTTTCTAAAGCAGAAAATTCCGGAAGAAGATAATGTAACTGAAACACAAAGCCAATCTTTTGATTCCGAAATTGAGCTAACTCTTTATCATTCCAGGAAAAAACATCTTTTCCCCGATAAACGACCTCGCCTTGTGAAGGCCGATCGAGAGTTCCTAACACGTGGAGAAGAGTACTTTTCCCTGCTCCGGAAGTTCCAACGATCGATAAAAACTCTTGTTCATAAATGTCAAAACTTATATCCCGTAAAGCACTGACCTGCTTTTGACCATTTCTATAAGTTTTACAAACATTGTGAATCGCAATAAGTGGTGTTTTTGTTTCCACCTGATTTCCTCTTCTCGTCCTTATCCATAGCGCAGGGCCTCAGCGGGATCGAGCCGCGAGGCCTGCCAGGAGGGAAAAACCGTTGCAAAAAAGCTTACGGTCAGGGTTATAACAATAATCAGCGTAATATCAGTAGGGTTAATTTGAAAAGGAACCTTATCAATATAATAAACATCCGGAGGAAATACATTAATATGGAAACGTTTTTCAAGCAAATTGGCTACTGTCTGGATATTTTTTCCCAAAGAAAGTCCCCCGATTGTTCCCAGTAACGTCCCGAAAATCCCTATCACCAGGCCGTCAATCATAAATATTTTCATAATGCTCGAAGCCTTTGCCCCCATAGTTTTCATGATCGCGATGTCTGAGGTTTTTTCCATAACCACCATAATCAATATGCTGATTATGCCAAAGGAGGCTACCAGAATTATAAGGACGAGGATAATAAACATGATAATTTTTTCTATCCGGAGGGCGGAAAACAGATTTTTGTTCATTTCCATCCAATCACGAGCCTGGTAAGAAAACCCCAGTTTTTTATTAATATCTCCGGCAATGGTATGGGCTTCATAAGGATTGGAGACTTTTACCTCAATTCCGGTAACTGCCTCCCCCATCTGAAAGAATTGTTGGGCAGTAGGAAGAAAGATGTAGGTCCATTTGGTGTCGTATTCATACATTCCAGAATCAAAAATGCCCACGATCCGAAATTTTTTCATCTTCGGCACCATCCCCATAGGGGTTTGCTCACCCAAAGGAGAGATTACGGTTACTTCATCGAGGTAAGAGAGGCCGAAATTTTTTGCCAATTCTTTTCCGATAAAGATTCCCGGCAGGTTGGGAGCATGCGGAGGTAAGCCGGGAAGACCGGGATGCATGAGATTATCGAGATTTCCCTTAATAAGGTTTTGTTTTAAGTTAGTAACCTGACCCACGGTCTCGGGGTTGATTCCCACGAGGACAATACCGGAAACAGCGGCCTCCGAGGAAAGCATGGCCTCAGAATAGACAAAAGGGGTCGTGGCCATAACTCCCGTGATCTTTGCAATCTGGGAGGATACGTAAGGGTAGTTCTCTATGCCCTTGTCAAACTTAAATATCCGGATATGGGCATTCGTGCCGAGAATTTTTCCTTTCAGGTCGTTTTCAAATCCGCTCATGACTCCCAAAACAGTGATAAGGGTCATTACTCCAATGGTAACGCTGATAATAGAAATAACGGTAATAATAGAAAAAAATGCTTGTTTCCGTTTTGCCAGCAGATATCGTAGGCTAACGAATAATTCAAACTTCATTTTTAACCCTTTAGCTCCGGTCGTAAAAGGGGAAATAAAATGACATCCCGGATTGAAGGGGAATCGGTCAAAAGCATGACCAGACGATCAATCCCGATACCTTCACCAGCGGTTGGCGGCATTCCGTATTCAAGGGCGCGAATATAATCTTCATCAATCTCGGGAGGAATATCCGCATCTTTTTCTCGTTCTTCCAGTTGCTTTAAGAAACGTTCCTTTTGATCCTTCGGATCATTGAGTTCAGAGAAAGCGTTCGCAATTTCTCGGCCGGCAATGAAAAGTTCGAAACGCTCAACCTCAGAAGGATCGTCATCCCGTCGCCGGGAAAGAGGCGAGACTTCTACCGGATAATTAATGACAAACGTTGGTTGGATCAGCTGAGGCTCAATGATGGCCTCAAACAGGTCGGTATGGAGTTTCCCGATCTTTTCCTTGTCAGTTATCGGGACAGAGTGAGTTTCCAGATAGTTCCGCATTTTTAACGGATCCTGCAAAAATTCTGAATCAAATCCACCCACTGAGGTAAGCGACTCTCTTAAGCTCATCCGTTTCCAGGGAGGAGTAAAATCCAGTGTTTCCCCTTGGTAAGGTATTCTGAGGCTTCCGAATAACGACTTTACAACCCCTGCCAGCATTTCTTCAGTTAAGTCCATGAGATCTTTATAGGTGGCATAAGCTTGATAAAATTCAAGCATAGTAAATTCCGGGTTGTGCTGGGTGGAAATACCTTCGTTGCGAAAACTTCGGTTGATTTCAAATATTCTTTCCATTCCTCCAATTACCAGTCGCTTGAGGTATAATTCCGGAGCAATTCTTAGATAGAGGTCCATTCCCAGAGCATGGTGATGGGTTTTAAATGGTCTTGCGGTTGCTCCCCCGGGAATAGGATGCATCATCGGTGTCTCTACTTCAAAAAAATCACGAGCAAGAAGAAAATTGCGGAGCGCTTGAATAGTTGCGCTTCTCAGTTCAAATACCCGTCTGATTTCGGGGTTCATGATTAAGTCAAGGTATCTTTGCCGGTAACGGGTCTCAACATCAGTAAGACCATGCCATTTTTCCGGTAGCGGCTGAAGAGATTTAGAAAGGAGACAAATTTCTTCCACCAGAAGGGTGAGTTCGTTGGTCTTGGTGCGAAAGGGCTTCCCTTTGATGCCAACAAAATCGCCAATATCTAACCCCTTAAAGAAATGAAAAAAATTATTGGTTGATTCCTTTTGGATAAAAGCCTGAAGCTTTCCGGTCCGATCTTGGAAGTGAAAAAAAGCAGCTTTTCCAAAATTCCGGACCGCCATGATGCGACCAGCAAAAGAATAAGGTCCTTTTTCCTGTTCTAAGGTTTGCGCATCAACTTCTCCAAACATTTTCCGGAATTGGGAAATAGTAGTATCAACCCGGAACGTATTGGGATAGAGGTCTACTCCCTCTTTTTTCAATTCTTCTAACTTCTTGATTCTTTGCTGAAAAAGGATGTTGCTCATTGAAGTAAGCTAAATTTCTAAAGAAAAATCGAAAAATCTTTTTAAAGTTAAAATAATTATTCATATTCTAATCCTCGTAGAGAGTCAAGAAAAAGTTCTTTTAAACCAAGCGGGAAGCACAGGACAAAGGATAAGGAACGAGGGGCGAGGAAAAAGGATCAAGGAGAAAGGGTTAAGAGTGAAAAGTAAGCTTTAGAGATTTAAGGGTGCGTAAGAAAAATAGGATTAAGGAATTAAGGTTAAGATTAAGTTGAAGACAAGTTGTACAGGAATTAAGGAAAGTTGATAGCGACTCTAAAATTAATCCTATCTTATCCTTAACCCTTAATACCTTAACACCTTAAAACTTTAAATGTTTAGTCGATTGCGCTTGCCAACGTAAAGATGGGAAGATACATAGCAATAACCAGGGTTCCAATCGTACCCCCTAAAAACAATATCAAAAGAGGTTCAATCATACTGGTTAAGGCTTCCACCGCAGCATCGACCTCCTCATCATAAAAGTCAGCGATTTTGCTGAGCATGGAATCTAAGGCTCCGGTTGATTCCCCAACCGCAATCATCTGGACCACCATAGGGGGAAAAACTCCGCTTGTGGTCAAAGGTTCAGCAAAAGTCTTACCTTCTGAAATGCTTTTTCGGGTGTCATCAAGGGCATTTTGCACTACCTTGTTGCCCGCAGTGCGGCCCACGATATCAAGGCCATCCAAGATAGGGACACCACTGCTGATCATTGTGCCCAAGGTTCTGGTAAACCGGGCAATGGCTACTTTCCGGACAAGGTCACCAATGATCGGAGATTTTAAGATAAAACCATCGACAAGCAACCTGCCCTTTGGAGTTTTGTAAAACTTGGCAAAAAGGAATGAGAACAATCCAAGAACAAAGAGTATGGGGATTATTCCCTTGGCAAACCAATGGCTGAAATCAATAACCATCTGGGTAAAAGCGGGGAGTTCTTTGCCAAATTCAGCGAACATTGTTGCAAAAATAGGGATGACAAAAATAAGGAGTACGGCAACAACGCCCACAGCTACCGTCATAACAATGGCGGGGTAAAGCATGGCGCCCTTTACTTTTCTTTTAAGGGCCGCGATTTTTTCCATGCTAACAGCGAGCCGCTGCAGGATGGTGTCGAGAATACCGCCCACTTCTCCGGCCGCGACCAAATTAACATAAAGCTCATCAAAAACCTTGGGATGTTTTTTAAGGGAATCAGCTAACGTGGAACCACCTTCGACGGTCTCTTTAATATCAATGAGGACACGTTTGAAGGATTTATTGACCTGCTGTGCAGCTAAAATTTCCAGGCCCTGAACAAGAGGAAGTCCCGCGTCAATCATGGTAGAAAATTGACGGGTAAAAATAACCACGTCTTTAATTTTGATTTTTTGCTGCCGGGCGCCTCCTAATTTGTTACTGAAAATACTTTTTGGTTTTGAACTGACCTTGGTAGGCGTTATCCGTATTCCTCGCAAGTAGACACGGACTGCAGCTTCATTCGGAGCTTCATATTCTCCTTTTTTCACACTTCCAGTTCGGTCTTTACCCTCCCAAAGAAATACTGGCATAAGCCCTCCTCTATTTTAAAACTTTTTACGGCTAAAACTTAACCTTTTATTCGTAAGTCGTAAAATGTGAAAAAATCCAAGTTTAAAGTGCCTTATAGCTCATAGCCTATGAGTTCTATAGCTTCCTACCCTTAATTACTTAAACCTTAATTATTAACAACTTAACCCTTGAATCTTAATCCCTATCCCTTCCGTTTTACCGAGTTGGCTTCCGAGGGGCCATCCCCGCAGAAGGGCCAACCTGTCCTTGGCTAATTATCTGCCGGAGTTCATCAGGATCAGAACTTCGGCCGAGAGCATCCTCAAAAGAGATAACTTTTCGCAAATAAAGGGAAGCTAAGGACTGATTCATGGTCTGCATACCAAACTTCGTCTGCCCAACCTGCATCTGAGAGTAGATTTGATGGATTTTGTCCTCACGAATGAGGTTTCGAATTGCCGGGTTGGGAATCATAACTTCGAGGCTTAATAACCGGCCTGTCCCGTTTAATTTTGGAATGAGGGTCTGACATAACACCGCTTCCAGCACAAAAGAAAGTTGGGCGCGTACCTGGGGTTGTTGGTAGGGGGGGAATACGTCTATCACTCGGTTAATGGTCTGGACACAAGAATTAGTGTGAAGCGTGGCGAAAGCAAGATGACCTGTTTCCGCAATGATGAGGGCCGCTTCAATGGTTTCCAGGTCTCGCATTTCACCAATCAGGACCACATCCGGATCCTGGCGGAGGATGTATTTTAAGGCATTCTTAAAACTTTTGGTGTCTGCTCCGACTTCTCGCTGATTTACCAGGCACCCTTTGTGCTTATGAAGGTATTCAATGGGGTCTTCAACGGTGATGATATGTTCGTGCCTTTCCCCATTAATTTTGTCGATCATTGAGGCTAAGGTAGTCGACTTTCCGCTTCCGGTTGGTCCGGTAACCAAAATAAGGCCCCGGGGTTTTCTAACCAGTTCATCCACAATCGAGGGGAGGCCAAGTTCCGCGAAGGTCAATATTTTATAAGGAATGAGACGAAACGCAGCTGCCGGCGCTCCGCGCTGCAGAAAAATATTTGCCCGAAATCGGCTTAACCCCTTTACTCCAAACGAGAGATCAAGCTCGTTTTCCTCTTCAAACCTATGTTTTTGGGATTCAGTAAGAATACTGTAGCAAAGTTGTTTGGTGTCATTAGGGCTGAGGAGGGCAGAATCCATGGGAACCAGTGTCCCGTTGATCCTGAGCTGAGGCGGGCTTCCGATAGTGATATGCAGATCTGAAGCTCCCCTTTTTACCATTTCTTTCAAAAGATCATGTAAATTAGCCATGGCTATATCCCTGTGATTTGGTTGATTTAATCCATCGTTGTCCCCGATCAAACCAACGATTTTTCAAAAGGTAAATAGAGAAAAAGAAAAGCACGTTATCTTTAAAACATAAAGCATTTTATTAACTCAGGTGCTTATTGTCAAGTAAAAACACTCGCGTAGAAGGTAACGGGGTGCTTTTACAAAGTAATAGTTTTAATTACCGCGGCTTTCCGCTAAAATAATAATTTTTAAACTGAAAGTTCAACTTACGAATAAGGGAAAAAGGGTTAAGTTTTAAGATTTAAGGGGTAAGACCTAAAACTTAGAACTTAAATCTTAAATCTTAACCCCTGATATTCAGAATGAAAAAAATTGATCTTAAAAACTTGAGCCCTGCAGATTTTGAAGGCTTTGTTTTGAAACTCGGGTGGGAGCCCTATCGGGCAGGCCAGATAATGTCCTGGCTTTATCAAAAAGGAGTAGCGGAAATTGATTCCATGACCAACCTTTCTCTTTCCTTGCGCGAGGAATTAAACAAGGTTGCTTCTCTATCCTCTTTAAGGCCCAGCCAGGTTTTGGTGAGCGAGGATGATACTAAAAAATATCTTTTCCCTTTGGAAGACGGCGGGGTGATTGAGAGCGTGCTGATACCGGAAAAGGGGCATTTTACTCTTTGTATTTCCACTCAGCTGGGGTGCTCGCTCAAATGCCGGTTTTGTTATACCGGCAAACGGGGACTGGTCCGCAACCTTACCACGGCTGAGATTGTAGGCCAGGTGGGAGCGGTTTTGACGCATTTAGGAAGTAAGGGTACTATTAAAAATATTGTTCTCATGGGAATGGGCGAACCTTTGAATAATTACGAAAATACCGTGAAGGCCCTGGAAATAATTTTTCACCCCCGGGGGTTTGATTTTTCCCATCGCCGGGTTACCCTCTCGAGCGCGGGCTTGATCCCGGAATTAAAGCGCCTCGGAAAAGAAAGTCCGGTTAATCTGGCAATATCGCTGAATGCCGCGGATCACGAGACCCGGAGTTTTCTCATGCCCATAAACCGAAGGCATCCTCTTAAAGAGCTTCTCGCTGTTGTAAAGGACTACCCCTTGCCCCATCGCAAAAGGATCACCTTTGAATATATCCTTATTGCCGGGGTGAACGATGCATTACGCGACGCAGAAAAACTGGTTGACCTTTTACGCCCCTTGCGGTGTAAAATAAACCTGATTCCGTTTAATGAGCATCCGGGAGTCAGCTTTTAAAAGACCGGAGCAAGAGAAGATCGCTGCCTTTCGGGATTTCCTGGTTTCTCACGGGTATACCACGATCGTGCGAGAAAGCCGGGGAAATGATATTTTGGCTGCGTGTGGTCAGCTCGGAGGAACTCATGGGTGAAAAAAAAGACCCTACTAAACTGATCTGTAAAAATAAAAAAGCCCATTTTAATTACCAGATCGAGGATACCTATGAGGCGGGCATTGTGCTTACCGGGACTGAGGTAAAGTCGTGCCGCCAGGGACAGGCGAATCTTACCGACAGCTATGGCCGGGTTAAAAACGGAGAGGTGTTTCTTCACGATGTGCACATTAGCCCTTACTCCCATGCGGGGTTCAGTCAGCACGATCCGCTGCGCGTAAGAAAACTTTTGCTTCATAAGCAGGAAATAAAAAAACTTTTTGGCAAGACCAAGGAACAGGGATATGCTTTTATCCCGCTGAAAATGTATTTTCGCAACGGCAAGGTTAAAGTCGAGATGGGTCTTGCCCGGGGGAAAAAACTCTATGATAAACGGGAGGATATAAAAAAGAAAGACCTGAGACGGGAAGCTGCTTCTGAACTGAGAAGAAAAAACCGGTAACACGATTATTAAGTTTTAAGATTTAAGGGTTAAGGTTTTAAGTCATGGGTTGAGATTATAGGGACTTAACACCTAAACCTAATACCCTTCACCTATCTTTTAATTCTTAATGACGGTTTGATTTTTCGGAGAAAAGCTTTATACTATAACAGGAAAAACAAAAGGGGGGGCGAAATGGCTTCGACGGGGGTAATTGAGGCCAGAGTTGCATACCGAGATTTCACCATCTCGTTAAACTGGTGAGAATAAACATAATCGCCAATGATTATAATTACGCCGTAGCTGCTTAACGCAGCTGCCGTCTCTCTCGTTTTCTCCTGTGGAGCGGGAAGAGGCGTCGAATAGCAGGATAGCCTCATTTCAGTATCCGGATGGTGTGAGGTGAAAACAACCCGGATGAGCGCTTTTATCATCCTGTCTCGGGGAGAATAAAAGTGCTTAATAAAACCGAGACTGTGTATGGAGATACTCTGAGCTGAATGCTTTCGGACGGGGGTTCAACTCCCCCCGCCTCCACCATTTTATTCTTTAAATTTCAATAAGTTACCCTTCTCAGAAGGGTAAAAATCCTTTGTCAATTCTTTGCCAGGCCGGGCATAGGCGTAGAGTGCCCGGAGGTCTTCCGGGTCTCCTACAATATACCTCTCAAAGGCTTTGTTTGTTGAATGTCCGGTTGCTTCCCTTTCTTGTTCTATCTCCTTTTCTTTAACGGTAAAATTTACTATTTCTGTTCGTTGTGTTTCATCCAACCTTTCCAAAACTTATTAAAATCCTCTTGAGTAGGTGAAACTAATTGCCACTTTTGTAGACATTCTCTTTGGTAATTGTTAAGAGTGCTTACAAAATTATTTGTATCTATTTGAAATTGATTATTAGGAGCTTCAAGCAACGCCTCGCTTGGCTCCATTTGGTTTTTACTGGTTTTAATTTCATGATTCTATGATTAGAGAATTTAAATATCATAATATATCAATATATAATTATATTAAGACTATCACATATTTTCTTTTTGACTTCTTGATACTTTGATAGTATAAAGTACCCATGGAAAAGAAGATGTTTTCAACCCTCATAAGAAACGATACTCCTGAAGGAATTTAAGAAGCTTGCTATTGACCTTGAAAGGCCAGCGAATGACCTTCTTGAGGAAGCCATGAAAGAGCTTATTACGAAATACGAAAAGAAGGTGAAGGGCAGATCTAAACGAGAAACTTCATAATATCAGTTTGCAGCAATTAGCACCGACTATCGTTTAAAGTTATTGAAAAAGGAGGACGTGTGATTTCTAAAATTCTTGTTCCAACCGATGGTTCCGAAACAGCAAGTAAATCTGTTAAATATGCAGCTGGTCTCGCAAAACAATTGAGTGCAAGAATCACCTTGTTGAGTGTAATCGATATCAATGTCGACGCCTTATTCGCCCAGACAGTTTCTGCTGTAGATTCTCCAACCCATCTCAAAGAGCCGATTGAAGATTATCTGCAGACAGGCTGCGGATGCTTGTATTCAAGAGGGTGACAAGAATACTGCAAAAAAAATGGTGTTCAATCGAAAAACGTCATCAGATCAGGACACCCGGTGGAAGAAATTGTCAACGAGGCAGTTAAATCAAAAGTTGATCTCATAGTAATGGGGTCTCATGGTCGAAGTGCTTTAAAGGCAGCGTTCCTCGGAAGCGTCACCTTCGGGGTAATACACAAAGATACAAAAATCCCTGTGCTCGTCGTGAGAAAGTGAAGTAGCGCACCATAGTTCCCGTGGAAGGGGAAGAGAGAAAAAGGAAAAAGAAATAAAAAGTTTAACCATAAAAAAGGAGGCCGAGAAATGATGAAATCATTGGTTAAAGGCTTAAGTATTTCAATAGCATTAGTTTTGGTACTGGCTCTAGTAGGTTGTAGCTCCCGGGCAAAAAATGTAAAAACCGAAAATGTGCCATCTGCTCCTGCTGAAGCAGTCGAAGAACAAGGGATTCCACAAGCTCTAACGGACTCCGAATTAGAGGCTTTAAAGGATAAAGCGCAAGCAGAAGGTGCCCTCAATCCGATTTACTTTGACTTTAACAATTACAACTTAAAACCAAAGGATGAGACAATCCTCGACAAAACCGCTGCTTGGCTTTCTAAAAATTCCACCGTTAAGATCAAAATTGAAGGTAATTGTGATGAGCGCGGCACAAGTGAATATAATCTGGCCTTAGGCGAACGCCGAGCTAACAGCGCTAAGGAATATTTGGTTAAATCAGGGGTCAGAGCGGACCAGCTCGAAACTATTAGCTGGGGAAAAGAAAAACCCATTGATCCCAGCCATAACGAAGCAGCCTGGGCTAAAAATCGCCGGGATGACTTTATGGTCGTCAAATAAGAAGGAGAGAGCATAGGATTAAGGTTTTTAATATTCCTGTTTTCGTTTAAGAATTAATAACGAAAAGGAGTCACACAATGGGAGACAAAGGCGGGAAAAAGGATAAGAATAAGAGTCGGAAACAGAAAATAAGCAAACAGGAGAAAAAGGCAAAAAAGAAGCAGGATAAGCTACAATCTTCCGTGAGGATTTCAACGATTCTTTCCGCGGCCCGGCCATCACCAAACGGGCTCTGGACGCTGGCCATGTGTTGGTAATGCTCGTTGTTTTTAAGGAGCCGCTCGGTTTCCTCCACAATGCGTTCACGCTCGGTTCCCACTAACCGCGCGGTGCCCGCTTCGATTGCCTCCGGTCTTTCGGTCGTATTCCGCATCACCAGCACCGGTTTTCCCAGGACCGGGGCCTCTTCCTGAATCCCTCCGGAATCAGTGAGAATGAGGTAGGCACGGTTCATCAGGTGCGAAAAAATCTCATACCGGAGCGGGTCCAGAAGATGGATGCGGGGATGTCCCGTGAGAATTTGCCCCACCGGTTCGCGCACATTGGGGTTCGGATGAACCGGGTAGACGACCCGGACATCAGGATTTCTTTCCGCGATATCTCTGAGAGCGCGACAAAGAGAAATAAAGGGTTCACCGAAATTTTCCCGGCGGTGGGCAGTGACCAGGATTATCCGCTTTTCATCGAGACGAAAGCCCAGGTCAAGCGTGACCGGAGATTTGATCGTCCAGAGAAGCGCGTCAACCACGGTATTGCCGGTGATATAAATGTTTTCCTGCGGAACCTGTTCAGCCACTAACGCCTGGGCCGCTCGTTTGGTGGGGGCAAAATGGTAGGTGGCCAGCACCCCGGCAACCCTCCGGTTTATTTCTTCAGGAAAAGGATTGTATCGGTCATTGGTTCGTAACCCGGCCTCAACATGGCCCACCGGGATTTTTTTATAGAAAGACGCCAACGCGGCCATCATAACCGTGGTCGTATCCCCCTGCACCAGCACGACATCAGGACTTACTTTCCCCAGGACGTCATGAATGCCGCTCAAAGCCCGGCTGGCAAACTGAGCGAGTTGTTGGTTTTCTTCCATGAGATCAAGGTCAAAATCGGGCGTTATCCCAAACCAGGAGAGAACCTGGTCGAGCAGCTCCCGGTGCTGGGCGGTGACGCACACCGTGCTTTGAAAGCTTTCAGGATATTTTTTAAGCTCCAAAATGACGGGCGCAAGCTTGATCGCTTCCGGCCGGGTACCGATGATGGTGAGTATTTTGCGCATGATTTATAGTGTTAGTTTATAGTGTCAGTGTTAGTAAAGAGTGTTAGTTGAGAGTTTTTTGCGAAGTCCGTGCGCTAGTTGCATATAAAGTTTTTAAGCATTAAGGTTTAAGTACCGTTGCTTTTGGCTGATCGCGCATAGTATAGTTGTGAATACGGTTATGAGTTAAGATAGTAAGGTGTTAGGCAATCTTCGGTAGGTCAATCGCGGTTATTCTAGGTATTAGGTGTTAGGTGTTAGCAAACCCTACAACCTACAACCTATACACCTTACCCCTTAACCCAAAAATAACCCAACCCCCCCTACCACTATATTCTAACCACTAACAACTAACACTTGTTTAATGTATCCCCCATGCTCCCAGATTGATTTCGATTGCCTCGCCCGTGGAAAGTGATTCCTCGATGGCAAAGGTGGCAAGGGTGGTGGCAACAAGTGATTTAAACTCGATCGGTGAAGGCTCGTTGAGGGTAAGGGCGGCAATGGTGCTTTGGAGTTCTTCCCGATGGCCGCGGTCAACCCTCAGTGCCCGGTGAACGGTTTTCTTGCCCGCGGAAATAAACCGGATAGTTCTGAAATTGTCGATCACGCAGACCGAGCCGCCGGCAAAGGCCTGGACTTCTTCCCGCGGGAAGGATTTGTCTCCGTTGGAAGCGTAGGTAATGCTGGCGACCGCCCCGTTATCCATTTTCAGGGAGACGGCAAGATTATCCCGCAAGCCCTGGGGAGATTCAGTCGCAGAAGCAAAGACCCGCTGGGGCAACCCGCCGGTTATGGCCTGGGCCAGATCAACAAAGTGACAGACTTCCCCGATAATTCTTCCCCCGCCTTCATCCCGCTGATGCACCCAGGACTCGGGCGGGATAAATCCCGCGTTACACCGGATCTGCACCACGCTCGAAAATCGGCTGGGGCCCAAAAAATTGGTGCATTGTTTGGTCGCCGGAGCAAACCGGCGGTTAAACCCAACCATGAGAAAGGATGAGCTGAAACTGGTGTAGGCGGCGATAATGTCAGTAAGCTGTTTTTTGGTGATGCAGAGCGGTTTTTCCACAAACACCGCTTTCCCGGCCTTGAGGGCTTCGCAGACCAGGTGCGCGTGGCTGTCATGGCGGGTGAGAATAAAAACAAGTTTCACGTTAGGGTCAGCCAGCAGAGCGTGATAGTCAGTGGTGGCATAATCAAATTTATACTTTTTCGCGATGTGATGGCCGCTTAAGCCGGTGGCAGTGGCAACGCCGCTATACGCGACCTCTTTTATTTTTTTCAGTTCCGGCAAAATCGTTCCCCGGGCAAACAACCCCGCGCCGATGAGGCCAATGCCGACGGGAGCAGGAGCAGTGTCAGTATTAGTGTTAGTGTTAGTGTTAGATAGTGTTAGTTGTTAGGTGTTTGATGTTAGTTAATGTGGCTTTTTGAGCACGCAGCCACTTTTTCACTCTAATCACTGACACTATCTACTAACACTAACACTAGTCACTATCACTAATACTACCCCTCGCCATCATTCTCTGTGTCTGGACCTCAGCATTAGGATCGTAGTGCAAAACTACCCCCACCGCGTCAACGTCCTGGCCAAGGATCATCTGATAGGCTTCGAGCGCTTTTTCAAACGGGAACCGGTGCGTGGTGATCGTATCGAGCTTGACTGATCCGAGGGAAACCATGGTCAAAAATTCTTCCATGTTCCGCTGGGCAGTCCAGCGGGCATAGGCCAGGGGATACTTGATCCCTCGTTCCTCATAGTCCGGGTCGTACATTCCCGGTCCCCAGGCGCGGGATACGGCAAATTCAAGCTCTTTTTTGTAAAAGAGTTCGCGGGGAATGTGTAAGCGCACCAGACCGCCGGCAACAATTTTTCCCCGTTCCCGGCACATGCTGGCTGCCTGGATTAAGGGCTCGTCACTGTCAACCGAGGCAAAGATGATGACCGCGTCAAGTCCCTCGAAATTGGAAAACTCCCGGGCAAAAGCGATCGGATCAGTATTGCCGATCAAAGCCACGGTCTCGGCTCCGTTTCGGTAGGCCCGGTCACACCGCTCCGGCACCACATCAACTCCGAATACATGGCATCCGGCGGCACGGAGGATCTGGACGGCCAGCTGGCCCAGAAGGCCAAGCCCGATAACTCCGACCCGGTACCCCAGCTCAACTTTTGCGAGCCGTACGGCCTCGAGCGCGATGCCGCCGAGCGCGACATACGAGGCATCTTCAAACGAGACATTATCGGGTATTTTGACACAGAAGTTGGGCGGGACAACATTGTATTCCGCGTGCGAGGCATGCCCGCTGCCGCCGCAGGCAACGCGATCGCCCAGGGAAAAGCCGCTTTCGCTGATATCAGTTCCGCTGTTGGTCACGATCCCGGCGCAGGAATATCCGAGCGGCACGGGCGTGTCGAGCCGGGCCTGGGACTGTTGCCAGGCTTCCATCAGGCCCTCGGTTTTGATTTTGTCAATGACCTGCTTGACCCAGTCCGGCCGGGCGAGCGCTTTTCCGAGAAGGCTTTTTTGGGCCACCTCGATCATGGCTTTTTCCGTGCCCACGGAGACGAGCGAAGCCACGGTTTTTACCAAAAGTCCCTTGATTGAAGTCATCATCGGGACTTCGAGCATTTCCAACTCGCCGCTTTTATAATTTTGCGCCAGAATTTTCATAGGGTAGGTGTTAGGTTATAGGTCATAGGTTATGGGTGTTAGGTTAAAGTTTATGGGTTATGGGTAGATTGCCAGGCAGACAGGGATTTTTCAAGTGATTTTAGCATCCGCCCACATTCATCATAACGATCTATCAAATCTTTGTACTTAACTTCCTTCACGTATCTTTTTTGCAATGCCATTGTTAAATGATGTTTTGTTTCTCTCAATTCCCCTAATGCGCGATTGATTCCTTCAAGATATATCTTAATGTGCCTGTTATTCCAGCCCTCGGCAACGTTAGCAGGCACTGAATTTGAAGACCTTCTTAATTGTGAACCGAGTTCGTAAAGCTCAAATTTTGGAAAGGTAAAAGTCAGTTCATTTACTTCAATATGCAATCCACAAAGCTTTTGGTATACTTCTAAATCTTCATAACTACGAATTTTCCTTTTATTTTCCATCCCCTCTCACCTACAACCTACGACCTATTACCTACGACCCATGACCTAAAGCCTAGTACTTAATAAGGTTTCGGCAGCTATTGCGGAGTGTTGATCTAAGGACTTTTATCATGCTTGCAAAATATCATGTTACATAATGATTTTCAAGGAAAAATTTGATCGTCAGGAGCAAGGTTTTAGGTATTAGGTTTTAGGTGTTAGGTCCCTCCCTAACCCTACGACCCAAAACCTATCACCTATCCTACAACCCACCACCTACAACCCATAACCCATAATCCTTAATCCAGCATTTTCTTCTTCTTCTCCCCTGCTGGCGCCTCAAGCTGAGGTATCTGACTGAAGCCGTTGAATTTCAAAGACGCCCTTACCCTCTTTATCAATTCTGCCCTGGTGGTATTGCCTTGTGTATCTCTCAGGTGCTTACAGAGATAATAGGTAAACGCCCCATTGTAACTGCCATTGATATACGCGTCCGCCGAGGTCTGATTATCCCGGCACCCCGCAAACAGGACATGGTTCATGGAATTATTTCCCTTAAGTAATCTCCTGACCTCCATATCCTCATCAGCCCGGCAGGCAATATCAACTGGCGGAGCAAGAAACTTGGGTTAAATGAAAGCACAGATGGCAGCCCTTGAATCGCCAGCATTTCCCTGGTGCCGGTGCCTGAATGGCAGGAATCAAGGACCACCTCAAGATTAACCTCTTTTGGAAGATTCGCAAAAAAAGCGCGCAAATCATCATCAGTGATAAAATTGCTCTCCCAGTCCATATCATGGGGACAGATTATCTCATCCATTTTGTCTTTGAGTTCATCACCATCCCGGTCAACTATCTGCGAGCCATGCCCGGAATAATGGAAGAGCAGCCGATCATCTGCCTTTGCACGACTTACAAGCCACGTGAGCCTCTCCATGATATTCTTTTTTGTAGCCCTCTCATCAACCAACACCCTGATGTCCTTTGCGGCAAAGCCAAAATACTTTAACAGAATATCCCTCATATTCGTCACATCATTCACGCACCCCTGTAAATCCGCGCCCGACATTTTGTATTTATTAATCCCAACCAATAATCCCCTCTTTCCCATGTTTTTTCTCCTTTCTTATATTGGTTATCTTTTAACCTTAAAGCGTAAGGTGTTAGGTCTTAGGTGTTAGGTTCCCTCCCTAACCCTACAACCCACAACCTATAACCCATAACCCTTTAAAACAAAAATACCCAAAACCGCTTTTTAGTTCATCGTTCTTAGCTCATCGTCTAGTAGCTATGAGCTAAAAACCACTCAAGCGGAAATGGGTAAAAATTCCTAACTCTTAATTTTTTTCAACATACCTTTCCCCTCTTTCCTTTGTCCTCTTTCCTTTAACCTTTAACCTTATTCCCTTTTTTATTGATTTTTCTCACCATTGTCAATAGATTTTTAAGCGCTAAGGTTTAAGTTCTAAGGTTTAAGTTTTAAGTAATCAAGTTTTAAGATTTACCCTTCGCCTTGACACCCTTCGACAAGCTCAGGGTGACACAATATTTTAACTCATTTACTTATTCGCTTATTTACTCATTTACTTATTAATGGATTGAATCCTTAACCCTTAACCCTTAACCCTTAACCCCTTAACCCCTGCTTCTTATGGTGAGCGTGTTTCAGGGATGCGTAATTCCTCCTCCACTTTTTCGCTCAAAAGCATTTTTAATAAAGACTGGTAAGGAATATCCCGTTTATTGGCCAGGAGCTTTAAATGCTCAATAAGTGATTCAGGAAGCCTGAGGGAGATAGACCGTGTCGATGGTTTTAAATGTGAAAATACTACCCTCTTAGCCTTGGTATAACCAATATAGTCGGCTGAATCATGCGTGGACCAGAAATTTAATTCCTTTTTTTCAGGGTTGTTTTCTACAAAAGATTAATCAATTCCTCAATGCGAATATCGGCATCACGAATCAATTTGTGGATTAATCCTTTACCAAGCATTTTGTGACGGGGAATGGTTATTGGCTTTTTGCCTTTGTCAAACTTATGATGCATTCGGATATGACTACCCCGTTGGCGAACTACTTGATAACCAAGCTTTTCAAAACATTTGACTGCTTGTTCTCCAGAAATGGAAGGAAGTTTAGGCATAAATTAATGTATGAAAACTTATCTCTTGAGGGAGAAAATTTTTAAGGATCGTGCGGTTTTCTTTTTCCTCTAAACACAAATCAATTACTTCACGAATATTCTTTAATGCCTCATCAATAGTCTTACCCTGAGAATAACAGCCGGAAAAAATGGGGCATTCTACCGCATAAAACCCATCTTCATCTTTCTCAATAATTATCGGCAATTGGTGAGTCTTCTTCATTGGTTACTCCTCTATTGTCATAAAAATATCACAAAATTTTTTATGTGACAAAAAAGTTTTTGGTAATTACCTTAAGCTGTTAAGTTTAACGTGTTAAAGTTAAAACCTTTTTTATTGATTTTTATCACCATTGTCAATAGATTTTTAAGCGCTAAGGTTTAAGTTCTAAGTAATCAAGTTTTAAGATTTACCCTTCGCCTTGACACCCTTCGACAAGCTCAGGGTGACACAATATTTTAACTCATTTACTTATTCGCTTATTTACTCATTTACTTATTAATGGATTGAATCCTTAACCCTTTAATCTTTAACCTACAACCCATGACCTATCAGCCATGACCCATGAGCCTCCCTACCTGACCTTGTGACCCTTCGACCTTTTGACCTTTTTAACCCTTCCTAGATCTCCTCCAGGCCAATAGTGAACCGTTGCAATTGAATATTATTGTTTTCACAGAATAGCTTTAAGGCTTGAATCTTTGCGGAGGGGATTTTGAGGGAGGAGACAATGACCTGAGAAGGGCGGTGGGTTTCAAGGAGGTCAGGGAGGTTTTCGATGGTGCCGAGGACCGGATAGCCGTTGATTACTTTTCCCGCCATTTTTTGCTCGTCGTCAATAAAGCCGATGGGAAGAAGATGGAGGGAGGTA
>CAVTQE010000021.1:0-70608 GCA_963736755.1 uncultured delta proteobacterium | reverse complement strand
GGCTATTAAAAACCAATATAATCAGCTTAATTAGATTTATTGGGTTTTTGGAGTAAATCAACTTTGTATTCTGTAAATATTAAAAAGGGCCTCGAAGTGAGACCCTTTTATAAAGACTTTTTGGGGTATAAAATCCGCTCGTAAAATTATAAAATTGTAACTAAACTGTAACCATTTTTGTAACCGTCATTTCCTTTTTTAACCAAACATAACCAAACAAAATCAAACATGAGTTAAAAAAGGCATTAATATTTAACTGCTTAACTTTTGGTAATTTTTTGGTTTTTTCGGTTTACGACTTAAAATTCCTCGGTGCTTGTCACTGTGCCGGTTCAAGTCCGGCCCCGGGCATCGGAAATTACTGAGGAATTTCGGATTAGAGCTGAAGCTGGTTCGGGAGTGTTTTGAGAAATTTGACCATTTTTTGACCATGGGTGGATCAAAGTTTTCAATTCGTTCTCGTCCACCATATTATAACGTTTAAAAACTGAAATTGTTTTGTGTCCTGACGCGGCCATGATTTTAAAATAGTCATGGCCTTCTTTTCTCCAGTTGTTGATGCAGGTATGGCGGAAATCATGGAAGGTAAAATTTTCAATCTTTTGGTCTTTTGCAATAAATTTGGTTTCTTATCAAAAAAACAAAAACACCAAAACGTGAATCCGATTAACAAAATAGTTCACGGTTTCGCCTCTCCCCTCTTACTTATTGAGGGTTATTTTTTTCTAAAAAAGCTTATTACTCATGTAAACCTTTTCTTCTTCCACACGTCATATATATACGGTTAAAAAAAGGAGGCAGCCTTATGAAAAAATTGATTTTTTTATTAATCCTTCCAATATGCTTAGGGCTGGTTTTTTCAGGATGTTATTACCCCACAAGACTGGTCTATGAACCGCCCGAGGAAACATTTGCACCCCCATCTCCTGCTGTTTCATTAGAACCGATTTTCTTTGATTTTAATAAATCAAATATCACACCAAATGCTAAGGCTATCCTTGACAAAAATGCTGAGTGGATCTCCAAAAATCCGACTGCTAAAATCCAGATCGTAGGCAATTGTGATGAGCGTGCATCCAATGAATACAATATGGCCTTAGGAAAACGTCTGAGCAAGCGCCGCTAAACAATATTTAGTAAACTTGGGAATAGCGGCAGATCGACTTTCAACGGTAAGCCGGGGAAAGGCAAAGCCCCTTGATCCCGGCACAATGAAACCGCATGGGCAGATAATCGGCGTGTTGATTTTAATGTGGCGGGTGAAATTTTAGGGGAACAGATTAAACCTCTCGGAGAGATGGATTATCGGTATCCGCTTTATGACCGCCCTTACCCCTACCCTTATTACCCATGGGGGTATTATGATCCATGGTGGGGGTATCCTTATTGGTGGGGAGGACTGGGATTCAGTTATTACTACTATCCCCACTCCTATTATTATGGCGGTTACTATGGTGGGCACCATAGGGGCTACCATGGTGGATATTGTGGCGGTTACTATGGTGGGCACCGTGGCGGTGGACATCATGGCGGTGGAAGCCGCGGGGACATGGCGGTAGACATAGGAGATAGCTGGGTTTAAAACTATAATATAAGATGATTGTTTAAACGGCTAACAGTGATCAAAATACCGATTAGCCGTTTTTTTTATATTCTATTGAAACAATAGCATTCACCCTTGAAAGAATTGAACCATAGGGGCGCCCTACGATGAAAAGGACCTCGCATTGAGACCCTTTTAGTTGGTTTATTGATGCATGAAACTCACTAACAGTAATTAAATTTTTTCTTTAAAACAAATACGGCTGAACGGAGTCCCTCTCGGGTCGGAAAAATTCCAACTAAAATTCCTTTGAAAAAGAATTCTTTTTTAAACTTTTCATTTTTTATAGTACTTTTAGCCTATTCCATACTATTCCCACTAAAGGGAAAGAAATGAGAAAAAGTGTTGCTAAACTGAATATTCTAACTTTTTAGCCCCGACAATTAGGTTCACCGAAAAATAATTTTTTGTGGAGGTTATTTCTTGTAAACTAATTGAAAATTCGTGCGTCTTACATTATACTGTTAAATATAGGTTAAAAAAGTTAATTATTAATTAATATTATAATGAATGCTTGCTCGTGTATAAATATTTAAAAAGCAAGTTCCAAATAATAGAAAGGTAGGTAATAAGCATGAAAAAAACAGTAATTTTTATAGTAGTCTTAACCCTGACCGTAACCCTTTTAACAGCCACTCCGGCAAGGGCTCATGATGAGTTTTTCTGGCCTTTATGGCCTTTATACGCAGTCGGGGTAGGAACGGCTGCTATCCTTAGTGGAACGGCAGCTATCGTTGGTTCTGTTTTCGGTGCCCCAATCGATTATTACCCGGCTCCCCCAGTTGTGTATGAAGGAGGCTATAATTACTATGGCGGACCTGCTTATGGTTACTATGGCGGCTATTATAGACCTTACTATGGTTACTATGGCGGCTACCATAGGGAATATTATGGTGGACATTACCGGGGTGGATATTATAATGGACATTATGGGGACAGATATCATGGTGGATACTATGGCGGTGGATCCCATAGTAGAAACTATGGCAGGGGTGGATATCATAGTGGAAACTATGGCAGTGGACATCGGAGTGTAGGAAATTATGGCAGTGGACATCGGAGTGTAGGAAATTATGGCAGTGGACATCGGAGTAGAAACTATGGCGGTGGACAGGAGGTAGGAATTATGGCAGTGGACATCGGAGTAGAAACTATGGCGGTGGACATGGGAGATAGCTGAATTTAAAAAATTAACAATTAATGGGAAATTAAAAAGAAATGAAAAAGAAAAATATCTTTATCCGCTATTTTGTCCTTCTGGTAATGATCGCCACCTTTGTGGCCTGTGTATCGACATCCAGATATGAAGATACAGGTATGGGAATTTCCCTGCCACCCATCAGATTTTATGGACCTCCGGATGTGGTAGTGATGCCTGATACGGACGATGTGTACTTTGTTCCTGATATAGATGTAGACATATTTTTCTGGAATGGTTGGTGGTGGCGTCCCTGGGAAGGTCGTTGGTATTGCTCACAATATTATGACCGGGGTTGGGCTTATTATAACAATGTTCCAAGCTTTTATTATGATGTAGACCCAGGTTGGAGAGGATCCTACCGAGACCGTAATTGGTACGGACACCGGTGGGACTATGACCGGATTCCGCACCCACGACTTCAACAGGACTGGGAGAGCTGGCATAATAATCGATATTGGGAACGGCAAAGAACCTGGGGCGTTCAGGGCTATCAACCCCGACCGCAACAACAGAGAGAGGAACTAAGGCATCAAAGGCAAGAGCAATATCACCAGAGATTTGAGGGTCAGCGAGATCTGCAGCAGAGGCTCGAGCAGCAGAGACTGGACCAACAGAAACTGGAGCAAGGGAAATTTGAGCAGCAGAAATTGGAGCAACAGAAATTGGAGCAACAGAAACTAGAGCAGCAGAAACTAGAGCAACAGAAATTGGAGCAACGGAAACTGGAGCAGCAGAGACTGGACCAACAGAGACTAGAGCAACAGAAATTTAAACAGCAGAGACTCGAGCAACGGAGACTGGACCAACAGAAACTGGAGCAAGGGAAATTTGAGCAGCAGAAACTGGAGCAACAGAAATTGGAGCAACAGAAACTAGAGCAGCAGAAATTGGAGCAACGGAAACTGGAGCAGCAGAGACTGGACCAACAGAGACTAGAGCAACAGAAATTTAAACAGCAGAGACTCGAGCAACGGAAACTGGAGCAACAGAGACTGGAGCAAGGGAAATTTGAGCAGCAGAAATTGGAGCAGCAGAAACTAGAGCAACAGAGACTGGAGCAAGGGAAATTTGAGCAGCAGAAATTGGAGCAACAAAGACTGGAGCATTCTCAACCTCAGGGCCAGCAACACCATGGGGAGGAATCACAAAATCAACAGTCTCAAGAAAAACCTGAAGGAGAAAATGCAGAACAGATAAAGTAGAAAAAAAGAAGTTTCAAAACGGGATTTTTTCTCAGTGCCTTTAGCGTTGATCATCAGCCTGGTGAAAGGATGCTCGCAAAACAAGGTAGAGAGGACGACAGAGAAAGCCTGCGTTTTAATATTTTTGTATGTCTTCAGGCCCAAGTGGACAAATTTTTCTAACTCTTTATGAATGAACTATCGTCTTTAAAATTGTATAGTTTTTGTTAGTAGATAGGCCAAAACAAATCAAATAGATTATTTCCGGAGATTAATTTTCCTCAATAAACTCTTTGCGTTCCCCGCACTTTTGAGATGACTCCACCCTTGATACTCATTTTCTCGATAGCGTAGCTTACACTTGCAAAGGCTGGGGAAAAAGTTTACTATAAACAGAAAAATATCGATCTTTTTTAAAAAAGGGGGAATTATGCGAAGGATAAAAAAAATAATCCTGTTGGTTTGGTGGTTTTTTAGTTTTATTTACGCTTTTCGGTTTTTTTGTCCTCCCTCCGGTTCTCAAAATGATCCTGGTAAAAAAGCTTTCCGAAAATCTTCACCGTCAGGTTACTATCCAAAAGATAAAAATCAATCCGTATGCCCTCACCCTTGATGTCAAAGGTTTTCTCGTTAAAGAGCGAGCCAGCGCGGATAAGTTCGTTTACTTAGATGAAGTTTTTGTAAACCTCTCAAGCATCTCCCTGGCGAAAAGAGCGGTCGTCCTTGAAGAGTCACGGATAGTAAAGCCCTATTTCAAGGTGGTCCGCCGGAAAGACGAGTCCTATAATTTTTCTGATCTGATGGGAAAACCAAAACCTGAACCACGAACCAGAGAAAAAAACCGAACCAGTAAAGTTTTCGCTTAATAATATTTCACTATCCGGAGGAAGCATCGATTTCATTGACGGTCCGAAAGATACTAACCACACGGTTCGGAACCTTAACATTACCATTCCCTCAATTTCGAACCGACCCCATGATATCGATATTTTTGTCCAGCCAAAGCTCTCCGGCGACATCAACGGCAAAAATTTTTCTCTCCAGGGCAAGACAAAACCTTTTGCCGATTCACTGCAGACGAATCTTGATATCACGCTAAAAGATATTGATCTGGCCCACTACCTGCCTTACGTTCCCATGAAGCTGAACTGTCAAACTCCCCTCCGCCGTCTTTGGATGTAAACGCAAAACTCGCTTTTTATCCGATATAAAGATAAGGGTCCAGCCTTGGAACTAACCGGAAATATTGGCCTCCGGCGATATCGGCCTTGACGATCTGGAAAATAAGCCTGTTCTTCGTCTATCCTCCGCCCGTATCGACCTTGGTTCCCTTAGACCTTTATCTAAAAATTTTCACCTTGCAAAGATTATCCTGCAATCCCCGGAACTGTCGGTGCGACGGGGCAAAACCGGAAAAATTAATTTACAGTCGCTGGTAGGTCAGGAAGCGGAGACCGCAACCCAAAAAGATGCAACAACGGTTTCCACACCAGGTAAAGACAGCGGACTTCCGCTGGTGGTCATTGACCAGTTCCAGATTCAGCAAGGCAAGCTTTCTTTTAACGATGACATGCCTGCTGAACCGGTTACCCTGAACGTAAATGATCTGACGCTTCAAGTCGACAACCTTTCCACCGCAAAAGGCAGCAAAGGCATGCTTTCCCTTTCCCTGGCGCTCGAAAAACAAGGCTCCACTTTCCCTTAAAGGGCCGGTGAGTATTGATCCGCTCAATGCCGAACTCGCGGTAGATACCAAGGATGTCGCCCTGGATACATTCCAGCCCTACTTCACGGATAAGGTCAAAATCCATCTCACGGACGGAAGTTTTTCTACCGAAGGAAACCTTGGGGTGATTGATTCAGGGCCTACTGGGCTGAAAATCAACTATTCAGGCACTGCGTTGGTAGCAAACTTTGCTTCCGTGGATAAGGAAAACGGCAAGGATTTTTTGAAATGGAAAGCCCTGTTTTTCGACTCAATAAACGCCGGGACTAATCCCCTCTCGGTTGACATCAAAGGAATCTCCCTGACCGATTTTTATTCCCGGGTGACCATCAACTCCGACGGAACACTTAATGTGCAACAGGTTGTTGAGGCGGAAAAACCGGCACCCACGTCACCCCCAGCGCAACCGGCGCAGCAAAAGCAGGCTTCGGCAACAACCGGCAAAGAGACGCAAGATATAAACATAGAAAAAATCACCCTCCAGGGAGGGAGAGTAGATTTTTCCGATTATACGATTAAACCGCGTTATTCAACCCAATTGAAGAATCTCGGCGGAAGGATTTCCGGTCTTTCCCTGGGAAAAAATAAAACCGCGGACGTGGAGCTGAGGGGAAAAATGGGCTCTGATGTTCCTTTCGAGATTGTGGGAAAAATCAATCCCTCCAGCGATAATTTTTTTGTGGACCTGACCGCGAAGTTTCGTGGGCTGGATCTTAGCCCCATGACACCTTATTCCGGGAAATATATAGGGTACACCATTGAAAAAGGAAAACTTTCCCTGGATGTCAAATACCTCATCGTAAATAAAAAGCTCGAATCGCAGAACAAGATCTTTTTTGACCAGTTTACCCTCGGAGACAAAGTTGAAAGCAAGGACGCGGTCCAGCTTCCGGTAAAACTGGCGATTTCCCTGCTCAAAGACCGCAACGGCAAGATCGACCTGGATATCCCGGTCTCGGGAAATCTCGATGATCCCGAATTCAGCGTCTGGAAGATAATCATGAAAGTGCTCAAGAACATCCTTGTGAAAGCGGCAACCGCTCCCTTCGCGCTGATCGGAAGCCTGTTCGGAGGAGGTGAAGACTTAAGTTACATAGAATTTGATTATGGCATCGCCCGGGTTAATGATGAAAATTTAAAAAAGATTGACAATATGGTAAAAGCGCTTTCCGACAAACCCTCGCTTCAGATCGAGATAACCGGTTATAGTTGATGCCGAGAACGATCCTGAAGGTCTAAAAAATTATTATCTCAACCAAAAGGTCAAAGCCCAGAAATTACAGAAAAGCGGGAAAAAGGGCAAGGAAACATCGGTTGATGACGTCACCATAGAACCCGAGGAGTATGAAAAGTATCTTACCCTGGCGTATAAAGCAGCCAAGTTCCCCAAACCCCGGACGATGGTGGGCCTGTTAAAGAAGCTCCCGGTTCCGGAAATGGAAAAATTAATGCTCACCAACACCAAAATAACTGATGATGATCTTCGCGCGCTCGCCAATCAGCGCGCCTTAAACGTCAAAGAACTCATCACGAAATCAGGTCAGGTGACCGCTGACCGGATTTTTATTATTGAACCAAAGAGCCTTACTCCGGAAAAGAAAGAAAATCTCAAAAACAGCCGGGTAGATTTTAGCCTAAAGTAATAACACCGTTTGCCCTTCACCCATTGCGGCTTATGGACTGTCTTGTTGGGTTGAGCAAAGAGATATTAAAATTACTATCACAAAACTGCTTTTGTTTTATGCTATGAAGCGGGCAAAAACTCTTTTTGCCACTTTCTTCCAGGTTTGGTCAGGGTCATATTTTTCCATGGCATTGACTATTTTTACCGTATCCTGACCTAAGTCTTTTTCATAAATACTATCCTGCTGGTTCACGATAAAGGTCATTATTCCAGAATTTCCATACTCAGCCGGGTAGGCGACAAGACCAAAACCAAGGACCATTTTATTCTTCTCCACATAACCATACTCCCCACCAGTTGTATTTTTCCCCTGGCCATGAAGTATCTTGTAGTAATACCCATGGTAAGGATTAAGCGCCTTGTCTTCCTTTTTATATCCCTCATTGACTGCCTGGGCAATCAAAGGACCAAAGGGACTTGGTTTATCGCCTTCTTTCACTGGCCAGTAAAGCCCATCTTTCTTTCCTTCGGTGCTTACCAGCCGTTGAGCAAACTCCATAACCCCATTAGCGTTCCAGTCCTTACGAACATATTCACGTTGGGCATCAATATAGGCCTCCATCACTTTAATTACATTTAATTCGTTTTTACCAATCCTTCGGTTCAAAATCTCTTCTTTTCCTTGAGCAGTATCAAAATACCAGCCTGAACTGGTTTTTAGCATTGGGATGGGAAGAGGCCAATCCTCCTCTCCTACATAGAGGATGCTGGTTGTTGGATTTTTTTGATCCAGGCGGTGCTTTTCTTCAAATTTCCTGATAAAACATGCCCGGTCCGCCTGATCAGCAACCTCATCCCCTGAATAAATAAGCTTTTTCCCTTCTGGACCCAAAATGACAATCAACTGCTGGTCATTATTTCGCTTGAGCGCATCAATAAGAGCGGTTACGGCTTCATCGGGTGAGGCGAAGCTTTTCCCCAGAGTTCTTTGAGTGCATGAGGCGCTAAAAATAACCATAACGCTCATCATCCCCAGAAACACTGCCAAACCAAAGCGGATTATCAGGCTCGGTAATCTCTTAACCACATAATGAACCATTGTTTTATCCTCCGTTAGGTAGTTGCCTTGTTGCTCAATCTAAAAATTAGATATTTACCTTCCTCGTCCTCCCCCACCACGGGAATCTCCCCCACCAAGCCACCTCCGCTATGCGAACCACCACCGCCACCATGGGAACCCCCGCCACCACTACCATGGGAATCCACACTACCCACGGAACCACGGCCGCCACCATTCCGGAATCCTCCCCTCGAGCTTTCACGGCTGAACTGGCCCCGATTACTCTCGATACGCGTGTTCTTTCCATCACCAAACCCGCTTAAAGCACTCGGGTGCTGCTCTCGAACGCCTTGACGTGAGCGAATACCACTTTCTTCGCGCCGTCTTTGAATGCCTTGAGTTGAGTTGAGGCCGCTCACTTCGTTCCGCTCTCGAACCACACGATCGTTTCTTTCTGACCTTTCCCGAGAACCGGATTCATTGCCTCGCAGTCCTTGAGAATCTCCTCGGTTAATTTCCTGTCTGTTATGGTTAAACATATTTTTTTCATGCCCCCCTTGCATGCCTTGGGTTGAGCCGGTGCCACCCATCTCGCGACGCTCTCGAACCACACCATCGTTTCTTTCTGACCTTTCCCGCAAACCGGATTGATTGTCTCGCACTCCTTCTCGAGAATGAAAATCTCCTCGATTAATTTCCTGTCTGTCCTGGTTAAACATATTTTGCCGGTTAGGACTTTCGTCAGCATATCCCCGCACTTCGCGCCTATTTTGAATCGAACGCTCGGGAGACTGCCCAAAGCGGTGACTGGTGTCTCGATCCCAATAGGCAACCCCTCGTCGATGTCCAGGATTATGCTCCCACCTTTCCCGACCATGGAACCGATTGTGGTCAAATCGATGAAAATGACCGATACGACCATAATCAATACGAATGTCATGGTGGTGCCAGTCCCAGTCACACCAGCCAAAGCCAAATCCCGCCGCAAACCCAAAGGCAAATCCGAAAAATCCGCTGGTAATCGCAACCCCGGGATAATAGAAAACGTAAGGAGGGTAAGCAGGATACCACCAGGGGCCATAAACCCAGAAGGGATCATAAACAGGCACGTAAATCACTCCTGGATCAGCAGGCTCAATCTCGATCTCCCCTTGCTCGATCAACCACTTTCTGCTCTCTGGTGGATCGTGAGGTTTCCCGCAGCCTCAGCCTTGGCTCGCAGGTCCTGGATCGTATCCATAACATCATCCTTTTGGGCGAGAAAAGCATCACCCACCCGGGTGGTCCACTCGATCTTTTCGTCCATCATGGCTAAAACGTCGGGAAAATGAGCCAGTGACTTTACACTCACATCCCAATCCTTATCTTGTAAGGCTTGATCTAATAACTCACCTTTAAGATTCGGATTTTTCCCGACCCAGCGGGCTGCCTCCACTACTTCAAGCGGGTATGTGGCAGCCATCAGCATCTGGGCAAGAAGCGTATCCGGGTAAAGGGCGATGGGCGCAAGCATTTGATCCAGCTCTTCTTTGGAAAATCTGTCTTGGGTGGGTGTACTCACCACCTCATACCCAAAAATATTAAGAGGTGCCGCAATAATGATACTGAGGAACACCAGAAATATTCTTAGAACAATTTGTTTTTTTTGCATATTTTAATCTCCCTGCATAGGATTATATTAATCTTTTAACTAATTTTTTGAATCTGCCATTATCAGGCGATCAATATCATTAACTCTGGTTATTAGGACGTAAGATCTCTCAATTAGTTTACAAGAAATATTGTCAACAAAAAAGTTATTCCTTTAAAAGAGAATGGCTTCTCACTCTCCCCTCCAATAAAAAAGGGCTTCGAATTGAAACCCTTTTTATTAGATTTATTAGAGCATGAAACCCGCTTACGGTTTTTATGGTTTTTTTGTAAAAAGCTTCAGGTATTCCCCATACCCTTCTTTTTCCAAATCTTCCTTGGGAATGAAACGCAGGGCCGCTGAATTCAAACAGTAACGTAATCCCGTCGGCGCAGGCCCGTCATCAAAAACATGGCCCAGATGGGAATCAGCCTGAGCGCTTCGGACAGCAGTCCGGGTCATAAATAAACTCGTGTCAAGTTTGGTCACAATGTTTTTGGGCTCAAGCGGACGGGTAAAACTGGGCCAGCCGGTTCCGGAATCATATTTGTCAATAGAACTGAAAAGCGGCTCACCGGAAACAATGTCGACATAAATGCCTTCCTTTTTATTATCCCAATAGGCATTGTCAAAGGCCAGCTCAGTACCGCATTCCTGGGTGACTTCGTACTGCAGAGGCGTTAACTTTTTTTTCAGCTCTTCCTTGCCGGATTTTTGGGATTCTGAATTGGTCTCTGCCGGGTCTTGTGGTTTCTCATTATTATTCCATCTCTTTTTTAAATACTCTTCACGGCCAGAATTAACCCGGTAGAATTCATAGGGTATTGGATTCTTTCGGTAGTAACACTGGTGATAAGCCTCGGCTTTATAAAAAATTGAGGCTTTTATGATTTCTGTGACAATGGGTTTGTCAAACCTCCCGGATTTTCCGAGTTCCTCCTTTGACTGTTGCGCCAGGCTTTCTTGTTCTTCATTGTGATAGAAAATGGCTGACCGGTACTGCGTGCCCCGATCATTGAATTGTCCCCCCGCGTCAGTAGGATCTATTTCTCTCCAGAATATAGTCAAAAGATCAGAATAAGTTACTTTAGAGGGATCATAGGTGATCTGGACTGCCTCACTGTGGCCTTTTTCCGCATAATCCTCATAAATTGGATTTTGACCAGAGCCGCCCGTATAACCAGAAACCACCTCGATGACGCCGTTTAATTGCTCAAATGGTTTCTCCATACACCAAAAACATCCACCGGCAAAGGTCGCTGTTGCAGACTTTTGCTGGGCGCTAACGATAGTGGACAAAATCAAAAAAATAAACAGAGTCACGGAGAATAGTTCCATCACTATTTTAATCTTTGCCATGATAATGCTCCTTAATTTTTAATAGTCATCACTATCAAAACGTTTCATGCTTATTTTAGAAAATCATGACCCCTTTTAATAATATACTCGTTCTTTTTCAAAATAAAAAATGTGCCTGGCGTGCAAAAATGACTGCCGCATTATCATAACCGGCTGGCCGGGTTTCCAAAGCCTTTATAATCAACTTTTTACTGTAATCATAAAAATTCATCATCTTTTTTTATCTGTCGAATCTGGTATAATTTTTTACTGTATAGGTTTTGAACAATAGACTGGCAAAAAAAACTCCCATGAATGTTTTTTAGTGCTCAAGGGATTAACAAGCCGGAAACTGTTCGACTTCAAAAAATTTTGGATTTATGTTCCTTAATCTCCATTTGATAAAAAGGTAGCACCCCAGCAGCCGAAAATAATCACGGGTAACGCGAAAATGTTAATTATTCCTTATGGCATATGAGAAAATAATCTGCTCATTTTCCTCCAAAAAGAACTGGCAAAATTTTAGGCTTAAGGTAAAATTAATAGCAACTGAGTCAGCTTCCCACTATGCTTATTGTGGGGGGGCAGTACTTTTCTGATCCCATTTAAAAATTGGGAAACCCCGTTAGAAGGCTTTCACACGGGGGATTTACCCCGTTGAAAAAGTGTAAGAATCTTTAATTTTACCCCTGCTTCTTCACCCCGTTAGATATTCAATATCTAACGAGGCAAGCGGGCATTTCTAACGGGGTAAAGCAAAAAACACAAAACAAAGGATGCGCTTTAATGGGCCGCATTGCATAACTGATTGTAACGGTGAATGATATGAAAAGGTTTTTTAAAAAGGTAGTCGTTACTATAGGACTTATGATCATAGCCGTGGGGGCTTTTTTGGCAGGAGGCATAGCATATAAACACAATCAGTATCAAAAAATCCCTGGAGCAATCCACCTTCTTAATCTTTTTGAACAAACCCACTTTTATCCTGCCCCCCTACAGGATAATGTACCGATCTTTGAAGCAAAAGAATTAACTTATCCCTATTCTTTTGTAGTCTATGGTGATTCACGGGAATTAGCTTTTTACGAAAAAACAGCTTTAATTTCTAACGTTATCACTGAAAAACCCTCCTTCGTTATCCACCTGGGGGATATGGTTTATTGTGGTGATCCCCATCAGTGGGAGAACTTTGATTTTTCAGATGGGAACATTATCAAGAGTGGTATTCCCCTGTTCCCTGTCCTCGGTAATCATGAGTACCGGAGTCAAAAGGAATGGTATCCACCCAACCCGGAAAAACAGCTTCAATATTATTTTGACAGGTTTAAATTCCTAAAAAATAAACGGTGGTATTCTTTTACCTTCGGTAACAGCCTATTTTTAATTCTGGATACGAATACTGATTACTCACCGGGAAGTGAACAGCATAGGTGGTTGATGGGTATGCTGAAAAAAAATGCATCCCGATTTTTATTTGTCGCTTTCCATCACCCCCCCTATAGCAAGGGGTATCATAACCGTGACGCTGAAAAGTCTTTAGCGCAAATTTTTGAAAAAGGGCCGGTTAAACCGGATATTGTTTTTTCCGGCCACCAGCATAACTATGAACGTTACAATTATAATGGCATCCATTACATCGTATCCGGTGGAGGCGGGACGGAACAAAGCCCTGTTAAGCGAGCGCCAGAGGACTTTTATAATCAACCAGGAGATACGTTTCATTATTGTAAAATTACCATCTCGGAGACAAAAGTTCATTTTGAAATGATCAAATTAGAGAACGATACAGATAGTTGGCAGCTTGCCGATACCTTTACCATTTCTAAACCGACATCATGAAACCAACAAAATCTTCCCTTATCTTGCATTCTTTAAAAGACTTGAAAGTCATTCAGAAAAAGCGGTCTTTCTCGCTTCCCTCGTGCCCCCCGGTTAAGACCAACAACAAAACAGATAATCACCAAAACCCGGAGAACGAGCAAAAACTTTTTCAAGAAGCCATGGCTGATGTTAAGCCTCTGTCGGGAGATACCTATAACGAGAAAAACCTTATCATCAATGGACCCGCTGCTGCTATTCCTGTTATTGATGATCCCACTGCTGAGGTCATCAACCAACTCTCAAAGCTGGTTGAAAAAGGCGAGGGTTTTGTTGTCGCACAAACCCCAGAATATATAGAGGGAATCGGGTATAATGTTAAACCGGAAATTGCCGAGCGTCTTCACCGCGGTGATTTTGCTCTTGATGCCCACCTTGACCTTCATGGATTTAACGTTGAAAAAGCAAAGGAGGTTTTTGATAATTTTTTAAAAGAGGCAATCCGAACCGGCAAAAAAACAGTTTTAATTGTGCATGGCCGGGGCCTTTCCTCTCCGGAAGAGCCTGTTCTCAAGACAAAAGTAAGAGGATGGCTTACTCGGGGATCTTGGCGAAAATGGATTGTGGCCTTTACCAGCGCGAGGACTTGTGACGGAGGAGCCGGAGCAACCTATGTGCTTCTCAGGGAACGGCCTTATACTAAAAGACGCGGCAAAACACGGAATGATTGACTTTAAATGAGCGAAGAATTGTTCGACAAACCCCCCTGGCCCAGACCTGGCTTACAGATGCGCAAGGTTAGCCGGCCAAATAGAGCTACTTTGTTAGGATGCGGAATTATGCCGGCCAAGTCGCACCAGGGCAGGCTCTAACTCCCCTTTACTAAAGGGGAGGACTAATCTTTCTTCCCCCTTTGATAAAGGGGGAAGAGGGGGTTTATACAATTTGGGGGGCAACCCTGTTTTGGCGTTTTGCAGGGTGCGAAGCTACCGATCCCCGAAAAAGTTTTCGCTCAATTAAGGTTTGACTTTTAAAATTCAACGGCGATAAAAACTAAATAACATCAAGGAGGATGGACTCGTAAAAAGTCGGAGATGTCACCCTGAGCCTGTCGAAGGGTGAACATAACTAATTGATATTACGTCATGCTTCGACAAGCTCAGCATGACAAAACCCGCGAATTTTGACTTTTTACGAACTCACCAAGGAGGTATTATGGCAAGACAAAAAAAGCTGAAATCTTTAATCCCGTTGGCTCCATCTCTTATGCTGGTCTTCGTATTAGCGTTAACAAGTCGGGCGGCTGAGTTTTCAGCGGACATGATTCAGAAGATGCAGGGCCAGACACAAACCGGGAAGGTGTTTATTAAGGGTAAAAAAATGAGAATGGAGATGAATGCTCCGGGAAATAAAATGGTGCACATTATGCTTCCGGAAGAAAACAAGACGATCATACTTATGACAGAAGAAAAAATGTATATGGAAATGACAGCCACCAATAAACCGGGTTCTCCCCCCTCCTCAAACAAAGAGGACCTCGAAAAAATTGCCACCCTCAAGCAATTGGGAACAGAGACAATCAACGGCTATCTCTGTGACACGTATCAGGTCATCTTTCATGATAAGAATCAAGGCACCATGACTCAGTGGTATTCAAAAAAGTTAAACTTTCCGATTAAGATGGTAAGTCAAGGCCCTCAAGGCGAGGTAGTCACAGAATACCAAAACATTAAGGAAGGCACCATTCCGGACTCAAGCTTCCTCATCCCTCCGGATTATCAAAAAATGCCAATGCCGGGCATGGGAGGTCACGGTATGCCTCATGGGATGAGATACCCTGCGGAAGAGTAAAAAAAATACGCTATAATCCAATAACCTTTTTGATAAACAAAGGAGGACATAAAATGAAGATTAAAACCAAAGACGTCGTTGTTCCCTTAGATGTCCCCAAAAACCTTAGGGATAAGTATGTTAAAAATTATTTAACCATCACCAGAGAAAGCGGGCGGCTCATGCTTTTTGCTGGTGATCAAAAAGTTGAACATTTAAATGATGACTTTTATGGTGAAGGAATCCACCCTGATGACAATGAGCCTGAACATATGTTCCGGATCGCGAGTAAAGCAAAGATAGGTGTTTTCGCAACCCAACTCGGACTGATTTCACGTTATGGCATGGATTATCCCAAAGTGCCTTATCTGGTGAAGCTCAATTCCAAAACCCACCTGATCAAGACCGCCCAGTCTGATCCCTTTAGCAATGAATTGGTGAGTGTGGAGCAAGTCATTGATTTTAAAGAAAACAGCGGCCTCAATATTCTTGGGGTTGGGTATACCATCTATCTCGGAAGCGAATATGAACCGGAAATGTTGCGTCAAGCGGCGCAGATTATTTATGAAGCCCACCAGCATGGTTTGATCACCGTTTTATGGATCTATCCGCGCGGTAAAGCGATCAAGGATGAAAAAGATCCCCATCTCATTGCCGGTGCTACGGGAGTAGCCGCTTGTCTCGGCGCTGATTTTGTTAAGATCAACTATCCCAAAAAAGAAGGATGCGAATCAAAAGAAATTTTAAAAGAGGCAATTTTGGCTGCCGGACGCACAAAAGTTGTGTGCGCTGGAGGGGGGAGTGATGACGTCAAAGTATTCCTTTCAAAACTCTATGATCAGATTGCGGTAAGTGGTGCATCCGGCAATGCAACCGGGCGAAACATCCACCAAAAATCTCTTCCGGAAGCAATAAAAATGTGCAATGCCATCTATGCTATTACGGTTGAAGGGAAAACCGTGGAAGAAGCTTTGCGGATTTATAAAGGATAAATCAATCCGTCTCTTGACGAATCTTAGAGTGAACGTGTTAACATAAGAGTATTATTTACTGGCCCTCCCGTAAAAAGGAAGGGTCAGTTTTTTTATAAACTATAAACCTCCTTACAGTCAGCGATCAAAAGTGTCATGCTGAACTTGTTTCAGCATCTTACTAAACCCTGAGACAGTTCAGGTGACAATAAAACCAGCATCGTGATTGCCTTTTGGACAATTATCGCTGGATTAAGGAATCTGATGGTTTGTCTTTCGCTTTTATGACCACATTCAAAGGAGGCGCCTCGCTCTGTTTATCCTTTCCCAGGTATAAGGTTAGATGGGGAAAGGGGATCTCTATGTTTTTTTCATCAAATTTTATCTTAAGCCGTCGGTTAAATTCTCGAGCAACACGCCATTGTTTACTGGGTTTGGTTTTGGTACGCGCCTTAATGATAACAGAGGAATCCGCGAATTTATCCAATCCCAGAATCTCAATCGGTTCGAAAATATCATCGTGATATTCAGGATCAGAACGAAGAACTTCATCTACTCCCTTGATTACTTCGAAAACCTCATCAACATCCTCACGATAAGCAATGCCGATTTCAAATAGAAAACAAGAATAATCCTTGGTCTTGTTGGTAACAAGGTTAATTTGCCCGTTAGGGATGTAATGGACATTGCCCGATAAATCTCGGAGTATGGTCATCCGTAAATTGATCTTTTCCACCACCCCATCTTTCCCCGCAATTTCAATCACATCGCCCACCCGAATTTGATCTTCTAAAAGAATAAAAAAACCACTGATGATATCTTTGAGCAAACCTTGGGCGCCAATCCCAACCGACAAACCAACAACCCCAGCCGCGGTCAGCACCGGGCCGATGGCAATTCCCACCTCCCCCATAACCATAATAGTCGCAACAATAATGATAACAACATCAAGAAAATACCGGATAACGGAACCCAGAGTTTCAGTCCGTTTTTGAAATTCAATATCGTCTTTGCGTCGCTGAACTACTGAAAATAAACGGCGTGACAAGATCTTCGCCGCCTTAAGGGCAATGAGAGCTAAAACGATAATTAAAAGAATTCGTACCCCATGAGAAAGCAACCACGAAGTAATTTCTTTAAGATAAACATTAATATCCATGCATGAAAGTTCCTTTATTAGTCTTACTTAAATAGCGAAGAATTGCCGACATACTCCTCTAACTCCCCTTTATAAACGGGAGGCTACATCTTCTTCCTCCTTTCATAAAGGGGGATTGAGGAGGTTTATAAATTTGGGTGCGACCCGCTTTAGCGTTCAAGGGCAAGTGCATCCCGAAAAAGTTTCGCTCAATTAAGGTCTTATATTCAGTTTTGTCCTCATCCCAGCCCTGGTAATTTATATCATCGCCCTTTAAATCGGGAAGCATTGATAAGCATATCTCTCCCTAAAGCCCAACAAGTTTGATAATTATTTATAATCCGCGGGAGAAAAAAAGTCAATAATAATGAAATATTCTGGCAAATAAAAAACCCACTCGATCTATGAGAAGGAGCGGGGCAAAAGTTTCTAAACTTTGTATAATTAAGCGGCTAGTGATTTGACTTTGAATTGGAGTATATAAGACCTATATATTTGCTTACAAGTTGATGAGGTAGGGGCCACCACGAAATGACCATAATTCCTGATGAAGGGGAAGGGAGAAAAAAAAGGGGGAGGAAATAATAGTTGATTCTTAACTTGTAAACTTTTTAATATTGCCGTATGTAATTAAAAATTAATTCCTGAATCTGCAAGAAAAACTCAGGTTAGAAAAATTTGTCCACTTGGGCCTGAAGACATATATTGGAATCAAAACACAGCGCCTTTCGGGATAAGAATGAATAGCAACTACAAGAGAATACTTTTCACCCTGGTCTTCCTTTTGCTCATCTCGCTGCTGTGGCAATCCATCCACCGATATTTTGACCATGACGAATTTGAACACATTCACAGCGCCTGGTACATCGCCAATGGGTTCATTCCTTATGTAGATTTTTTTCAACACCACCATCCTCTTCTTTGGTTTATTATCTTGCCTTTTTTCAAGCTCTTCGGGTCGTCAATCGAATTAGTCTTAGCCACACGCATTCTGGTGTTCATTTTCACAATTGGCATATTTGTACTAGTCCATCGAATTACCCTCAAGTTGACATACTCTGATGAAGTCAGTCTCATAGCTGTATTACTATTGCTCTCGGTAGTGCTGTTTAGTAGAAAGATTATAGAGGTTCGACCGGACGTACCACAGGTATTCTTTGGACTGCTTTCCGTTTACTTTTTCTTGAAATACCTGGAAGATTATAGCTCTTCCGCGATGATATATGCTGGACTTTGCGCTTCTCTTTCGTTCTTATTTTTACAAAAGACCATTTTTCTCCTGCTAGCCTATACAATCGTCTTTGGTCTTCTCTTTATCTTGAAAAAAATCAATTTAAGATCTTTACTCCTTTTTGCCGGCTCCTGCTCCCTTCCTCTAATCCTTTTCCTATTATACATCATTTTCTTTAATTCATTTGACGATTATCTACTGACTAACTGGCTGGTGAATATGAATGCGGTGCGCATTTTTTCGTCATTTAAATATTTCGAAAAGTCGTTGAAAGTTAACTACTTCTTTTGGATGCTTTCGGTCTTTTCCAGTATATATTTATTATTTAATCGCAAAACCGAGCTGCCAATCAAGATAATATCATTTTTGGCACTATTCTTACTAGGTTCGGTATTCTCAGTACCTAATCCATATGAACAGTATTTTCTTTTCACAATCACCCTCTTAAGCATCATTGGCGCATATGGTTTCACAACCATCAACAGCAAAATAAACTTTTCATGGAAGTTCAGAGTCTTATTGCTCATATTGGTGATTGCCTTACCAGTCTATAAGATCAGCAGCAGAATACAAAAAACCAACTTAAAACAATTAGAAAAAATTGATTTTGTTATAAAAAACACCACTGATTCCGATACCGTTTATGATGGAAATATAACCTTCAATCTTTTCCGACAGGACATTCACTATTTCTGGTTTTATATAGGGAAAAATGGTGGTTTGGATACTTACAATAAGTTAACAAATAACAGATATGGCGATTTTAATTTGTGTTTTTTAATTAGATCTAAGCGACCGAAGATCATATCCAATTTTATGATTAACATGAATGAATGTGGGCTTGATGAATTATATTCTAAAACAGATCATGGATTATTTTTGAAAAAGGATCTCACTGTGAAAGATTACTGATTCTGCACTCTAGATAAACAATATAGAAAAAGTTGCCAGATTGGAAGGATTTGAAGTTGCTTAAGCAATAAATATGATTGAGAACATTAATTCAAAATCTTACGAATGTTGTATTATAGGTGCTGGTCCAGCTGGCATGGGCGTAGCACATGAACTAGTTAAATATGGCATTACCAATATTCTAATCATAGATAAGAATAAACGGGTCGGTGGATTAGCAAGGACTGATGTTCTAGATGGAGTTAGATTCGATATCGGTCCCCATCGTTTTTTTACCAAAAACAAGGAAGTCGATAAGATCTGGCATGATACCTTAGGGAGGGATTTTCAGCCTGTATCTCGCCTGACTAGAATATACTACAACAATAAGTATTTCAACTATCCAATAAGACCAGCAGAGGTTTTGATAAAACTGGGCCCTCTAGATTCTTTAATCGCAATACTTTCCTTCCTTTCTTCTCAATTAATTAAAAAGAATGAGCTTATTACCTTTGAAGACTGGATAGTTCAGAAGTTTGGCCGCAAATTGTACGAAACATTTTTCAAAACATATACGGAAAAGGTGTGGGGTATTCCTTGTAATCAAATCGGGGCAGAGTGGGCTGCTCAAAGAATTAAAGGCTTGGATGTTATTGAGCTGTTTAAAAATGCACTGTTTAGAGGCAAAAAAGAGAAAATAAAAACATTGGTAGAGGAGTTTGATTTTCCACTTTTTGGTGCCGGCCAAATGTATGAAACCATGTGTGAAAAATTAGTTTCGCAGGGAGTCGAACTAATGCTAGAAAGCAAAGTCATTAGATTTAAACGGCAAGATAATGCTATAAAATCGATAGACGTTTTAAAGTCAGATGGCAAAGAAATAAACATTAACGCTAAACAGTTCTTTAGTAGTGTTCCCTTAGCTCATTATTTTAGAATGTTAAGCCCTGCTGATTCGCATCAAATTCTTAATTCCGCAGAAATGTTACGATACAGGGATCATATAACTGTTGATTTATTAATTGGCAGAAAAAATGTTTTTTCTGACCAGTGGATTTATATTCATTCTCCGGATGTTCAAATTGCAAGAATAGCTAATTATAAAAACTTTTCAAAGGCGATGGTTAAAGACGAAAATACAACAGCATTGAGCGTTGAGTACTTTGTCTTTATGTCCGATAATCTTTGGAATAGCACGGATGAATTTCTGATAGATATGGCGGTTAACGAATTAGAAAAAATGCGTTTGATAAAAAGGTGCGAGGTCGAAAAGGCTTGGGTTGTTCGTGAGACAGAGGCTTATCCCATTTATTATTTGGGTTATCAAGATCACTACAACTTATTGAAATCAAGAATAGACCAATTTGTTAATTTCTATTCCATTGGACGAGCAGGTATGCATAAGTATAACAATCAGGACCACTCACTTTTAAGTGGCTTATTGGCAGCTCGTAACTATCTTAAATTGCCCGGCTCTCCTTTCAAAATGTGGGATATTAATGTTGATACTGAATATCAAGAAAGGCTCGCAAACTCCGGTTAGAAAAATTTGTCCACTTGGGCCTGAAGACATACATTATGAACGAAAAATATTATTTATCTCTAAGAAACAAATATGTTCCAAAAAACTTAAAGATTGTTTTTGTCCTTGAATCACCGCCAGCATCAGGTAAATACTTCTATGATAAAAATGGAAGCGTCAGTGAACCGCTATTTTCCGCAATGATGAAGTTGCTTAACTTCAATCCTCAAGATAAGCGAGGGGGTCTAAAATATTTTGCCGAATCTGGATATTTTTTGGTTGACGCAACATATGAGTCAGTCAACCAGCTTAGGGGTCAAATTCGAGAAAATATTATTTTAAGAAATTACCAGAACCTGTAGTTGCGGACCTTAGAAAGTTTGGTTTCCCAAAACAAATCAATGTTATTCTTGTAAAGGCCAACATATGTCGTTTGCTAGAACCAAGGTTGGTATCTGACGGATTCAATGTTCAAAATCACGGCGTAATTGTCCCTTTCCCATCAAATGGACACCAAAATGAATTTCGGATAGCAGTTCAGGAGGTTATGTCAAACTACATGCACCCCGAATGATTTAATGACAATAATCCCTGAGGAAGGGGGGAAAGGAAGAAAAAAGAAATAAAAAATCCGGTTGAGAGCCGGGTAACATCCAGAGAAATAAAATCAGGCTAAAATTGGGGTAAAGACAAGTTAAAAATTCCGAGGGCTTATTAAGGTATGGCTTTTTGAACTTTGCTATAAAGGTTAGTCCAGACTCCTTGGCGCACCTATTGATTGAGATGCGCAAATGCGTAGCGTAACGGATCTGCTGAGACCTTGATCAAGCCTTGGAATGGCATATCCATCTCTAATATGAGAAATATGGCGCAAGAAACGGACAGTGCACAAACGAAGAGGACCGCGAGGACCGTGGCATTCCGCGGAGCAAACAACCCGAAGCTCGCGAATGTGATCGTGAGCCAGAACACGAGAATCACAAGGAAGGGCACAGGAACTGATCTTTCGGTGCCAGCGAACACTAGCCACCTGGCTTTCAACAGCGTTTCGCTGAGGTCCAGCGCCTGGGTCTGGAGCGCCCGCTGGGAGTCGTCGCGCGGCTTTAGAGCGCGGATTGCGCCCGCGAGTCTCTCAGCTTCCACCCCTGCTCCCGAGCGCATCGGATCCAAATTGGCGGGCTTGGATGAGCCCTGCCGCCAAATCATGTCGATCCGAGCCCCAACTGCGCGCTGCAAGCCCTTACGAATCTCACTGGTCTCGGACCCGTAGCGAGCAAGTACGCGGTCGAGAGCAAGAACATTAACGGCGGTTTCTTTCACTGCTGAGTCCACAGCATCAAAGGAACTCTTGGCGGAGGCAGTGACGAGGCCAAGAAGGAGCGCGGTCATCATGGCGATAAGCCCGATGCCAACCTTCACGGTATCTCTTGACTCAGCGTCGAGGTGATGTTCTGGTAAGGTGGTGCGCACCCACATTCCGAGCAGCGCGCCCCCGAAAGTACATGTGAACACGATCATGCCGACAATAGTAGGATTCATGGTACCGCCCTCCCTGCCCAACAATGTTTATATCGATCCGTATAAAACCCCAAGATGGAATGATAATTTTTTTCTTTTAACCCCCTGGAAGGGAAAAAGTCAACAAATAAATGAAATATTCTGGTAAATAAAAAACCCCGCTCGATCTATGAGAAGGAGCGGGGCAGAGTTTCTAACCTATGTATAATTAAGCGGCAGATTTGACTTTGAATTGGAGTATATAAGACCTATATAATTGCTTAAGGGTTGATGAGGTAGGGCCAGCCCGCATGCCTGATTGAGTCATTCCGGGGGTTCGACGACACAGTAAACCGTTGGATCATCTTCGCACGGTAGATAATAAACGCCATCGTCATCTACGTAGTAAGTGACACCACCCACAATGCGAGCTTTCGCGGAAACAGGCAAAGAATTGAATCGGGTGCCCACACCAACATTGCCTCGTGGCGTTTGCGCCGGCACGTTACCCGTCGGGCCTCCAACGGCACCACCAAGCGGACCTCCCACTGCTCTACCCCCTCGCCTAGCTTCCGCATTTCTCGAATAGAAGGAAAAAACAACGACTGCCGCCATAAAAACAATCGCAATCAACAAAACAACCCTTCCTGATTTCATAAAAACTCTCCTTATAATGAAATTTATAATATTTTATCATTAACAGAGGAGAAAGTCAATAGTAATGGAGTATTCTGGCAAATAAAAAACCCGCTCAATCTATGAGAAGGAGCGGGGGCATCACGGCTTGACGCTTTCCTATGTCTTTATAGTGAACAAGTTTAATTTCGTTCGGATTCGAGCACGCCGTTAATAAAAAACGTTATACTATTACTAAATTTATTTAGTGAATACCTAATAAGTTTATGGAGGGGGAATCAATTCGAGCCACTTTGTTATTGGATTGAAAACGAACTTTAGCGTTCATATTTATCTTTCTCCCGCCACTCAGAACGACAATCACTGAGGCACTTTTCGTAATCAGTTCTTGCCTGGTCAAAAGACCGTATAAGGCAGCTTTTACCTTCATCAGAGCCCTTTGATGCATCGTATATTACATAGCATTCTCTTATTGTCGCAAGATACTTTTGTTCGCAATCCTGCTTGCAATCAGCTCCGGCATTTGACGCACAAAAGAGGACATACATAATAAAAATAATTAGCACTCTCATATGATACCTCCCATTTGATTTTAATTAAGAAAAGTGGCACCTCACTTATCACTCATGGAAGTCACATCCTTAGTGATAAAAATTTTTGTACTGTTACTATTGTTTACTAGGTTTTTATCCTTTTTAACCCGTGGGAAGGAAAAAGTCAACAAAAAAGGAAATTAAGCTACTGATTTAACTTTGAATTGGAGTATATAAGACTTACCTCAATTGAGCGATTTTCTTTACAAAACCAGTAGCAGGCGTCTCGCCTGTCCTGAAGGGTAAAATGACTGGACAGCCGGGACGGCTGTCCTACCGTGGTTTGGGCGCCTTAGCAAACAAAAATCGCTCAATTGAGGACTTATTTATTTGCTTGACTCCTTGGCTATCAAATATCAATAAAAAGAACTCATCTCGATCTTGATGAATCCGTAAAAAGTCAAAAATCAGACGGCACAGTAAAAAGCTTCAGATGCAAGGCGCGCAAATCCGACGGAATGAGGCGTACTTACCTGTACGCCGCAATGATTCACCCCGTTAAATAAAGAATTTGCGGGAGATCGGCAACTCAGAACCAGAAACCCTTACGTTGAATTCTCTGTCTCCCGAAGCGAACATTTAACGGGGCAGGATGTCTTCGTGCATCGCACGGAGGCAACGCCGCAGATGAACTTTTTACGAAGCCGTCAGGCACGATAAATCTCGCCCATAAATCTCAGTCATCTCCCGAAGACTTTTTGCCAGCGAAGGATTTAATTGATCCGGCAAGAGCTTCCATTCCCAGTTTCCGGTCAGCGTTGCTGGTGTATTCATCCGTGCTTCTTCGTCTAAACCCAAAATATCCTGCATGGGGGTTATGATGGTATTTGCGGATGACATCATTAAGAGCCGAATCATTTCCCAGTGAAGCTCATCTATGGGAACTTCACGCCCCAAGTACTGGAACAACCTTTTTTTGTCTTCGGGAGTCGCTTCCGTGTTAAACCAACCTCGGATCGTATTGTTATCATGAGTGCCCGTATAGGCAACACAGTTTTGGGGGAGGTTGTGGGGAATGTAAGGATTGGTGGGCAAATCCTTTCCAAAAGCAAAAAGAAGAATTTTCATGCCCGGAAACTCAAAATGGCGCATAACCTCTCTTACATCAGGTGTAATAATCCCAAGATCCTCAGCGATAATCGGGAGACACGCAAATTTTTTGGTTAACTGGGTAAAGAAGTCCATTGCCGGAGCTTCTTCCCATCGACCATTGATAGCGGTTTTTTCTCCCGCGGGGATTTCCCAAAAACCTTTGAACCCCCGAAAGTGATCGATGCGAATAAAATCAAACTTTTTTAAATTATAAGCAATCCTCTCAATCCACCACCCATACCCCGTTTGCTTAAGCACGTCCCAGTTATATACCGGATTACCCCAGCGCTGTCCCGTCTTACTAAAATAATCAGGCGGAACACCAGCAACAACAAGGGGCAGTTTGTTTTCGTCAAGTTTAAAAAATTCGGGATGTCTCCATACATCGACACTATCATGTTGGACATAGATTGGAATATCACCAATAACCTGAATGTTTTTTTGACAACAATATTCCTTGAGCGCGCTCCACTGTTTGAAAAAAATGTATTGGAGAAATTTTTCGCGATTAATGGCATCGATAAATTCTTGTTGGCCAGATTGGAGCGCAGCAGGGTTTCTATCCCGCAGGTCTCGCGGCCACTCACTCCATGCCCTTCCCTCACAATGTAATTTGAGCGCTGCAAAGAGAGAAAAGTCATTAAGCCACGGACTCTCTTGCGCACAAAATCGTTCGTAATCATCATCCCGTTTGGTTTTAAACCGTTCATAGGCCTTTTGAAAAAGGATCCCTTTAAAATCAACCACACCTTGGTAATCAACCTTATTGCCCGGAAAATCTGGCAGAGGCTCAAATTCACTTTTATCGAGCAACCCTTCCTTTACTAAAAGCGAAGGACTAATGAACAAAGGATTCCCCGCAAAAGCTGAGGTGCTGTGATAAGGAGAATTATAGTATACTGGCGCAGTGGGATTGATGGGAAGAAGCTGCCAGAAGCTTTGTTTTGCTTCAACCAGGAAATCGACAAACCGATACGCTTCGGGCCCCAGGTCGCCAATCCCAAAAGGAGAAGGAAGAGAGGTTATGTGGAGAAGGATTCCGCTTCCTCGTCGCTTCATGGTGATTTTTTCCTCATACCATTTTCACTCACTTAGTGTACCCCGTTAGAAAAATTTCACATGGGGTATTTACCCCGCATGAAAAAATGTAAGAATTTTTACGTTAATTCCGTGCTTCCGCATCTCAGGGCATTTCTAACGGGGTGTACCAAAAGCGAGAGCTTGTCGCACAAGGACCTAAAAATACTCACCCATTCTTGAACGCTCTTATCGTGCTCTGCTTTTTCGCGCACCGTGGGATAAGAGTTCTGAAGTAAATCATAAAAAAGGTTCTGAATCTTCCACAGATTTACGGTAAAGGGCAATAACGGTAACAGGTCCAAACCAGTATCCAGTTTTTTGAGGAAAGAAACCTCAAGAGGGTTTTTAGAAATCTGTTCGGCCATCTCGTCGAGGTTTTTCCTCAACGAATATTCCAGAGTTTCTAAATAAAGCGTTACCCCTTCTATCTTTGCTTCCTCAAGAAGAGCCTTGATAAGTTTCGGATTGAGATCTTCATTTTCGAGAGCCTGACGAAGACTGGCATTTAAAACCAGCTCTGCCGCAGCATAAAGGGCCTTGGGGGCGGGGATGCCGGCATCTTTAAGAAAACGCATCAAAGGCACATGGTCTTCATAAAGTTCACGATAATGAGCCTCAGCATCAGCTAACGTTGACTCCAGAATCGAGTTCAGGACCTCCCGCTGTTCATCCCGGAAAAGAGATCCCAGGGAATAGAGTGAAGTCCCTAAATATTTATCTAATACCCGAACCACCTCCGGTAAATTCCCGCGCTTAAAGGCATCGCATGCCTCTTGTACCAAAGCCTGGTAGATGCCTTCTTCCTGGTATTCTCGCACACCACAGCTTAAATTGTGATCCCCAAAATGGATAACCCCAAAGCTCAGGCGGGTTTTTTCGCTGGTTATCTCAGAAGTAATCCACACGTTGCCGATCACGAGCTTTGCCTTCCCCGCTTCCGAGGTCTGGTAATCCTCCTGTTCAGCAGTAAAACAAAAAATGGTGGCCTTTTCCGGGTAATCCTTAAAAAGGGAGCTGATGGCGTAATGAGCACCGACCTTCTCCAGGTTGACCACGGAAGGTTTTACAATTTTCTCATAAATGAGCCGACCATCTCCCCACTCGGGAAGATTGCTGGTGGCCTGAGATAATAAGGGAAGAAAACGGGGTTCCAAGTTATAACCAAAAAGTTCTTTGGCGAGCTGAAGCGCCCGTGCGGCATAGTAGAGGTTTTGGAGAGTTTCGATTCCGGTGAGTTCATCAAAAAACCAACCGCAGCTGGTATACATCAGCATAGCGTGGCGCTGAAGTCCCAGGAGCTTACGAGCGGTGATTGCTTCAGAATTATCCAGAGGATAAAGCGCGTGCCGGTTTAAGAAGTTTTCAAAATTTTTCCAGGATGGGTCAAGGAGCACATGAATGTAATCATTTCGGGCTTCCCAGGGATCTTTTAAAAGTGATCGTGCCTTTTTTTCGAAAGCGGTTTCCATAGCATCCCGAAGCCAGTCAAGGCTATCGCGCAAAGGCGTCCTCCATGCCTGACTCCATCCGGCATGTCCACCGGCGTTACACCCGCAGTTGCTTCGCCAGCGTTCTACTCCATGGGTACAGCTCCACGAGGTATTTTCATAAATTTCCACCTCAAAAAAAGGCGGGTGCTTCTCCAAATACTCTCCATAGTTGGTAAGGCGGGCGACCTTTTTCGTCTCAATATAGTTTAAAGCATACGCTAAGGCCATGTCACCGAAACGGTGGTGGTGACCATAGGTTTCCCCGTCCGTGGCGATATGAACGATTTGTGGCCAGGTTCGCGATTCGGAAAAACCGCTCATGAGCCTCTGAATAAATGATTCCCCTTTACCAAGGAGGTGTTCAAAAGCAACCGCCCGGGATATTGGTCCATCGTAAAAGAAAAGCGAAATATCTCGACCGGAAGGCAAGCGGAGCTTATAGGCCGTTGTTGGATCAATTTTACTTCCCCCCACATCCTGCCATTTGGTAGACCCGATAGGTCGTATGCGTCGGGCCTGATGAGGGGCAAGGATGGTAAAGCGGATACCTTGTTGGGATAAGATGTCGAGTGTTTCCAGATCAACAGCGGTCTCCGGAAGCCACATCCCTTCCGGCTGTCGGTCAAAACGATATTCGAAGTCCCGAATGCCCCAGATGATCTGAGTATATTTATCACGGTGGTTAGCAAGGGGAAGAATCATGTGATTATAAGCCTGGGCTAAGGCAGAGCCATGACCGGAATAATTTTGCTGACTTTCTTTATCTGCCTCTAAGAGAGCAGGGTACAAATCGGGCGCATTTTTTTCTATCCAGGATAGCAGTGTCGGACCAAAATTAAAACTGATTTTGGAATAGTTATTGGCGATCTGGACAATTCGATTCTTTTCATCCAAGATTCGGGACCGGGCATTCGGTGCGTAGCACTCAGCAGTCACTCTTTGGTTCCAGTCATGATAAGGATGGGCTGAATCCTGAACCTCAACGGTCTCTAACCAAGGATTCTCACGGGGCGGCTGATAGAAATGCCCATGGATGCAAATATATCGTTCCATTAATGCTAACCTTTATCGGAAAGATTTTCAAGAAAGACTCACCCTTTGCCTTTACTCACACGTGACCGTCAACGCGTCGGGTTCAGTTTCACTCATCATAGCTGACTTTTGTTCCGTAAGAATACAACACCGAGAGGAGGTAGCGTAAGGTTGAGTGAATATGGCTGCCCGTGAACCGAGAGGGGCACAGCCTCTACAACCCCACTGTTTCCCTGCCCGCTTCCGCCATATTCATGCGCATCACTATTGAGCACCTCTTGCCAAAAACCTCCCCGGGGCGCTCCCACCTGATAGTGGAAGCGGGGGACAGGGGTAAAATTGCAGAGGACCATTACCATGTCATGAGTGGAGCGGCCTTGACGTACCAGGCTCACAGTACTACTTTCACTATCTTGACAGTCAATCCAGGCAAATCCGGCAGGGTCAAAATCAAGCTCATAAAGAACCGGTTCACTCCGGTAAAGGTGGTTTAAGTCCTTAACCCACAGTTTTAAACCGCTATGAGGCCCATACTGTAACAGGTGCCAATCAAGGCTTACCTCGTGATACCACTCGTTCCACTGCCCAAACTCCCCACCCATGAAAAGGAGCTTTTTCCCGGGCTGAGCGTACATATAGCCAAAAAGGAGTCTGAGGTTGGCAAACTTTTGCCAATCATCCCCCGGCATCTTATTTAAAAGCGAGCCCTTACCGTGCACCACTTCATCATGAGAAAGGGGAAGGATAAAATTCTCATGAAAAGCATAGAGCATCCGGAAGGTGAGCTGGTTGTGATGATACTTTCGATGAATCGGGTCCTTGGTCATATACACTAACGTGTCATGCATCCAGCCCATATCCCACTTCATGCCAAAACCAAGTCCTCCCACATAGGTAGGCCGCGAAACCATGGGCCAGTCGGTTGATTCCTCGGCCATCGTCTGCACCTGAGGAAAATCCTTATACACCACTTCATTAAAACGCCGTAAAAACGAAATTGCCTCGAGATTTTCCCTTCCTCCGTACTGGTTGGGAATCCACTCCCCTTCGTTTCGGGAGTAATCCAGGTAGAGCATGGACGCTACCGCATCCACGCGAAGACCATCTGCATGGTATTTCTCTAACCAGAAAAGGGCGCTGCTCAAAAGAAAACTTCGCACCTCATTGCGTCCGTAATTAAAAATGAGAGCTTTCCCAGTCCGGGTGAAACCCTTTACGAGCGTCTGCATGTTCATAAAGGTGCGTCCCATCAAAGTAACCGAGACCATGCGCATCAGCGGGAAAATGTGAGGGCACCCAGTCCAAGATCACCCCGATGCCGTTTTGGTGTAAGCAGTCAATCAGGTACATGAGGTCCTGGGGAGTTCCCTGGCGGCTCGTGGGAGCAAAATATCCCGTGGTTTGGTAGCCCCAGGAGCCATAAAACGGATGTTCCATCACCGGGAGAAACTCCACATGGGTAAAACCCATGTCCTTTACGTATTCCGCAAGCCGCGGTGCAATTTCCCGGTAGGTAAGAGGACGATTTTCTTCTTCCGGCACGCGCATCCACGAACCGAGATGTACCTCATAAATGGCCATGGGGGCATCAGGTGCATTATGGCCTTGTCTTTTTTTCATCCATGCTTGGTCGCCCCACGTGTATTCTAAATCCCAAACAATAGAACCAGTCTTAGGAGAAACTTCATGGTAGAGGGCAAAAGGATCAGCTTTGTCCACCTTATAGCCATGATATCGGGAGATGATGTGGTATTTGTAGGTGTCACCTTTTCCTACGCCGGGTACGAATCCTCCCCAGATCCCTGACTGGCCATGGGGTGCGAGGGGATGGGTTGATTTGTTCCAGTCATTAAAATCTCCCATAACAGAGACCTGCTCTGCATCCGGCGCCCACACTGAAAAACAGGTGCCTTCTCTGCCATCTTTATTGAGAGGATGCGCTCCCATTTTCTCATAAAGCCGAAAATGGCTGCCCTCATTAAAGAGGTAGCGGTCATCATCAGAGAACAACCTGAAATCGTATGATACTGGTGCTGGAATTTTTTCTTTTACTTTTAGAGCCATTTTTTCTTCCAAAAATAGGTTAGCATTCCAAGGGCAACAACTACCATGACCCCCCAAATCGCGAAATATCCCCAAGACCATTCGAGTTCGGGCATATACTTAAAATTCATTCCATAAACGCCCGCGACAAACGTTAAAGGAATAAATATGGTGGCAATAACGGTTAACACCTTCATGACCTCATTCATCTTATTACTCATACTGGAAAGATAAATGTCGAGCATTCCGGAAACAATGTCTCTGAAGGTCTCAACCGAATCAATAATCTGGATGGTGTGATCATAAACATCGCGCAAGAAAATTACCATTGCGGATTGAATCAGGGGTGATTCTCCCCTTTCCAGAGTACTGACCACTTCTCGTAAAGGCCATACTGACTTGCGCAAAAAAATCAGCTCCCTTTTTAATTTGTGGATTTCCTGGAGAGTTGTTGGTTTGGGATTGGCAACCAACACTTCTTCAAGAAACTCAATCCGTTCTCCCAAGAGCTCCAAGACAACAAAGTAGTGGTCAACAATGGCATCCATTAACGTGTAAGCGAGGTAATCTGCTCCCATCTTCCGATGTCGTCCGATGGTATTTTTTATCCGGCTCCGGATAAGTTTAAAGATATCCCCCTCACCCTCATAGAAGGAGATGACAAAATTTGCTCCCAGAACTATACTAACTTGCTCTATTCGTATCTCCTTTTTGTTATCGTCATAACTGAGCGTTTTTAAAACTATAAAAATATGAGTCCCATGGTCCTCTACTTTTGGCCGCTGGTCGGTGTTGAGAATATCTTCCTGCAGGAGAGGATGGAGGCTAAAGTGTTTCCCGATTTTTTCAATAATCTCTACCTCATGAAGGCCATCAATATTGATCCAGGTTATCGTCGGAGTACTTTTAAAAGGAAAGCATTCTTCGATGTTTTGTACTTCCTTTTCCTCAAACCTGGTCTCATTATATTCAATAAGCTTTATTGTGGCCTTTTCTGTTTTTTTCTCTCCAATATGAACCAGCGTCCCTGGAGAAAGGCCAGCCTTTTTTGATCTTTTTTTGGTAAAACTGGACATAACCACACTCATATCCAAAAAGATTTTTCTGGAGAATAAGTTTTATTTGAATATTAATATGTTAGAAAAGGAAAAATGTCAAGCTTAGGGATGTCTCTTTATTTTTCTCATTTTATCAGCTACAATTTTTTATAGCATAGTGTTCGGCTAAAAACTTTTTCCATGAGGGCGGCTAACGTTTTAAAAAATAACACTATTTATAAAGGAATACAATGAAAACCGGTGTTATTGTGACTGATATCCAAGGAGACTTTACGGAACTTAAGCATGGTTCCCTGCCAGTAAAAGGTACTGATCAGCGCTTTATTGATAAAGTGATAGCAGCGACCAAAATGTTGAAAGAAAAAGGGTGCGCCATTTTTGCTACCCAAGACTGGCACCCCAAGGAGCATATCTCTTTTTTCACCACCTATCCGGGTAAAAAAGCCTTTGAAGTAATTTCCCGCAATGGGAAAGAGCAGGTTCTTTGGCCTCCTCATTGTGTTCAGGGTTCTGAAGGGGCAAAGATATTACTTGACGAACAATTGTTCGATGCCATCGTGCGCAAAGGCACGGAGGTTGAGTTTGAGAGTTATTCCGGGTTTCATGATGATGGAGGCAACCAGACCCCCCTCCACCACATCCTCCAGACAGGGGATATCGAGCGCGTCATTATTTACGGCATTGCCACCGACTATTGTGTGCGGGCCAGTTCGCTGGATGCGGTAGCACTCGGTTATCAGGTCGTGATGGTTAAGGACTTAAGCCGAGGGGTTGCTCCGGAAACAACGAATCATGCTCTTGAGGAAATGGAACAACGCGGAGTGATACTACTCGATACTTTGAGTAAAGAAGAATTTAAATAAAAAGCATTGATTAACTCACCTACCCATCGGTCTGAGCCGATGGATAGGTGAGTTGGTGTCATACGGAGAGATTAAAATATTTTTTGTTCTTTTACTTCTTTAAAGACTTCTTAATACCTTCGACCGTTTCCTGACTGCTCAATGAAGTAAAATCTTTTATCATCCCTTCCTTTCGATAAAAACCAATAAGCGGCGTAGTCTTCTGGTTGTAAGTTTCCAGCCGGTTGAGGATTGCTTCCTCAGTCTCATCATCTCGCTGAATGGTTGGGCTCCCGCATTTTTTGCAGGTTCCGTCCGGTTTTGGAGGATTGCTCTTGATATTGTAAATCTCCTGGCAGGAGGCATTGGAACAGGTCCGGCGGGTCGTGAGCCGGTCCAGAATAACCTCTCTCGGTATATCCAGATTAACCACCAAATCAAGGGTAATGGATAGTTTTGTCAGGAGCTTCTTGAGCTCCTCTGCCTGAGGAATAGTGCGGGGGAACCCGTCCAGAATGAAACCCTTTTGACAATCAGGCTCTTGCAGCCGTGCTTCCATAATTCGCATAATGAGCGAGTCCGGGACAAGGCCGCCGGCATCCATATAGGCTTTGGCTTCTTTGCCTACCGGGGTTCCCGCTTTTACCGCTGCCCGGAGTATATCACCGGTTGAAATCTGTACCGACCCGTCGTAGTCAGTAAGAAGTTTAGCAATTGTGCCTTTGCCCGCACCCGGCGCACCCAACAGTATAACTTTCATAGCAACCTCCTTATAAAAAATTATCGAATAATTTAGTGGACTTAAAAAAAGGCACTATAAATGAAACTGGCGTCCAGGTCAAGCAGGAAAAAAAGAAAGCAATTTTTTTATTTTCTGTCCTCTTGCGGGTTAATGATCGTGCTTGGCAAGATTATGGACATGAAGGGCAAAGTACCTGAAATTTAAAAAATGTTCGAGAACATTGTTTTAGGTACTCAACAAAATTTTAAGCAAACTCGACCTTCATTTTAGTGGCGATTTTCTCAAAATCTTCCCGTGAGATTTCAAAAAATCCAAATCTAAACCTAAGTCCCCAGGACTTCTTGTTGGTAATAAAGTTTAGCTGTTCGATCAAGGGCACGATGTCTGCTTCTTGACATCGAAAATATTTTGCATTTCTCCGATATGGTTTGAAGGTATTCGAAACCGTAACCTGATAAATATGGTTATCAACGAGCCGGGCGAGCGCAGTAAATCTTTTGAGCGGTTTTCCGTCTTTAAACGATGTCTTGGGAGAATAAAAAATAATCATGTCGCCTTTAGCCATTTTTTTAAGTGGAGTTTCTTTGCCGTGCCCGGACTGCACGAAACCACCTTCTTGGCCGATTATCACATGGTCACGTGATACAGTGTTTATCCAATATTTCATAGTCGATTCAGCTGCGCGGGGTGACGCTTAGCTGCGGTATGCTTTTCTTGTGCCGTAGGAATAAATTAATAAGGCTTCCTAAAATAGCTAAACCAAGAGCGGGTGATATTACCCATAGAAGTTCGTTCTTGAGAACCCGGGCGCCCCGTAAACTCATAAACCGCGTAATACTTAAAGGGGACACTTCGATTGGTCTCCAGCTAAAAAAGACGCGTTGGTCGCTAAAGGGCGAAAAAAGAGCTACCCCAATCCCTCCGCTCGTCATCGCATCGAGAATCCCATGCGAAGCTGTGCATAAAAACAAATAGACCAGAATCGGCCATGAAAACCGAGCACTTTTCCCGGTGGCTATCACTGCCGCGGTTACGCTTGCCAGGATAAGAGCAAAGGTGAGTGAATGGGTGAATCCACGGTGCCCAAAGAAATGGGCATAAGGAATACCCATGCGGTATCCTATCGTATCAATATCCGGCAGAGCAGCATAGATTGCGCCGAGTATCCAAAAGCGGGGTTTTACACCTGCTCTAAGGAAGGACGGCCCTAATCCGACAGCAATTGCTGAATGAGCGATAGTCGTTGGCATAATCAATTTCTTACAAGCCTGGGAAAGCTTAATGCTTCGATTGAAAGCAAAAACAAATCAATGCCATTGATGAAAGTAATCCATTCAATTTTTGTCAGTATAATACCATTTTTTATTTGTGCAACGAAAAGAGGAAGCGGATAACCGCTCCATTTTTTCAAAAAATATTTATAAATTTTTACCACAAGAAAAAAATTCGGAGTGATGGCAAAAATTAAGGATATGACGAAAACAACTACCAAAAAGAAATTCTATAGATTTATCTCCAAAAAACCAAACCTATAACCTTTCAAGAATTGAAAATCAAAGAAAAAAAGGGTAAAATAAAATTTATAAACAAAGGAAGGATTATCAGCTAATATTTGCAAAAAATTACTAATAACGTGGCAAAGATTTTGCATAATTTTTCGGTTGATTTCTTGTGAGTTTTATTTCATAATTGCTGGCTTATATAAAAGAAGAATTGATATATTGTTACGCCGAGGTGAAACCGGACGACCGCCAGGTGTCGGAGGGGCCTTTGCAGGGAAGGCAAAATGAAACAGTGAAAAAAACCTTTTGAATCTGATGCATATGCCGGCTTAAAAAAATCATGTTGCTATTTTGAAATTAATATATTAGCTAACCCCATTTACGGGTTCTATGACATCTTAAAAAAATCAACGTGAATGGGCCTTAAATAATAAGGCTAACAATAATGAACATTTAAAGGAGACAACGCATGAACGACAGCAGTATGACCAGGAACAAAAAGCTCATCCAGTGGGTGGATGACATGGCCAAAATGTGTAAACCGGACAAGGTTTACTGGTGCGATGGGTCGCAGGATGAATATGACGCCATGATTAAAGTGACGGTCGACAGCAAAGTGGCCACGCCGCTGAACCCCAGCAAGCGTCCGAATTGCTTTCTTTTCCGGTCCGATCCTTCCGACGTGGCGCGTGTTGAAGACCGCACCTACATCGCTTCGAAAACCAAGGATGAAGCGGGCCCCACAAACAACTGGATTGATCCGGTTGAGTTGAAGAAAACCATGACAGGCTTTACAACGGCTGCATGAAAGGCCGGACCATGTACGTGATTCCATTCAGCATGGGTCCGGTCGGTTCCCCCATTGCCCAGATCGGCATCGAGATCACCGATTCGCCCTATGTTGTGGCAAATATGCATATTATGACCCGAGTGGGACCAGAAGGTGCTGGATGTTCTGGGCGAAGACGGCGAGTTTGTTCCGTGCCTGCATTCGGTGGGCAAACCGCTGGCCGAAGGAGAAACCGACGGCGCCAAATGGCCCTGCGCTCCGATCGAGAAAAAATACATTTCCCATTTCCCGGAAGAAAAAATGATCTGGTCCTATCGGTTCCGGATACGGCGGAAACGCGCTTTTGGGCAAGAAATGCTTTGCGCTTCGCATCGCATCGGTGATGGCCAGAGAGGAGGGCTGGCTGGCCGAACACATGCTGATTCTCGGCATCACGAGCCCCGAGGGAGAAAAAAGATATGTGGCCGCCGCTTTCCCGTCGGCCTGCGGCAAAACCAATCTTGCCATGCTGATTCCCACCATCCCCGGCTGGAAGGTGGAATGCGTCGGTGACGATATCGCCTGGATGAAATTCGGCGAGGACGGCCGTCTGTACGCCATCAATCCCGAAGCCGGATTCTTCGGCGTTGCTCCGGGCACGTCGCTGGATTCCAATCCCAACGCCATGAAAGCAATAGAAAAGAACACCATCTTTACCAATGTTGCTTTGACGGAAGACAAAGACGTCTGGTGGGAAGGCATTGGATACGATGCGCCTGCCGGCAAAATTATCGACTGGACGGGCAATGACTGGACCAAAGACAGCGGTAAGGTTGCCGCTCATCCCAATTCCCGTTTTACGGCCCCGGCCAGACAGTGTCCCGCGATTGACCCCGACTGGGAAAACCCCAAAGGCGTGCCGATCAGCGCATTTTTGTTCGGCGGCCGTCGTCCTTCCACCATTCCGCTGGTGCATCAGTCGTTTAACTGGAATCACGGCGTATTCCTCGGATCGATCGTCGGCTCCGAAATTACCGCCGCCGCCATTTCCGCCAATATCGGACAGGTCCGGCGCGATCCGTTCGCCATGCTGCCTTTCTGCGGATACAACATGGGAGATTATTTCAAACACTGGATCAGCATCGGCACGAAAACGACGGAAGACAAACTGCCGAAAATATTTTACGTCAACTGGTTTAGAAAAACGGCGGACGGCAAGTGGCTGTGGCCCGGCTACGGCGAAAACAGCCGCGTGTTGAAGTGGATCTTCGAACGGTCGGCCGGAAAGGGAAAAGCCAAGGAAACGCCGATCGGCTTTATGCCCACTGAAGATGCCATCGACACGACCGGACTGAGTGTAAGCGCAGCGGATATGAAGGAACTTCTGGATGTCAATAAAGACGAGTGGAAGAAAGAAGTCGCCAGCATCCGCGAACATTACGCCAAGTTCGGCGATCGTCTGCCGGAAGAACTTAAAAAAGAACTCGACGCTCTGGAAAAACGTCTGAGCTAGTCAAAAAAGACGTCAGGCGTCAGTCAAAACTGACGAATCATGCAAACGGCAGCGGTTACTCAAGGCAAAGGAAACGTATGGGGACTATATCGACCCTGAAGCCTACGCACAGAAATAAGCGTTTTCACCCTGAGCAACACAATTCAACTCTGAATAAAAAAACCTCTCGGGTGAGTCTCTAAGGTCTGATTAATTTTTTTTGGTTTAAGGAAGTTCGAAGAGGACAATCTGTGAGGATAAATAAAATGAAGCCCCACCCTTTGGTCGGGGCTTCATTTTATGCACTTTAGCTTTGGCGGGTCATCTTTGGGTTTATCCTTGTCCTCTTTTTCACCTTCGTTCGGAAAATTTACCACTGCTTTGCGGGAGATCATTGCCCGCACCGAAGCCCAAGGGAAATAGCAGGCAAACCTGGTTCCTCCAAACCGCAAAGGAGCAGTAACTCCGCTTTCATCCGCAAGCAGACGGGGCGAAGAGACATTTCCAAGGATAAAGTTAGTGAGTTTCCCGTAAAGATAGGGAGGAACCTTTACCCCCTCCACATTGGTATCAACCACCAGGTTGATATCCCCTTCGTCAAAAAGGGCGTTGAAGATTGTCAGTTTTACCATATCTATCCTTCCTCAGGTGACCATTCTATCAGGAAAAACTTGAAAAATAAAGTGAATTCAAAAATTTCTTTAACCAAGCTTTTTTTGACATAAAACATTCCCCAGTTGCCAACCTTCCCTTCCTGTGATAAGAAAATGCTTTATAAATCATTTTTTGGAGTAATACCTATGCCCATTGCTGATAAAATCCGTGATTTTATTGACCGCGCCTCCTGGATCAGGCGGATGTTTGAGGAAGGCCGGCAGATGAAAACCCAATACGGGGAGAAAAATGTTTTTGATTTTAGCCTCGGAAACCCCATCCTTGAACCTCCCTTGGAGTTTACCGAGACTCTCATTCACGTAGCTCAAGATAAAACTCCTGGTCGTCATGTTTATATGCCTAATGCTGGCTACCCTGAAACCAGGATGGCCATTGCTGATTATGTTACCAGAGAGCAAGAGACCACAGTTCCCTGGGACAACATAGTGATGACCTGCGGCGCAGCCGGCGCCATCAACGTAATTTTTAAATCCTTACTCAACCCCGGAGAAGAAGTAATTCTTTTTACCCCCTACTTTGCGGAATATTATTTTTATGTGGACAACGCTGGCGGAAAACCGATACTGGTTCCTACCAAGGAGGACTTTTCGATTGATGTGGCAAGGCTCGAAACGTTTTTAAATTCTCAAACCAGAGCAGTGCTTATCAACTCTCCGAATAACCCAACCGGGAAAGTCTATTCTGAAAACAACTTAAAAGAATTAGCCCAGCTTCTTACCCAAAAGAGCAAAGCATTCGGAAAACCCATCTACCTGATTTCTGATGAGCCTTACAAAAAGATCATTTATGATGGCGTGCAGGTCCCAGCGGTTTTACCCCTCTACCCCTACAGTTTTATTGCCACCTCGTATTCCAAAGCGCTTTCCTTAGCCGGCGAGCGGATTGGCTATATTGCCGCCCACCCTGCGATTGACGATGTCAAAGAAATCATCGATGGTTTTATTCTCTGCCTCCGGATATTAGGTTTTGTTAATGCCCCTGCGCTTATGCAGCGAGTAATCGCGAAGGTTACTGAATTAGCCTGTGATCCGACTGAGTATAAAAGGAAACGCGACCTCCTCTGCGAAGGATTAGCAGCCTGTGGCTATCAGTTTTACAAGCCAGAAGGAGCGTTTTATCTTTTTCCCAAAAGTCTCATCCCGGATGATGTCCAGTTTGTCCGGGTGCTGCAAAAGGAACGAATCCTCACCGTCCCAGGCTCTGGATTTGGCACGCCCGGCTACTTCCGGATTTCGTATTGTGTGGCAGATGAAACGATCGCAAGGTCAATGGAGGGGTTTAAGAGGGTTGCGGAGAAATACCGATAGACTTCTTGACCTACTCCTTTGATCTTACGATCCCGACAAGTCCCTTCGGCAACACCATATTTTTCGCGTAAATGCTGGAGATACCTTTCATGGTCTTCGGTTAGGATTTCTTCCTCCCGAAGCCAAACCGCCTTCATTTCAAACAGAACTATCTCGGTTACCTCATTGAGACAAGCGTCTATTTCCAACATATTATCTGATTGATTGGTCTCGGATATTTTAAGATTACACGATAGGCGATTAAAGAGTCCTGGTGCTTCAGGAAACATTCGTCTGAGAATATCACCGGCATAGTTTTCAAATGACTCGCCAAAAGCAGCAAAGATGTCGTTGGCTTTATTCTGCGGTTTATTTTTACTTAGAAGGAAGAGAGGTCCTACCGAGGCTCTTTCACTAAAAAAAACCGGATCTAAGATAACCGTACGGCCATCTGACAACCGGAGGATCGGCCTTTCTCTTAACGGGCGGTAATCGTAAGGCGGAACATCTTCAAAACCCTTTATATCCTTCAGCATGGAGACGTTTAAAACCGTTGCGGAAAGATTCCTGCGTTAAAATTTTCTCGTCAATAAAAAGAAGGCGTGGCAATGGCATTCGTTCCAAAGTTGATTGCTCTCGTCGGGTTGAATGGAGAGTGAACAATGTCCCGGGTAATGAGCTTTCTGCTTTCAAATCAAAATCAATAAAATAAAGCAGCTTATAGATTACTGTCTCGCCAATATTGGGCTTCGACCCAACTTTGTTAAGGATGTAAAGAAAGACTGCTCTGAATTTTTCCAAGTTTTTTTGGGGGACATTGATTCTGATCAGAGGTTTAGCTTTTTGCCTTACTTTACCCTCTTCTAAAATCACTTCGGGAATTTTTTCCAGATCAAGCAAGTTTTCCATTGAAACACCAAATATTTCTGAGAGCTTTTTTAGTTCATCAGCAGAAATTCTTCTTTCCCCTTTCTCTATTTGAGAAACCGTGGGGCGCAAAACCCCTAAAAGCTCGGACAGCCTCTGCTGGCTAAACCCCACGTGCTCTCTTAGTTCTCTTATCTTATTGCCAATCTTAATCACCATAGCCTCCTATGAGTATGCATTTTTCTATTTATATAATATGTCTTATGTAATAAAATTTGTCAAGAAGATGTTTGTTTTTTCTTACATCTAACTTGTTTTCCCTTGCAAAATCCCATCAGGAAATATAGAATTATGAAAAAATGACAAAAGCTAATACCCAGATTGTTTGTGGAGTCCTTCTCCTTGCCTTTGCGGAAATCTTCATGCTCCAGGGAGTAGAGCCGTTTGCCTCCTGGTTTTATCCTCTTGCGTGGTGGTCTTACATCTTCATTGTTGATGGTATCATCTTTCGCATCCAGGGCAACTCCCTCATATTAAGCCGAAGGCGCGAATTTTTGGTCATGATCCCCTGGTCAGTTGCCTTCTGGCTTTTTTTCGAAATGATCAACCTTCGTATGCAAAACTGGCACTATGTAAATGTAATCGGAAACCTTTGGCTTCGCTGGGTTGGCTATTTCATCTCCTTTGCCACGGTCTTGCCGGGAATATTTGAAACGTACGAACTTCTTGGTTGCCTTAATCTTTATTCAAAAGTTAAAACCCGCCTCCTAATTTTTCCCAAATCCTGGCTTTCTGTCTTTCCTCTTTTGGGAGCCCTGTTTCTGCTTGCTCCGCTTATTTTTCCCCGATATTGTTTCCCGCTTATCTGGCTCGGGGTCTTTTTTCTCTTGGACCCCATAAACTATCTCCACGAAAGTCCTTCCTTGATTCGAGACTGGGAAGAAGGAAATTTCCGCAGACTTTTGCTTTTGCTTACTGCGGGTTTAATCTGCGGGTTCCTCTGGGAATTTTGGAACTTTTGGGCGACCTCCAAATGGGTTTACACAGTCCCCTTTTTTGAGAGATTTAAAATTTTTGAGATGCCTTTAGCAGGATTTCTCGGGTTTCCTCCTTTTGCTGTAGAAGCTTTCGTCTTCTACAATTTTATCTCTTTATTCCGCTTTAAGCGAAATTGGGATAAAGACGGTTACCTCATATCTCCTGAAAAGAAACTGTCCAAAAAGGCACTTCTTGTTGTCGCAATAATTTTTTTGGCTTTTTATGTTTTAGCCTTTTCATGCTCTTGATATTTGCACCGTAAAATCCTATTCCTACCCATAGAATTTTTACCACCCCCACGCACCAAACAAATAGTTTTCCTTAAGCTCAAATTAATGAATTGATGGGCTTGCAGCGAGGAGATAAAGGGGTTGTAAAGTACCCGAAATAATGTTAGACAACCTTTCTGAAAAGTGTTAACATATTAATATATATATTTAATATAGTTGAATTAACGGTCATTTTTTGCATCTGGGAAAGGAAATCTTGCTCATGTTAAATGCTGAACAGATTAAAAAATTAGAGTCTCTTGCCAAGACTATTCGCGTTGATATTTTAAAAATGCTCAACCAACGCTTCCTCGGGCCATACCGGTGGCTCTCTCTCTACCGTTGAGATTATCGTTTCTTTATATTTTCACAAAATGCGGCACAATCCTAAAGATCCCACCTGGCCTGATCGGGATCGTTTTGTCCTTTCTAAAGGACATGGAGCACCAGCCCTTTATACCGTCTTAGCCCGAAGTGGTTACTTTGACCTTTCCGAACTCATGAATTTAAGAAAATTAGGAAGCATTCTCCAGGGCCATCCGGACATGAAAGTGACTCCGGGGATTGATATTTCGACCGGCTCACTTGGCCAGGGGCTTTCTATGGCTAATGGAATGGCATTAGCGTTAAAGCTTGATAAGCGTCCTTCGCGCGTCTATGTGCTTATGGGAGACGGAGAAAACCAGGAAGGTCAAATTTGGGAAGCTGCTATGGCAGCGGCCCACTATAAGTTAGATAATGTATGCGGGATTATTGATCATAATGGACTTCAAATTGATGGCCCGGTAAACGAAATTATGAAGATAGAACCAATTGCCGATAAATGGGCCTGCTTTGGGTGGGAAGTTTTTCGCGTCAATGGACATGATTTTCAAGAGATTATTTCTGCTTTGGATAAAGCTGAGACTGTAAAGAACAAACCCTCCTTGATCGTTGCGCGCACGGTAAAAGGTAAAGGAGTATCTTTTTTTGAAGGCAAAGTTGAATATCATGGAATTCCCCCCACGGACGAGGAATTGGCGAAAGCATTAGTCGAATTAGGAATAAAATCGTAAGAAAGGGGTAAGGTCTTGAAGTTAACAGGAATACGAGAAGCTTACGGAGAAACCTTAGCTGCGCTGGGTGAACTCTATCCAGAAATTGTGGTCTTAGATGCTGATTTATCTGGTTCTACCAAAACCAGCCTGTTTGCCAAGAAATTTCCCGACCGCTTTTTCAACATGGGTGTAGCGGAACAAAACCTGATGGGTACCGCAGCCGGATTAGCGGCAGGCGGAAAAACGGTATTCGCAAGCACGTTTGCTATTTTTGCCAGTGGTCGAGCTTGGGAACAAGTCAGATATAGTATCGTTTACAACAAGCTCAACGTAAAAATTGTAGCCAGTCATGGGGGTGTTACGGTAGGGGAGGATGGAGGGTCTCATCAGTCGGGGGAAGACATAGCAATAATGAGAGTATTGCCGGGGATGCGCGTTATTGTTCCCATGGATGGGAAAGAGATGCAGGAGGTTATCAAGACCGTAGTAAAAATACCTGGGCCTTTTTATATCCGTTCATCCCGGGTGAAGTTTCCTCTTATTTTAGGCGATGACTACAAATTTGAACTCGGTAAAGGGAAAATTCTCAGAGAAGGTAGGGATATATCCCTTATTGGGTGTGGTCTTATGGTTTCGCACTGTCTGGAGGCTGCTGAAATTTTGGCGAAGGAAGGCATTGCCGCACGGGTAGTCAATATCTCCACCATAAAACCTATCGATGAAGAACTGTTGATTGACTGCGCCTTAAACACCTGCGGTATTGTGACCGCCGAAGAGCACTCCGTTATTGGTGGGCTGGGCAGTGCGGTTGCCGAGGTGCTTTCGGAAAAAAATCCTACCCGTATTGTAAGAGTCGGGGTTCAGGATAAATTTGGGGTATCGGGGAGTGCTCCTGACCTGCTCGAATATTTGGGATTAAAGCCGGGTAATATTGTGAAAGCCGCTCAACAAATAATGGAACACAGAAGTCAAAAGACGGAACAGGCAGTTCGAGCGGCGAAGTGATTGAGGGTACGTCACAACGTCAGAAGGATCAAAAGCAATCTGGTTTGACGCTTTTTACACGAGATAAGCAACATGATTCAGATGTTCCATGTTTATAAAAATTACTCTCCTAAATACCCCGCTCTATCTGATATCAGCCTGAAGATTGAGAAGGGGGAATTTGTCTTTATCTTTGGTCCAAGTGGGGCTGGAAAGAGTACTCTCCTAAAACTAATTTTTGGGGCGGAACACCCGTCCAAGGGACAGATAATCGTTAATGGAATGAATTTCGGGAGGATCAAAAAATCAACTCTTCCTTTGTTGCGACGGAGGATGGGATTTGTTTTTCAGGACTTTAAGCTTTTAAATCACCGGACGGTGTCTGATAATGTTGGTTTGGCTTTGGAAGTGGTCGGACTTAAAAAAACTGAAATCAAACGCAAAGTCCAACAGGTCTTAAAACATGTTGGGCTGTTAAGCCGGATCAACACCGTGCCCTTAGTTCTCTCCGGTGGTGAACAACAGCGGGTTGCTATTGCCCGGGCGATTGTTAACGAGCCCGCGCTCCTTTTGGCCGATGAACCCACCGGTAATTTAGATGCCGAACTTACCAAAGAAATTATGAAACTTTTTAAAATAATCAATGCCTGGGGAACAACTATCGTCATCGCCACCCATGATAAAAACCTTTTAAACTTTAACCCCACTAAAGTGGTAGCCTTGGAAAAAGGTAAAATCAAAGGAGTGTTTGTTGCCGGGCGAAAAGGTGCAGAAGAAGCAGACACCCGGGAAGGTTCAATAAATTAGGGCACTGATCGTGAAGCGATTTTATTATTTTATTAAAAAAGCTTTTCAAAACTTAAGACACTTTTTTCTTATCAACCTTATTACTGTTGGCATCATCAGCCTTTCTTTATTAGTGCTCAGCACCTTTTTTATGGTATTTTTAAACCTCCAAACTTACCTGAATAAATGGAAGGACCAAATCCAGGTTTCTGTTTACTTGGCGGATAGCAATACGCCTGAAGATATTTCTTTAATCCAAAAAAAAATAAACTCATTCCCACAGGTGAAAAAAGTATCCCTTATCACCAAAGAAGAAGCGCTCAGTTTTTTTAAAGATAGCTTTCCCGGACAAAGGAAGGCTTTAGAAAGTTTGAAAGACAATCCTCTTCCTGCTTCAATGGATATTCAACTGCAGGATGAGTATCGAGGTCCTGATGAAGTAAATTTTTTTGCCCTCCAGATTAAAAAAATACCCGGCGTTGAAGACGTGGAGTATGGTCAAACCTGGATTGAGGGGTATGCAAATTTTCTAAGATTCATGCGATCAGCAGCCTTAGCAGTGGGGGTTGTTATTTTGCTGGCCACAATCTTTATTATCTCCAATACCATAAAACTTACGCTTTTTGCCCGAAAAGATGAGATCGAGATTATGAAACTCGTAGGCGCAACCAATTTTTTTATAAGAGTCCCTTTCTTTCTTGAGGGAATTCTCCAAGGTCTCTTGGGCGCTTTTTTTGCACTCATTATCTTGTTCGTTTCCTATCAACTCTTTAGCAACTGGATCGCCCAATCATCGTATTTCTCGTTAAAATTTTTTAAAATATTTTTTCTTCCGCTTCCTCACCTTCTTCTTATTACTGCGGTGGGGATGATAACAGGATTCTTGGGAAGTTTTTTCTCTTTGGGCAGATATTTAAAGTATGAATAAAAAGCTATTGTTCTTTTTAGCGTTAGTCTTTTTTGGTTTTTTTGCCCTTTCTGGAAACTTACAAGCTGAGGAAAAAAAGCACCTAAGGAAAAAAAGAATTAAAAGAGATTCAAAAAAAAATTGAAGATAAACAGGCCAGAATCAAAAAAGCTGAAAAAACGGAAGAAAAAGTCATTTCTGATTTAGACAACATCGAAGAAGCGCTTTCCCAAAAACAACAAGAACTTAAACATTATGAGGTCAACTTAAAAAACCAGGAGAAAGAGATTACGGCTTTAAATCAGGAGATTGAAAAACTAAAGGCAGAGATAATTGAAGAGGAAAAGTTTTTGGCTGATCGGGTAAAGGTTCTTTACCAACTGGGACGTTTAAGTTTTGCAAAAGCAATTTTTTCTTCTGAGTCTTTTTCTACATTGATGCGAAGGTATGGTTACCTAACCCGATTAATTGATTATAATGTGGGCACAATTAATGATTATTCCCAAAATGTCGATCTCCTCCAACACGACAAACAAAGACTCAAGGAGACCGAAAAAGAACTGGAAGTTTTGACCCAACAAACCCGTTCCGTTCAGAAAAAAATTTTTAACCATCAAGAAGAAAAAACTAATTTATTAGTCAAGGTCAGGTCGGAAAAGCAACTCCAGCTCAAGGCGCTCGAAGAACTTAAGCAGGCTTCGCAACGGCTCCAGGGATTGATTGATAAGTTGGATAAGCAAAAAGCCATAACGTCTCTTCCTTCTGCAATGTTTCCCTCGGGATACCCTTTTTCCTTACGAGGAAAGCTCGATTTCCCGGTGGAGGGCAAAGTCATTACTTTCTTTGGCGAGCATGAAGACCAGGAATTTGCCACCGTCTCCTTCAACAAGGGAATTGAAATAACTGCCCAACTCGGAAGCCCGATAAAGGCAGTCTTAAATGGTACTGTTATTTATTCCGGGTGGTTTAAAGGTTACGGAAATATTATTATTATTGATCATGGTGCTGGGCTTTATACCCTTTCTGGTCATGTTTCCGAACTTTTAAAACCGGTGGGCACCCCAGTTAAAACCGGAGAGACAATCGCCCTTGTGGGTGATACTGGTTCCCTTAAGGGATCCAACCTTTACTTTGAAATTAGGCACCACGGCCAGCCCTTGGATCCGCTGGAGTGGTTAAAAAAATAAACGGATAAGCATAAGGAGAGGAAAAAGTGAAATTGAGACAACTTAGATCGTCGTGGCTTCTGATTTTTGGTTTTTTTATTATCGGCTATATGGTCGGTGAACATGGAGAGCGCATTGTCTCCGCGGTTACGGACAAAAATTACGAAAACCTGAAACTCTTTAGCGATGTGCTCTATATTATTCAGAAGGACTACGTGGAGGAACCTAAGGTTGACCAGCTGGTTGAAGGGGCGATAAACGGCATGTTAAGCACTTTAGATCCCCATTCCTCCTATATGCCCCCTGATGTTTATAAAGAGATGCAGGTTGAAACTCAAGGCAAGTTTGGTGGATTAGGAATAGAAATTACCATCAAAGATGACATTCTTACCGTTGTTTCTCCGATTGAAGACACCCCTGCTTATCAAGCAGGAATCAAGGCTGGAGACCAGATTGTAAAGATAGGGGAGGAGTTTACCAAAAATATGACCATGTTCGACGCAGTAAAAAAGCTAAGAGGTAAAGAAGGAACGAAAGTGACCCTTACGATTATGCGGGAAGGGTTTACGCAACCAAAAGATTTCACGCTTACCCGAGCGACTATTCAAATAAAGAGTGTCAAGTCTAAAATAGTAGACGAAAGAATTGGCTATATCCGGATAACTCAGTTCCAGGAGCAGACAACGAGAGACTTCCGGAAAGCTTTGGCTGAACTTGAGTCTAAAGTGCCTTCGCTTCAAGGACTTATCCTGGATTTGCGCAATAACCCGGGAGGGTTGCTCGAATCAGCGGTGGAGGTAAGTGACGAGTTTATTGATTCGGGCCTCATTGTTTATACTGAAGGCCGCTCTGAGGGACAAAAGATGGAGTTTAAAGCAAAAAATAATGAACCCAAACATCACCACCCAATGATCGTCCTCGTCAATGCAGGAACCGCGAGTGGATCAGAAATCGTGGCCGGTGCTTTACAAGACTATGGGCTGGCTGTTTTGCTCGGAACCAGGACCTTTGGTAAAGGCTCGGTCCAGACCGTGATCCCGCTGGACAATGGAGCAGGCCTGCGGCTCACCACCGCCAAGTATTTCACCCCCAAGGGCCGCTCAATTCACGCTAAAGGCATTGAACCTGATGTGATAGTAGAAGACAAAACTGAAACTGAAGAGGCTTCATCGCCAAAAGTCCGGATCATGCGGGAAAAAGATTTGGAAAATTTCTACCGGAACGCTAAACCAAAAGAGAAATCCGATGATGTCTCTAAAGAAGTCCCGGAAAAAAATCAAGGGGAAAATGCAGATGATCCCCAGCTTAACCGAGCGATCGGGATTCTAAAAAGCTGGGAAATTTTTAAGGGAAAAGATAATAATAAACCTGCCTAAATCATCTTAAACGCACGAGGTTGCCTTATGGTAGAATTATATGTTTGGGAACTTGTATTGTTAGTTTTAATAGTAATGCTCTTGGGGGGGATATTTATCTTTATCCTGGTCTCACTCCTTCCCCTCACAAAACAACTTAAAAAAACCGCTCAACAGCTCGAAATAACTGCTTCCAGTTTGAACAAAGTCATCAATGTTGATTTCAAGGGTTTGTTAAACCGGGGAGAAAGAGTTTTGGAAAACTGGCAAGAAGAGCTTCAGCCTTTAATAGTGGAGAAAGCCAGACATATTCCTTCCGCAACTGCACAGTTTGCTTTTTCCGAAGTGGGTAGCCGAGTTTTCCGGGTCCTGATCCTTTGGGCCCTGAAAGAAGCGTGGGGAAAGATACGAGGAAAGAGAAAACAAAAGGGTTCTTGATTGAAATAATGTTGTTTGTGATAAGGGTAGGAGAAATTTATCACGTGAGAGAAAGGGGGTGATTATATGAATTCTGATCGGACGGAGTATGGTTTTGCTGCTCTCACCTTAGCCTTTGTCGCTGGAGGTCTTATCGGTGCAACTCTTGGGGTGCTTTTTGCTCCCCGTCCAGGAGTTGAGACGAGAGAAAAAATAAAAGAGCGAGCAGAAGAAGCCCGGGAAAAACTAAGAGGTGCCGTTGAGACGATCCGGGATAAAGCAGAGGGGTTAGCGGAAACAGGAAAAGAAAAATATGCGGAGATCAGCGGAAAAGTCCGGGACTCGGTAGACAAGATTAAAGAAAAGGTTCACCACTCAGAGTAACCAAAGAGTAAAATCCGTTAGAAGGCTTTCACACGGGAAATTTACCCCGTGCTTCTTCACCCTGTTAGATATTTGATATCGAACAGAGTAAGCGAGGCATTTCTAACAGGGTAAATTCGTTTTCGACAGTTTTTATACCGAGTTGCATTCAAAAGCAGATCGAGGCGGCGACGAGGAATCGACGCAGCGTACATTTTAGTACGTCGAGGAGTATGACGAGGAGCCAACAAAGATATGCAAATGAAGGCGACTTGGTATTACTCACCACACGCCCGATGGAGATAATGGTAATGCTCTCACGGGGACAAGCTTCTTTTGTTGAAAAAAGAGGTTTGTCCCTTTCTTCTATGAACGGGGTTTGCTTTTATCTTTTCTGTTTTTTGAAGCCTTCTTAAACTGTTTGAGCAAAACGTCAAGATCTTCGCTCGTTATCTTGTTCATCTCAACCAGTATTTCCCCAAGCAAAGGCCGGCTTATTTTTTGCTTTTCGAGTAACCGTTCAACCTCTTTGTTTTTCAAAAAGCCTTTTTCAACCGCAAGCTCCCCAAACAGCTTGGCAGTGCTAATCTGGGCATTGAGAACCTCAAAGACCTGGTTGATGGAAAGCATTCTTTCCTGAAGTGCGATCTGGCCGACAGCGATACTTCTTTTTTTCTGAAGGTTAAGGGCCTCAAGTACTGCTGCTGCATCTACAATGCCATGCTTAATCAATTGACCGAATCTCTCTGCCACGTTCTCCTCCTTCCCTTAAAAACCTCGATGGCAAAACTAAAGAACCTTCGTAATCTCCCTTTTGGTTCTTCCTTTAAATTGAGAGCTGAAAGAAGGCACATCTCCCATATTTTCGTCAAGGTAACAGCTCACAACTCGATGCATGGGAAAAAACACGGTGGTGGGAAAAATGATGTTTGTCGTTTGCTTGTGGGTGAACTGCTTCATCCAGTCGTTAAACGAGTTTACATCCACTCCCTTAACGGTAATGCCGGAAGGTGACATGGCAAGGAGTTTTCCGATAATCTTTTCCCTCGGGTCCTGAAGATTGAGGATTATAATGCTTCCGTTTTCCATGTTCTCCTTTTTATGGAAAAAGCACTTCTTGCTATCCTTTTAACGAAAGAAAACGAATTTTTTAATGTTAGCAAAAAATCATTATTTGTCAAAAAATGATCTTCCTCTATTGCACATTACCATACGAAAAAAGAATAGAAACAATCCCTGTGATTCATTAAAGATATACTACTCATAGTGATCTATTCAATGTGGTGAAGTATCCTTTTCACCACATGATCATACGTATGGTGCTCATGAACATAGTGAAACCCTTCTCTGCTAATCCTTTCCCTTTCCTCATCTTTTTTGAGATATTCAGCAATAAGATGGAGGCACTCATCAACACTATGATACCAAACCAGATGCTTTTTATTAATAAAAATTTTTTCCAGACCAGGAACATAACGGGTAAGGAGAAACCCCCCGCACCCCAACGTTATCCAGGTTCGGTTGGAGAAGTATCCTTCTACCTGATTCGACGTATCAATGCCCAAAATTATTTTTGCCCCTGAACAAATCTTTGCAAATTCATCCGGATAGACATTGCGCTTATGACATTTTAACCCGTGCCTTTTCCACTCCCCCCCCCAAACTTTGAGGTTAAAATCTTTAGCAACCTCCTTTATAAAGTTAATCCTCTCAGTTTTTTTCGCTTCGCCGATAAAAGCCACGTCGCTTTTCCATTTTTTACTTTTACTTTTAATAATCCGGTGCGCTTCCCGATCGCATCCCTGAGTAATGAAAATAGGGTTTTTTATCCCCTGCTCCTTCAAAAAAGAAATCTGCCCCTGGTTAGTAATAAAAAAATAGTCGGCTAATTTCCCCCGTTCAATCATCTCTTCCTTATAAGGAGTAATAAACCCCGAAAAGGCGCTCTTATCAGAAAGAGTAATCAAGTCTGGGAAGTAAATAGCAACCTTGGTCTTCCCGGATATCTGGGACAACATCTTAAAAGGGATATCAATGGTATTGATAAAAACCAACTGAGGTTGGAAACGATTAAAGGTGGAAAAAAGATATTTTTCCGTGAGCCATTTTCCCCAGAGCCGCTCCATTTTTCGATAATTGATAGCGTGCACATTGATGCCCTGGTTACGAAAGGCTTTTATGAAAAACGAGGGGGTTTGGGTGCGTTTTCGTGTCTTTCCGAAAAAAAGAAGCCGGTTAATTTTTTCGGACATGGTTAACCTCTTCCCGCACTACATATTTTTTGATAAATCCGAAGGCTTCCTTCCACCATCGCATCTGCACTGAATTTTTCCACAACGTCCCTCTTGCCTCGTTTGGCCATTTCCTTCGCTTTATCATAGTTATTTAATGTCCAAATGATCCCATGAGCCAAAGCATCCGGATCAGCTTGCGGGACAATGATTCCCGTCTCTCCATGAGTGATGATTTCTGGTACCCCTCCGGCATCAGTGGTAACGACAGGAATTTCTAAAGCGAGTGCATCAACGATAGTCGCAGTAAGACCTTCTCCCGTGCTTGATACTACGAGCATATCAAATATATTCATAAACGCACCAACATCTGATCGAAACCCGGTAAAGGTTATATGTTTATTAAGGCCCAGGTGGGCAGTGAGGTCTTTCAATTCTTTTTCTAATTCTCCTTTTCCGACGATCAAAAGATGCGCTTCCGGGAATTTCTGAACGACTTTTGTCATAGCCTGAATGAGGTGCTTTTGGCCTTTGTGGCCCACCAAGTAACCTACATTGCCAAGTATTCGAGCCTGAGCGGATAAAGCAAACTCTTTGCGGATAGAGTCCCCGGTTTTTCCTCGAAACCGATCCATATCCGCTCCGCTATGGACAACCGATATTTTTTCGGAAGGTATACCGTCCTGGATAAGGACATCCTTGACCTTATGGGCAACAGCAACGATGTGATCTGCCCCTTTGGTGTACTTATAACGATTCATCCCGAGAAAATTGTGCCGAAAGATACTGAAATCAACCCGGCGGGAAACAATGCGGACCGGTTTTTTTCTTAACAATAAGGAAGCCCACATTACAAGAGAATGGGCATGCGATGTGTGGGAGTGGACAATGTCATATTTTTCTTTTTTTATTATTCGGGCGATTTTAAAAGCAGCACTAAGATCAAATTCACCTTTCATCCGAACAGGAAAGATAACAATATTTTTTTGCTGGGCACGTTCATAAACCGCACTATTGGGCTGACAAATTAAATGCGAAATCTGCCCTCGCTGATTTAAACCCTCCATGAGATAAAGTGCCTGTTGTTCTCCCCCACGCCAGGTTAATTCCGTATTGATGTGGAGAATTTTAAGAGAACGGTCTCCGATAGAGGGGGGGTGTTTTCTCTTAAAACTCACACCATATTGTTCTGTGTTTCTGGATTGACAGATTTTTAAAATTCGACGGTAGATTGTTTTTCTCTGCTTGCGGGTCCATTTATTTTTTTCACTGTAATCTTTAAAAAATTTGATTCGGTTAGAAGGAGATAGGCATTGGGCAATCGTAGCATTGAGTTGAGCGAAGTTCTTAATCAGGTGAGGAAAGGAAACCCTGTTGCCAAAATAAACCCGATCAGTATCCACGATTAAGCATTCCCATCCATTTTCTCCCTTTTCTTTAATTAAAAAATTGTCCGACTTTAAGTCACCATGATAAATTCCCTTCTGATGAAGGGTCCGAATAAAATTCGCCATAAAAGAAATGAAAGCCCTTTTCTTTTGAAAAACTTCGGGATCGGAGGGGTTTTTAAAAATTTGGACATAGTAGCGAAGGGGGATCGCACCTTCCACATATTCCATAATTAAAAAGCTTCTCATCCAAACACCCAATCTCTTCTCTTCAAGAAGGGCTAAGCCACGGGGAGTGGGAATGCTTTTTAGAACTAATTTATTACTATTAGCCCAGGACCGCCGGTTTCGTAACCGCGCTACCCAAAACCGAAACGAAGCCCGCAACGCGTCGTTTCTACCTTCTTTCACGATAAAGGTCTGACCCTTTATATCAATTTTCGTGACAATAGCTTTGCGGGAAGTTTTGAGAATAGCGGGAGGAAGCTGATCACGACGGGGATGAATAATTCCCCGGATGGACGTGGTAATCTCCTCATGCTCCTTAAGAATATCAGGAATAAGTTTAGGGTCAAATTCCCAGCGATAGATTAAAAACTTCCCCTTCCCTTTAATAATGTTAAAAAATTTACCTGTCCGAAAACTTTTTCTCCCCCAGCTGAGGAATCTTTGGTCCCTTAGCTTTTTTATCTGGAAAAAAATTTTTTTTGTTATGAAATTGAGTTTTGCCTCAGAAAAATCATCTTCGGAGTAATAAAGTCGGATAAACTTTTCTTGATCATTCGGTCCAAAAAGATTTGCTTCAGAAATGTAAAAAATGAGAAGAGCAAGGTTAAGCATTTTTTCTTTTTCGCTCGGGTTCCTTTTAATCCGCGTTTTATATAAGTCAACAAGAAAAAAGAAAAGTGGATGTACCCTCTCTCTTGGGACGATAATATTTTCAAGGTGGATATCATGATGAAGGACACCTTTATGGTGAAGGAACCGCAAGTAAGTGATTAATGCTTTTATAAAGGTTTCTTTTTCAAGGTTGTTTTTTATATTCTCCTTATAAAATCTATGTAAATCTATCATTTCTCCCAAAGACTGAGTTATGAGAAATGCTTCCTTTAAAAACCCAAACTTTCGGTTGATTCCCAAGGCCACAGGATAGGGTATAGGGATATCCAATCCAATTAACTGATTCATGATTCGCCATTCAGTTAAAATTTTTCTGGGAAGAAAAAAATATTTCAAGGTGGTGTCCCAACCTTTAATTTTAATATGTTTGACAAAAAAAGATCCCTTCCCCTTAAGCTCCATTTTCTTAACAGTTCTACGAGGCTTATCCTTTTTAACTTCACCTTTTCCCCGCATAAATTCCGAGACCAAATACTCCATGTCCTGAGGATTAAGGTCAGGGAAAAGCTGTTTATTAATCTGCCAGTTGATGTGATCCATTGGAAGTTTTACAAGAAATCAAAAGGTAACGTATTATTCTCTTTTAGAGATTATCAAATAATAGGTTGCTTTTTTATAATACGTTATGGGATAGACTTCAAGACTTTTTGGAGAGAGGTCTTGTGAAATTTGAGTAAATCCTTGCTGCGACGTCAGGCAGGCATGGGGTTCATTGTTTTTAGTCAGAAAATTTACAACTTCCGATGCGCCAGAAAACTTTGGAGCCACTGTATCCAAATAAAAATCGATTAAAATCGCTTTTTCTCCAGCAAAATCGAAAAAACAAAGTGCTTCGGAGTCGGTCCGAGATTTAATGCTTTCCGCAATTTGCATAAATGGTGAATGCACTCTATCCTCGCGGGAAATAAAATAGTAGTAGGTTTCATAGGTAAGCAATGAGAGTAAACTGATGACCACTACTTTGGATAACATTTTCCCCTTCCTAAGGCCATAGCCTATTAAAAGACCTCCCACCAAAAAGACAACAGTGCTTACTATAGTAGCAGTAAAAGAATGAGTAAACCGCCAGGCTAAAAACGGAGCTGGTAGAAAGAAAACCGTGAAAATAAAGAAGCAGAAACAAGTGGAATATTTCCAGGATCGAGTTAACCAATCTTTCTGATAAGAGGCAAGCAGTAAAAGATTTTCCTTACAGGCAGCTCCCAGAATAATGCTATAGGCAGGAAAAACCGGCAGGAAGTAACGATAGGTTTTATTCTGGATGGGAAAAATAAGCGCTATGATGATCCCTATCCAGCAAAGGAGAACCAGTTTCGCGTCGCGTTGATCCGGATTTTTTCGTAAAAGAAAAAATACTGCCGAAGGGAGAAAAAAAGACCAGGGCGCAAACCGAGGCCAAAATTGGAGTAAATAGTAATAACAAGGTTCCGGTCGGGACAGGATTGTGGATAGATGAAACTGTTCAAAACGGTTGAAACCTTTACTCGGTTTAGGTATGGCAAAATCCAGGATAAGAGGATAAGCGCAAATAAAAACCATCCCCACCAAAATCCTGGTTCTAATAAAACCCGAAGCCTTTTTTTTAAAAAAAGAAAAAGGGTAACCGGCCCCAAATAAAATAATATAACCGCTGGCCCTTTGGTCAGCGTTCCCAAGGCCATGCCTACAAAAAAGAGGATAAAAAGAAAAAACCTTTTTTTACCTGATGACTCATAGGCCAAAAAGAAACAAATCAAGGAAAAAAGGATAAAAAGGGTAAGCACCATGTCCGCTCTGGCAGTCCTCGCCTGCCAGAAGAATTCTTTGGAGCTTAAGAGGATAAGGCCAGCAATTGCTCCTACCCGAAAATCCCGGAACATCCTTTTTCCTAAAAAATAGGTAAGCCCGATTATCGCCACCGCGCTTAACGCAGAAGGAAGCCTTGCCATTAAAGGCGTGACCTTCCCCACGAACGCGGAAGGTAAGGCAATAAGCCAGATGATAAGCGCTGGTTTATGGAGAAAAAGCTCGCCTTCTAATCGGGGGACAATCCAGTCCCCGGAGCGGATCATCTCACGAGCCACCTCAGCATACCGGATATAGCACTGATTCTCTAAACTTCGGGCGCCCAGTTGAAAAAATATGGTAACGAAAGAGATGACAAGCAAGAGAGGAAGACAAACTTTTTCCAGATCAAAGTTGTTGTGAGAAGAAAAAAATAACGAATGAGGGTTTAATTTTATTTGGCTCATGTCGAAAAATTAGGTTTTTAGGGTGGGGAAGTTATATGTTACCTTTTGACAACCTGATGACTGAGACTCGGTTACAAAATATTTTTTGCAGAATAATCCCCCGTCAAATTATTTTATTGGTTTAACGTGGTCTCCTCTCCGAAAAAAATAAGCAACCCCGGTGAACTAAGATCCATAACAAAAAAATTGTTTTTTTGCTATGCATGAAGTTGTCTCTATATAGCCTCTTTCAATGGTTTCGTGCGCTTAAACTTTGGCCCCTTTGAGTTGGCCTCCCTTCTTACGAAAAATGAGGACCAGATTCCGAATATAAATAAAGGCCCCCGCGCTTTGTCCGAGGATAAAGACCGGGTCTTGCTTATAGATGGCATACGCAAGCAAGGTAAGTCCTCCGGCCAGGCTAAAATACCAGAACAGTGTAGGAATAACACTTTCTCCTTTCCGTTCCGAGGCGATCCACTGAACTATGAACCTCATGGAAAACAAAGCTTGTCCAATAAATCCGATAATGAGCCACATATTCATTCAACACCTCCCTAACGATGTTTGAGGTCACTCCCTCAGGAGATTAATGCGGTCTAAAAATATCCAAAGCCTTATAGCAATAAAAGGTTAAAAATAATAAAATTAATACTATCTTTTGTCAAACGCTAAATTGTTTTTGAAAATATAATGTAAAAAGCCACTCAACCGCACTGGGGAAAACGGCAAACCCGAGCAATTGATTACTGGGGTTAGTTTTTTGTTGCGCTCCTTCGCCCTATCTACCGTTAAAACCCAAGCAAAGCATCAGAGAAATAACCCTTCAGAAATAACTCCTTATCATGTATTTCCTTTCAAAAAAATATACTGCTAAGCTACGCGGTTACCTTCCTTGGCTCGGTGCTGCCTTTATTATTTTTTCTTAGGATCCTCATAGAATTGGGCAAACACGAAGCCGCGGTCACTATCCACAAACGCTGGTGGTGGAAGCTGGGGCTTATCGTGCCTATAGCGTTTCTCAAGGGTAATAAGCGTTATGCGTCGGGAAGGTTGCGCAACCAGCTCCCGAAACTGATCAATGGTAAATAAACGGTTCTTCTCGGGTGCGCGAGATACTCCGTAGTCGAGTTCGCCGGGTTTGCCGAGCAAGCATACGTCGCTTCGCTTGTAAAACCAGCAAACCGCAGACACGAGGTAGTTATCAGAAACCAAGGTCGTGTCCGGGCTTATCCTGTCTGCATGACGCAGTAAAAACTCACCCGGGACGAGACCATCTTTAAATCTATCCGGCATGGCAACGTGCGAGCTCAGCATGAGCAGCAACGGTCCAAGACAGAACAAAACAAGTTTTTGCTTAACATCCGAGGTTGCCGCAGCAGCCACAAAAAACACTGTCCAGGTCAGAAGTCCCAAGAATACGAAAATCAGTTTCCAGATTTCAGTCTGCTCAAAAAGTTTCCATCCCAACGGAACCGGTAACACCTGGTTGAGAATTAAACCCACTGCACATGATCCGGTTACCCCTGCCAAGAAACACGCACCAATCGTTACCCATTTTGTTTCTTTTTTTAGGTAGTGGAGAAGACCCGCAGTAATAAGAATTACCAGAGGCTGAAAACAGGGGAGAATGTAAGTGCCGAGTTTGCCCCGTGAGGCGGAGAGGAACAAGAAAGGAAAGAGTAACCAGCAGAAGGCAAACCGGAGAAATGAATCCTTGAGAGCTGTCTCCTTGAGACCTGAAAATGCAGCCGGAATGAACACCGTCCAGGGCAGTCCCCCCAGAAACAACAGGGGAATAAAGTAGTAAAAAGATTCTGGATGCTGGGCGTGATCTGACATAAACCGTTTGATGTGTTGTACCCAAAAAAAGTAGTGCCAGAAATCAGGCTCCCGTTCGATGGATCATTACGCTCCATGGCAAAGCAACAAGGAGAGCAGCCAAAAGGGGTACCCAGCAAATCCTGAAGAGTTCCTGCCATCTGCGTTCCCAGATCATAAACGGCACAATCGTGATTACTGGTATCGCAAAAGCAAGGAATCCCTTGGTAAGGAACGCGAGACCGCAGAAGACACCGAAAACCACAGAAAGCCATTCTTTTTTCCGGCCTGCTTCTCTCTATGGGCAAAAAAGAAAGAAACCATCGCGCCAGCCAAAAACAGGGAAAATAGGTTATCTAAAACATTGAAACATCCAACCCCGAAGACTTCCATAGAGGTAAGAAAGACAGCAGCAGTGCTGATGCCTGCTAAATATCCACCTCCGAATTTTCGGACGAGCAAAAAAAGCAGCAACGCAGACATGCCCGTGGCGAGAGCGGACGGCAGGCGCGTCGCAAAGGCGTTTTGGCCAAAAAGAAACATCGCGGCTGCATTAAACCAATATCCCATCACCGGTTTTTCAAAATACCGGAGTCCGTCGAAATGAGGCACAACCCAATCTCCCGAAACGAGCATCTCCCGGGGAATCTCAGCGTACCGGGTCTCGTCGGGGAGGGCGACCGGTCGCATGCCGAGCGGCACGATGTAAATCAAAATAAAAAGTCCGATTACAACAAGAGATAATTTTTTCATTGTTTATTTTTTTGTTGCCAGCGGGAACTGCGTTAACGCCTGAAAGGAGTATCAGCCTGTGCGGATTTTGGGCAAACTTTTCGCAGTGCTCACACTCTTTACCCGCTTCGGGTGATCAGAAAAACTCCAAAACAAATGACAAGAATGCCCATCCACCGTGCAAAACCAAGAACCTCTCCAAAAAAAATTTGTCCTGCTAATGCAGTCACGATATACCCTACGCTTAACAGCGGATAAGCGTAACTCACATCCACCCGAGACAGAACCATGAGCCACACAATGATACTAAAAGCATAGCACGCCATACCCAGGAGGATATGCGGATTAAAAGCCACCTTCAGCCCAACCGATATAAAGTTTTTCGCGACAAAAGAAAACGGTCCAATGGCTCGCATTCCCTGCTTGAGAAAAAGTTGGGCTGAGGCATTCAAAAGTACACCACATAAGACCAAGGGAAGATAGCGATTCATAGGGTATCCTCGCATATTAAGATACTGTTGCCTGGCAAGAAACCCATCCCTCACGGCCAGGAATTGTTTTGGGAATCATGGGAGAACATTCAAACTGCGAAGCATCAGTAAGCAAACCTCCTAAGGGGCTAAACGTTGCCCCCTGGGATTGGGCCTGTTTCAGAAACTGCTCAAACATCTTAAGACAGGTCATTCCTTCTACTTCCGCGTGAATGGCCAACACATTAAGCCCGTGGGGTTGAAGCAAAGAAAGGATATACTCATTGTAATTGTGGTTTGAAATTCCCTTACGTCCGATAACTTCATCATACGTTGGTAAGGTAACGGGAATTTGGGGCTGGGAAAGTGTTATTCCATTCACAATGGGGAAAAATATGCTTTTCCCCCGGCAGTCACTGTTGTACGTAAAAGGAAATGTGGCTTTCTCCTTTAGGACCTGATCGTTACATTTCCATCCCGGAACCGCAGAACATGAGGGTGGCCGGTCCAAAATCGTGGTAAGCAGTGCGATACCTCTTTTAAACGTATCATGGATGACATCACTGCTCATGTTATGAAGGTGCCTCTGCCATGCGTAATGATCCCAGGAATGAAAACCAATTTCATGACCTGCCTCCGCTGTCGCTCGAATAAGAGGCCCCAGTTTTTCCCCGATCACTGGCCCTGGCCAGAACACGCCTTTGAAAAGGATATCCCAGCCATACAGTTTCGTTGCCTTGGAACGCAGCATCTTTTTTAAAAATGCGGGACGAAGCAATCGCCAAAGATGACGCCCCATATTATCCGGCCCCACAGAAAAAAAGAATGAGGCGGTGATACCGAACTCCGCTAAAAGTTTACCCAGACTGGGCACGCCGAAACGAGTACCTCTAAACGTATCAACGTCAATCCGCAGGCCTATCCTCATGGCACCGTGATTATAACGGCTCATAAGCAATCACCGGTTGTCTTCATCGTATCCACCAGAGCCGATAGCTTCCCGTAAGAAAAAATCGAGGGTTTGCTCTACAGATTGCTCAAACTCTATCGAAGGTTTCCACTGCAAGAGCTGCTTGGCTTTCCGAATGCTTGGCCTTCGGTGTTGCAAATCCTGATAACCACTTCCATAATATGCCGAGCTTTCTACCTCCTGAAAACCGGCAAATGGCGGGAAATTTGACCGGAGGGGATGTTCTTCAAATTTTTTCACCAACATCTCTCCCAGTAGTTTGATGCTCGCCTCATTATCCGGGTTGCCAATATTGATGATCTGCCCATCACAACAATGGTTAGGATTTTCGATAATTCGAAACAAGCATTCAATCCCATCGGCAATATCGGTAAAACAACGTTTCTGATTTCCCCCGTCAATGAGTTTAATCGGCGTTCCTTCTACCAGGTTAAGGATGAGTTGGGTAATAGCGCGAGAACTCCCGATCCGTGCCGATCTCAAACTATCGAGACGCGGCCCGATCCAATTGAAAGGACGAAAGAGGGTAAAGTGGAGCCCTTCCTGCTGACCGTATGCCCAAATAACCCGGTCAAGCAATTGCTTGCTGCAGGAGTAAATCCAGCGCTGCATGCGGATAGGGCCTAACACTAATTTCGACGTATCCTCATTAAACTCACCTTCATCACACATTCCATAAACTTCAGACGTTGAAGGAAAAATAAGCCGTTTTTTATATTTCACACAGTATCGGACAACTCTCAGATTTTCTTCAAAATCGAGCTCAAACACCTGAAGTGGCCTGCGCGTATATTCTATGGGTGTGGCAATGGCCACCAGCGGGATTACTATATCGCATTTTTTTATGTGGTACTCGATCCATTCGCGGTGAATGGCAATATCCCCTTCATGAAAATAGAATCCTGGTTTATCCAAAAAGCGTTGAATAGAGTTGGATTGGAGGTCTAACCCGTGTACTTCATAGTTTCCGTTATCCAGAAGCTTTTCACTTAAAGCGTTACCGATAAAGCCATCAATCCCTAAAATGAGAATTTTCTTCTTTTTTCGTCATCTCGATGTGTTTGCTGGTAGAGAGTCCAAAGGTCATCCCCTCAACAAGATTGAGTTCGCGGGCAAGCTGGGTGCCGCCCATGTAAATACCATTTTCAGCCTGGCCGAAATCAACGCGGATGGCGCCTTTTCCGCACTGAATCACCAAAGGATCAAGAGAAATAATGGTCCCGGGATTCGTTTTTTTATCATTATCAGGCATTTCGGTAACCATCCAAAAAAAACATTTGCGGTCACCGATATAGCTGAATGCGCCCGGATAAGGGATAGTCACCGCCCGCACCAGATTTCTCACCTGAAAGGCCGTGGCAGCCCAGTTTATTTCACCGTCTTTGGGCCTTCGTCCGCCATAATACGTTGCCTGAGCATGGTCCTGAGGTTGGCGCGTTACCGTTCCTTTTTTTATCTGGGGAAGAATTTCATCGAGCAATTGGTGCGAAGCCGCAACCATTTTTTCGTAAAGCGACCGCGCAGTGTCATAATCAGAAATTGGGATTCTCTTCTGACCGACAATATCTCCATCGTCAGCCCGGGGAGTCATGTAATGAAGCGTAACCCCGGTTTCTTTCTCACCGTTGATCAGCACCCAGTTTATCGGACAACGTCCACGGTACTTGGGAAGGAGCGATCCGTGAAGATTGAGGCATCCAGCGGGTGGGATGGCGAGGATGGGAGGACGAACAAGGTGGCGGTAATAGAAAGAAAAAATAATATCCGGCGCGAGTTCTTGAATCTTTTTTACCCAGAGGGGGTGGTTAATATCATCGGGTGCATAAACGAGAAGATTATGGCTCGCAGCACATTCGGTAACCGAATTAAACCAGAGGTTTTCGTGAGGATCATCCTTGTGGGTAAAAACCGCAGCAACCTCGAACCCGTTTCGCACCAGGGCATCAATGCCGATACAGCCGATATTATGATAGGCTAAGACCACAGCTTTCATTGTTGATTTCACCTCATTCCTGCCGATCAATAAATAGTTGTTTTTTGTCCATTGATTTATTATTATTTTTTATTTTCCGGTGCTTAATTTAAGTGCTTAGTAACAGCAAAGAATGGCCAGTAAGAAAAGAATCTATTCCGTAACAATCTTTCAAACGTTTTGCTCATTGGTACGGCCAACGACTTTTTGAACAAAATATCGGGGGCGAGCTCTCACATCCCGATAAATCCGGCCGATATATTCGCCCAGTAAGCCCATGCCGATAAATTGGGCACCAATGAAAATAAAAAGAAGAGCAAACAAGGTGAAGACACCTTCTGCGGCCCATCCAATCCCATAAATCATTCGCATCGCCAAGATGAAGGAGACCCAGTCCGAATCCACCCGCGGCTATAGTAGTCCCGATGAGAGTCAAAAGTCTTAGGGGAAATGTCGTCATGCTCGTCAACAGATCAAACATGAGATTGATAAGTTTCCATAAGCTATATTTCGAACTGCCTTGAGAACGCTTTTCGTGTTGCACTTCTATTTCTGTGGTGAACCGAGCAAAACTGTTGGCAAGTACCGGGATAAAAGTGGTCCGTTCCTGACATTGAAGCATGGCCTCTACAATGGGCCGGCGATATGCCCGGAGCATGCAACCATAATCATGCATCAACACCCCCGTTGACTGCTGTACTGCCTTGTTGATTAAAAAAGAACTCATTTTCCTGAACAAGGTATCCCGCCGGGACAATCGAATGCTGCCGACGACATCAAATCCGGTTTCCATTTTTTTAACCAACTTTGGAATTTCCTCTGGAGGATTCTGGAGATCAGCATCGAGGGTAACAACAATTTCACCCCGTGATTCGGCAAAGCCCGCCATAACCGCAGCGTGCTGTCCATAATTCCGGTTTAGCAGGACCCCAATGATTTTGCCCGGATTCTGTTCGGCAGCTTCGGTAATAAGCTGAGCAGAGCGGTCAGAACTGCCATCATCCACCAGAATGATCTCGAAGGTCTTTCCCAGGCTGATACAGGTTGTCAAGCAACGACCGATAAGCTCCTTAAGGTTCGCCTCCTCGTTAAACACAGGAATAACAACCGATAACAAAGGGGTTTTACTCATCGCTTTAACACCTCTTTTATTGTGTCCACAACCTCATCCACGTCTTCAATGGTCATGTCCGGGAAAAGCGGGAGAGAGCAGATCCGGTCGGAGTTCCACTCGGTGTTCGGCAGCATCCCCCGGCATGTGCCCATTGACTCCCGATAATATTTCTGGAGGTGCACCGCCCGAAAATGAAGTCCGGTGCCAATATTTCTCTTTTTTAATTCTTCCATGAACGCATCCCGGCTTAGGCCTACCTTATCAATATCTAAGCGAATAATAAAAAGATGCCAGGAGTGCTTCATCGAATACAAGGGATCAGAAAGGGGCGTGATTTCATCAAGTTCGACAAGCCGTTCACGGTATCGCAGGGCTAATGCAGTTCGTTTTTTAATGAACGCCTCGAGCCGGGCCAGTTGTTTCAGTCCCAAAGCGGCAGCAATATCGGTGAGGTTATACTTATATCCGGGGGCAATAACCTGGGCCTGGGGAGAACGCCCGTGGGTAAAACGATCGTACGCATCCACGCCCAACCCGTGGAACTTCAACTGGCGGACACGCTCCAGAAGCTCGGGGTTGTCTGAACAAAACATACCGCCCTCACCCGTGGTAATATTTTTTATGGGATGAAAGGAAAAAATCGCTGTCCCGGTTTGGCCAATACGGGTGCCCTTATACTCAGTTCCCAGCGCGTGGGCGGCATCATCAGCAATAAAAATATTATTCCGTGCAGCGAGCCGGCGGATAGAATCTATATCCGCAGGAGCCCCGGCAAAATGAACCGGAACAATTAACCGTGTTCGCTCGCTCAGGCATTCCCTCATTGAATCACCAGATACCATCAACGTGTCCCGTTCAATATCCGCAAACACTGGTGTCGCACCTGCGAGGACAATAAGATTCACCGTAGAAACCCAGGTCATTGACGGCGTAATAACCTCATCTCCCGGGCCGATACGTAAAGCGTGCAGCAAAAGATGCATGCCCGCAGTCGCGGAAGTGAGCGCCACCGCCCCCGAACAACCAACGTACTTGCAGAAATTCTCTTCAAAGTCAGTACATTTCGCCCCGGTTGTAATCCATCCTGACCGCAGTACCTCGGCAATGGCGGTGATATCTTCCTCAATAATGGAGGGACGCGAAAATGGCAAAAACTCTTTTCTCATAACTTACTTTCCTTTACCATTTGTTTTGCAGAACTTTTCTTGTCACCTCAAAACTTTCCATAAAGGTCATTTTTGCGGACCACACGACCGTCGGGAAAAGCAATGTTTATTTTCACCGCGTGCTAAAGGGGATCCATGCATAAAGACAGTATGAACGGTGATCGCCAAAATGCCAACGTCAACGCACCTGAAGTCGAGAGGGGGCTTCAGCCGGAAAGTCGGAGAAATTCCGTGCAAACCCAAAGCGCTTTTCCCAAAAACTTCAACAACATAGCGATCGTCATCAGGTTGAGTGATAATTGCTGAATAATTATAGCAAATTTGTTTCAAAGACTCTTAAATTTTTATTATAACTCAATGAAGATTAACCTTGCATTAATTAAAAATTAATTTTTCTTAAGAAACATATACTGACGAAATGTTGTCTCTGGTGAACTGATGCTCGTTACGTATGCAAGAAGAAACTTCTGGATTACCTTCGCGGGTTAGAAAAGTCACCGCTATCTTTCTTTTTTATCTGAGCCATGCCTTTTCCCCTCATACTACTACCGAGCAACGAAATGCACCAAGAGCAGAGGTATGGCATTATTTTTTTCCGAATTCTCATGCCTGAGAACCACCTCAAACATGAGTTGATCTTTTCCTAAAGCCGCCAGCATTTCATAGATGTCTTGAGAGACAAGAAAGTAACCTTGTTTTCTGGAAGCCAGCGCGGACACAACCGCCCGGGGTTGTGGATCAAGCTCCAACCTTCGAAACTCGCGCCGCGCGTAGAAAGGAAGAGCTTCTTTCGTGTGAGTGAAATATATCGGTTCATTCCCGGGCACAAGGCGGTTAATGCCGTGGGCAAAGCTGACAATGCTTCTCCGAGCGCTCATCGGTGGTTCGATCCAGCCGGAAATCGTGATTATACACAGCACACCGGTTAAAACGAAAAGTTTAAAAGCCCTTTGAGGGCGTGAAAAAAGAAAACAGGAACCTATGAATGCTGGAATGGCAAGACAGCAGCCCACGGCAAGGGCCACCGTGAGGCTCGCAATTCCGCGAGAATACATAGAGAAACCAACCCCGAAAGAGAAGAGCACACAGCACAAAGAAAGCAAACCAGCCACAACCCAGCCAAAACGATCTATATTCCTGCTCTCAATTGTTTTCAGAAACTGCCTCAGCAGCACAGCCTCAATCACGCCCACGGAAGGAATCACCGGCAAGAGATGATGGATCGGCTGTTTGGCACATGCTGCGAAGAAAACGAAGTTTCCGGTCAACCACAAGGAACAAAACCGCAGTCGTGACCAGCTTTGCAATTTTCGTCCCCAGGCCGGCAAAAAAAGCGCCCCGATGCCGAAAATACTCCAGGGGTAGGTGAACCACGGCCAATTGCCCAGGTGTTGGAAATAACTCCAACCATGATGCTCCTGGCTCGGAACCACAGACCGTTTTACGTCAGCAATCACCTGCAGCAGAAAGTCTTTGTTCCATAACCAAAGCATTATTGGCCAGGCAAATGCGAATCCTATCACCATGAGCAGTCCCCACCACGGCCGCATCCGCACTCCCAGCTGCCATTGATGCGACACCCATAGTTCCAGCACAATAGGTATACTCACAATAACCAGTGCCAACGGCCCCTTGAACAAGCAGGCTAACGACAGGCTGACATAAAACCCCCACCACGAAGCTGACCACGGTCGGCCCTCCTTTTTCCAGACCAGCCACAGCAGCAGAGCAAGGCCTGTAAAAAAGCTCAGCAATAAATCTTGGCTCGGCGAATGACATTCGGAAATAAAATAAGGTGTGACGGCCAAAATCAGGGCGGCAATCCGTCCGGTTTCACCGTCAAAAAGTCGGCGCGTTATCGCCCAGGCCACAAAGATAATGCCCAAGCCGGCGAGCGCAAACGGCAGTCGGAAGCCGAACTCATTTCGTCCCAGCAGCCGCATGCTTCCCACCGCGATCCAATCCGCAAACGGGGGTTTCAAAATCCGCGGTTTACCTTCTAATTGCGGCAACAGCCAATGGCCGTGATCAGCTACATCCGCCGCCGTGCCTGCGATTCGCCGTTCGCGCACATCCGCGATATCGCGCGACCCAAGAAAACAGAACACCGATGCGATGCAGACGATGCCGACCAACAGGTCAGCATAGTGTGACCAGAAAGGTATGTCTGCGCGTTCCTTCTGAGAAACTCGCAAAGCCTGCGATTTAGCGCAGCGTGGCAGAAATCTAAAAAAAGTGTGCCGTTTACCTAACAAAATTTACGTAACCAATGATTATAAGGATGAACATAACTATAAGTCAGAGCTATACCTGGTAATCTCGCGGGATAACGAGAATTAGGATGACCACCACTCAAGATAACATTTTACGATGTCTCCTCTTCTTCCGTTATTTTTAAAAGAGCATGCGGTAGAGCATCAGCAAAATCAGGTATAGCAACAAACTGAAAAAGAAACCCTCCCACGACTGCGCCCACCAAAGACGCCTTTGGAATCCCTGCTCAATACGCCTGAGTCTGCCTGCCAATGGTATTATACATGAATCAAAAATTCAAATCCTTTTTTCTACCCGTCTCTCTCTGTAACGCTCTAAATTAGATTATATAAATTATATCTTCATGTTTGGAGAAATCCCGGCAGGTTGGGTGGGCAGCATAAGGGTAAAGGTAGTTCCCTGGTGAGGTTGGCTTTTTACGTCAATGGTTCCGTGATGAGCCTTTACAATCCATTGACAAATACTTAAGCCAAGACCTACTCCGCCCGATAGACGGGAGCGGGATGTATCTACCCGGTAAAATCGGTCGAATATATGGGGTAAATCATCGCTGGGTATTCCTATGCCCGTGTCTTTTAGGACAACTATTACCTGGTCTTTTCCCGGTTGTACGATAAGACTAATATCCCCTCCATCAGGGGTATATTTTATGGCATTATCAATGAGGTTGCTAAAAAGCTGTTTCAGCTTTATACTGTCGCCATTTATCAGTACCTCCTCGGGTGCCGAAAAGGTAAAATCAATTTTTTTCTGAATTGCCACAATATTGAAGGCCTCATAGAGTTCTTTAAGCAGTTCGGAAAAATTTAGATTTTCAATCTTGAGGCTTGCCTTGCCTTCGTCTGCTTGAGAGAGAATGAGGAGATCATTAACGAGCTTGGTCAAGAAATCAAGCCGTTCGAGGTTATTAGTCAGAGCCTCTTGATAGTCTTCTGAAGACCGTTTTCGGGAAAGCAAAACTTCAGTCTCACCCTTAAGAGCAGCGAGCGGAGTGCGCAACTCATGGGCGGCATCAGCAGTAAACCGGGAGAGTTTTTGAAAAGATTCTTCCAGACGTTCCATCATCTGATTGATAGTCGTGGCCAGCCTATCCAGATCATCGTCACTCCCCTGGAAGGGTAGTCGTTCGCTCAGATTGCTGGCCGTTATTCGTTTCGTTGTTGCCGTAATTTTATCAATGGGGCGCAAAGATTTCCGGGATAAGAACCACCCTCCGATGGATCCAAAAATAAAGGCCAGAAGAAACGCAGTAAAGAGGTGTTCCCGAAAGTTTTCAATAGTTTTCTCCATGGTCAGAAGATAGGTTACTATCTGAACAACATATTTTAATTTCCCATTTTCCCTATAGAAATAAGTGCAGATGCGGAAAGGACTTTCTCCTTGGGGAACATCCAACGTTGTATTAACAGTTTTTTGATAACTATTGTGATCGAGAGAAACTTTGGGAAAAGCAAGACCCGGTAAAGTTAAGGAGGAAAAAATGATCCTCCCCTTTTGATCGAGCAACTGGAAAGCGATGGGGTAATATCTGCGGTTGGAGACAACCTCCTCATATTTTTTTAACTGATCGTTTAAACCTCCTGAATTTTTAGGTCCCTCTTTTATGATTTCTTGCGCCTCATCTGCAAGCATCCGGTCGATCTGCTTAAGGAGATTACGACGAAAGCGATAGTCTAAGAATCCGAAGATAAGGATTATCATGGTCAAAAACGTTACCGTGTACCATAACGCCATCCTCACATCGAGTCGTTTGTAAAACTTAATCCTTCCCTTTGAAGACATAACCAACACCCTTAACGGTATGGATTAGTTTTGGGGAGAAGTCTTTATCAATTTTAGCCCGGAGATGATTAATATGAACATCAATGATATTGGTCATGGTGTCAAAATTATAATTCCAGATGTGCTCAGAAAGCATGGTGCGAGTCAGAACCTGGCCAGGATTCCTCATAAAATATTCGAGCAGAGCGTATTCTTTTGGGGTAAGATCAATAAGAGCATCCCCCCGCCGGACCTCCCGGCTGATTTGATTCAACGTTAAATCAGCATACTGTAAAGTAGGAGATACAACCTCTTTGCCCCGACGAAGGATAGCCCTTATTCGCGCTAACAGTTCGTGGAAAGAAAAGGGCTTAACGATATAATCGTCAGCCCCTAAATTTAATCCATTCACTATGCTTCCTTCGGAGTCTTTGGCAGTGAGAAATATGACGGGAGTAGTATTTCCCCTTTCTCTTAAATGAAGAAGAATTTTATCCCCGCTCAAAAGAGGGAGCATAATGTCCAGGATAATGAGGTCATAATTTTCTTGGGTTGCCAAATGAAGACCATCTTCGCCATTTTCCGCAATGTCCACACTAAAAGAGTTTTCTTTTAACCCTTTTTCGATAAAACGGGCCACATTTTTATCGTCTTCGACTAATAAAATTTTCACAATACCCGCCTAATTGGTACCCAATATTTCCCTTGCCTCAGATACATCCTTGACTATCTGTGCCATAAGCTCATCCGGAGATGCAAAAGCTTTTTCCTTTCTAATGCGCGCGACAAAAGAAATTTCTATTTCCTTTCCATAGAGGTCTCGATTAAAGTCAAGAATATGAACTTCAAGGGAAAGCTCCTGCCCAGAGAATGTGGGATTATATCCGATATTCATCGCCCCGGGAAATTGATTATTCTCACATTTTACCCAGACGGCATACACGCCAACCCCTGGGTGGAGAGCTTTATTGGGTCTTATATTTGCCGTCGGATACCCGAGGGTTATCCCTCGTCCTCTTCCTTTTATTACCTGGCCCGTAATACTATAGTCCCTACCGAGAAGGCGATGAGCGACCTCTACTTCTCCCATTTGAATAAATTCCCGAATTTTACTGCTTTTTACTATGATGTTGCCCTTAATCTGGGATTCAATAATCTTAACCCGAAAATTAAGATTTTTACCCATAGTCATAAGGAAATAAATATTTCCCTGACGCTTACTCCCAAAAGTGTAATCCTCCCCCACAAAGATCTCTTTTGTTCCGATTTGACCCCAGAGAATATTTTTAACGAATTCTTCAGCCGTGAGCCGAGAAAATTCTAAAGTAAAAGGCTCACAAATTACCACATCAATACCAGCCTTCTTTATAAGCTTTAATTTTTCCTCTAATGTGGTAATATTTAAAAATTGCCTTCCCTGTGTCAGCACGGAGAGAGGATGAGGATGAAAAGTGTATACCAAAGAAGTCCCTTGTATCTCTTTTGCCCTTTCTCTTACACGAGAAAAGATTTCCTGATGGCCCAAATGGACGCCATCAAAATTACCCAAAGTCACCACCGGGTTCGGGAGTTTTTGGTTTAGATTTTTATAACCTTCAAAGACTTCCATATCTTTTTAAAGTTCAAAAACTTACGGGTAGATACCCCTTGACTATCGCGGTTTATTATTATAAAATTTTTTCTAAAAAGAAACTGCCGAAGTGGCGGAATTGGCAGACGCGCTAGGTTCAGGGTCTAGTGAGGGTAGCCTCGTAGGGGTTCAAATCCCCTCTTCGGCATGGTAAACCTTCCGATAGTTAATTTTTTTCGTTCTTCTGGGAAATATCTTTTTTCCTCCACGCAAAAGAAAGAAGGTTTACTTTACTCCTTTTTTTAATTTTTTTCTATACTCTTGACATTATTTTTATATTAGATTAAAAAGTTACCGGTCGAAAAATGGACAAGGCCATTTAAATTTTAAGCGTATATAATATAAATAAAAATAAGCATTAAGATATCTAAAAGATATAGAAGAAAATAAAGAGCACAACGTAATAGATAAGATCTCAGAAGTAAAGGAGAAATTAAGATGGCGCATAAAAAAGGACAGGGTAGCTCCCGAAATGGTCGGGACAGTCAAGGCCAGCGTTTTGGAGTTAAACGCTTTGGCGGCCAGTTGGTGCTGGCAGGAAATATCCTGGCTCGCCAGGTGGGCACTAAATGGCATCCCGGGAACAATGTAGGGTTGGGAAAAGACTTCACCCTCTTTGCCAAAATTGATGGAAAAGTAAAGTTTGAAAGATTTGGCCGAGACCGAATAAAAGTAAGTGTTTACGCTAACTAACCTATCGCACAAATAAATGCGGTTTGTAGATGAAGCTAAAATCTGGGTACAGTCCGGCGATGGAGGTAAAGGTTGTGTAAGCTTTCGCCGTGAAAAATTTGTTCCTCGAGGCGGTCCTGATGGCGGCAATGGAGGAAAAGGAGGGGATGTAATTTTAGTTGCCTCCAACAAACACCCCACTCTTTTGGATATTGCACTTCAGCAGCATTACCGGGCTAAGCGAGGACAACACGGAAAAGGCAAGTTGCAGCAGGGCAGAACTGGTGAAGATTGTGAGATTTTTGTTCCCTTAGGAACAGTCGTTCGAGATAGTCAAACCAACAACATTCTCAAAGATTTAGTTTCAGAGGGGGAACGCTTTATCGCTGCCCAGGGCGGTAGAGGTGGACGAGGCAATGCCTCTTTTAAATCCTCTACCAACCAGGCACCCAGAACAGCTCAAGAAGGGCAGACGGGAGAAAGCGCGTGGCTTAAACTGGAACTTAAACTTTTAGCTGATGTTGGGATTATTGGCCTTCCCAATTCAGGAAAATCAACCCTCATTTCTAAAATATCTTCAGCCCATCCGAAAATTGCTGATTATCCTTTTACCACCTTAACCCCTAACCTTGGGGTGGTACAGGGTGAAAATTCTGAAAATTTTGTGGTAGCAGATATTCCGGGACTCATTGAGGGGGCTCACAGTGGATCAGGCCTTGGACTTAAGTTCCTCAAACACATTGAAAGAACAAATCTTTTAATATTTTTGCTTGATGTGAGTCATCTTGACAGTGGTGATCCAGGAAGGGATTACACCATTATTCTTACTGAATTAGAAAACTATAATCCTACCCTTTTGAAAAAACCGCGAATTATTGCCTTGAATAAGTTGGATTTACTTTCTCCCCCGCGCTTTCTGATGACGTTAAGTCTTATTATAAAAAACTTTCCTTTCCTTTTGTTTCTCTTTCTGCGCTCACGGGAGAAGGAATAAAAAAATTACTAACCCTGATAAAAAGCACGTTAAAGCAAAAACCATGAACATTAACAATCTGCGCGCGGAAATCATGAAAAAAGTTCGCAGAGTCGTCATCAAGATTGGAAGCAGTGTTTTGACTGACTCCGCGATCAACATTAATTTTAATGCCTTTGCCAATATTGTTGATCAAATCGCCTGGATTAAAGAGAACGGGATTGAACCGGTTATTGTCTCTTCGGGCGCTATCGCGATCGGTATGCGAAAAATAGGTCTTAAACAACAGCCCCAAAGCATTCCCCTTAAGCAAGCTGCAGCTGCGGTAGGGCAGTCCGGTTTAATGGAAAATTATGAGCGGTTCTTTAAAGAAAAGAATTTAAAAATCGGCCAGGTTCTGCTTACCAACTTAATCCTCAAAGAACGTTTCTTGTTTTTAAATGCCCGTAATACACTTTTTGCTTTACTCGAATTAGGAATCATCCCGATTATTAATGAAAATGATTCGGTCGTAGTCGATGAAATCAAACTTGGGGATAATG
>CAVTQE010000020.1:0-87004 GCA_963736755.1 uncultured delta proteobacterium | reverse complement strand
ATTTCAAACAGATTCATTACGTTTAACATCTTGGTTCTAACAATTCCATCAATGGAGCCGATTTTTTCACGGACCAACCTTTCCATTTCATTAAACGTAGCACTCTGCACGAGAAGAATAAGATCATATTTTCCTTTGGTGGTATCACAAGAGACCACATTGTCCAGGAAGTAGAGTTTCGGGTAAATCTCGTTGAAGCGGGATTTCTCCACCTCAATAAGCACATAGGCTGACAGAGGATAAGGAACCCGTTTCGGTTTGCTGCCCTGAGGAGAGAGGTTTTTCTGCTTTTCGTAATCATTGATGAAATCCTGAATGCCGGCTTCCAGTTTTGGTTTTGCCACCGGGCAGTAAATAACCTCGTCAATATCGGCCAGGGTTTTGATTTTTGTTTGGATAATATTTTCAAGCTCCGCCGGGGTGGCTGCGTTAAGGAGCAGGACAATATCAAAAGAATTTCTCACCGCATCGCAATAAAGAACATTGTCCATGAAATATAATTTATTAAATACGCCCAGCACATCTCCACCTTCTTTTACTTTAATCATGGCGTATGCACTTACCGAAGTCTTGAGCGCTGGTTCGGCAACCGCTTGCGGAGCATCCATTTTAGGAGGAACAACTTTTTCCAAAACATCGGCCAGTTCGTCGGCTAAAAAGGGTTTGGAAAGATAACCGTCACCATGCCGGGCAGTAACTTCATCAGCAGTTACTTCGGTCCCATACCCGGTAATGACTATGACCGGAAGGGTGGGGTACTTGCTTTTAATGACTTCAAGCAGTTTTAATCCATTGATATCCGGCAAAACCATGTCGGTGATAACGTAGCTATAGGGCTCGCCCTTGTGATAGCTTGATTCGATTTGGGAAAGAGCGGAAAGCCCATCTTCAGCATCATCAATAGAAAAACCATGCTGGGTTAACCCGAAGTGCAAATTTCGTCTGATTCCGGCTTCATCATCAACGATGAGTACTTTTTTTTCTTCTAAGTTCATATTTTTCATTTTGGTATCTCCTTATATAAAATTTGTTTTATTTATTTCTTAAAATTTATCTCAGCATGTTAAATTCGCCAATACACTACAGCAAAGCCCATGCCAACATCAAAAAACTAATAATTACATAAACATTTCAAATAGTTATTGAGCATAAGCCGATAAAATGTGCACACATTAAAACAAGGCCTTTCTGTAAAGAAATTTAACACTAAATGGCATGACCAGGAATTTATCTTATATATCTCAAGAGTTTTGTGTTAATTCTGACGAGGTGTAAATTTTATTAACAGTAAAAAAATTTACACTTTGGAATTAAACTATAGATAAAATGATGCAAAAGGTAGGCTAAAAAATTTTTTAAGGTATGATTTTTTTAGATATTATTATTAATAGTAGGTTTCTGACAGTACGTTTTTTCCGCAATTTGCAAAAGCGGGATGAGCCCTCCCGGCTCATCCCGGTAACGCCAAAGTTCACGGGTTAAGTGTTACATTTCAAACAGATTCATTACGTTTAACAACTTGGTTCTTACTATTCCATCAATGGAGCCGATTTTTTCACGGACCAACCTTTCCATTTCATTAAACGTAGCACTCTGAATGAGAAGAATAAGATCATATTTTCCTTTGGTGGTATCACAAGAGACCACATTGTCCAAGAAGTAGAGTTTCGGGTAGATCTCGTTGAAGCGGGATTTCTCCACCTCAATAAGCACATAGGCTGACAGAGGATAAGGAACCCGTTTCGGTTTGTTGCCTTGAGGAGACAGGCTTTTCTGCTTTTCGTAATCATTGATGAAATCCTGAATGCCGGCTTCCAGTTTTGGTTTTGCCACCGGGCAGTAAACAACCTCGTCAATATCGGCCAGGGTTTTGATTTTTGTTTGGATAATATTTTCAAGCTCCGCAGGGGTGGCAGCGTTAAGGAGCAGGACAATATCATAAGAATTTCTCACCGCATCGCAATAAAGAACATTGTCCATGAAATATAATTTATTAAATACGCCCAGCACATCTCCACCTTCTTTTACTTTAATCAGGGCGTATGCACTTACCGAAGTCTTGAGAGCCGGTTCGGCGACCGCCTGCGGAGAATCCATTTTGGGAGGAGCAACTTTTTCCAAAACATCGGCCAGTTCGTCGGCTAAAAAGGGTTTGGAAAGATAACCGTCACCATGCCGGGCAGTGACTTCATCAGCAGTTACTTCGGTCCCATACCCGGTAATGATTATGACCGGAAGGTTGGGGTACTTGCTTTTAATGACTTCAAGCAGTTTTAATCCATTGATATCCGGCAAGAACCATATCAGTAATCACAAAGTTATAGGGCGTACCTTTGTGGTAACTTGATTCGATTTGGGAAAGAGCGGAAAGCCCGTCTTCAGCATCATCAATAGAAAAACCATGCTGGGTTAACCCGAAATGCAAATTTCGTCTGATTCCGGCTTCATCATCAACGATGAGTACTTTTTTTTCTTCTAAGTTCATATTTTTCATTTTAGTACCTCCTTATATAAAATTTATTTTATTTCTTTTCTTAAATTTATCTACATGCATGTTCTATTCGCCAATACACTACAGCAAAGCCCATGCCAACATTAAAAAACTAATAATTATATAAATATTTCAAATAGTTATTGAGCATAAGTGATAAAAGGTGCCCACATTTAAAACAAGGCCTTTCTGTAAAGAAATTTAACACTAAATAGTATGGCCAGAAATTTATCTTATATATCTCAATAGTTTTGTGTCAATTCTGGAGAAGTGTAAATTTATTAACAGTAAAGAATTTTGCATTTTTGGAATTAAATATGGATAGAATGGTAAAAAAGACGGATCAAAAATTAGCGGAAATCATAATCCAGAAGGGCAAAAATATGTTCATGAAGAGTTTAAGATTATAAGCTTTTTAGAACATGGCTTTAGATATTATTAATATTTTTGCTGGTCATTTTTTGAAAAACAACCTTGACAATTTAATCCTTATTGTATAGGAATAATTCTTCAAAATTATAGATATTTTTTGAAGTTGCGTTCTGTTGCAAAGTGGTTTTTGTGTTTCAGATTACAAGGAGAAGGTTGTGCGGATATATTTGATCAGGCATGGGGAAATAGAATCAAACGTTCAAAAGATTTATGCGGGAACAAGCGAAGAGTCCTTGAATCCAAATGGAGAACGGCAGGTTGCTCTCCTTGCCTCTCGTTTAGAAGGAAAAGGAATTAGCCGGATATACACCAGCCCATTAACCCGTGCGATTGAGACCGCAAAAATTTTGAGTCAAAAATTAAAAGTACCGGTGATTGTTGAAAAAGAGCTCCGGGAGATCCTGCTTGGTCCTTTAGACGGGTTGTCGCATACCCAGGTAATAGCCCAATACCCGGAGGTCTGGAAAATGTGGAACGAAACTCCTGCGGAGCTAAGGCTGGAAGGGATGGAACCGCTTGAGGCCGTACAACAAAGGATTCTTTCGGTTCTAAAAAAGTGGTGTCTCAGTCATAGCGAGGAAACTATTGTTGCTGCCGTGACCCACCTGGCAGTGCTTCGGTGTTTACTTCTTTACTATCAAGGAAGGGCCTTAAACGACTACCGGCAAATAGAAATTTTCAATGCGAATGCCTTTGCCTTTGACACGGAAGTCCTGAGATCAGACCAAAAGGTGCATCTGCGACTGGTTGAGGAAATACGAGAATAACAGACAGATCGAAGATGCACCCTTCTTCTACCAAGTTGCATTCAAAAGCAGATCGAGGCGGCGACGAGGAATCGACGTTGGCGTACGTTTTAATATGAGAGGAGACAACAAAGATCTTGATATTACCTCTCTTCCGCGCTTTAGATATAGGCCAACCACTGCTTGTAGGTTTTAATCTTCCCTTTAACCGCGTCAAAGAAGGTGGCTTGAATATCCTTGGTGATTGGTCCCGGGTGTCCCGGTCCGATTTGGCGGTCATCAACTTCCCGAACGGGTGTAATTTCCGCTGCCGTGCCACTGAAAAAAGCCTCATCCGCAAGGTAGAGTTCATCCCGGGTGAAACGCTCTTCAATAATCGGGTACCCCTTGTCTTTCGCAATGGTAATGACGGAATCCCTCGTTATCCCCGGAAGGATAGAGGTAAGCGGAGAGGTTTTGATTATTCCGTTTTTCACCATGAAGATATTTTCCCCGCTTGCTTCCGACACATACCCCTCGTTATCGAGAAGGATGGCTTCGTCATAACCGGCAGCGATAATTTCTCTTTTGGCTAAGATCGAATTAACATAGTTGCCGCAAACTTTGGCTTTGGTCATTTGACTATTGACCTGCAGACGAGTAAAAGAGGACACCTTAGCTCTAATCCCCTTTGCTAAGCCTTCATCTCCCAGGTACGCGCCCCAGCTCCAAACAGCAATCGCTACCCGCACATCAACCTTTTTGACGTATATCCCCATCTCGCCGTCACCAACAAAGACAATCGGGCGGATGTATCCTTCTTTAAGCTTATTAATCCGGAAGGTTTCAAGGATCGCAGAAGAGATTTCTTCTTTGGTAAAAGGAATTTTAATGCTGACAATATGAGCGGAACCAAAAAGACGGTCCACGTGTTCTTTAAGCCGAAAAATAGCGGAAGAGCCGTCATGGCAATGATAACAGCGAATCCCCTCAAACACTCCCCAGCCATAATGGAGGGTATGGGTGAGGATGTGAATCTGGGCTTTATCCCAATCAACAAATTTACCATCCAGCCAAATTTTATCTGTTTTTGCGTCCATGGATCTGCCTCTCTTTAAGTTTTTATTTTTTAATCAATTTTTTTAAATTTTTTTGGTATGGTTTTTTCACAACCCCGTGATCGGTTATTATCGCTGTAATAAACCGGTTTGGGGTAACATCGAACGCCGGATTCCAGATCGAAACTCCCTGCGGTACCATTCTTTTTCCCCCCGATGTGACTTACTTCCTCTTTTATCCCGCTCCTCAATCGGTATCTCCCTGCCGGTTTTAAGGTTAAAATCAATCGTGGAAAGAGGGGCTGCCACATAAAAAGGGATGTTGTGTTCCTTCGCCAAAATGGCAAGTGAGTAGGTGCCGATTTTATTCGCCGTATCACCATTGGCCGCAATCCGATCAGCTCCCACGATAATAGCATCAATTCGCTTTTGTTGCATCATAAAAGCAGCCATGTTGTCAGTAATCACGGTAACCGGAATTCTGTCTTTTTTAAGCTCCCAGGCAGTCAGCCGCGCTCCCTGAAGGAAAGGCCGTGTCTCATCCGCGATAACCTGAACTTTTTTCCCCTGGGCCTTGGCTGCCCGGATCACTCCCAGAGCGGTCCCATACCCTCCGGTTGCCAAAGCGCCGGCATTGCAGTGAGTAAGGATGGTGGCTCCGTTTTTAATGAGTTTGCTTCCATATTTCCCCATCCGTTTGTTGCTCTCGATGTCTTCTTTGAGAATTTTCAGAGCTTCCTTTTTGAGAAGAAGGCTCAAAACTTTTAGGGAAGCACGAAGATTTTGAAAGACCAGTTTCTTCATCCTTTCAATCGCCCAGAAGAGATTGACCGCAGTCGGACGGGTGGAAGCAATGGTGTTACATATTTTATCAAACTGAGTTAAAAACTCCTTTTTATTTTTTTCCGGAATTGCCCGCACGCCTAAAGCAATCCCCATGGCCGCGGCAATCCCCACCGCAGGAGCTCCGCGCACCACCATACATTTGATAGCGTGGGCTACGTCCTGGTAAGTCCGGCATTCGAGATAGAGTTCTTTTTCAGGAAGTATCCGCTGGTCAAGCAAGAAAACCCGATCATTTTTCCATTGCAACGGTTGAATCGTCATGACTTTAATTTCTCCTGAAGAATTTGGTTTACCATTTTTGGATTTGCCTTGCCTTTGGTTTCCTTCATCACCTCGCCGACAAAAAAGCCAAAGACCTTCGTGTTACCGCTTCGGTATTTCTCCACGCCATCGGGATTTGCCGCCAATACTTTGGCGATGATGTTCTCGATCTCCGTCCCGTCAGAGACCTGGGTGAGGCCTTTCTTGCGCACGATGTCCTCAGCGGAAGAGCCGGTCTCGTACATTTCCTCAAACACCTGCTTGGCAATCTTGCCGCTGATCGTTCCTTTGTCCATCACGTGGAACATCGCGGCAAGCTGTTGAGGGGTAACCGGGCACTCCTCGATCTCCCGGTTATCTTTTTTCAATAACCGCAGTACTTCGCTCATGATCCAGTTGCTCACCGCTTTCGGTTGAGGAAAAAGTCTGACGCATTCTTCAAAATAATCCGCCAGCGCTTTAGAGGTTGAGAGTATCCGGCTGTCATACTCAGGGAGAGAATAGTCCCGCGTAAAACGTTCCACCTTTTGCTGGGGAAGCTCAGGAAGAGCCGCCTTGATTTCTTCGACCCAGTCTTTGCCCGGCTCAATCGGCACTAAATCAGGGTCAGGGAAATAGCGGTAGTCGTGGGCTTCCTCTTTTCCCCGCATCGGGATGGTAATGCCGTGCTTGGAATCAAAGAGTCGGGTTTCCTGCATGACAGTACCGCCTTCCTCAAGCACTTCAATTTGCCGTTCAATCTCATAGTCCAAGGCCATGCGGACGAATTTAAAGGAATTCATGTTCTTGAGTTCAGCCCTGGTGCCGAATTCTTTTTGGCCTTTGGGCCGCACCGATATATTGGCATCACACCGGAGGCTTCCTTCTTCCATGTTGCCGTCACAGACCTCAAGGTAGCGTAAAATGCTGCGGAGGGTCTGAAGGTAGATGCTCGCTTCTTCTCCGGAGCGCATATCCGGTTCACTGACGATCTCCAAAAGGGGAACGCCGGTACGGTTGAAATCCACATAGCTATATCCGGTGACTGTTCCTTCGATCTCGTGCATCAGTTTTCCGGCATCCTCTTCCACGTGCGCCCGGGTAATTCCGATTCTTTTGACTGTTCCGTCCAGTTCAATATCAAGGTACCCGTTTTTGGCCAGCGGAAGTTCATACTGAGATATCTGGTAACCTTTGGGGAGGTCAGGGTAAAAGTAATTTTTCCGGGCAAACACGGAATACGGCGCGATCTCACAGTTAAGCGCCAGGCCGGTTTTGATGGCGCATTCCACCACCTTTTTGTTGAGCACCGGTAACACTCCCGGCATGCCCAGGCAGACCGGACAGGTATTGGTGTTGGGAGAAGAGCCAAACTGGGTCGTGCACGAGCAGAATATTTTACTTTTGGTCAGCAACTGAGCATGAACTTCAAGACCGATAACCGCTTCGTATTCCATTTTTTAAATCCTTTGTTTTTTTTCGCGCTCCTACTTTTTCAACGCTTTTCCGACCTTTTGTTCTATTGATTCTATCTTGGCTTCCATCCGGTGTTTTTTCCCTTTTCGATAGTCGATCTTGATCGAGGTGGAGATCCGGCGGCAGTCCTTTTCCAAGGCAGCATGACATTTTTTAATCACTCCCATCACCTCATCCCATTCTCCCTCGATCACGGTTCCCATCGGATTTATTCGGTACGCGAGACCGCTTTTGTCGATGATGCCCAAGACCCTGGATACATGTTTGCTCAAACTTTCCCCTTTATCGACGGGAAACATGCTTACTTCTACCATGAGCATGGCAGCCTCCTTTCTTTGCGTGAAAAGTGAAAAGTTAAAAGTAAATTGTAAACCAAACAGTAACATTTCACTTTTTTACCTTTTACTTTTTACGTTTAAAGCCCCAAATCGTCTGCGATCCCCTGCATTGCCGTGATGCTTAAGGCGACAAAATCGTCCAGGGGGATTCCGATGGGTTCACATTCCAGGATAATGTCCCGGTTTACGTTTTCCGCGAACCGTTTTTCCTTCATCCGCTTGGTGACGGATTTTACCTTTACGCTCGCGATTTTTTTCTCCGGCTGCACCAGGGCAGTGGCCACAATCAAACCGGTGATGGTTTCCGAAGCCGCTAAAGCGTGCTCAAAGTCGGTTTGCCTCTGAATCCCCAGTCGCTCTCCGTTATGCGCCCGGATGGTTTGAAGCGCTTCAGGAGGAAATCCTTCGCGCGCTAACATTTCCGCGCCGACTAAAGCGTGCTTGGATTGATCATCACGGGTGATTTCCAAATCAATGTCATGGAGCAATCCGGTTAATCCCCAGAGTTCTTCATCTTTACCCAAACGCTGAGCCACCCTGCGCATAATCGCTTCTGTGGCCAGGCAATGCTTGATCAGGTTTTCTGCCTGAATGTGTTTCTTTAGCAGGTTTAACGCTTGCTCACGATTAATCATGGTTTTCTTATTTTGTCAGTTGTCAGTTGTCAGTTGTCAGTCGTCCGTTCACACTTTACCCTTAAACCTTAACCCTTAAACTCTTAAACCTTCACTTTCACGTTTCACTTTTCACGTTTAACACCTTACAGTTTCGGCTTTTTTAACGTGCCAATCCGTGTTTTGTTCGTACGCAAAAGCGGTCTGCAGGACCTTTGCCTTCTTCAAAAGGACCGGAAATAACCTGTAACCCGATCGGAAGGCGGTTGCGGGTCAAACCGCAGGGAATCGAAATGCCCGCTATTCCGGCTAAGTTGACCGGGATGGTGAAAATATCCGAAAGATACATCTGCAAGGGGTCATCTGTCTTCTCGCCGATCTTAAACGCGGGGGTCGGGGCGGTTGGCGTAACAATAACATCGCATTTTTTAAATGCCTCTTCAAAATCTCGCCGGATCAGGGTTCTCACCTGAGAGGCTTTACCGTAATAAGCGTCATAGTACCCGGCGGAGAGCGCGTAGGTGCCGAGCATGATCCTTCTTTTTACCTCAGCGCCGAATCCTTCTGACCGGGTCTTTTTATACATGGCAATCAGGTTTTCATCTTTTCCCGCTCGAAAGCCATACTTCACCCCGTCATAGCGGGCGAGGTTGGAGCTTGCCTCAGCCGGAGCGATCAGATAATAGACCGGCAGGGCGTATTCAGTATGGGGAAGAGCAATATCAACCGTCTTTGCCCCCAGGCCTTGCAAAACATGTAATGCTTCCTTAACTGCCTTTTCAACCTCCGGATCAATGCCTTCGATAAAGTATTCCCTGGCAACCCCGATGGTTATTCCTTTAAGGTCTGATTTCAAAAAGGTGGTATAGTCAGGAACCTCTTTATTCACTGAGGTTGAATCCTGCGGGTCATATCCGGCCAGTACATTCATAAGAAGCGCGGCATCCCGGACATCTTTGGTCAAAGGTCCGACCTGATCGAGTGAAGAGCCGAAAGCAATCAGACCAAACCGGGAAACTCTTCCGTAGGTGGGTTTTAATCCCACAACCCCGCAGCAGGAAGCCGGCTGCCGGATTGAACCGCCGGTGTCCGTGCCCAAGGAAGCGATACATTCATCCGCCGCCACAGCCGCGGCCGAACCGCCGCTTGAGCCTCCGGGGATGGTGCTTAAGTCCCAGGGGTTACGGCTGGGGCCAAAAGCGGAGTTTTCCGTGGATGAGCCCATGGCAAACTCATCCATATTCGCTTTTCCCAGGGTAATGGCGCCGGCCCTTTTTAAATTACGCACCACCGTGGCGTCATAAACCGGAACAAAATTGTTGAGGATTTTTGAGCCGCAGGTGGTGGTAATACCCTCGGTGCACAAGACGTCCTTGATCGCCAAAGGGATACCGGTCAGCGGCGTTATTTCTCCGGCGGCGATCATCTTGTCGGCTTGTTCCGCTTCTTTAAGCGCTTTTTCCGGGGTTACAGTAATATAGGCTTTTACCTTGGGTTCGACTTCTTCTATTCTTTTGAGAAGCGCCTGGGTTAGCTCCCGGGCGGAAAAATCCCGGTTTTTCAAATCGTTCGTGGGCTTCGTGAATGGTAAGGGTATGGAGATCCATTATGTCTTTCTTCTCGGTTTATTCAATAATTTTGGGAACGCGAAAACAGTTGCCTTCCTTTTCCGGAGCGTTTTTCAGACTCAAATCCAAGGCGATCGATTTTTTGACCTCATCTTCGCGGAAAACGTTTTTAACCTGGATAGCATGGCTCGTTGGCTCTACTGAGGTGGTGTCAACTTCCTGGAGTTTGTCAAAATAGGTAAGGATGTTGTCCATCTGCCGGGTGAAGGCTTCGATTTCTTTTTCGCTAAACTCCAAGCGGGCAAGAAGGGCAATATGCTCTACCTGATCGCGGGTAATTTTCATTGAATGGCTCCTAACGCTCCCAAGGACGTGAAATTATTTAAGGGTTATCATCAGTTTTAAAACGTTCTATATTAGAAAGAAAAGCTCAAATTGTCAATTGCCAGGCAAAGAGGGAAGGCATTTATTTTTAAAATAGAAATATTTTTAAAGAGTTATAAAATATTACCTGCTTAAGAAAGGTTAAGAATTAGTCTTCTGATTGACTTTTTTTCTTTTAAGGAGTAAAAACAAAAAGAAATATTAAGATCTTTCGGGCAGTCGAGCATAAGTTAACATTAAATCGACAAGAGACACGACTTTATAAGGCACTGAAGCAAATGAAAGTCGGTTTATATTTCATGATAACGCAACGCTCAAATAGAAATAGCCCTTGTTTTTGCAATAGTGGGACCAATTATAAACACTGCCATGGCAATAAACTGAACAATAACATTAAGTCGCATATAACCTTGCTGTTGCAGGGAGTAAGAAAGGGGAGGTCCATAAAATCATAAAATTCTTATCAACGGAGCCTTATGCTGCCTGTATAAAACTCCATGTTAAAAAGCATTAAATGCAAGTACATACTGTAATTGCGTTTGGATTTTATGCGGATCAAGATGAACATTGTTAGACCAAAAAAATTAAACACAAACTTAATAAAGGAGGTTAGCAATGGGAATTTTATCTTGGATTGTCATGGGGTTAATCGTGGGTGTGCTCGCAAAATTCATCATGCCGGGCAAAGACCCTGGAGGACTCATTATTACTATTTTGATAGGGATAGCGGGGGCCTTCGTGGGCGGGTTTATTGGGTCACGGTTAGGACTTGGGACAGTTACCGGTTTTAATGTAGGAGTATCTTGGTGGCTATCGGTGGGGCTGTCCTCCTATTGATCCTGTATCGCGTTATAAAGAGATAGCATCCCTTCGAGGTCTAATAAACCACGCCACCGGATGCGCAAAAAACCGCGTCTCCGGTGAGCCGTTGGGTTATACGCACGTTTTTAGCAGGGTACCTGATGGTATGGGAGAAAGGAAGGGGGCATCCATAAAATTATAAAATTCATAGCAACAGGGTCTTGGACGGATCACTATAAATTTTGTTAGCCGCTGGTGACAAGATGGGAATGATCTTAAGAGGTGGATGCGTGTGGTCCTGGAAAGTGATGCGTTTCAAAAGAGATACTCTGAACTTCAGGGAGCACTGTGCCTTCCCCTTATAGTGCAACCACTGAAGCCATGAAAAAGAATTATCTCTATAGGGTAGCATCCGGGGAGTGTTAGGGGCTATGGGGATACACACGCGAATACCCGTTTACAACAATGATGCGGATATGCAAAGATCACCCAGATCTATGATGGTACAAAATAGGTTCAACGGATCATCATTGCTGCCCGATGCTGGGATGAGCAGATTTCGTTTACTCTCGAATACAGAAATAGAAAGGAGAATTATTATGGGTGACAAAGTCCTGATTGAGAAAAATAATAAAGTCTTCATCATCAAGCTCAACGCTCCCAATAAGAGAAATCCCCTTGACAAAGCCCTGCGGGCCGATCTTAAGGAAGCACTTAGGAAATTTCAAAATGATAGCGAAAGCCAGGTCGCTATCATAACGGGTGAGGGAAAAGCGTTTTGCGGCGGCGGCGATGTTGAAGCTTTCAAGAATACCATGGATCCAGTCAAGGCCGTGAGCTACATGTCTGACAACAACGATATCACTATCCTGATTACGACCATTTCTAAACCGATCATCGCTGCCGTCAATGGAGCGGCAATCGGCGCCGGTTTCAGTTTGGCCATGGCTTGCGATATCATTATGGCTTCCACAAATGCCGTCTTCTCTCTGGCCTTTGCAAATATGGGTCTCGTTCCTGGTATGGGGTCACTGTATTTTTTACCACGATTGGTGGGCATGCACAGAGCGAAAGAACTCATTTATACGGCTCGGATAATCAAGGCGGAAGAAGCATTGCAGTTGGGAATCGCAAACTACGTTGTAGTCCCCGAAGAATTGGAAGCGCGCGTTCTTGAGTTGGCAACTAAAATCGCTGACGGGCCCGCTGTGGCCTATGGCCTGGGTAAGGCAATCCTTTCTAAAAGCTTCGAGAGCGCCCTTCCGGATATTTTGCAATTCGAAGCTTATGCGCAATCCATATGCATGCAATCCAAGGACCACAAAGAAGGCGTAAAAGCATTTTACGAAAAAAGGTCCCCGAAATTTGAGGGCAAATGAAAAAGAGGTAACAATAAGAAAAAAGGGGCGAGTCTGAAAAATTAGTTTAGAAGAAAGAAAGGAGAACGAGTCCATAAAATTACAAAAGTCTTAATAACGGCATTTTATCCGGAACACTATAAACATTGTTAGGCAACGATTTGGTACTTCGGTTGCAAGGAGTCAAACATGAAATCATCAGTCTTGGGATTGCGGGTCGCCAGCGTGGTGTTTGGTCTAATGTCTCTGGTGCAATTGTCACGGCTGCTGTTACGCTTTCAGGTGCTTATAGCCGGTCACGAGATGCCGTTGTGGCCCAGCGTCATCGCTATGGTCGTTTTGGGTGGCCTAAGTCTCTGGATGTGGAAACTGGCGGACACGCCTACCAAATGCGACGCTCTCGAGGAAAGAAGGGCTCTATAAAATTCTTAACAACGGGTTTTTATGCCGATCACTATAAACACTGTCAGGCGCGTTCCTTGCCGGGCGGATCTCCGCGAAGCAGCAGAAGGATGATAGCTTGTTAGAAATCTACGTTGACGCCGACGCTTGTCCAGTCAAGCAGGAAGTTTGCAAAGTGGCGAAGCGATACCGACTGAATGTGACGTTTGTCTCGAATTCATCGATGCGAATTCCTGATCAAGAACTGGCGAAACTGGTTGTCGTTGAAGGTCAGTTCGACGCGGCCGATAACTGGATCGTCGAACATGTTTCCAAAGATGATATTGTGGTAACAACGGACACCCCGTTGGCATACAGGTGCGTCAAAAGCGGTGCACAGGTTCTTGGTCCAACCGGGCGCGTCTTGTCCGACGCCAACATTGGGCAGGTGCTGGCAACTCGAGACCTCCTGACAGAACTTCGCGAAGCAGGAACCATAATGGGTGGCCCACCGCCGTTTCAAAAGCGGGATCGGTCCCGGTTCCTCCAGAGTCTTGACCAAATTATTCAGAACATCAAACGCACCATTTAGCATGTGGTGTTTAAGGAATTGTAAATTATGACGAGGTGGGTTGAGATATGGCACAGGCAACAGGAGAGAATGAAACATGCTCTGCGTAATACTTACATCCATCGCATTTTTGGCGATCGGGTATTTCACCATGGCGTCTGGGCGCTCGACATAGATTCTTTGGCCGGGGGCCTGTCGCTTGGGTTGTTTGTCGCTTTCACTCCGACCATGCCTTTTCATATGCTTTTGTGCGCTATCGGGGCAATACTGCTGCGCGTAAATCTGCCCATTGCATTGGCTGCAAGCTGGGTCATGAATCCTCTCACGGCTCTCCCGATTTATCTGGCCGCCTTTCGGACTGGCCAGTATTTTTTTGAGCATTCCGCGATCGAGAAATTCACAGTGGGTTTGTTCAGTTTTGAAAGCGGAACCGGGAAGTTTATGGAAGCAAGTATGTATTTATGGACTGGCTCCCTGCTTTTTTCAACTGTTTCTGCCTTCTTGGGGAGTGCGGCTGCCCGCCTTGCGTGGATGCTATGCCATTGGTACAAAAGCAAGCGTAAGGCGTGAAGTGTAAAGCGTAAAGTGTGGGGCGTGAAAAGTGACGTGTAAGGTGTAAAAAATAACAAGTGTTTTGATCGCCCGATTTGTTCCGTGAAAACGGAATGGGTCGGGAGAAAGAAAGGGGTCATTGTCTTATTCAGCCCATAGTCAGCTCTGTTGAAAAGTTCGAAATTTTGCCCTGTCGAGGAGATAACCTATGCAAAAAAAGAATGTCTTACCCCTATTTATTATTGCTATTATGTTTGTTTCATTTATTATCCTCCCGGGATATTGCGCGGCAGTCGATAACACATTCGAACAATTAAAGTTAGAACTAAAAAAGGAAGGCGTATCTGATGAATTCATAAAGACTACAGAAAAATCGGTAAAAAGAATGATAGCATCCGCAGCATTAATTGTTGATATAAAAAGTGTTTTATTGGATTTATGGGGTGAAGGGAGAAAGGGGATTGCATTGAAAAACGCTGTAGCTTCTGTAGCTGAGCTCGTTGAAAGCGGAGATAATACTTTAGAGGCCGCAAAGATTACCTCTGGTGCGGCTCATAAGGCAGAGTCTGAAGGTTTAAGCGGGTTTGGTGTTGGCATGAGAGTTAAAAAGGCAGTTCAAGATAGAAAGGCGTATCTTAAGGCTTTGAAGAAATAATTTTTTGGCGTCTATGACAGTGGGGCAGAAGTAATGTCTAATCCATCTAATTTTAGTAAATATGTGCGGCGTGGCTCAGCAATCGTAAAAGGAACGATTGAACTGGGGAGATTTGCGGTTCCTTACCGGATTTATGAGAATGAAGGGCCGCATATTATATGTCTTAATGGAGTACAGCAGTCTATGGCAATGTGGCATACTTTTCTCTTGCGTTATGCTCCACACTATCGAGTAGTACTTTTTGATTTTCCTAACCAGGGCAAGGGCAAGGTCGTTTCAGGGCCTACTTTTATAGCATTGGATGAGCAGGTAGAGATTTTACGCGAGGTAATAAAAGCTACAGGGACAAATAAAAATGTTTCAATATGTTCTGCTTCATGGGGAGGGATAATTGCGATGGCATTCGCCTCGCGGTATCATAATGAAGTAAAAAAATTATATTTAGCAAGCCTTGGAACAAAAGCTAATGATGCGATGGTTAAAACTATTAAAAAAGGCTCCCAGATAGACCCGGAAAACAGGCAAAAAATGGCTGATATATTGATAGAAAGCTTTGGCCAAAAGCTTCCGGAAAATATTAAGAATAAAATTGTCAACCAGTTTCATGCTATGAGCCCGGAGAACTTGCGTGCGTTTTATGAACATGGTTTGTTTGTGGTGTCGACAAAAAAATTAGGTGATTTAATCAACCTTTCAATGATTAAGGCAAAAACATTTTTGATTTACGGAGAAAAAGATACCATTATCGATTTGGAAGATGTTCAATTTCTTGCTTCCCAAATTCCTCAAGCCGAGGTTAGAGTCGTAAAAGGCGCAGGACACTTTTTACACATGGAGCAGGAAGACAGCTTTGATATTTACGAAGATATTCTGCCGATACCTCCCCCCAGTGCAAAGATTAAAAAAAAATAGTTAATACGTTTTAACCAGCAAGAAAGCGGTCATGGTCCCATAAAATTATAAAATTCTTAACAATGGGGTCTTATACGGCGCCATATAAAAACTGTTGGGGAAAATGTTCATTTTCGGTGGATTTGATTTGCGCGTGATTTGCACTAAAGAAAGCAAAGCGTGAGGTGTAAAAAATAACAAGTGTTTTGATCGCCCGATTTGTTCCGTGAAAACGGAATGGGTCGGGCGGTTTTGTTTTTAGCTTCACTTCTCTCTTTACGGTTTACGCTTTACGACTTACGGGAACACAGGTATACGCATTTACTTTTTCGTAAAAGATGGCTGTCCGATTTGCCCGATGGCAAAGAAGTTTTTTGAGGAGATTGAATTTCTTGCCTGATTCCAAGTGGCTTTGATTTTTTAAAAAAGAGGGGTAAAATTTTTCATAAAAGAAGTGCTGATTTTTATCAAACCGGATGGTAATCGGTTACAGCAAAAATTCGAAAAATAAGCTTCCTTTTTTTCATTTTTTCCTGATTTGGAATAACCTTTTTCAATACAATATGTTGTGGTAAAAAAATAAACTTACCCATTTTATGGTAGTTTTTCTTGCATTTTGATTATTTCTTTGATAATATTTTTTTCAAGTTTTGGGGTCGTTTTAAACCCCACGGAAGTATTAAAAAAATAAAAAATTTTCTTCTCTGGAAGGGTCTATGAAAATAAAAGCAGTAGACATTTTGGGGTTTAAATCTTTTTTTAAGAAAACCTCGCTTTCCTTTCTTCCGGGAATTACGGCTTTGGTCGGCCCGAACGGGTGCGGAAAGAGCAATATCGTTGATGCGATCCGCTGGGCTTTGGGCGAGCAGAGCGCTAAACACCTCCGGGGTAACTTGATGGAGGATGTTATTTTTAATGGGAGCCGGGAAAAGAAACCCCTCGGGCATGGCTGAAGTTTCGCTTACCTTTGCCAATGATAATGGAAACGCGCCGGTCCAATACAAGGAATTTTCGGAGATTGAAGTCACCCGCCGGGTATTTCGTAACGGAGAGAGCGAATACTATATTAATAAAACCTCCTGCCGGTTGAAGGATATCACGGAACTTTTTTTGGATACTGGGGTGGGAGCAAAAGCCTACTCAATTATTGAACAGGGCAGGGTGGATACGATTATTAACTCCAAGCCTCAAGAACTTCGGATGCTCATCGAAGAGGCCGCGGGGATTTCAAAATATAAGGTCCGGAAGCAAGAAGCGCTTCGGAAGATGGATGCCACCCGGCAAAACCTTCTTCGGGTAAAAGACGTGCTGGGAGAGATTGAAAAACAAATTAGCTCCCTCAGATATCAAGCCCAAAAATTAAAAAGATTCAAAGGACTCAAAGACAGGATCCGTACCCTGGAGTTGGCTTTGACCTCCCAGCAGTACGCGGCCTTATCAAACAAGGAGTCTCTGAAACAAGCCGAACTGGGGAAGCTAAAAGACAGGCAGGCTTTCCTGATGGCGGAGATGAATTCCGTAGACGCAGATATTGTCGCGAAAAAAACGAATCTGCAGGAAGAAGAGGAAAAATTTACTGCTCTGGAGAAAAAGAGGCTTGAACTCGAATATTCTATGCGCGAGGAAGAAAACAACAGTGCCCGCAAGAAAGAAAAGATTGGTGATTTAGAGAAACAAAGCGAAAATGCCTTAAAGGAGATGGAAGAAAATCTTTCCCGCCTCCAGCTGGAGGAAGAAGAAATCACGAAGTCGGAAGCATTGAAGAGTAAGGCTCAGGCCGAGCTTCAGGAAATGGAAGCCCTTCTTAAAGGTGAGGAAGAGAAACTCTCTCAGCTCAAAAAAGATTTCGCTCTTATCCGCAGTGACCTGGAAAGCCAGAGGGAACAGTTGTTTGAGGGTCGTTACGGAATAAGCCGCAGAGAAAACAGTATTGACCATGGCAAACAGACCCAAAACGAGTATAAGCGACGGTTGGAACAAAATGGAGAAGAGGCCCGGGAGGCTCAGGAAGACTATGAGGCTTTAAGAAGCAAGCACGCGAGCATCATCCGGGAATTAGAAAAGAGCCGCCAAGACCAGGAACTTTTGGAAAAAGAAAAGGCAACCTGTGTGGATAAAATTTCCCGGCTTGAACAGGAGATCAAGGAAGTAACCGAGGCGATCGCAACCGGGAAAGAAAATTTAGCTCGCTTTGAATCCCAAAGGGAGTCTATCCAGGAACTCCAAAAAAACTTTGAAGGGTGCAGTGATGGGGTTCGCTGCATCATGCAGAAAAAGGACGAATTAGATAAAGGGAGGAATGGTCTTTTAGGGCTGACGGCAGATGTTATTGAGACCGAGCCTCGGTTTGAGGTGGCAGTAGAGTCGGTTCTCGGAGAAAAGCTTCAGTATGTGATCGTAAAAAGTCAGGCCGAAGGGGTTGAGGCGGTTGAATACTTAAAGGCTCAGTCTTTAGGCCGGGGGAGCTTTATCCCCCTTGAGATTGAAAAGCCGTTTCCCTTTGCGGATAAGCCGAGTTCCTTGTTTCCCCAGGCTACTCCTTTGATCACCCTGGTTAAGGTCAAAGAGGGGTTTGACCCGATCATCCGCTACCTTCTTGGTGATGCTTTGCTGGTGGAAGATTTGCCTCAGGCGCTTTCGATCTGGAAACAGACTGATGCTCACACCCTGGTTACTTTGAGCGGGGAGATCGTGGACCCGAGAGGTGTCATTACCGGCGGCAACCAAAATGGCGCTGGGAGTAGATTCTTAAAAAGAAAACGGGAAGTAAACGAATTGGAAGAGAAGCTGTCTTTTTTGACTCAGGAGCTGCGCGAGCTCCAAAGTAAAAAAGAAGAAAAGACAGGTGAATTAGAAGAAAAACAAACATCACTTAAAGAGATAGAAGAGCGTCTGATACAGCAAAAACTTTCTCTCCAACATACGGAAAGAGACTTGCATCAGAACCAAGGAGAAATCGAGCGGGTTCAGAAAAAGACCGAGTTTTTGGTTTTGGAAGCACGGAAACTTCAGGGCGAATTGGCGGAGATAGAAGAAGATTTGGAGAAAAACCTTTCTGAGCTGGAAGCTCTCCTTTCGCGGCAAGCTTTGCTTGAGGAGACCTTTTCTGTGCTTCAGACCAAAGAGAAAGAATGTCAGGAAAAGATTGACTCGCAGGAAACCAGCTTTAATCACTATAAAAATGCCCTCATGGATTTGAAGGCCCAGATTTCCAGTTTGACCTCGACCTTAGAGTTGCGGCAAAAGACACGCGAAAACTGTATCTATGAAATTGACAAAGGGAAAAGGTTGCGTGAAGAGGCAGAGCAACAAGCCGCTGTCCTCCGCGAAGAGATTACGGCAGCGACTATCCGCATGGATGATATGAGCCGGTTATTTCAGGCGCACCAGGAAACGCTCAATCAACAAGAAAACAAGCTTGAAGAGGTGCGTCACGATCTCCGTTTACATGAGGAAAGACTTAAGGTGACTCAGCAGGAGTTTAACAGCCTTCATCCTTCCATCCAGGAGCTTGACCATGAGCTGGCCCAATTCAGTACTGAGGTTCGATTTCTGGAAGACAAGATCGAAAGCAAGTATCATGTTGCTCTCAAGGAGACAGCGGATCAATTTTCTGCGGAAGACTATCCTGTCGAAGAAACTCAAACCAAGCTTGAAAAATTAGAACACGCTCAGGAAAGAATGATGGAGGGAATAAATTTTAATGCGGAAAGGGAATACGAAGAACAGGTTGAAAAGTACCAGTTTTATCAGAGCCAAGCTGAAGATTTGAGTAAAGCTCTGGATTCACTCCAGGAAGCAATTCAAAAAATCAACCGGACCAGCCGGGAAAGGTTTCGAGACACTTTTTATAAAGTAAATGAGAATTTTAAAGAGATACTGCCCTTAGTATTTACGGGGGGTAAGGGAGAGCTTATCCTGACTGACGAGAGCGACCTTTTGGAAACCGGAGTGGAAATCATGGTGCAACCTGCAGGAAAAAGCCTCAGACACATCAGCCTTCTTTCGGGTGGGGAAAAGGCTCTTTCCGCGATTAGTCTCCTCTTTGCTCTCTATCTCATCAAACCCACTCCCTTTTGCTTGCTCGATGAGGTTGATTCGCCGTTAGATGATGCCAACGTCGATCGGTTTGTCACTATCCTCAGGCAATTTGCTCCCAATTCCCAATTTATCGTTATCACCCACAACAAGAAGACTATGGAGATCGCGGATACGTTGTACGGCATAACGATGGAAGAGCCGGGGGTATCCAAAGTGGTTTCAGTTCGTCTCAATTAGACGGTAATATCTCAATTGGCTTGTCTAACGCTTGCTCAAAGGTTTCCAGTTCCGCAATATTAGAATTTATTAGTTCGCTTAGCTGTTTTCCCCGTCCCTCAACTTCTTTCACCACCGTGCTTTGCTGATTAATTTTTTCATTTAAAGCTTGCGCTTCTTTGTACTGACCTAACGGAAGGAGCCGGTTAGGATATTTTTTATTGTACTCATCCACCATTTCGTTATACTTTTTTAATTCTTGGTCATAATCGTTTTGGACTTTTTTCAGCTCTCCTTGTAAGGTTTTCGTTCTTTTTAAAAGTTCATTTCCTTGCCTATAACGCTCAGAGTAATCTTTGAGCTCTCGGGGCGAGGTAAAGAAATAACCCCGGTAGTAATTTTTGTTTCTATTCCTTGAGACAAGATTGCCACCCGTCGTTTCCAGAGCGATCCATTTACGCGGAGCGGCTTCAGCCACAACCCACGCGTGATTAAACTCCTTCCAATCCGCATGAGGTTTATCAATATTGCCTGCGGCAATCCGGGCGTTGATCCCTTTGGTTTTCACCATGTTCCAGACATCTACCGCCATGTCCGCGCAAACGAAAAAATCTGCTTCGCTATAGGTATGGGTTGCGTGGTATAATTGAAGAACAGTTTGAAGAACCTGGATAGTGGGTTCCATGTCAGGAGGATAATTCTCCGGGAGATTTTCTTCTTGAGGATTGTTTTTATTCCCTTCCTGGGTTTCGAAAGCCTTTAAAATCTTTCCTCCCTCAGGGATCGCGTTTGGGTCTGAGGTAAAATGGATTTTACCATCTTTATCCTGGTATTTATAAATCTGAGCACTAACATGATGGGAGAAGGAGGAAAAAACAATAACCAGAAAAATAATCTTATACCAAGTCGCCTTCATGTGCATATCTTTGTTGTCTCCTCGTCATACTCCTCGTACGTCGATTCCTCGTCGTCGCCTTGATCTGCTTTTGAATGCAGCTTGGTATTACATGTAAAGATTTTCATATGAGGCCCCTCATTATGGCATTGGAAAAATCTTCTCTTAGAACAAGGGAATCCAGCAGTGATTTCAAGTCCCCCTTGATAACGGTCGCAAGGTGTGTTTTTTCACTGTTTCCCCGGCTAAGTTGACAGTCTTCCCGGAAAGAAGATAAACTACCAAAGTAACATGATAGAAAAGTATAAAAAATATAAGAACAAATGTAAAGCAACGGAAATTATTGATAGCAGGAAGGATTTAATAGATTAAGAGTCGGCTTTGAGGAGGTTTTATGAAAAATAGCATGTAACGGGATGAAAAAATAATATTTTTCCAACTCTTTTTCTTATGGTTTTTGGTTGGGTAAGTCTTGGACTTAGCTTTGAACCTTGTGAAGGGGAGATAACGAGGAATGTTAAGCTGAGAGAAGCGCCGGGCTTGGATCAGCGGGTCCTCACCGTTATCAAGCGAGGGGATAAAGCTAAGGTGCTTGATCAAAAGGAAGACTGGTATCTGGGTGTCTATAAAAGGAAAACAATCGGAAATAAAAGCATGGGTTTTTGCAAAGTTTATAAAACTGGTTGCGGGAAAAGCTGAGGCAGCCCAGATGCTAACGAGCACAAAAGAAGAAGCGAAAAAAATCGAATCTCCCTTGGAAGGGAAAGAAAAAATCACCCCAGCGCCTCCAGAAACCAAAGAAGCGCGTCCGCTTTCTGAAGCGCGGAAAGAAACCGAACCGCAATCAGAAGCAGAACAAGAAATAACCCAGGCTCCTCAAACCATCGGGGAAGAGAAGCAAGGAGAACCGATAGTTGTCAGGGTGGAGGAGAAGAACCTTGAATCTTTTTCTCCTCCACAGGGTGCTATCGCCAGCCCGGAGAAGAGTCCCTCTCCTGCTGGGCAACCGGCAAAGATGGAACAAAAAGCAATCCCGGTTTCTCAGAACCAAGAGGCTGCAGCGGGCAATGCAGGGATAATAACATTTTTAAAGGATTTACTCAGAGGGACAGCGCTCCTTGAAACCGTGCTATTATCTTCTCTCGCTTTTATTTTTCTTTTCGGACGTATCGAATTGTTCGGGAATGTTATCAGTCAATGATCCGTTTTCAGGTAAGGTGGCAGAATTTACAGGACAAAAAAAAGAAGAGAAGTAACGAGATGTTAAAAAAAATATTGCCTCCCCTCTTACAACCAAATGCCTTGACTTTTAAAACAAACCTGCTAACTTTAATTTAACTGTATTGTTTAATCCAAAAAGGAAAAGAAAATGTGTGAGACGAATGCGTTTCTGGAGCGGGGAGGGGGAGAGGAACTGTTGTTGGAGAATGTTGATGTAATCGAGGTGGTGGATGGGACGCTTCGATTAATCAATATCTTTGGTGAAGAGAAAAAAATTAAAGGTTCTTTGAAAAAATTTTCTCTTCGCGAGAGTAAGATTGTTTTTCGTGAAGATTCGTGACCGGACCCTTTCTGGTTTTTAAAGATTTGTCGCCCCCAGATCGTTTACCGTGGGGTTTTTTTTCGAAAGACTTTAAAAAGAGATAATAAAATGGATATCGGAACCGATATTATTGAAATAGACCGGATTGATCGTTTGCTTAAAAAATACCCCAACTTCCGCTCTCGATTCTTTACTGACCGGGAAATCTCCTATTGTGAGCACAAAAAATATCCGGCTCAGCACTATGCTGCCCGGTTTGCGGGTAAGGAAAGTATTCTGAAGGCCTTGGGCAACGAACAGAGAGAGATTATCAGGTTTAGAGACCTGGAAATCATTAACAGTCGCTCAGGAAAGCCCGAGGTTTATTTGCACAATCAAGCATATACATTCAGCCAAAAGCACGGCATAAAAACGATCAAGATTTCCTTGTCTCACTGCAAAACTTATGCGGTTGCCGTAACCCAGATAATTACTTAATGATTTGTTATTTTTGACTTTCCCCAAACTTGACAACCCTGGGCAATCATACTATTACTCTCGGTTGGGGAAACAGAAATTTTATTTAAATGTGTTTAGATTAAATACATTAGGTAGGTTTTGGTGAGGTATTGATGGCTACCCATGACAGTGACGTTGTTATCCCCGACATGCTTCCCTTGTTGCCAATCCGTGATGTGGTGATCTTTTCTTTCATGTTTCTTCCCCTCTTTGTGGGAAGAGAGGCTTCGATAAAGGCGGTTGAAGAAGCTTTGAACAAAGATCGCCTTATTTTTTTGGTAACCCAAAAAGACATGGCTGAAGAGAATCCTGGCCCGGATGACCTCTACCGGGTAGGAGTAGTAGCTACCATCATGAAGATGGTAAAACTGCCGGATGGACGGGTAAAAATTTTAATCCAAGCGATTACCAAAGCGCGCATCCTCGACTTTACTCAGGTTACTCCGGTCTTCCGGGTGTGGATTGAAAAGATCGAAGAACCCGTTGTCACCGATGTTTCTATTGAAGCTGAAGCTATGATGCGAACTATCAGGGAGCACTGCGAAAAGACGCTCGCACTCAAAGGCCTGCTCACCAATGAAATCCTGGCGATTCTGGAAAACATTGATGACCCGGGAAGACTGGCTGACTTAGTTGCTTCTAACCTGAATTTAAAAATCAGTGAATCCCAGGAACTCCTCGAGAACCTTGATCCGCTCGAACGGCTTGCCAGGGTCAATGATATTTTAGTCCGGGAAATTCAAGTTTCCTCGGTGCAGGCAAAGATTCAGAACCAGGCAAAAGAAGAAATAAGCAAAACGCAGCGGGAATATTATCTGAGGGAACAGCTTCGAGCGATCCGGACTGAGTTAGGGGAGCTTGACGAAAAGGCACAGGAACTTAATGAATTTAAGGAAAAAATAAAAAAAGCCAGAATGCCTCACGATGTGGACAAGGAAGCCTTCAAACAGCTTTCGCGTTTAGAACAGATGCATTCTGATTCTGCTGAAGCTACGGTACTGAGAACGTATTTGGATTGGATGGTTGAGCTTCCCTGGAGTAAATCCACAAAAGACACCATTGATATTAAAAAAGCTAAACGGGTACTGGATGAAGATCATTACAACCTGGAAAAGGTAAAAGACCGGATATTAGAATATTTGGGAGTAAGAAAACTAAAGAAAAAGATGAAAGGTCCCATCTTATGTTTTGCCGGCCCTCCGGGGGTGGGAAAAACCTCCTTGGGTAAATCAATCGCCCGTGCGATGGGGAGAAAGTTTGTGCGTTTATCGTTGGGTGGGATGCGGGATGAGGCAGAAATCCGCGGCCACCGGAGAACCTATATTGGTGCTTTGCCGGGAAGGATTATTCAGGGAATAAAACAGGCAGGCTCGAACAATCCGGTATTTATGCTTGATGAAATTGATAAGGTGGGAGCTGATTTTCGGGGTGATCCTTCAGCCGCTTTACTCGAAGTCTTAGACCCGGAACAAAACTTTTCCTTTAGTGACCATTACCTCAATGTTCCTTTTGATCTTTCTAATGTGATGTTTATTACAACGGCGAATTTAGTTGATCCGATTCTCCCGCCGCTTAAGGATCGGATGGAAGTTATTACTCTTTCCGGGTATACCGCAGAGGATAAGCTTCATATCGCCCGGAAATTTTTATTGCCCCGGCAATTGGAAGAAAACGGGATCAGCTGGAAAGATTTAGAAATATCGGATGAAGCAATATTCGCGATCATTTCTCAATATACCCAAGAGGCAGGGTTGCGGAATTTAGAGCGTGAGATTGCTACGGTTTGTCGGAGAATCGCTCGTAAAATCGCGGAAGGGAAAAGAGAGTTAACCCGGATTAATAAAGGAAACATCCAAAAAATTCTCGGAATACCAAAATTTCTTCCTGATGCGGAACAAGAAGAAGACAAGGTGGGCATTGCTACCGGTTTGGCCTGGACTCAGGCCGGGGGAGAACTGCTTTATATTGAAGCTACTCCTTTAAAAGGGAAAGGACAGCTTACTCTTACCGGACAGTTGGGAGATGTGATGAAAGAATCTGCCCACGCTGCCTTAAGCTATGCCCGTTCCCGGGCCGATAAATTAGGACTGGCAGAAGATTTTTATGAAAACAGCGATATTCATATTCATGTTCCGGCTGGGGCTATTCCCAAAGATGGTCCTTCCGCCGGGATTACGATGGCAACCGCGTTAATCTCCTGTCTTACCCGGATTCCGGTTCGCCGTGATGTGGCCATGACCGGAGAAATCACCTTACAGGGGAGAGTCTTACCCATCGGGGGATTAAAGGAAAAATCTCTGGCTGCCCTGAGGGCTAAAATAAACACCGTGATCGTTCCGGCGAAAAACCGAAAGGACTTGGAGGAAATCCCTCCTTATATTCGGCGAAAGCTCAGATATGTTTTTGTGGATACCATGGATGAAATTTTAGAAATTGCATTAGTAAAAACCAAAAAGATTAACCTGCAAAAAAAGATAATTCAAAAGCGAGCATGAAATTTTCTGACCTGGGAGAATTTGGTTTTATTAACCGGATTGCCCGACACTATCCTATCCAGCTCTCCTTATATTCTTAAAGGCATTGGTGATGATGCTGCGGTCATTTCCTTTTCTGACGATGTGGTTATCCTTTTGACTGCTGACCAATTGATCGAGGGTTTCCATTTTCGCATCGATGCAACCGAGGGAAAGAAGCTGGGCGCGAAAGCCTTGGCTGTCAACCTGAGTGATATTGCGGCAATGGGCGGATATCCGATTGGCTATACCGTAAGCCTCGGAATACCGAGCAAACGGGTTGCTTTGGATTTTTTAGATGCTTTTTATGAGGGCATAACCAGTTTTGGGAAAACTATGGGGGTAGCGCTCATTGGTGGTGATACCTCGGAAAGCGGAGAGCGATTTTTTATTTCACTGGCATTGTTGGGAAAAGCATCGAAAGGGAAAGTGATTTATCGAAGCGGGGGAAAAGATGGAGATTTACTCTATGTGACGGGCTGGCTCGGAGACGCGGCGCTGGGTTTGAAGATATCCGAACAAGGAGGAAGCAGAGCAGGTAAAGAGAATCTCCTGGCGCGACATTTTTCGCCTCTTCCCCGGGTTAAAGAGGGCCAGGTCTTGGCGGAACGAGGGATACCCAATGCGATGATTGATATCAGTGATGGTTTGTTGGCAGATTTAAATCATATCGTGGAACAAAGCGGTGTGGGAGCGGAGGTGGAGTTGTCCGGTGTACCCCGTTCACCTGAGTTTCAGACCTGGGCACAGGAATATGTATCGGATCCGCTTGCCTTGGCATTAGGAGGTGGAGAAGATTATGAGCTTCTTTTCAGCGTTTCCCCTGAAAAAAGCAACCAGGTGGCTCAGCTCAGTCAGGAACTTGCTATTCCTCTTACGTGTATTGGTAGACTTGCCCGGGAGATTAAAGGGATTTGGCTCAAAGATGAACAAGGAAGAAGTAAGAAAGCCGAACCACGGGGATATGACCACTTCAAGACCGGATAAGCAGATAGAGGCAGCGTGGGGGATAGAGGTGACAGTGATCTATTTTTTCTTTCGTTTTTGGAAACAGACGCATGGATGAAAAGCTTCTTAAAAACATTTTAGAGAGTGTTCAATCAAATGAGTTGAGCATTGACGATGCTATAACGAAGCTCAGGTATCTTCCTTTTGAGGACCTGGGGTTTGTTACTATTGACCACCATCGGTCTCTTCGGCAAGGGTTTGCGGAGTGCATCTGGGGTAAGGAAAAGACCGCGGAACAGATCCTCACGATCATTAAACGAATGATGGACAAGGAGCATCCGATTATTGTAACCCGCGTGGATCAAGAAAAAGCTGAATACATTATCAAAACGATTCCAACCATGCAGTATCATAACGTTCCTAAAATGCTCACGTTTGCTCCTCAAGAAATCAAGATAGCAGGTAAAGGGGTTATCATGGTGATCAGTGCGGGGACCTCTGATATTCCGGTTGCGGAAGAAGCGGTAATCACGGCTCGGATGATGGGTAATCGCGTGGAGACCCTTTACGATGTTGGCGTAGCAGGTATTCACCGTTTGGTTAATCAGCTGGGAAAGCTTGACCAGGCACGGGTTTTTATTGTCGTGGCAGGAATGGAAGGGGCATTGCCCAGTGTGGTGGGGGGGTTGGTATCGAAACCAGTGATTGCGGTTCCAACCAGTATTGGCTATGGCGCTAATTTTGGAGGGATTGCAGCGCTGTTAGGAATGTTAAATTCCTGCGCCTCAGGAGTTACGGTAGTAAATATTGATAATGGTTTTGGAGCAGGGTTCGTTGCGAGCTTGATAAATCGCCTGTAAGGATGGCATGGAGTAGAGTTGTCATGCTTCATGGGGGATAAAAAAATTGAAGGAATGAGGGGTTGATGTCGTGCTCCACGGTGTTAAAATCTTTTGTCTATGGTGAGGTAGCATTATGCCTGAACTTCGCAAAGACCCTATTGTTGGTCGTTGGGTTATCATTTCAACCGAACGCGGAAAACGTCCTACCAGTTTTAAGATGACCGAAAGGCCTGCGGTAGCAGGCGGATTTTGCCCGCTGTGCCCGGGGAATGAAGACAAAACTCCGCCTGAGGTCTATGCTTTACGACGCGATGGAAGTAAGCCTAATACCCCAGGGTGGACTTTGCGGGTAGTCTCCAATAAATTTCCCGCTTTGGTTATTGAGGGGAGTTTGAAAAAACAAGGGGAGGGGATGTACGATAAAATGAATGGTATTGGTGCCCACGAAGTTATTATTGAAACCCCTCGCCATGGTGGCTCCTTGTCTCAGCTTGATCTTAAAGCCTTTGAGGATGTGCTATGGGCTTACCGGGAGCGCATTGTGGATTTGAAAAAAGACGAGCGCTTTCGTTATGTTCTGATTTTTAAAAATCATGGGGTAGAAGCCGGAGCTTCCCTCGCGCATAGCCATTCACAACTCATTGCCTTACCGATTATTCCCAAATCGGTAATGGAAGAGATGGAAGGGAGCAAAAACTATTACAAGTATAAAGACCGCTGCGTTTTTTGCGATATTGTTCATCAAGAATTGGATGATAAAATCCGGGTAGTGGTTGAAAACGATGATTTTCTGGCAATCACTCCCTATGCTTCCCGTTCGCCTTTTGAAATTTGGCTTCTTCCCAAAAAACACTCTTCTTCTTTTGTCAATATTTCTCCGGCAGAATATATTTCGCTGGCAAGTATTTTCCAAGATGTTTTAAGCCGCATCGAAGTGGCGCTGGATGATCCGCCGTACAATTTCACCCTTCATACGTCTCCGTTTAATGAGTTGATCAATGATTACTACCATTGGCATTTTGAAATCATCCCCACGTTAAGTAAAATCGCAGGCTTTGAAATCGGGTCTGGATTTTACATTAACCCAACCCCTCCTGAGGAGGCAGCGACGTTTCTGAAGGAGATAAAATAATAGAAAGGAAATAAGGCCATGAAGAAAATTTTAGTTGCTGATGACGAAGAAGGTATCCGGATTTTATATAAAGAAGAGTTAGAAGAGGAAGGATATGAAGTGAAAGTTGCTGCCAATGGCAAAGAAACACTTGAATTACTGAACACCTTCCTTCCTGATCTTGTTATTTTGGATATCAAGATGCCCGATATAAATGGTCTTGACATTCTTCAGCGGATTCGCACTATGTTTCGGGATTTGCCGGTTATCCTTTCCAGTGCTTATCCCGAGTATCAACAAAATTTAGCGACCTGGGCATCAGATGCCTATGTGGTAAAATCCTCGAATCTCGCGAATCTTAAGGCAGCGGTGAAAAAAAATTTAGGAGAGTAGCGAAAAGTTGAGGTGGAAATAAATTTTTTAAATTTGAACGTTAAGCGGAAGGAGGTATCATCTTCTTTTTGAACACATCCTTCAAGGTTTCAAGTTCCGGACAGCGGAGCAAGAAACAAAGTCCAAAGAAAACCAGAGTGCCACTCCCGATGGCCCCGGCCAGCCAAACGATTTTTTTATAGAAATCCCCCGGCGTTAACCAGTTAACCTGAGAACAAATGCAATAACATACCCCCCCCATGATCAGCGAGGCAAAAACAATTTTTGCCAAAGAAGGCAGAGCCGCTCGCATCCCCAAACGACCTATTTTTCTCCGCAGATACATCAGGAGAAGCAAAAAATGCAAAACCGAGGTTAATGAGAGGGCTAACGCAAGACCTCCATGTTTAAGGGGTCCCATAAGCACGACGCTGAAGAGAACATGAGTAAGAAGATTGATTGCCCCTACTTTTACCGGTGTTTTGGTATCGTGAAGGGAATAAAAAACCTGAACGGTAATTCGCAAGCCGGAAATTGCCCAGAGTCCCAGAGAGTAATAAAGAAGGGCAATGGAGGTCTGCACCGTTTCTTCTGGAGTAAAAGATCCTCGTTCTAAGAGAACGGAAACAATGGGAACTCGCAGGACTGCTAAGCCAACCATGGCGGGGATAACGATGAACATGGCTAATCGAAACGCAAAAACGAACGTTTCTTTTAATTTTGTCATTTCATTGTTGGCGGCAAAAGTCGAAAAAGAAGGAAGGACCACGGAACTGATCGAATAGACGAAAATCCCTAAAGGGAATTCGAGAAGACGATAAGCATAGTTTAGGTAAGAAACACTTCCCTGGGGAAGAAAGGAAGCAAGAAAATTATTAATAAAAATTTTTACTTGGTAGATTGCCGAGCCAAAGATAGCGGGCACCATGATTTTCCCCATTTTTTTTAGTTCCGGGTTTTGGAAGTCAAAGTTTGACGTAAGGTGGACACCATTTTTTTCAAGGAAGGGGATTTGGAATACCAACTGGAGAAACCCGCCGACCATGACTCCAATGGCTAAAGCCATTATCGGAAAGTGAAGATAAGGGAAAAGAAGGACCACTGAGAGGATGACGCCGAGGTTATAAAACACGGGAGCTAAGGCAGGGGCTGCAAACCGCCTCAAAGAGTTAAGGATTCCCATACAGAGTGCTGCCAGACTGACAAGGAAAATGAAAGGAAAAGTGATCTGGGTCAGGAGGATCGTAAGCTCGGTTTTTCCCGGAATTTTTGCAAACCCCGGCACCATAATTTTTATAAGAGGAGAGGCAAAAACAATACCTAACACCGTAATGATAATGAGAATTATCGTTAGGATGGTGAAAGCCGCATGAGCAAGTTTTAAGGCTTCCTCACGCCCTTTTTTGACCAGGGTTTCAGAAAAGACCGGGATAAATGCTATGCTGAGGGAACCCTCAGCCAGAAGAATTCGAAGGATATTGGGGATCTGAAAAGCCACGAAAAAGGAATCAGCTGCCATGCTGGCACCAAAATAATAAGCAATCGCCATTTCCCGGACTAATCCAAGAATTCGGCTTAAAAAGGTGGCTACCCCTACGATACCAAAGGCTCTGGTTATGTGTGAGTTTTCGGACATTTTAGAAAGGGCCTTTACGTAATGAAATCCTTATGAAATTTGCTTGACAAACCAGTAAATTCGATGGTAAACAACAAAATTCCGCAATAAAAATAATTACAACATTAAAATTGGTGAAAGGATTGTATGGCAACGCATAAATCAGCTTTAAAACGAAGCAAACAAAGTAAAGAAAAACGGCTGAGAAACCGGAACGTCAAAAGCAATCTCAAGACCACGATGAAAGCAGTCAGTGCCGCGATTGAGGAGAAAGACCCGAAAAAAGCACAGGAAGTGCTTTCTCAGGTTACCCCGGTTATTAATAAAGCTGCCTCCAAAGGGGTTATTCATAAAAAAAATGCTGCCCGCAAAATCTCCCGCCTGACCCGCAAAGTGAATGCTTTAAAATCCTAATCTTTTTCGCTTCGGCATTGGATGGGAAGGGCATCTGTTTCGATTGCGTTTTCAGAGAAGAAGGCAGGAGTGAGAAGATTTTCTGCACTTTACCCGTTAGAAACCCGTGCGGAACACGGGGTAAAATTAAAAATTCTTACACTTTTTCAACGGTTAAATGCCCGGTGAAAGTCTTCTAACGGTTTACCTCCTGACTTCTTTCTTTCAAACCCCTCATCAATAACTCAAAATCTGAACCTGAGGGAGCACTTAGCCTCTCCCTCGATGCGGCTGGTAATCAGCACATTGGTACTATTCGCACAACTCCATGACGAGTTTTTCTAAAACGATTTTTTTGGGAGTACTTCTGGTTTTGAGCGCGATATCAGCTTCCCACATTTGCTGAAAACAATCCATCAGCTTTTTTTCAGAAAATTTATTTATCTGAGGATATAACTTTTCCCACACAAATTCTGGGATTTTCAGGGCGTTGGTTATCTCCGCGGGCTTCAGGCCCTGGTTCACCAGAGTACGCGCTTTGCTGATCATCCGGAATTGACGGACAATCAAAGCTAAAAGCTTAAGAGGCTGCTCGCCGCTTTTGAGAAGTTGAGAAAGCGTTATTAAGGCTTCATACAGTCTTCGATTTCCGATATGATCCACCAATTCAAAAACTGACTCGGTTCGCAAACTCGAAATCATCTTTTCAACATCATCCTTAGTAATTTCTTTTTTTTCGCCACTAAAAAGAGCAAGTTTTTCCATTTCATGGAAAATGTCGAGAAGGTTATTCCCGATCAGTTCGTGTAATAAAAAAACTGTTGAAGACCCTATAGACTTTCCCAAAATTTTGAGCCATAGATTTTATCCAATCAGGGATCTCGTTTTGATAGGGATGGTTTAATTCGAGAACCAAGCCGTATCCCGCATACTTTGCGAAGGACTTAAGAAGTGGTTTAAAAGCCTTTCCCCGAAAATTAACCGCACTGCTGGTCAGGATAAGGGTGGTTTTCTTGCTTGGGCTTTCCAGGTAGGAAAAAAGCTGCTCCTGTTCCTGAGCAGAGATCTTTTCCGCCTCTTTCAAAAGGATGATTTTCCGTCCGCCTAAAAAGGGAATAGTGCGAGCGTGATCAAGAAGGGTTGCTATGGGGGTGGAAGAACTGGAAAAAACCTCGAAGTTTAAGCCACGGTTTATTTTCTCTCCTAAACGCTCCGATACAATGTGAACGGCTTTGTTTTTTAGGTATTCTTCTTCTCCGTAAAAATAATAAAGAGGGAGTAATGGACCCTCTTTAAACTTTGAAAAAAAATCAGCAGGTTTCATGCTTAAAAACCCAAAACCAGCTCCTCATAAATTTGCTCGGCCAACTCGTTAGCAATTTTCTGAAAAGCTACTTTTTTGGTTGCTTCGGTTAAGGCAATATCTTCAGAAGAAACTTTATACTCTTCATCACTGGTTAAGGAGGGTTTTCTCCAAATGGTTTCACTCGTGTGATTATTTTTTAACGTAAGATCGAGCGTAATATACGCTCGGTATTCAAGAACCTTGTCTTGCGCGGAATAAGCAATCGTTGTAGCGCGGAAGTCTTTAACGATCCCATAAAGCGTGGCATCTGCTCCGTGAGAAAGGATAGTGAATTTTTTGTTTTTGATAAACTCGTTGATCAGAGCACGGGTAAAATAAGATTCAATATTTGCCTCATAGGTTTCGTTTTGGAAAAAGGGAATGGAGATCGAGGTTATCTCTCCCGGGAGGTTGTTGTAGTCAGAGGCAAAGTGGTACCCCCCACAACCATTGCTGAAAACGAAAAAAATAATAAAAGCGAAAAACACCTTGACAATCGATTTTTGATCACATGAAATCATTGCACCACCATATTAATCAGTTTTCGGGGAACATAAATTATTTTAACAATCTTTTTTCCTTCTGTCCATTGTTTCGTTCGTTCATCGTTTTGAGCTAAGGTTTTGATCTCTTGTTCCAGGGTGTTGACGGGTACGGTTATTTGACCCCGCAGTTTTCCGTTAATCTGGATGACTATGACCATCTCCTCTTCTTTGGCAACTTCCGGGTCATAGGAGGGCCAGGCTTCTTTGCTGATGCTTTCCGTATGTCCTAAAATCTGCCAAAGTTCTTCAGTGATATGGGGACTAACCGGGTAGAGGAGGAGCACAATGGTTTCCATGGCTTCTCTTAACACGTGGTTTTTAAAGGGGCTCTCGACGGAATTTACGTCAAACTGATACAGGGTGTTGACAAGCTCCATGATCGCGCTGATCGCGGTATTGAAGTGGAAGCGTTCTTCAAGGTCTTCGGTTACTTTTCGGATAGTCTGATGGGTTTTTCGCCGGAGATTTCTTAAAGCTTCAGGAAGGTCTTCTTTCCCGTGATAGGGTTTTACATCCTTCATGGTTTCCGCGTGCACCTGGATTATCCGCCAGACCCGGCTCAAAAACCGAAAAGCTCCTTCCACTCCCTGGTCGCTCCAGTCTAAATCTTTTTCCGGAGGCGCGGCAAAAAGGCAGAAAAGGCGGATCGTATCCGCGCCGTGCTGTTCGATAAGTTCGTCGGGATCGACGACATTTTTTTTGGATTTGGACATTTTTTCCGTGCGTCCGATTTCAACTGCTGATCCGCACACGGTGCATTTCCCTTCCGCAACTTCTTTGGGAAAGAGCCAGCCATGCTCTGGACACCGGGTGGTCTCCTTATGCACCATACCCTGGGTAAGCAGATTGGTAAACGGTTCGTCCTGCCGTACTATCCCTAAGTCCCTGAGAACCTTGGTATAGAACCGGGCATAGAGAAGGTGAAGAATGGCATGCTCGATGCCGCCGATATATTGGTCGACCGGCATCCAATAGTTAACTTTATCCTTATCCAAGGGGCCGTTATCGTAGCGGGGACACGCGTAGCGGAGAAAATACCAGGATGACTCCACGAAGGTATCCATGGTATCAGTCTCCCGGCGGCCGGGTCGTGAACAGCGTGGGCAGGGAGTATTAACAAAAGCAGAGCTTAACGCAAGCGGAGATTGCCCGGTCTCGAGCATTTTCACGTCGAGAGGTAAAACCACGGGTAAGTCTTTTTCGGGAACCGGGACGATTCCGCACTCATCACAGTAAATTATAGGAATGGGCGCTCCCCAGTAACGCTGACGGGAGATGCCCCAGTCCCGGAGCCGATAACTGACTGTTTTCCCCCCCTTTCCTATCGATGCCAGATAGTCGGTTATTTTAACTCCTGCTTCTCTGTTCGGTATCCCGTCAAACTGTCCCGAATTTACCATGATTCCATCATCCACATACGCGGCCTCCAGAGAAATGGGGTCGAGTTTTTCTTCGGGGGGTTGGATGACAATAATGAGCGGAAGCCCATATTTTTTCGCAAACTCAAAATCTCGCTGGTCGTGGGTAGGCACGGCCATGACTGCCCCGGTTCCATATTCCATTAAAACAAAGTTTGCAACAAAGATCGGCATTTTCCGATTCGTCACGGGGTTGATGCAGTATGATCCCGTAAACACTCCTTCTTTTTCTGTATCTTCCGCAGTCCGTTTGCTTAAGTCTTCCCGTTTCATTTTTTCGATAAACTGACGAACGGGGTCCTCTTGAGGAGTGCCGTGAGAGAGTGTTTGGGCAAGGGGATGCTCCGGGCGCAAGGCTCATAAACGTCGCGCCGAAGAGGGTATCCGGACGAGTGGTAAAAACCGTGATCTCGCCCGCTCCTTTTTCCAAAGTAAAGCTTATCTCCGCGCCCTCACTTCTGCCGATCCAGTTTTTTTGCATGGTTAAAACCCGTTCCGGCCAGCCGGGAAGTTTATCGCAGTAGTCCAAAAGCTCTTCGGCATAGGCCGTGATCTTGAAAAACCACTGTTGTAAGTCTTTCTGGGCGACTTCTTTGCCACAGCGCCAGCACAAGCCTGCCTCAACCTGTTCATTGGCCAATACGGTCTGACATTTCTCACACCAGTTCACCCACGAACGTTTCCGGTAAGCGAGGCCCTTTTCAAACATTTTGATAAAGATAAGCTGTTCCCACCGGTAGTAGCTCGGATCACACGTAGCCAGTTCCCGCGTCCAATCATAGCTTATTCCCATCCGTTTAAGCTGAGAGCGCATGTAGGTAATATTATCATGGGTCCATTGGGAGGGATGGGTTTTATGCTCAATCGCCGCATTTTCCGCGGGGAGGCCAAAGGCGTCCCAGCCGATAGGATGGAGCACGTTAAAGCCTCGCATCGTTTTATACCGGGCGATAACATCTCCGATAGAATAATTTCGGACATGGCCGACATGAATCCGACCGGAAGGATAAGGAAACATTTCCAACAGATAATACTTGGGTTTATCGGCTGATTCGGTAACCGTAAAGACCTGATTCTCTTCCCAGAGCCTCTGCCATTTCTCCTCAATTTCGTGGGGATGATAATCTTTTCCCATTGGGTAATTTCCTTCTCAATTTCAAGAGGTATCAGCTTTTACGTGAGGAAAATTTTTTAGGAGTATTGTTAAAGTTGGCAAGAAATGTCAAGGAATATTTTGCCCCATTTAACTGAGAAGCTCGGGAACCACCATCCATCTGATTCGCCATTGAAGGTGTTCCATCTTTTCCAGGCAAACGATCCCTCCCTGCTGAAAACTTATCAATTCTTCTTCCCTTCCGAGAAGCCGGCTTACCAGTTTGGAAAGAAAAGGAAGATGCCCCACGATCATTACGTCATCAGGGGACTTATTCAGTTCCTCCACCCACGGGTCAACCGGATCGTTGGGGGCAAGTCCTTCTTTTTTCATGATCCCTCCTAAGGACGTAACTTTAGGATTCAGAATTTCCGCAGTTTGAGTTGCTCTGGTTTTCCCGCTTTGAAGGATAACGCTGATTTTTAGGTTAACACCCTTAAGGAACCGGGCCACTTTTTCCATATCCTTTTGTCCTTTTTCGCTCAAAGGACGAGCCGGGTCAACGTCCTCAGAAACAGATTGGCCATGCTGAACAAGGTAAACTTTCATGGCTACCCCCCCAATGCGCTAATTTTTTTGCAATTACTTACTAATATGATATATGTTTTTATACCATAATCACAAACATCCTGCAATAAGATGGTTTCTAAATAATTTCAAATAGTTTGCCAATCTTTTTTATCCGGGGTTGTTATGCCGAAAGATATTTATCTTAAGCTAAGAGATTTTTTGAACAAACTGCCGGCAGGGTTTCCCGCCACCGAAAGCGGCGTAGAAATCAAAATCCTGAAAAAACTTTTTACCCCTGAACAAGCCACAATAGCTTTGCAGTTAAGAATCAAAGCCGGAACCAGTGTCAGCCATCGCGCCACGATTAACAATGGACGAAGCCCAAGCCGCAGAAAAGCTTGAGGCGATGGCCAAAGAAGGCTTGATTTACCGGACGCGCGTGAATGGCCGGCCTTTTTATATGGCGCTTCAGTTTGTGGTCGGGATTTATGAATTTCATTTAAACACGCTTGACCGCGAACTGGCGGAATTAATGGAAGAGTACCTTCCCGCAATAGCGAAATTTTGGGAATCCACGAAAACCAAGCAGCTTCGGGTAATTCCGATCGGAGCTTCCCTTTCCGCGACTCCCCTGGTTTCCACCTATGACCAGGTCCGCGCCCTGGTTAAAGATAAGAAACTTATTGCCGTAGCCCCGTGTATTTGTCAGAAGGAACAATTACTCATGGGAAATTCCTGTGACCGGCCAGCGGAGCGATGTCTGGTGTTTGATGACGCGGCGCAGTATTACCTTGAAAACACGCTGGGAAGGAAAATCGGCGAAGAGGAACTCTTGAGTATCTTGAAAATGGGAGAAGAAAAAGCGCTGGTGCTTTCACCCACCAATGCCAAAGACATTCTGAATATCTGTATGTGCTGTGGGTGCTGCTGCGGCATGCTCCGCCTCCTTAAAAAATTTCCCAAACCCGCAGAGCACATTCAGTCATCTTTTCACGCTCAGATTGCGTCTGATCTCTGTACAGTATGCGGCGTGTGCGCGGAGCGGTGTCAAATGGAGGCCATCATTGCCGGCGCTGAGTATTATGAGATAAACAGTGATCGCTGCATAGGGTGCGGCCTTTGCGTAACCACCTGTCCGGTTGAAGCAATCACGCTGAAGGCAAAATCCAACCCTCCTCAGATTCCTGATACCATTATTGATATGCACGTCAAAATCGCCAAAGAGCGGGGAATATTTTTTATTGCCCGGCTTTTGGTTGAGCGGTTAACGAGATTTGTGGGCGGAGCTTTGGGTAAATGAAGTTTTCTCTTCCCTATCACCAGAAAAAGATCGAGGTTTCTCTTTCCCCCAAAAACCTTGCTTCCGTGATCATGCCGCGGGAAATGAGTCCGATACCGGATGTGCCTCAGGCAATCACAATCGCTTTGGATGAGCCACGGGATCAGTATTCTTTCGATACGTTTGCTCAAAAGAGGGGACAAGGTGGTCATCATCGTGTCTGATATTACCCGTTATTCCGGATCCCACCTTTTTCTTCCTCTTCTGATCACATCGAATGAATCGGAATGGAATCCCCGATCATGATATCGCGATTGTTTTTTCTCTCGGAATCCATCGTCCGATGAGTTTCGAAGAACAGAAGCAGGTGGTCGGTGAGGAAGTGGCGCAACGGATTCACATGGAGAATCATGATGCCAAGAATCACAATCAGTTAGTCTTTTCAGGGAAGACCACAAAAAATACTCCGGTGATTATCAACCGCCGGGTAGCGGAAGCGGATAAGGTTATTCTTACCGGAACAATCGGATATCATTACCTTGCCGGATTTGGAGGAGGAAGAAAAAGTATAATGCCTGGAGTTGCCTCCTTTGAATCCTGTGTTGCGACGCATCTTTTAGTGCTCAATTCCGAAGGGGGAGGAAGGCACCCTTTAGCGCGCACCGGTGTTCTTCAGGGTAATCCCCTGCATGAAGATACGATGGAGGCCGCGCGATTGGTTCCTCCTAAATTTCTCTTTAATACGATTCTTTCACCGGATTATGGTATACTTAATTTGGCGGTTGGACATTGGGAGGAAGCTTTTTACCAAGGGTGTGATTTTGTTGACCAGCATTTTAAGGTTATCCTTGCTGAGCTTGCGGATTTGGTGGTTGTTAGTTGTGGTGGGTATCCTAAGGATATCAATTTCATCCAAGCCCACAAAACCTTTGATTACGCTCTCAACGCTTTAAGACCCGGAGGCGTGATGATTTTAATCGCGGCCTGCTCAGAAGGGATAGGAAATCCGGATTTCTTGGGCTGGTTCAGGTTTCAGGATCCTGTGGAAATGGAAGCTGAGTTGCGAAAAAATTTTCAGATCAACGGGCAGACTGCTTACGCGACCCTCATGAAAGCGAAAAAAGCCACGGTGTTGCTTCTTTCGGAACTCCCGGATTCGGTGGTGCGAACGATGTCTTTAACTCCGGTGCACTCCATGGAAGAAGCGCTTGCCAGGGCTTACCAAATCTTGGGGGACAACCCAACTACCTATGTGATACCCTATGGTGGGGCAGTGCTACCATGGGTGGGAAAGTAGTCAGTGGTCCGTGGTTGGTTGTCAGTTGTTAAATTAGATGAGCATGGAGCAAAGGCTAATGGCGCGTAGCTCATAGTTTATAGCAATCAGCTAAGAGCTATCAGCAATGAGCAGGGGGAGAAAGAGAAAGGAACGAGGAGCGAGGAACATAAATCGTAAAAAGTGAAACGTGAAAGGTAAAATGTAAAGACGTGAAGGGTTAAGAGTTAAGGGAGAAAATAAAGAGTCGAGGAAATTCTCACAACGGCCCTTTAGCAAAAGAACGAACTAACACTAAGAACTAACAACAAACAACGGACAAAATTTATGCTCAAGAAAAAAATCATTCAGAAGCTCACGAAGATTGTCGGTGAAGAAAATATTTTAACCAGCACGGAAGACCTCACCTGCTATTCCTATGACGCGGTTAATCAGAAATTTTGTCCTGAGGCAGTAGTATTTCCCGGAAGTGCCGAAGAGGTCGCCGCGGTCCTCAAACTGGCCAATCAGGAGCAGTTCGCCGTTATCCCCCGGGGAGCAGGGAGCGGGTTTACCGGTGGTTCTTTAGCGGTCCTGGGAGGAGTTGTTTTAGTCACCAGCCGTTTAAACCGGATTATCGAAATTGATACTGATAATTTAACGGCAATCGTTGAACCCGGAGTGGTGTGCGGTGAATTTCAGAAGGAAGTGGAGAAATACGGGCTTTATTATCCGCCTGATCCCGCCAGTCTTGCTTTTTCCACCTTAGGGGGAAATGTCGCGGAATGCGCTGGTGGCCCGAGTGCTTTGAAGTACGGGGTTACCCGGGATTACGTAACCGGTTTGGAGATCGTTCTTCCCACCGGAGAGATCATCACCACCGGCGTTCAGACGATGAAGGGAGTGGTGGGGTATGATCTCACCCGGCTTATCATCGGTTCTGAGGGCACGTTAGCGATCATAACCAAAATTTATCTCCGCCTTATTCCCAAACCAGAAACAAGCATTACGCTGATGGTTTTTTTCAAAAACATGGATGATTCGGCTCACGCGGTATCGAGTATCATTCGCAATAAAGTTGTCCCCGCGAAACTGGAATTTATGGACCGCGGGTCGATTGAATGCGTGAACACCTATCAAAACCTTGGTTTTCCCGCGGAGACGGAGGCTTTGCTTCTGATTGAGCTTGATGGTGATCCCGCGGCAGTGGAAAACGCGGCGGAAAAAGTAGAAAAGATTTGTTTGGAACAAGGTTCCTTTCGGGTCGAGCGGGCAACCGACACCAAGGACGCTTCTAACCTTTGGGAGGTGAGACGCGCGATTTCTCCTTCCTTGCTCCTTCTCAACCTTACCAAGATAAATGAAGATGTTGTTGTTCCCCGGAGCAAAATTCCCGAACTGATTCACCGGATGGAAGAAATCAAGAAAAAACTATCAGCTTACCATTATTAGCTTTGGACATGCGGGCGATGGAAACATTCACGTTAATGTGATGTATGATGAGAAAATCCCCGGAGAACACGAAAAGGCAGAGCAGGCGATACACGAGATTTTTCAGGAGGTGCTCAATCTGGGGGGCACTATTTCCGGTGAGCACGGTATCGGCATTACCAAAGCTCCTTTTTTAACGATGGAGCTTAACGACTCGCAGATCGAATTGATGAAAAAGATCAAACGGGTCTTTGACCCGAACGACATCCTGAATCCCGGAAAGATTTTTTACGGGTAAACGATACCTAAACTGAGCGATTCTTTGGTATGATAAATACTGATTGACTTTTTTCCCTTTTAAAGGTTAAAGATAAATATTGATTGAGAGGAAAATTAATTAGATATATTTTTAGCAAAATCCGTAAATAAGAGGAGGCAAAACCATGCAAAAGAAAAAAGAGAAAAAGACGGAGAAGAAAAGATATAGCAAGATGATCTTAACCAAACACCAAAAATTGAAAGATATCACCGCGGGCACTGTTACGAAAAAATAAGCTGTACAAAATGTCTTTTTAAATCGACCCGGTTATTTCAACAATAGTATATACCTTATCTTTCAAACATGTTTATTGGATAGAATTTTAGGCATCCAACCATTAATAAAACCTCAGGTAATTAAAGAGAATATCAAATCCCCTCGTTTCGGCGGGGGGATTTTTGTTTCCCAGAATTTTTCCTTTTTGTTGACTTTCCCCTAAATTTATTTAATAAGTCAGGAAAAAAACCAACGGGGAATATAATGCAAAAGATGGTTGCGAGGAAAATGAATTGAACGAGTTTAAAACAAGGCCTGATTGCCAGATAACAAGGGCAGTGGGCCTTTTTGTTTTAGCGACCGGGAGCGTTTTCCTTCTGACTTAATTTTCATTCTGACACGCGATGAGATCACGAGGATATCACAATTTGTGACATCCTCTGAACTCAAGTTTTCTAAAAACGTTTACGCCTTCACTCAGGAAGGGGTGGCCATGCTTTCTGGTGTACTGCGTAGTGCTCGGGCCGTACAGGTAAATATCGCTATCATGCGCGCCTTCGTTTGTCTCCGCGAGGCGTTAACGACCAGTAAGGTTTTGGCCCGCAAGCTGGCAGAACTGGAAAAACGCATTGCCAGTCATGATGGAAACATTCGGACTCTTTTCCAGGCGATTCGGGAACTGATGGTTAAGCCAGAACCCCCGCGCAAATCAATCGGCTTTCAGGTGAAAGAAAAGGGCATTGTCTATAAAACTGGAAAGTGGACTGATCCCCATGTTAGACCAAGAAATTGAACAAAAATTATTAGTCCTTCTCAATAGGACTCCTACAGCGAAAACAATGGAGGTATTTTTCGATGAAGAAAATTAAACGCATCGCACTTTGCCTAACCATCTGCGCCGGCCTGGCGCTTCCGTCAATCACCAACGCCGATGTTGTCCTGGAATATATGGTCAAGGGAATGAATGTTCCGGCAGGTACAACCCAGAACATTGCCATAAAGAATGACCAGATCATGGTCAAGGCCGCTGGTGGTGATAAGAATCTCGATCTCCTGTACCGCCATGCTGCGGAGAATGTGGTGATTGTTGATCATCGCAAGGGCACGTTGATGACCGTGGATGAACAGCAGGTTGACCGCATCAACCAGCAAATGCAGAATGTGCAGCCCCTGTTGCAGGGCATAGGGGAAGAGATCGGAAAGCTTTCTCCCGAACAGCGTCAGCAGTTACAGGACCTTTTTGGCGACAATGTCTCTTTGGATACGATCGCCAAAGCCGCTGAGCCGCAAGCGCCAACCCGACTGGTGCCGGCCGGAATGAAAGAGGTGGCGAGGAATCCATTGCCGGGTGATGCGGGTCATGCAGGGGGCAACGCCCGTGGCCGAAGTTTGTCTGGCCGATGCCGCGACCATGAAAGTTTCGGACAATGACGCCGCTACCATTCGCGCGCTTTTTGGTTTTTATGAGCGGCTCGCCCCGAAAGGCCAGGCGCTGGCCCGTCAACAAGGCATCACCCTCCCGAACATTACGGCTCGTGAGGTGTCGGGAATCCCCGTTGAATTTCGTGACTTGTCGGGTCAGGGCAGCGTCACTATGACCCTGCGCCGTGTTAACACATCTCCGGTTTCTCCGGAATTGATGCGAGTTCCAAACGGCTACAAAACAGTGCCGTTGGGGCTTTTCGGCAGTTCATGTGAAGCCTCTTGACTCCTCGAGTTTGTCGGGGTGTTTTGATAAATATTAACTCAACCTGATAAAGGAGGTTAGCCATGGGAATTTTAACCTGGATAGTTATGGGGCTTATCGTAGGAATTCTCGCAAAATTTATCATGCCGGGTAAAGACCCAGGGGGAATTATAATTACCATTTTGATAGGAATAGCGGGCGCTTTCGTAGGCGGGTTTATTGGGTCTAAACTGAAGATTGGGTCAGTTACCGGTTTTAATATGGAGAGTATCCTGGTGGCCGTCGGTGGCGCTGTCCTTCTATTGATTCTGTATCGCGTTATAAAAAGATAGCACTGATACCAAGTCGCCTTCATGTGCATATCTTTGTTGACTCCTCGTCATACTCCTCGACGTCGATTTCTCGTCGTCGCCTCGATCTGCTTTTGAATGCAACTTGGTATGAAAAAATATTATACCGATGCGTAGTGCGCCCGGAGAGGTTGACTAAAGTAAAAGGGGTTGGGAAATGGAGACAATTTTAGGACTTATTGTCGGTATCGGTCTTAGCGCGGCATGCGGGTTCCGCGTATTCGTGCCCTTGATGGGAATGAGCATAGCGGCTCTGACCGGCCATATTACCCTATCTCCGGGATTTGCCTGGATAGGGACATGGCCTGCCCTCATTGCCTTCACCACGGCTACTGTTTTTGAGATCTGCGCGTACTACATTCCATGGCTTGACCATGTGCTGGATGTTCTGATGACCCCTGCGTCCGTTGTTGCCGGTACAATCTTGACGGCTTCAATGCTCGGAGATATGTCTCCATTCCTGAAATGGTGCCTTGCCCTCATAGCGGGTGGCGGTGTTGCCGCAATCGTGCAGGGTGGTACTGTCGCGTTGCGTGCGGTTTCAACCGGAACAACTGGCGGGGCAGGGAATTTTCTCGTCTCCACCACCGAACTTGGCGGATCGATAGTGATAACAATCCTCGCGATCCTGGTGCCGCTGCTGTGCCTCCTGGCGGTAGTCTGGATTTGCTGGAAGATGATTGCTGCAATCGCTAAATCGGCCTGGATCAAAAAGCTGTTCTCGTAATGTCTGCTTCGATCCTCAATCTATTAAAAACATAGAGAAGTTACAACGAAACAACAACAACTTTTTTATAACGATCACATCAAAATTGACCGAGCCCATGCTGCGGGCTCCAGTTTAACTTTCCTTGTGGCAGAGGAAGAAATATATCGATGAGTCGTTTTCTTTTTGCGACAATTGGCTCCCTGGGTGATCTCCATCCCTATATTGCCGTTGCGCGGGCGCTGATTAAGCGTGGGCATCAGGCCGTGATTGCCACTGCGGAAGATTACCGCGCAGATGTGGAGGGGGCGTGGTGTCGAGTTTGCGCCAATGCGGCCGAGTATGGCCGAGTTTGGTGATTTTCAGTCTCTGGCAAAGAAACTCTTCGATGTTTACCGCGGGCCGGAGTATTTAATACGCCGCTTGATTATGCCGCAGGTACGGCTCGCGTATGAAGATCTGCTCCACGCAGCGAAAGGGGCTGACCTGCTGATTTCTCATCCCCTGACATTTGCCCTTCCTCTGGTTGCCCAAAAATATGGATTGCCGTGGGTTGCTACAATATTGTCGCCCCTGAGTTTCATGTCCTGTTATGATCCTCCGGTGTTTGCCGGGGCTTCATGGTTTCGTAAACTGCGCGCTCTGGGACCAGGGCCATACAAGGTGCTGTTCACTATACTAAAGCGTGTCGCGGCGAGATGGGAGTCGCCGTTGCGTGACTTGCGTAAAGAACTCGGTCTTCCAGCCTCAAAGCAGATGGCGATCTTCGAGGGACAGTTCTCCCCCCTCTGCAATCTCGCGTTGTTTGATTCTCTATTGGCTGAACCTCAACCCGATTGGCCGGCACACGTGCGCGTCTGTGGGGCTCCGGTCTATGACGGCTTAGTATCGGATGCAGATATGCGTGATGATTTGGATAACTTTCTTGCAGCGAAAGAGGCGCCGATCGTATTTGCTCTTGGTTCCTCAGCGGTCTGGGTAGCGGGAGACTTTTGGGACAAAGCAATGGCTGCCGCAAAGCAGCTTAAACGACGAGCCATTTTGATTACCGGTCCCGTCATACCGGAAAATTTGCCGGATGGTATTCGCGCGTTTCCCTATCTTCCCTACTCCCGGGTGTTTCCCGGCGCGGCGGCAATCGTGCATCAAGCGGGCATCGGTACACTCGCGCAAGCGTTGCGAAGCGGGGCGCCCCAATTAATCGTGCCCGTCGCTTTTGATCAACCGGATAATGCCCAACGCGCGGTCGCACTTGGTTTGGCTCGCACGATTCCGTTCAAGAAGGTCACGACTGATCTGCTTGCTTCCGAGTTACGCACGTTACTGACTCATGATGACTATATCCATGCAGCCCAGAAAGTCGCCAAAGACCTGGTTAATAAAGACGGTTCTGCCTGCGCAGCGGATGAACTCATTGCCTGCACCCTTCTGCAAGGTCGCAACAGCATGACTTCACCGTAGTGATCGTGATGTTGTGAGGCGGTGAATGCCTAACCCATCATCCCAGCGGACAAGGAGGGGACGTAGGGACTAAGATAACGTGGTAAATGCGGCAACCTTACCGGGGAAGACAAAGGTAGGGTCAGAAAAAGTTCTTTTGTATTAACAAGACAAATCATCATTCCTTCTTTAGAGCACATCAGCAAAATTCAAATGATACTGTGTAAGAGGTTTTAAATTATTTGTAAATAATACTAATTTCTTGTCAGGTTAATTTTTACAGGTTTATCGGATTTTTGGTTTTTGTTGAAAAGAGATATTGGTTTTGGTAAGTTATTATTACGCAAATAAAAAAAATACTTTAGGACGTAACGATGCAGGATAACTCAAAAACATCTCCTTCAGAATCAATTGAGCAGCTCATTGCTGACGCCTCTCGCTGTGTGAAATGCGGGCGTTGTTTGAGCGTGTGTCCGGTTTATCGCGAGCTGGGAAGAGAGAGAGGGGTAGCCCGGGGAAAACTTTCCCTGATCGAATCGCAGGGGGGCAAGGGATTAAAGCGCTCTTCTAAAAAGCTTAAAGAGATTATCTCCCTCTGTCTGCTTTGCGGCGCCTGCACGGAAAACTGCCCCAACTTAGTGGAAGGCGATAAGATAATCCAGAAAGCGCGCGGGGCTTTGTTCTCCAAAAAATATCCCGCGCTCCCGCTGAAGCTTATGCTCCAGCATATCCTTACCTCGCCTAAGAAGATGGATAAACTCCATAAGGCGGGGAAATTATTGCAGCCTTTTTTTTTAAAGAAAATACCCGCGGAGAGCGGGCTTCATCTCCGGTTCCCTTTTTCGTCGTGGGGGAAAAACCGCGTTGTTCCTGATCTCGCGAAGGAACCTTTTTTAAAAAAATATTCCGGGAAAAAAGCCCCGGCGAAAACTGATGTCGCCCTTTTTGTGGGCTGTGTTGGCAACTATCTTTTTCCCCAGGTTCCGGAAGCCGCGGTTGAAATATTTAAACACCTGAACCTTTCGGTTCAGATTCCCCAGGAGCAGGGATGCTGTGGTCTTATGGCCTTTGGCGCCGGGATGGATGAGATTGATGTCGAGCTGGTCAAGAGAAATATCGAGGCGTTTGAAAAAACCGGTTCGCTTCCCATTGTTGCGCCGTGTTCTTCCTGCAGCGCTCACCTCAAGCATTATCCTGACCTCTTTGAGGAAGGGGAATGGAAGGAGAGGGCGAAACGATTTTCTCAGCGGGTAAAGGATATTTCCGAATTTTTAGTGGAAACATCCTACGCGCCGAAAGGAAAAGCAAACGCATCTTCCGTCGCGTCTTACGTTCCATGATCCCTGCCACCTGCGGCGAAAACAGGGAATATTCGAAGCGCCCCGAAAACTTCTTAAAAATATACCCGGAGTAGAATTTATTGAGACCGGCAATGATAACCTGTGCTGTGGCTCGGGCGGAAGCTTTAATGTAAGCCACTATGATCTATCGAAGAAAATTTTTCAGCGGAGAATCAAACCGATTGACGAGAAAAAGGTGGATACGGTGGTTACTTCCTGCATGGGGTGTCTTCTTCAGTTCCTGGACGGCCTTTATCGAGAAGGCAAAGGCATTCGGGTAAAGCATTTGGTTGAAATTTTAAGGGAAGACTTTCCTCGTTAACTTTCAGGCAACTTATAACACCACGAGGGTATAGGTATACTCCACGTTCTGCACGAAGTTCCCCATCATTTCCCAGCGCTGGTATCGCCTTGCGGATGCGGAGCTCTTTTTTCCCATGTCCTTCCGCCCCGGCGGTGGTTTTGCGGCCGATTACGGGAGACAACCGGCTTTTTGTTTTTCGTGGTCCCCGAGGCAGGCAGAGGCGGTAGCACCAACATATCCTCGGTAGGATTAATGCACACAATCTCGCTGTCGAGAAACTTCTCCAGTTCAGGTATCAGGTAAGCGCCGAATTCACACGCGAAGCCGATGGACTTTCCGGTCGTACCGGCTCTGCCCGTGCGACCGATGCGGTGTACATAGTCCTCAGGATTATCCGGCAAGTCAAAATTGACTACATGACTCAACGCATCCACATGGATGCCGCGGGCAGCCACGTCAGTGGCAACCACAACGGGAGTTTTACCGGTGCGGAAGCTATCCAGAATCCTCAGGCGTTTCTGCTGGGGAATATCGCCGGAAAGCAACCCGCTTTGAATTGCGCGCCGCTGCAATGCCAGCGATAATCTCTCCGCACTATCCTTGCGATTACAAAACACCAGCATCCTCTCCACATTATCATTCTTGAGTATCCACAAAAGCAGGGCGAGTTTGTCGTCGGCGGAAACGCTATAAAATATTTGCTCAATGAGGTCGGTTACCATTGTTTCCGGCTCGGTTTCAATCCGTACGGGATTAGCGAGCAAGTGTCCTTGCAGACGCACAATCTCATCCGACAAGGTGGCGCTGAACAACATGGTCTGACGTTTTCCGGGAGGGGGCAGCCTTCTGACAATACGGCGAACGTCCGGCATGAATCCCATATCCAGCATCCGGTCAGCCTCGTCGATCACCAGAATTTCCGTTTTCGAGAAATGCAAATCACCACGGGTACAGTAGTCGAGGATCCTCCCGGGAGTGCCGACCAGAACATCGATCGGCTGGCGGAGGGCGTCGCGCTGCTGATCGAATCCCATGCCGCCATAGACGGCGAGATGAGTTAATCCGCAATATTTTCCAAGGACTTCGGCATCGCCATTGATCTGTATGGCCAGTTCGCGGGTGGGGGCAAGCACCAAGACACGGCACGATCCCGGGGTGCGCCCAGGTTTTGGATTACGGATAAGATGAGTGAACGCGGCAGCGAGAAACGCCGCGGTCTTGCCGGTTCCCGTTTGCGCTTTTCCCGCTACGTCTTTGCCCGCGAGCGCATGGGGAAGGCACTCCGCCTGGATGGGTGTGCAGTACTGAAATCCTACATCCTGGATCCCGCAGAGCACTTCATTGGCAATATCGAGGTCGGCAAATCGCGTTTTCCCTTCCGCGGGAGGAATCTCTTTCAAGGCGGGCAGCGTGCGGGGTCCCTCACGAAGACCAGCAGGTGACGGCCCTCGGCGACTTTTGTCTTTTGAGTGCGCTGAAGGTGTGGGCTGTTTTGTCCGGGTCGATGGTTTTTTCTTAACTATCAGTTCGGCGGCAACTGACTTTGTTTCGCTGGCTTCAGTGGCTTCGCATTCTTTCCGTATTGCCGGAGGCAATGCAGGTGTAGAAGGAAGGAACGCGGAACGTAATTTGTCTATTGTTTTTTTTAAAAACGTGAGCACGGTGAATCTCCTCTCCGCTTTGGCAGAGATTAATTAAATGGACAATAATAGCTGGAAACGTGCGCTGCGCTTACAACCAGCAACTCAGGGCGCGACGAGGAACCACTTTCTCCTTGGATTGTCCGGGGAATGTTGGGTAACACAGGGTACGACGTGAGGGGGCTGTTCGTATCAGCGTGGTATACCAGACGTTTAATATCAATCGTAGTATACACCCTTTATTTCATTATGCAAACCTTTATTTATAATGAAAATATCACCCTTTTTCTTACAATTTCCACCCTATATGCCTTTGGTAATATTCTCAATAAATATTCCCTAATGAGCTGTAAATAAATGCTAATTTGAGAACCCGCCCCGATTTCCGTTTGATATTTGCATTCGAATTTTGCGCTGTGGATTTTGGAGAGTTTCCCGGATGCTCCCGAATCAAGTTCGAGGCAGGCTAAATCAAGCACGGAAATGATAAAAAAATAGTTGATTCCGGATCATGCGCGTAACAACAAAATGATTGTTTATTCGGCTCGATCGTAGCGGGCAAACTGCATGGTGAAGGTTCCCCTTCCCTGGGTGGCGGAACGGAGGCTGGTGGAATAGCCGAACATCTTTTTTAAGGGGACCAGCGCCTTAATAAGGGAAACTTTCCCTTTGGCGTTGATATTTTCGAGCTTTCCTTTGCGGGCACTTAAATCACTGATCACCTCTCCCATGAATTCTTCGGGTGCAACCACCTCGATGGACATAAACGGTTCTAAAAGCACTGCTCCGGCTTTTTCACATCCCTCTTTGACTCCCATGGAGGCGGCAATTTTATACCCCATCTCACTCGAAGAGCCCTCGCGATAGATCCCGTCGATCAACGTTATTTTGATATCAACGACCGGATACCCGGCGATGACACCGCTCAGTAATGCTTCGTTAACCCCATCTTCAATAGGACCGAGGAATTGCGGGGGTATTTTGTCGTCAGGCAGGTTTTTGACAAACCGGGTGCCTTCGCCTCGTTTTAAAGGTTCAAGTCTCAGTTTGACCTGGCCAAACTGAAAGGCGCCGCCAAGCTCTTTGTCAAACGTGCTTTCTATCTCAATTGTCTGGGCAATGGTCTCCCGGTAGACAACCTGGGGTTTGCCCGACATTCACATTGACGCTGAAGTCTTGTAAAAGGCGCGTTACCAGCACATCCAGGTGGAGTTCTCCCATACCGGAAATAATCGTTTGCGCGGAATCTTCGTCGTGCTTCACCGTGAAGGTGGGATCCTCATCCACTAATTTCGCTAAGGCGCTTTCCAGTTTTTCCACATCATCACGAGTCTTGGGCTCGATTGCGATTGACATGACCGGCCGGTAAACATCAATGGGTTCAAGAACAATAGGGTGCCCCTGGTCACTGAGGGTATCTCCGGTAAAGGTATCTTTCAGACCAACCACACCGACGATATCTCCGGCTTTTGCTTCCTTGATCCGTTCTCGTTTGTTCGCGTGCATCCGGAAAAGACGGGCAATCCGCTCCCTTTTGTTTTTGCTGGCATTATACACTTCTGATTCGGCCAGGAGTTTTCCGGAATAAATCCTTACAAACGTGAGTTTCCGTCTTTTCTTCATCCGTTAATATTTTAAAAGCCAGGGCAGCCAGAGGAGCATCGTCGTTGTTGGGTCTTTGTTCCTCCGCGCCCGTTTTCGGATTTACCCCGGTTACGGGTGGTATGTCGCCGGGTGAAGGAAAGTAATGGACCACGGCATCGAGAATCGGCTGGACACCTTTATTCCTTAAGGCGGTTCCGCACAGGACCGGGATGACCTTCATGCTCAAGGTGAGTTTTCTTATTCCCTGGCGTATTTCTTCAGGAGAAATTTCTTCTCCCCCCAGGTATTTTTCCAGAAGGCGCTCATCATTTTCAGCAACCTTTTCCAGGATGAGGTCACGATAGTGAGCTGCTTCTTCCTTTTTTTCATTCGGAATCGGCTCGCTGGAATAGGTTGACCCTAAGGTGTTTTCATGCCAGATGATCGCGTGATTGGTAATGAGGTCAATGACGCCATGAAAATTCGCCTCTTCCCCCAAAGGAAGCTGGAGAAGAAGAGGAAAAGCGCCCAGTTTATCTCTCATCTGCTGAATGGTTCCCGGGAAGTCGGCGCCGATCCGGTCCATCTTATTAATAAAAGCGATGCGCGGGACCCGGTATTTATCTGCCTGATGCCAGACGGTTTCGGACTGAGGTTCCACGCCTCCTACCGCGCAAAAAACAACGATAGCGCCATCAAGAACTCTCAGCGACCGTTCCACTTCGATGGTAAAATCGACGTGACCCGGAGTGTCGATAATATGGATTTCATGGTCGAGCCACATACAGGTGGTGGCGGCTGAGGTTATGGTAATACCCCTTTCCTGCTCTTGCACCAAGTAGTCCATGATTGCCTGACCATCATGAACTTCTCCCATCTTGTGAGATTTTCCGGTATAAAAGAGAATCCTTTCGGTAACCGTGGTCTTCCCCGCGTCAATGTGTGCGATGATTCCGATGTTGCGAATTTTTTCTAACCTGTTTTTCTTAGCCACCGTTTACCCTTTTTTGATAAGGGAAAGGTTCGCTTTTAAAGGAGCACGGAGATCGATATGCCCTTTAAGGGTTTCCTGAGATTGTCCATCCACTAAGATTTGGACTTCTTTAAGCGAGGGAATAGCGAGTAAGATCGAATTGACAATGGAATAAATCGTTTGCATCTCCGCCAGACTTCCTCCGGGATGGTTGCGAGCGAGTTCCGGGCTAAAATCGATGACCACCCGAGTATTCCCTTTTAGTTCTATGCCTCGAACCGCTACGCCGTGCGGTATCGTTTGAATAAGGGTGCTTTTCGGCCCTTTAATAAGTTCTTCAATAATTTTTTTCACGTTATTTTTTATTGCTCCCTCTTGCAGGACCATTCTTCGTGGCTCCGGCATAAGGTAGTCGCTGTTTGAATCCCCAAAGTAAAGGTTTACTGAAATATTTTTTTCTTTCGTGATCGGAGAAGGGGGGATCTTCTTTTTATGGGGAAGCATGGTCAGGAGGTCGGGGTGTTTAAGCACATAGATTGAGGCAGCAGTTAATCCAATAAGAAAAAGAAACAGCATCCATTGAATCACCGTATTTTTTTTTGATTTCCTTTTAAAATTTTTAGCCATAGCGCTCAGCGAATGAAACTTAAATCAATAGAGTGAAACCATCATTCCAGAAAAAATAAGTGTTTCACGTTAAATTGATAATTTATATTATTGCTCAAATATGTCAAGAATTTACTTCTTGACCGAGTGGTTAGGTTTATTGTGGGCTATCCGAAGCTAAAAGAATCTTTACCCGGTGAGGATAATATGATAATAATAGGCTAAATTTAAATTCAAAAAAAAAGTAAACCCTTTTACACCAGGGAGGATCATATATGAAAAAAGATGTCTTAAAAAAAATGTTTGATAACCCTCCTCCCAGGATGGGAGTGCCGGAGAACAAAAGCATTCCCCGGATACCTTCTCGCCGTATCCCGTGCACCCCACGAGAAATGAAAACTCATCTCCAAAAATATGTTGATCTTATCAAAGCACGAGGTGCTGATGATGCTCGGATTGTCAGGGCACGTTCCATTCCTCAAGACCCCCGCGTTCTTTTAAAGTGCTCTTCTCCCAAGTGCCCTGGCTACGGATTGAGTGGAAGCTGCCCCCCGCACTGCAGCGGAGATTTCCAGAAAGCAAAAGAATTTTTGCGGGCCTATACCTGGGCACTGGTGTATCGGGTCGACATTCCTCATGAGGGGAGGAAATATATATCAGGCCCGGATTCTTTAGACAACTATCGAACGAAAGAAGGCCGTCATCGGTTAGGTTCTTTTGGGCGCTATTGCTATGGCATGGGTGATGCGGTAGAAAGTGTTGCTTTTTATGATGGTCACTACTTTGCGATTAACTGCCACTTTGGCCCCTGCCTCGCGATTCTCTGTGAAGAATTTGAGCATTGTCAGGAAATCAAAGCCGGGGTCTGCCGATTCCCCACGATCGCTAAACCGAGTGTGGAACAGACCTTTTGCGTTGACTTTATTAAACTCGCGACCAGCCTGGGCTGGAACCATTATATGCAAGGCTACTGCGCGTATCCGCAGGATTTTCCCAAGGGGTATACGTCCTTTGCGATCGGGTTGATATTGATCGATTAAAGGCGATAAGGCAGAGGGGGTGTTTAAACCTTGGGGAGACAAAAAGGGGTTCGTGCTTTTAAAATCAGGAAAAAACACTTCCTGACTTTCCAGCTCCTGGATCCAGTATTCCTCGAACTCCAATCTTTCCATCGCCTTTTTTATTTCCTGGTATTCTTCTTGATTGAGGGGGCGGTTGATCAGGGAGTGGTCCTGCGCGCGAAACCGGGGAGCGTATTGAGACATAAGGCTTACGCGAATTGAACGGGAAAAGGCCGCGCGTATAAGCCCGAGGACCTTTTCACTGTTGGTAAGGTGGTGGGGCAGTACCAAGTGTCTGATAATCAAACCCCGCAGAGCGATCTCATTGTCATCGACAGTCAGATCTCCCACCTGGCGATACATTTCTTTTACTGCTGCCTGGCAGACCGAAGGATAATCCGGCGCGTTAGAATATAGTTTGCCTACGCTTTCCTCAGCATACTTCCAATCCGGCAGATAAATGTCTATGATTCCCTCAAGGAGTTTCAGCGTTTCCGGAGATTCATATCCGCTGGAGTTATACACAAGCGGAATCCGAAGTCCCTGCGTAGCAGCCAGGGATAGTCGCCTTCAGGACAAAAGGGAGAAAATGCGAAGGGGTTACTAAATCAATGTTGTGGCAGCCGAGCGCCTGGAGATGAAGCATGATTTCTCCGAGCTTTTCTTCGCTGATGGGGTACCCGACCCCTTCGTGACTGAGGTGATGGTTTTGGCAGAAGGAGCATTTAAGGTTGCAGTGGGTAAAAAAAATGGTGCCCGCGCCCTTTTCTCCGGTTAAGGAGGGTTCTTCTCCAAAGTGAGGGCCGTAATGAGCAATCTCCAGAGTGTTTCCGCCTCCGCAGAAACCCTTTTCACCTTGCAGGCGGTTGGCTTTGCAGTGACGGGGACACAAGGTGCAGCAGGAGAGGAGCTCATACGCGTGAGCGATCCGAAGAGAAAGTTCGCCCGAGTGTAAAAGTTTCTTGTAGCCTGGTTCGAAAGTGTGTTCTTTGTCTTTGGTATTCTTATTCACGTCCGACTTCCTTAATTGCTTTTGCTTTACACACCTGTTGGCAGACACCGCACCCAATGCAGAGCAAAGGGTCAATCATGGCCCGGCCTTTCTTTTTTTTCTTTTCATCTCCCGTGTCGTGGGGAATATTTTTCACCCATCCAAGCGCGGGACAGCCCAAATGAATGCACGTTTGACAGCCGATACATGCTTCTTCCATAACATGAAAACGGGTTGGAAACGGGGTGAATTCTCGACGGTTGAAAATACAGGGGGCTTCTGAAATCACGATCGAAAGCTCAGGGCGGTTTACCTCTTCTTTGATTGTGGTTAGTGTCTCGGCAACATGATACGGGTTTACAGTACGGATATTGCGTGCGCCAAGCGCTTTCCCTAACTCGCCATAATCAACCCGAAAGGTTTTCTCTCCCCTGATGGTAAATCCGGTGCCCGGGTGCTCCTGCCCGCCGGTCATGGCCGTATAGCGGTTATCGAGGATGATAACGGTTGATCTTCCCTGGTTATAACTCATGTTGAGAAGGCCAGTTATTCCTGAATGAAGAAAGGTAGAGTCACCAATGACCGCCACAACTTTTCCCAGAGCATTATCGCCCATCGCCTTTTCAATGCCATGGGCTTGCCCTATGCCTGCGCCCATGCACAGCGTGGTATCAATCGCATTGAGAGGGGGCATAAAGGCCAAGGTATAACAGCCGATATCTCCGGTCACAAAGACTTTTAATTTGTTGAGGGCATAGAAGACTCCCCGATGAGGACACCCCGGGCAAAGGTTCGGAGGACGGGAAGGAATGGCTTCCTTTGGTTCGGCAGTTTTAAGTTGTTTGGTTTTAATACCTTCTTCTATCCGATCAGGATCAAGCTCACCCCATCGAGGCAGGAGGGATTTTCCCTTCACTTTTATTCCCAGAAGGGTTACCTGTTCTTCGAGAAAAGGATCAAGCTCTTCGACGACCAAGACTTCTTTCACGTTATGGGCAAACCGTTTAATCATTTTTTCCGGAAGCGGGTACGTCATTCCCAGTTTTAAAAAAGATGCTTGCGGAAAAACTTCTTTGGCATGCTGAAAGCTGATACCGCTGGTAATGATGCCAACACTTTTTTTCCCCCATTCGATCCGGTTTTCTGGAAAATCTTCCGCAAAGGCTTTCAGTTTTTCTATCCTTTCTTCCACAATGATGTGCCGTTTGCGGGCGTTTGCGGGAACCATCACATACTTGAGAGGGTCTTTGATGGGACCGGAGGGAATTTTTAGTTTCCGGGGATGGGCTAATTCAACGATGGAGACTGAGTGAGAAATTCGGGTGGTGGTGCGGAACAAAACGATGGTGTCGAACTTTTCGCTCACGGCAAAGGCGATGGCAACAAAATCCTTAGCCTCCTGGCTGTCACTCGGTTCCAGCATGGGCACTTTAGCAAACGCGGCGTAATACCGGTTATCCTGTTCGTTCTGTGAGCTATGCAGTGACGGGTCATCCGCAGAAACCAGATACCAATCCGCCTTTTACTCCGATGTAGGGAAGGGTCATGAGGGGATCGGCGGCCACGTTAACTCCCACATGTTTCATGGTCACCAACGCCCGGGCGCCTGCCAGGGACGCTCCGCTTCCCACCTCGAGGGCCACTTTTTCATTCGGAGTCCATTCAACCTTTATTGTGGGATAGTGAGAGAAGGTTTTCGAGAATTTCCGTGCTCGGGGTTCCCGGATAACCCGTGGCAACCATTACTCCAGCCTCATACGCACCCCGGGCGATGGCTTCATTTCCTGAGAGTAATTTTCTCATTTTTTTATTCACAAAAAATTCATAAAGTTTAACATCACGAGAAGGTAATCCTATTCAAATTGAGAAGGATTGTCAACTGCGACGGATAACCGCTTGGATAACAAACGTATTATTGTGTAACGTGATTTTAAATAAAATTTTTTGAAGAGTCTGCTGGAAAGGAAAGCAGTGCTATGCTTGTGATACAATTTGAGAAGTCCCACAGGGTCGTTATTGGTATTCGATGTTGTCGAAAAAAAACACTCAGAAAATAAGATGTGCGATTTAGGTTTTTGGTAAACGTTCGAAAACTACAGCCATCAATTTTATGTCGCTTAACATTAACCGGGTGCACCTTAGGTACGTTCCTTGACAATGAAGCATTCCAAGAATATTATGAAAGTAACTTTACCCCGTTAGAAATGCCCCGCTTGCCCTGTTAGATATCAAATATTTGACGGGGTGCAAAAAGCACGGGGTAAATGCTCCGTTTGAAAATCCTTCTAACGGGGTTTATCCATCTTTTTTTGGCGTCTCTATGGATCTTTTTTCCCCTCATCCTCAGGCTGAAAAAAAAATATCCGCGCCTTTAGCGGACCGGATGCGGCCCCGGACTTTGGATGAATTTGTGGGTCAGGAGCATCTTCTGGGAGAAGGCCGGATTTTACGGCAGGCTATCCTGGCGAAGCAGATCCCTTCCATGATCTTGTGGGGGCCTCCCGGGTCCGGCAAAACCACCTTAGCTCACCTCATTACTCAGCTCACCGGTGAATACTTTATCGCTTTTAGCGCGGTTACCTCAGGGGTGAAAGAGATCAAAGAAGTGATCAATGAAGCACGCCGCCAATGGAGTTATAATAAGAAAAAGACCATTCTGTTTGTTGATGAAATTCATCGGTTCAACAAAGCCCAGCAGGACGCTTTTCTCCCTCATATTGAGGCGGGCACCATAATCTTAATTGGCGCGACAACCGAAAATCCTTCCTTTGAAGTGATTTCTCCGCTTCTTTCCCGAACCAAGGTATTTGTGCTCAATCCCTTAGGTGAAGAGGAAATAATAACCATTCTTAAGCGAGCGTTGAACGATAAAGAAAAAGGTTTAGGGGAGTATCACCTGGAAATAAGCCCGGAGGCCTTGGAGTACATCGCTCATTTTTCCGATGGGGATGGGCGGACTGCCTTAAACACCATCGAGTTTGCGGTTTTTAGTATCCCGCCAGATGAAAAAAACATTCGCACAATTTCCGTGTCCCAGGTTCAGGAGGCGATGCAGAAAAAAGCCCTTCTTTATGATAAATCGGGAGAAGAACATTACAACCTTATTTCCGCTCTTCACAAGAGCCTGCGAGATAGCGATCCGGATGGCGCCTTGTATTGGCTGGTGCGGATGTTAGAGGCAGGCGAAGACCCTCTCTATATTGCCCGGAGGATGGTGAGGTTTGCTTCCGAGGATATCGGCAATGCTGACCCCCAGGCGCTTCAGGTGGCAGTTTCCGGGTTTCAGACTTTTCAATTTGTGGGTTCTCCGGAAGGCGAACTGGCGCTCGTGCAGGTCGCTATTTATCTGGCGTGTGCGCCAAAGAGCAATGCCCTTTATACCGCGTATGGAAAGGCTCAGGAGGATGTGCGGAAGGAAGGTGCGCTTCCGGTTCCTCTCCACATCCGGAACGCCCCCACAAAACTCATGAAAGACTTAGGATACGGAAAAGAATACAAGTACGCCCACAATTTTTCCGAAGCAATCGTAAACCAGGATCATCTTCCTGAGAAATTGCGCGGCCGGATTTATTATCGCCCGACTGACCGGGGGCGAGAAAAAGAAATTAAAGAACGGCTCGATGCCTGGAGAAAGCTTAAAGCAAATCAGGGGAAGAAATAGTTTGGTAAAATAAGGGATCTGTTTTTCTGGCACAGGGAAAAGAAAAATCAGTGAACAGAAAAATTTTTCTTGGTCACGACTTCTGAATTAAAAAATTAGAAATATATTTTTTCAAATTGCTGGGTGAGTAAATTAACCGCATCTTTTACCCCCCGGTTGGTGCGAAGGGATATTTCAAATTGATTGAGGGCCCGAAGGACTGAGGAGTGATTCCGGTTGAAGAAACTCCCGATGGTTGCCAAGGTTTTGTCAGTATATTTGCGGCAGAAATAATAGGCGATTTGCCGGGGATAATTTATTGTCCGTGAACGGGACTTAGACTTAAGTTGTTCAGGCGAAACTTTAAATTGTCGGGAAATGAATTTTTGAATATCCATAACATCAACTAACTTATTTTGGATAAAGCTCTTGAGCGTTTCCTTCGCTAAATCCAGATCTATTGATCTTCCTAAGAGGGAAGAGCTTGCAATAAGTTGGATGATGGCGCTTTTTATATCCCGGATGTTGCTTTTTATAGTCTGAGCGATAAAATCAGCCACATCTTCGGTGATCGTTACATTATCTTCCTCGCACTTTCGAGCGATTATTTTTCTTTTGGTCTCATAATCCGGTGGTTTAATATCTACCACGAGACCGCTTCCCATTCTGGATTTTAGGTTTGTCTTGAGATCGCTAATTTCTCGGGGATTGGCATTGGCAGTCAAAACCACTTGTTTTCCCATTTGGATCAAGGTATCGAGGGTATAAAAGATTTCTTCCTGGGTTTTTTCCTTTCTTTGTAAAAACTGGATATCTTCGATGACTAACACATCACAGTACTTTCGATATTTTTCTTTGAACTCCAAGATATTATTTTTACGAAGCGCCTGAATCATCTCGTGGGTAAACCATTCGGCCGTTGTGTAAAAAACCTTTACGTCAGGATGAGTGGAATAAATTTTTTGTCCCACCGCACTGGAAAGGTGGGTCTTTCCCAACCCTTCCGGGGAATAAAAGAAAAGGGGATTATAGAGTCGGGGTTCTCTATCAGTGACGGCTAAGGCAGAAGCATAAGCAAGCTGGTTGCCTGGTCCTACAATAAAGTTTTGGAATGTATACTCCCGATTGATAAAAGGAAGTCCAGTAAGATAACGTTCGGTACCAGGAAGTGCTAACTGAGAAGGAGAGAGAGTCTCTTTAGTGTTCCCATTCCCATTTCCGTTATTGTCAGAGTGGGCAATAAAATCCACCAACACTTCTTCCCCGGTTACCTGGTGGAAGGCGCTCATGAGATCTTTATGATAATTTAGTTTGACCCAATCGAGGACAAATTTATTCGGACAAACTAAGACTAATTTATTTGCGTGGTGTTTTACCGGCTTGAGCTGTGATAACCAACGATTGAATGAAGCAATGCCGACTCTTTTTTTCAGTGCCTCATTGAATAGGTTCCATACTTGAATCTCCATTCCCCTTCTCTCCTCCTTGGGTTAGGCTAAAAAGGTATTTCACTATTTTAACCTTACGATCCTTCCTCGCAATCTTTCTACCTCCTGCACAAAATACTTTCTGAATATTAGTCAAAAGCAAACTCCTGTCAAAGTTGATTTACGAGAGATTTTCACGTTTGAAAAGCAAAGAATTGCACAATTGATAACTATCGAAAAGCCAATAACTTATTAATGAGAGGTGCGGTAGAGTGCTACACAGACAAAGGAGAAAAACGATGTCTAAAAAAAGAGCTACCTTTTCATTGGTTAGTCTCATTTTCAACAAACTTTAGGGAGACCACAGAAAATGAGAAAGCTTCAAAAATCTACTTTTTCCTTCTTTTTCCTTTTAATTCCATTTTTTTTTGAAGCACCCGCGGTGGTGCCATTCTATATATTTTTCCTGACTATCGCTTGTATGAGTGAAGGCATTTCTGGAGAATATATTGCGGTAAGATTTACTTCGGTTTTTATTAGTGATCCATTTTTGGCAAGGAAGTGCCATGTAAATAGTTGAGAACTACCTGCTAATGCTGCTGATATTTTTTCTTCGGACATTTTTCGGGAAGGAATATCACCTTCCTGGGATTCAGGGGAGATTTCCCAGATGCTTTTGCCAAAAAGTTCTTCCTTTTTCACCCCCATCATTTTTTCCCACGCATTATTAGCTCCCCTGATCTGGTCTTCTTTTAAAATGAGGATAGGATCCGGATATTTTTCAAAAAACAATTGGAACTCCTCTAAGCCCTTTTTCAATTTTTTTTCGGTTCTCATTCGTTCCGTTATGTCAATAATAGAAACCACTCCATACTCCACCTCCCCGTGTTGGTTAAATAAGGGAATAAAATAACCTTGGCGCCAAAAAATTCTTCCTTCGCAGTATTGTTCTTCTTCCCATTCCTCAATAATAATTTTTCGACCCCTAAAAATATTAGCGAGGGTTTTCGAAATAATCGTGGGATCAATGAGAAATAAAACCTTTGAAAGTGGCTGGTTAATAACAGCGGAAAATCTACACTGGTAAATTTTTTCAGCAATTGCATTAAGGTAAAGGATTTTTTCCTCAGGACCAACCACAAAAAGAGGGAACGGAAGTTTTTCTAACAAGGCCCTGAGGTTTTTATCTCCCAGGGAAGTAAAAAAAGGTTCTTTTTCAAAAAAATCCATTTCTTGTTTCATTGATTTTTTTCTTGCCTTTTTAAAAAAAAATTATGATTTTCCAAATCTCAACTTTGCCAGTTCTTCAACATGTCTATAAATATGTAACCCTTTTGAGCTGGCTATGATTTCACCATCATGGACTCCGATTTCCGAAGCCATATATTCCTTCAAAAGCTGGAGGGCGGCTAAATTGGCCGGAAACCCTCCCCACAGGTCCCAGGAACGAAAGTAAGGGAAAAAATGGAGAGTATTGTCCCGAATTTTGGTATCAACATGACGTAAACAAGGCGGGTCATCGAGAAGAAGGTCAGAGGGCTGTCCGACTTGAAGGATAATCTGGTTCGTGCCAAACCCTTCTTTTTTGTACCGCTTGATGGCCTCCTCAATTTGATTTAAAAAACTACCGTCTCGCTTTTGCGCGTTGGTTAATCTTTCTCCATAGGTATAATCCTCACCGTCGGCTTTTTTGCCCCCCATAATATAATCATTAAAATAACCTACCACATAATCTTCGCTAACCGGTGACGGTATGTTGAGTTGTTCTGGGATCTTAGGTAACCGGGGTTCTTCCCATGGCGCTTTTATCCTGATAACCACAAAGTCAAATTCGATCCGCTCACTTCCGGCATAGCTGCCCTGATCGATAGTATATCTCCGGCCATGGTCAAAAAGGTTATAAACCGCCTGATGCCACGCATCATCAAGAGTAATCGCTTCGATAAAGACAGGCTTCATGATGACTCCTTTTTTGTTCTTGAAAAAAAATTAAATCTTTTCTTAGTTTTCGTGATCGTGTCCCAGTATTTTCTTTAGCTCGCGTTTTTATCGTGTTTTATGTTTTGAAAAGCTGCTTTAACAAGAGAGCATTTTTTACAGCATTTCCCGTGTGACAGTTGTTAAAATAAATGTATGCTTTTTCAGTTGAGCGCACAATACGGTGGATGGAGGGCAAAAAAGATTTTAGCTCATCCTCCGAATAAAGATAATTATAGCGCTCTTCCCGGGAAGCTTTAAACCAGGAGAGATTCCTTCCGTGAAACCTAAAGTAACCAATCGGACCGGTTGCGTTTGGGAGGTAGGGCATCAGTTGAGGAAGCTTGGGTTCATCCACAACACAGTAACCGAGTTGGTTATCCTTGAGAAATTGGAAGGTATCTTCTTGTGCCCAGTTTTTATTTCGAAACTCAATAATGAGCGGCAGGCCATTCAGATATTCTTTACACCGCAAAATATAGCCTTGGTTTTCTTTATGGGGCCAAAAAAAGTAAGGAAACTGCATGAGAACACACCCAAGTTTTTTGGCTTGGGTGAGGGGGGTTAACCCTTCGCGAAACAAAGCAAAAATCTTTGCATTTTCTTTTAAGCGCAATCGTCTATTATCCTCCCAGATCTCATGGGTCATTTCTTTATTAGAGCGTACGGAAAATTCGAATCCGTCGGAAGTCTTTTTTGCCATTCCCTCCATTGCTTTGGGGGAAGGCAGGCGGTAGTAAGTAAAATTGATTTCAACGGTGTCAAAGCCGAGATGTTTTTCATAATAAGAGAGCATTGCTGGTTCAGTGATATCCGACGGATAGACCGACCCTTTCCAGTCTTCAAACTGAAAGCCACTGGTTCCGATTCTTATTATTCCTACTGTTTCTGCGTTATTGCTTCCCAACAAAGTCCCAAGTCTTTAAGCATTTGGAGGTCTTGTTCCAAAGCTCGGCCTCCGGTGGTGAGATAGCCACCCACGATCATGCCGGTAACTCCCGCCCAATAAGCGGCTGCCTGAAAATCGCGAAGATTAACTTCTCTGCCTCCTGCTAAACGGATTTCCGTTTGTGGCACAATCAGCCTCATAATGGCAAGGATTTTTAAGACCTCTAACGGAGTTGGCGGCTTAAGGTTTTCAAGCGGGGTCCCCGGGCGGGGATTTAAGATATTTACGGGAATAGAATCAACGCCAAGATCACGGAGAACAAAAATCATCTCCAGCCATTGTTCCGGAGATTCACCCAAGCCGAGAATGCCCCCGGAGCAAAGGCTTAACCCCGCATCCTTCATTACGTTGAGAGTTTTAATTTTTTCTGCGATGGAGTGAGTGGTACAGATTTTATCAAAAAAACTCGGCGCGGTTTCCAAGTTGTGGTGATAACGCTCAACCCCGGCGTCTTTGAGAGCGGTAGCTTGTTCTTGTGATAAAATCCCTAAAGAACAATCAACCTGCAAAGGGGTTTCCTGGAGGATGGCTTTAACAGACTCGAGCACTTTTTTGAAATCCTTTTTCCCTAACCCTCGGCCACTGGTTACGATACTGAAACGCTGGATTCCTTTGGATGCGGCATCAAGCGCGGCTCGGACAATGTATTCAACGTCAACCATGGGATACATTTCGCATTCGCCTTGATAGTGTGCTGATTGGGCACAGAATGTGCAATTTTCAGAACAACGACCGGACTTTGCATTGATTATTGTGCAAAGCCCTACGTGTATCACCAAAAAAATGATGGCGAATGTTATTGGCAATGGCGATGAGATAAACAATGTCTGCTTGAGGAGTGTTAAGAAGCTTTTTTGCCTCAGTAAAGTTTATTTTCTCTCCCCCGAGAACCTTCTCACCGATGCTGTGGATGTAATCTTTCACTTTTTTTCTTGTTACCCTAATGGCATAATCTCATGTAACCCCGCACTATAAAACCAGACCAATCCTTTTGCGGAAGATCTGACGAGGTTGGGGTTTCAGAGTTTAAAATTATTTATTTAACTTATTAGAAAAGGGTTTGCAAGAAGTGATTTTGTCGAAATTACCTCACATTTATTTTTTTCTTGAATCTTTTTAAATAATGTGTAAAATATAAAAAACCTTCCTTTCAAAAAAAATCCTATAGTAAAGAAAGTTATTTAATTTTTTCACTAAGACACGCTTAGGCAGAAATGCATTTACGAAGGTTTACCGAACTGAGAAAAGAGATCAAAAGTATCCGACCCCCCCAAAAAAGGGTCTTTGTTTTTTTGATTTTCTTTTTTTCTTTTTTCCCTCTTTTAGTGTCCAAACATGATTCGTATTCTCTTCCCACCCCCCAACCTTACAACCTAAACGAATTTCTTTCGAACTCCTTTTCTCCTTTTCTGGCTGATAAACAGATTAATATTATGCAAGGAAAAGTAGAGTCAGGAGATACTTTTTGTTCTATTCTTTCCGATCAGGGCTTTTCTTCTTTAACAATTGCTGAGTGTGTCGAGGCATTTAAGCCAGTTTTTAATTGTCGCAAGCTTTCTCCGGGAGATGAATACACCATAAAGACGGATGGTAAAGGGTAACCTCTGTAAACTCACCATAAAGACTGATCTGGTTACGATCTACCATTTAAGAAAAGAGGGTGAAAAACTTCTTCCGAGCAAAGATAAGGTTTATCTGAGCAAGAAAATTACCAAGGTCTCTGGGGTGATTGAAGATTCTCTTTTTGGCGCGATTGTTAAAGCGGGAGAGCATGACCAAGTGGCCATTGATTTTGCGGAAATTTTCGCCTGGGATATAGATTTTCGGCATGACCTTCAAAAAGGTGACCAGTTTGCACTTATTATCGAAAAATATTTTAAGGATGACCAGTTGTTCTGTTACGGAAAAATTAAAGCCGTAGAATATAATAATCAGGGCAAAGTGTATCGAGCTATTTACTTTAAAGACCCAAAAGGGCAAGAGGGTTATTTTACTCCTGAAGGAATTTCAGTAAGACGAAGCTTTATTCGAGCTCCGCTTAAGTTTAACGCGGATAAGTTCGGGGTACTCCTACAGTCGGTTTCATCCTATTTTAAAAAAGTATAAACCTCATTTGGGAATTGATTTTGCGGCTCCTCAGGGTACCCCAGTTTTAGCTGTAGGCGATGGGGTCGTAGTGGAAAAGGGGTGGAAAAATGGAAACGGTAACACGGTAAGGATTCGCCATCCTCTCGGTTATGAGACGATGTATAACCACCTTTCACGTTTCGGAAAAACTATCAAAGTTGGCACGCGGGTACAGCAGAAAGAGATTATCGGATATGTGGGGACAACCGGGTTATCCACCGGCCCCCATTTAGATTACCGCATGAAAAAAAATGGAAGTTTGTCAATCCCCTCGCAGAAAAATTTCCTCCGGGATTTCCCGTGGACAATGCCTATCGTCATCTCTTCGCAGAAACCTCACGAAAAATGATCGCCCAACTTGAAGAAAAGGAAGATTCCTCTCAAAAAATGGTTGCTGCCCGTTAATTTCTCCATTATCATGGAGTATGCGTGCGGTCATCCAACGGGTAAAAAGCGCTCAGGTTATTGTTAACGAAAAGATAATCGGATCAATTGGCTTTGGGCTTTTGGTTTTGCTCGGAATTTCGCGGGAAGATAATTGCGACGATGCGGATTACCTGGTTGAAAAAACTATTAACCTGAGAATTTTTGACGATCAGGACGGGAAGATGAATCGCTCTCTTCTCGATGTCGGAGGCGAGATGCTCATCGTATCCCAGTTTACCCTAATCGCTGATTGCCGGAAAGGAAGGAGACCATCCTTTACGGCTGCGGCTGAGCCTGCAGAAGCAAAGAAGCTGTACCAGTATTTTATTGAGCGAGTAAAAGAAAAAGGAATTACCGTGGCTACCGGTGAATTCCAGGCGCTTATGGAAGTGGGCCTTATCAACAATGGCCCGGTTACGATTCTCATGGATAGCAAAAAGGTATTTTGATTTTTATGACAGGAGTCATTCTTGCGGGCGGGGAAAGCACCCGCATGGGTAAAAATAAAGCCTTTATTGAAATTAACGGCAAACGAATCATTGATCGTACGGTTTCTCTTTTTAGAGAAATTTTTGATGATGTTCTCTTAGTGACTAATACGCCGTTAGATTACATAGAGTTAAAAGTTAGGATCGTAACTGACCTTGTTCCGGGAAAAGGCTCCTTGGGGGGTATTTATACCGGCCTTTTTTTCTCTTCTTCGCCAAAAGCTTTTTTCGTAGGCTGTGATATGCCTTTTCTGGACAGAAGGGTCATACAGTACTTCCTTAGTTTGGCTCAAACCGCTGATATTGTCGTGCAAAGAACAAAAGATTATTGGCAACCGCTCCATGCGATTTATCCCCGGACGTTACTAAAACCTATCGAGCGGCTGTTGCAACAGGGAGAGCTTACAATCATCAAAGCCTACCAAGGGATGAGAGTGAGAGAGGTTACCGGGGAAGAACTTAAACCGTTCGATCCGGATTTACACACGTTATCTAATTTCAATACTCCTGAAGAACTGAAAAAGCTTTTGGAGACCTACCCGAATACTCCGCTTTGATGAAATTTCTTACTTTATGAGTAAACGCATTTTTTTTATTGGTATTGGGGGAAGCGGCATGAGTGGGCTTGCTCAAATAACTTGTGCGCAGGGGAATTTTGTGTTCTGGTTCGGACCGCAATTTTGACCAGCAAAGGGATAAGGAGATTTTTACCTTTCTCCAGTCCCGCGGAATAAAACTTTTTCCCCAAGATGGAACGGGGATAGGGGCGGAGATTGATGAGGTGATAATCTCTGGTGCGATCGAAAATGATAATCTAGATTTAAAAAGGGCCAGGGAATTTGCTCTTCCGGTAGTTACGCGTGCCGAATTACTGGCCCGGCTTTTTAATAGCGCGTGGGGAATTGCCGTGGCCGGAACAAGCGGAAAATCAACCATCACGGCGATGGCTGCGAAAGTTATGGATGAAGCTTGTTTAGACCCCACGGTAATCAATGGCGCCATTATTTCTGAGTATAAAAGCCCGGGCAGGTTAGGGAACGTCAAACTCGGAAGTTCTCATTTTATGCTGATCGAAACCGATGAAAGTGACGGGTCACTGGTAAAGTTTTATCCGGAGATTGGAATTTTAGCAAATATTTCAAAGGACCATAAACCCCTGCCTGAGCTGATTAAAATTTTTTCAAGGTTTATTGAAAATATAAAAAATGAAGTGATTGTAAATGGTGAGTGCCCTTTTTCCCGAGAGCTCAGCGCTCGCATTCCTCCGGAACGGGTTTTGACCTTTGGCTTTACCCCGGAAAGTGGCGTTAGGGCGGAGGAAGTCACCTTAACAGCATCCGGTTCAACCTTTAAAGTTCAGGAGACGCTTTTTTCCCTTCCTGTTCCGGGCAAGCATAATGTTGCCAATGCCTTGGCAGCGATCGCGCTGGGAATAAAACTAAAGATTCCTCTTGGTACGATAAGGCAGGCGCTGAAAATGTTTCGAGGAGTGGAAAGACGGCTTTCTTTGGTAGGGGAGACAAGCGGTATTAAAGTTTTTGATGATTTTTCTCACAACGCAGCCAAGATTGCAGCCGCGCTTGAGACCCTTAAGCTCATGGGCTCACGTCTTATCGTCATCTATCAGCCTCATGGTTTTGGGCCGACTAAACTTATTAAAGAAGAACTCATCGCGACTTTCAACCTTGCGTTAAGGAAAACCGATATTGTGATTTTGCTCGATATCTTTTACGTGGGCGGGACAGCTGAAAAAACAATTTCTTCAGCTGAGTTAGTCAGGGAAATTTGTGTTCCCCAAGCCGAAAACCTTAAAGATCGAGAGCAGGTTATTGATCAGGTTGCTGCAAGCGCACAACCGGGAGATGTGGTTGTGGTAATGGGAGCGAGGGATAACTCGCTGACGAGTGTGGCACAAAAAATTTTTAGAAGCCTGAAAAATAAGACAGTTTTTCCCCATAAAAAGAAAAATGATTTTTAGTGAGGAGGGAAAATGATTAATTACGATGAGGACGATAGAGAAAAGTTATCCTGGCGGGAGATTGATAGGCAAAAGGATAAAAGTAAACACGCTTCGCAGGAAAAACCTGTTTTTAAAAAATCAAAGCGGTCAGAATGGATTCTAAAACAATACCGCAAAGAAGCAGAAAAATTATTTATGGGGAAGAAGGGAACTCCGGAATATAAAAAAGCCCGTAATGAGCTTTATAACCGTCACGGGACTCCAAAATTCCCGGCAATAGCAAAGAAATTTATCCAGGAATATGGCCTTCCTGACGACTGGGATACTCTTTTCCTTTTTCTTGATCATAAAGATGTGGGTACGGTTAAGGAGGTAATTTTAAAACTGAAAAGTAACTACCGGGAAAGAAGTCTAACCGCAATGCAAGGATTTCGCGCTAAACTCGAAATCATCGCTATGACGACTGCTGATAAAGGACTGAGGGAGATAATTCAGGAGATTATCAAAGAACTTTAATGCGAGGTGGAAAAAATGGTTTCGGGTGGGGCGGCCGGGAAGAGGGGAAATGGGGATATGTTAAACCGCCCACCCGAAAATTTGGTAAAAATGCGAAATTACATTTTCCCTGTAGCCTTCCGTTTGGAAGCCTTAAGGGCATTAACGACTTTTTTGGGCGCGGCAGATTCCTTGACAATGTGAGTGGCAAAATTGCATTGGCCATTTTTCCATTTCATGCCTGGCTCCGCATACGAAGAGCAAAATTTTCCAGTTTCGAACTCTTGAATTCGGTTACACCCTTCACAGCCTTCAACAATGCTATAACACTTGCCTCCATTATAACCGCAACCACTCTGTTTCATAAATATACATTCTACACCATTTTTTAACGTTTGACAAATCATGACAACCAACCCCTTTCATAAAAAAATTACTTTTTTAGTATTCAGCTGGCATAGGTGGCAACACCTTGTTTTTTCAGCCGATAAATTCCTGATAAAAAAAATCAAATCATGCAAAAAAAACAAATAAAAAAGATGAAATACTTTTAGATTTTTTATAAATTGTCAAGAAAAAAAACACTTTTCTTAAAAAAATAATATTTTTCAATAGGTTATTCGTATGCTTTTTGAGCATTGTTAAATCACGGCTTTGGAAATTGTCTCCTATAAAAAAATTTGACAAGTAAAATCAAATAAATCCGGTTGGTTGGAAGCTTGTAAGTGATCCCAAGGTTTAATGAGAAAAAATATTTGTTAAAAAAATAGTGGCTTATTTTTACAAAACACATTAGAAAAAAATATCTTTTTAGATATTAATGAGTTATTGTCATAAACAAGTGAAAAACAATAAAATCAAAATGTTAGACTGAAGACCAACGAGTTGTTGGAAATAAACCAGGCATGGTTATTCAAAAAAATGATTCTCAAAAAACACCGCTTGTCCGGCCACATGATCTTTTAAAAAAAGTTGAGGTCTGTCCTCAGGCTTTGGTCGTTTTTGGTTCTTTTGATTGGAATTCGCTTCTTGCCAAAACTCACCTCGTCCCGGGGTCTCGGAAAAATCTTAAGTTCTGTTCCTTGCAGACCATCATGGTCAACAATAAACCCATTACCCTTGCCGGACCGGGGATGAGCGCTCCTGTGGCTGCCATGGTGCTTGAGGTCTTAATTGCCTTTGGCGCTCGTCACATCATCGGGGTAGGCTCATGCGGGTCTTTAGATGAAAAACTCCGGATCGGGCATTTAGTCATTCCCCAAAACGCTATCCCAGACGAAGGGACGTCATCCCATTACCCTTTGCCCGGGAAAAAGATAAAAGCGAGCCCGAGGATTCTCAAGATGATACAATCCTTGTGTGAGTTAAAGGCGCAAGACTGGGCTTTCGGAAAGGTCTGGACGACTGATGCTCCCTTTCGGGAAACACCACAAAAAATAAAAAAGGCTCAACAGCAAAAAAGCAATTGCGGTTGAAATGGAGCTATCGGCTTTTTTGAAAGTGGGTGCTTTTTATGGAGCAGAGGTGGGAGCTTTGCTGGTTGTCTCGGATGAACTTTTTGCCCGACAATGGAACCCTGGATATACGACCCAAAAGTATAAAAAGGCATTCGTGCACGCTATTGACATTGCTCTTCAGGTTTTATCCCAACCGGAAGGGGAAGACGAAATAAGTCAATAGATCAGACGACACGGGTAAAAAATAAAAAAAATTGTTATGGAAAATTCTCCCGGTACCTTATATATTGTCGCTACTCCGATCGGCCACTTGGAAGATATCACTTTTCGGGCAATTAATGTGCTTAAACAGGTGAACCTGATCGCGGCGGAAGATACGCGAAGGACCAGGATCCTTTTGAACGCTTATGACATCAAAGCCGATCTTACCTCTTATCATGACTACAATAAAGAGCGTCAAGGAGAAAAAATATTACAGTACCTCCTTTCCGGTAAGTCAGTTGCTTTAGTTTCTGATGCCGGAACTCCGGGGGTTTCGGACCCTGGATATTATGTAATTAATCTGGCGATTCACCATACTATACCCGTGATACCGATTCCGGGGGTTTCCGCTGTCATTACTGCCTTGAGCGCGTCGGGACTTCCTTCGGATCGGTTTTGTTTTGAAGGGTTTTTACCCAAGAAGTCAAATTCCCGCCGAAAATTCATTCAAAGCCTTCAAGACGAAGATCGGACCCTTATTTTCTACGAGTCTCCCTATCGAATTGTAGCAACTCTGCAAGACTTCTTAGACATTTACGGCGAGCGGTGGGTGGTGGTTGCCCGAGAGCTTACGAAACTGTATGAAGAGATCATGCGAGGGCCACTTTCTGAGGTTTTAAAAACACTGAGCGAGAGAAAAATAAAAGGAGAGTTTACTGTTTTAATTTCGAGTAGCCGCTATACAGAAAAAGTATTGCCTTTAAAAAAAGAATGAACTATGGTTTATCGTTAAGCCATGAGGCGGCGCATTTTTAATTTTCAAAGGTCGTTACAATGGAATCTCAGCCAACACAAGACATTCGCCTTCAGGGGATAGGAGTTTCCTCCGGGATCATTCTGGGTAAAGCTTTTCTGGTTGCAGCAGGGAAAAGTTGAAATCCCCACGTATTCCTTGCAAGAGAAGGATGAAATTGAAAAAGAGATCAAGATATTTTTAAAGGCGATTGACACCACCCGAAGTCAATTTTTAGAAACGAAGAAGGAAATACGGAAAAAAGGTTTTAAAAAAGGTTATTTTATTATTGATGCTTATTTGATGATCTTAGAAGATAAATTATTAATTAAAGAGACTACCAATCACATTCGCAAGGAAAAAATTAATGCGGCCTGGGCTTTTAAAAGTGTCCTGAATACGTTACAGAAGACTTTCTCCGAAATCGAAGATGATTATTTAAGAGAACGGAAAACCGACCTTGATTACGTGGGGCAGCGTATCCTTGAGAACCTGATGGGAGCAGAAAAAATCGATCGCCACAAAGTATCCGAAAAGGTAATTATTGTGGCGCATGATTTGTCTCCCGCAGATTCCGCCCACTTGGATCTGGAGAAAGGTCCTGGGGTTTGTTACTGATGTTGGAGGAAAAACTTCTCACACTGCTATTATGGCCCGAGCCTTACAGATTCCAGCAGTGGTTGGTTTAGAAACAGTTACCCGACAGATTCAAAGTGGCGATTCGATTATTGTGGATGGGATTTCCGGGGAAGTTATCATTCATCCTTCACAAAACGTTTTTAATGACTATCGGGCGAAAAAGGAAAAATATGATTATTCGGAAAAAGAGCTTCTTAAATTCAAACCACTGCTGGCTGAAACCCGGGATGGGTATCGCATCAGACTTTTAGCCAACATTGAAATCACTGAAGAGCTGCCCTCAGTTCTCCACCACGGCGCTGAGGGGATCGGGCTGTACCGGACCGAATTTCTCTACCTCAATCGTCCGGAGCTTCCTTCGGAGGAGGAACATTTTCAGACCTACCGAAAGGTGATCGAAAAAATCTCTCCCAATCCTACTACCATCCGTACATTTGATCTCGGAGGCGATAAGTTTATTTCGCGAATCAATGTGGCTCAGGAGATGAATCCTGCTTTAGGGCTGAGGGCGATTCGACTGGGACTTCGGGAAGTTGATCTTTTTAAAACCCAAATCCGGGCGATTTTGCGTGCCAGCGCTTTGGGAAAGGTCCGCATTCTCTTTCCCATGGTTTCCGGCATGCAGGAGATTTATCAGATCAAAGACATTATTGCGGAAGTTAAAAAGGAATTAAAGGCAAAAGAACAACCCTTTGACCCAGCCATAGAGGTGGGGGTTATGATCGAGATTCCCTCGGCAGTGGTGATTGCTGATCTCTTGGCTAAGGAGGTTGATTTTTTCAGCATTGGCACCAATGACCTTATTCAGTACCTTCTCGCTATTGACCGGGTGAATGAACATGTTTCCCATCTTTACAAACCTCTGCATCCCGCGGTCCTGAGATTTATAAAAAGGACTGTGGATGCCGCGCACGCTGAAGGGATACGGGTCAGCATGTGCGGTGAAATGGCAGGGGAGCCCTTTTATACGCCGATTCTTTTAGGGTTTGGGATTGATGAATTGAGTATGAATGCGCTTTCTTTATTAAGGGTAAAGAAGATGATCCGTTCTACCTATTATCAGGAATGTAAGCAGCTGGTAAATGAAATTCTCAAGTTTTCCATCACCAAACAAGTAGAAGATTTTCTTCAACAGGAATTATTCTCCCGCTTTCCGGAAGAGCTCAAAGATTTCAAATTTAACAACTAAATCGACCAGTTTTCCCTCGACGCTTTCCCTTTAAGATTGTTACCGGGTATTATTGCAATGTTTGGAGGCTTCGGAGAGAAAACGCCGGATTTTTTCTTGACTTTTTATCGCTTTCAGGAAGTAAAAAAGGAAAAAAATTTAACCCAAAAAGGGGATCATTTTATTTGGAGAAAGAAAAAAAGATGTCTTTGGGAAGAACGTTTACATAAATGGTTAGGATAAGAAAAAAGCCAGTTTGCCAAATAAAAAGGCACGAGGCTTTTTTTTTTGCGGTCAATCCTGACAGCAAGTAGCCGAATGGATTCTATACGGAAATATATAATCCATAGTTATGTCTGATGAGGAACAAACCATGAAGAAGATTAGGGTAAAAATAATTCTGGTTGTTGTGGTGCTCCTTTTCTGTTCGTCGGCCTATGCTGATGATAACACTGCAAAGATCTTACTGGGTAAGGTCAAGGATTTTTATATGTGGGCGCTGGTGAACCATGACAAGGTGTCAGCGTTGGGGCCGCGTATCCGGAATGTCGAGGGCAGCACCAGGTTTTACCTTGATATGAAAACCTTGGATGAATTTTCACATGAATTCATGAAAAGCGGGCTTTTCTCAAAGCAATTTCCGGATGCAATCGCGCGGTACTATAAAAAGTATGAGACGCAATTTAACGCTCTTCCTCAAAGCGAATTTGATGAAATGGCCAAGGACGGAAGAGGGCCAATGATGGACGTTGAAGATATGGATATCTTTTTCTGCGCCCAGGAATACGACTATGATCCAAAGTTTATCCAAGGAATGCGAATTTCCGAGCTGTCAGAGAAATCAGATGTAACGTCAGTGGTTGTCGAGTCTCCCTATAAATGGAAAACCACGTTTGACTTTAAGAAGGAAGATGGACAATGGCTCATTGTTGGCTATTGTGTTTATCAATAGAGAGCGCCTGCCATCTCTCTTTGTCAAGGGGAAAAGTTCCGATAAGCGAAACGGATCGTGGTGGATCCGAAAGCCACTCCCGAGGTATCTACAAGTATCCAGCAATAAATGCTTAAATCCTTGTTTAGCAGATGGCGCCGGAAAGATTTTGGAACGCTGTTGCCGCGTTCTGGCTATGCCACGAAAGTAATGTAAGGATGGTATGATGACAACCAAAGCTCGAGTTGCGGTGTTATATACGCAGCCGGAAACGATCATTCAAGATTATCAACGGTTATTCGAACTGGCGGGAGGAGCACACGCCCTCCAGCCCAACACCACGACTATTCTGAAAGATAATATTTCCTGGCACTTCCCCATGCCGGCTGCCAACACCACTCCCTGGCAGCTGGAAGGCACGATCAGAGCGTTGCGTCAGGCTGGTTTTAATGATTTGGCGTGCGTGCAAAATCACACGGTGGTCACCAACGCTTTCAAAGGCGAAGACCTGAATGGCTACGTTCCGATTTTTCAACACTATGACATCCCCGTGCTTTATAACTTCCGCAAAGAAGATATGACCTGGGTTCGCTACCGGCCAAAGGCTCCAATGCTGGCTCTCGATCACATTTACCCGAAAGGCATTTATCTTCCGGATTATTTTTTGGGGAAGAATATCGTTCACCTGCCGACCGTCAAGACGCACATGTACACCACAACCACGGGCGCGATAAAAAATGCTTTTGGGGGATTGCTCAGCAAATACCGGCACTATACGCACACCTGGATTCATGAGACCTTGGTTGACCTCTTGGCGATCCAGAAAGAGATTCACCCGGGAATTTTTGCCATCATGGACGGGACGACCGCGGGTAATGGGTCTGGCCCGCGGTTGATGCAACCCGTGGTCAAGAATGTCATCCTGGCTTCGGCGGATCAGGTAGCGATTGACGCGGTAGCGGCCCATTTGATGGGATTTGATCCGCTTGAAATCACCTACCTCCGCTTGGCTCACGAACAGGGATTGGGCGTTGGCGATATGCGTGAGATTGAATTGGCGGGCGATGATGTATCAGGAGAAAATTGGGGCTTCCAGATCGGCTATAATTCTCATAGCTTTTTAGCCTGGCTGGCCTGGTATGGGCCGACGAGAATTTTTCAAAAACTGATTATGCGGACACCTCTGGTGGCCATTCCTATCCTGATCGGTGAGGTTGAGCAGGATTATCTCTATTGGCCCCTGAAGTATAAACTTATCGCCGACGACTGGCGTACGAACACGACTTGGGGACAGTTGTTTCAGCACTATCAAAAGCAGGGGCACTTGGTGGATTAAATTTCTCCCCCTTTCTTCGGCTCCCTTTTTTTATGGGGTTCGTCCATAGTCATCTTCTTTTCGTTCGATGTCATCCTCCCCAAAGTATTTTCCGGTTTGGATTTCAATCAAGACAAGGTCGCGCACTCCGGGGTTTTTGACCCGATGCCATGCTCGTTGAGGGATATCAATTGCCTGGCCGCCACTCAGTTTAACATTTTCATCATCACGGGTCACGATCGCTTCACCGTCAACGATAAACCAGTGCTCCGTTCTTTGTTTATGGCGCTGAAGACTGAGACGGTGGCCGGGATAAACTACAATTCGCTTTACCTTATGGTCTGGCTGGTCAGAGAGGACCAGAAAATATCCCCAGGGGCGATGGTCTTCTTGATTATAGTCGGTCATTATTTTTTCCTTAAGCTTATATTTTTTAGAAAAATTAATATTGCAAAAATAAAATATTTTTAATAGGATTGTCAAGAAGTTATCGGATGAGTCTCCAAAAAAATCAAAGGGAGACGTTAAAGAGAATAAAAAAAACGATTTTTATTCTCAAGACGAAAATCAACCTTTTATGGGAGCAGTTTTTTTGCTTATGGAAGAAAAGGCAACTCAAGAAAAATTAAAATTAGAAATTGAGCAGGGAAATTTTGAGCGGGCAGTCTTAGTTGCTTTGGAGCTGGATTTGAAACCAGAGGAGGTCACAGAGATCAAGTTTAAGGCGCTTTGGCAGATGGCTGCGGTTAACCGGAACGCTGTGGGGGCAAAACAGCTTGCCCACGACTTTGGGATTTCAAAAGAGGAACTCAAATTTTTTCTGGGGAAAAAGGCTGATGAACAAAGGCAGGAGGGAAACGAAAGGTCCCTCACGCCTCGTTATGATTACCAGTCCGGCAAGTATCTTGATTTTGACGAATGGATGGAAAACCTCTTTAAATTCTGGCCCAAAATTTAATAGCGTAACGTGTAAGATGTAAAGGGTAAAGTGTAAGGAGTGAGATGGGAAAAGATGTATTCTTTGCAATGCGTCCGTATCAGTGGATAAAAAACTTTTTTGTTTTTATTCCCTTGCTGTTTGGGCACAGACTTTTTGAGGTTTCGGCTTTTTTAAAAACAACTTGGGTATTCATCCTTTTTTCTTTCATTGCCAGCGCGATATATTTAATTAATGATATTATTGACTTAGAAAATGATAGAGAGCACCCGGATAAGCGGCTTCGACAGCTTGCGTCGGGAAAAATTACGGCGCTACAGGCAAAAATAACCGCAAGTATCCTTGGCGTGAGCGCATTGGTATGGTCATTTGTTTTGGATGTCCGTGTGACTGGGGTTCTGATCGCGTATGTTGTTTTAAATGGTCTATACATGAACTTTTTAAAAAAGGAAGTCATCCTTGATGCATTTTGCATTGGAGGATTTTTTTATTTACGCATTTTGGCCGGGTCAGTCGCTGGTGACATTATTCTTTCAAACTGGCTGGTCCTTTGCACCATACTCTTAGCATTATTTTTAGCGTTTAACAAAAGGCATTATGACGTGAGGCTGGGGAAAAAAGGTTCTCTGGTGAAAAACAACTACAGCAAATATTTTATTGACCGCATGGTTTCTATCCTCTGCTGCTTCGATAGTTATAGCGTATGCGCTCTATGCTATTGATCCCAAGACAACGGTGAAGTTTGGAACCGATCACTTATTGTATACCATCCCCTTTGTTTACTATGGACTTTTTCGGTACCTTTATTTGATTGACAAAAAAAGATTAGGGGGTGACCCAACACGAATTTTGCTTCGTGACCATAAAATGCAGGTGAATTTATTGTTATGGATTTTCGCTTGTATCGGCATCATCTATTTAAAGTTGTAAATGACAGTAATACTAACCCGCGAAAATAGATCCACCAACGGTCCCTCGTACATGTGCCCTTTGTTCAGGCGGCAGGTCAGGAGGCACAAGCACTTTTGGTGCGCATCCGCCAATAAGGGAAAGGAGGGCTACTAAAAATGCTGTTATTAAAAGCTGTTCATAACACCATAGACTTTTTATGGCGATCACCATTGGGGGATACCATTATAAAATAAACTCGTTTTTGAAGATTGAAAAAGATCAATGATGATGGTGATAATGCGGGTAGTGGTAATAATGGAAGCCGAACCCACCCCACCAATAAGGATACCCCCACCATGGATCATAATACCCCCATGGGTAATAATAAGGATAGGATAGGATAATATTCTTCCCAGAGGTGGATTTGTTTGCTCGAAATAAGAGGATACCGATAAGCCATCTCTCCAAGAGGTTTAATCTTTTCCCCCAAGATTTCACCAGCCACGGTAATCCTCCTTCCTTTCCGGTAGAGGTACGGGTCTAAATATTTATTGACAAGAATTAAAAATCTGCCCTCTGAAACATTTGATACTTTTGGTGCATCACTTGAGTCCAAAGGTATTTGGAAGACCTCGATCTCGGTTGTTCCATTTTTTTGGTTGAGGGTCTCGACGATCTCCCCACCCCATACGACAGTTTTTCCCTTATAGGCAATTGGATTTTGGATTACCTTTTCGAAGGTTAGCGAGGGATCTACCTTAACTCTTATATCCTTCGAAATCACATGCACACAACCAGCGAGAAAAAAAAGGCAAGCAATAACTATAAAAGATAGAACTCGGTTTGACATTTTTTACACCCCCGTGGTGCCAGGGAGCAGGCTATATGTGAAACAAAAACAATTCATATTATATAATACAAAAGATAACTATGTTTAGTTCAAAATAGCGGGCAGTTTTTTTGTCTATTTTTTGACTAGAGAACGAGCTATTTTCACCCAAAAAATATATCGACTTTGCTTAGAGCGCCTTTAGCTTGTTTTGTTTTGCTATACAATTTAATAATCCAACCAAGGCCCCAATTTAAGTCCCTGGTTTACTGGATTGGAAATGAAAGTCTCAATGTGATGGAGGGTAGATTCGGGATTTCCTTAGGCGTTTTTTGTATGATGTATTTATAAGCTTTAATATATTTAGAAGAAAAGTGTCTAAAAGGAAAACCAAGAACAGAAAAAGAGTGGGGTAAGGACAAATACCAATTTTTTTCTTGACAAGTAAGTGAGCACTTACTATATTTCCAAGTCATGAGGACAAACTCGAGAAAGTCATGTGAAGAAAGACGAAAGCTTATCCTAACCAGGGTCCGCGAATTGTTCGCGCAAAAAGGTCTCGAAGGGGCCACGACTCGGGAACTGGCTCAAGCGGCTGGTATTTCGGAGGGTCTGCTTTTTAAACACTTCCCCAATAAAGAGGCACTCTATCATGCGATACTGACTACCTGCGTTGACAAGGTTTCGGATAAGGTGCAAAAAATTTTATCTCTCGAGCCCTCCACCTCGACGCTTGTGTTAATCGTTCATTTTATGGTTTCCGAATTTATATTCATTCGTTTGACTGAACGTGATGATTTAGTCCGTCTTTACCTTCGGAGCCTCACGGGGGACGGGGAGTTTGCGCGGTTCATACTCAAAGAGCCTTATCGAAATCTGGTTCCGAAGCTCCAGGAAAACATTAAAGCGGCTATTGCATCAGGAGACATCCTGGATAACCCCGTACCGCTTCATTTGCGCGCCTGCTTTACGGAACGTTTAGTCTTTGCGATCATGACCGATTTTTTGCCATCAATTCCTGTTTTAAATTACGGCATTTCACGGAAGAAGCTCATCAAGCAGATCGTTTGGTTTTTACTGCGTGGAATTGGGTTTAAAGAGGAGGCCATCCGCGCTCAATACAATGCCAAGACATTAAAACTTCTGGCAGGATAATTTTTTAGACCGCCAGGATAAATAAGACGGCATTATACTTGCTGGTGGAGACAAGCTTTTGAAGGATAAAAACCTGAGATCTTATTCGCGATTGAGGATCGCGGTTGTTGTGACGATCGTCCCTGTGTTGTTGACGGGATGCGCGGTCGGCCCCGATTTTCGTTCGTCCAAACCCCCGAGCACGAAAGCCTACACAGCGACAGCACTGCCAGAAAAAACAGCCGCCGCACCGGGGATTGGCGGCGCGGCGCAGTGCTTTGTTTCCGGGCAGGACATTTCTGCTCAGTGGTGGACACTGTTTCATTCCGAGGCGCTGGACCAATTGATTCATTTGGCGCTGGCGGACAGCCCGACGCTCGCAGCAGCGCAGGCGACGCTGCGCCAGGCACAGGAGAATCTGCGCGCACAAGTCGGCGTCGTTTTTTTTCCAAAGGTTGATGCAAACTATTCTGCCGAGCGTGAAAAATTTACGGGTGCCGTCTTGGGCCAGGCGGCCACCACAGGCACAACGTTTAACCTTTACCATGCTTCGGTGAGTGTCTCGTACTTACTGGATATTTTCGGTGGCGGACGTCGCGAGTTAGAGGCGTTACAATCCCAAGTCGACTACCAGAGATTCCAGCTTGAAGGTTCGTATCTCACGCTCACGTCCAACATAGTCACCGCGACAATAAACGAGGCCTCACTGCGCTCACAAATCCGGGCGACTCGCGAAATTCTGACCGTGCAAGAAAAACAGCTCGATGTGGTCGAATGTCAGTTCCAGCTTGGGGGAGTATCGCGTTCCGACGTACTTGCCCAGCGTACGCAAGTTGCGCAGACTCGGGCAACATTACCGCCACTGGAAAGGAACCTTTCACAGACTCGTCATCAGTTGGCGGTGCTTGCTGGCATGCTGCCGAGCGAAGCGGTCTTGCCCGAGTTCGAGCTCGACAGTTTACAGTTGCCGCAGGAGCTGCCCGTGAGCCTGCCCTCGTCCCTGGTTCGCCAGCGCCCAGATATCGCGGCTTCGGAAGCCCTGTGGCATGCAGCGTGCGCTCAGGTGGGTGTGGCAACAGCGAACCTCTACCCACAAATCACGCTGACCGGCAGTTATGGGTCGGAAGCCATTACGATCGGCGCTTTGTTCAATAACGGTCCGCCTATTTGGAATGTTGGTGCGGGGTTACTGCAGCATATATTCCGTGGCGGGGAGCTTTCAGCCAAGCGGCGTGCTGCCATCGCATTATACGAACAGGCATCTGCGCAATATCGCGAGACAGTTTTGCAGGCGTTCCAAAACGTGGCCGATGTGCTCCGCGCCCTGGAGGCGGATGCGCGTGGTCTCGAAGCACAGGCGGTCGCCGAAGGTGCAGCGAGCGATACACTTGACCTCACGCAGAAACAATTCCAGCTGGGCGCAGTGAGTTATCTCTCCCTGCTCAACGCTGAACGCCAGTACCAGCAAGCGCGGATCAGTCTGGTTCAGGCGCAGGCAGCGCGCTTTCGCCGATACGGCGGCGCTGTTTCAGGCCCTCGGTGGCGGGTGGTGGAACCGCCGTCCGCAGGATGACATCACGGCACCGAGAAACAAGGAGTAATCTATATAGCCCTCAACCTTAAAGGGAGAAATCACTTATGACCAAGCGCATGGTGATCATGCTGGTGGCAGTCGGCCTGTTGTTTGGCGGTATTTTCGGCTATAAGGCATTTAAGTCGCAGACGCTGAAGAAATTAACGGCCTCTGTCGAGCCGCCGGTGACGGTGAGCACAATTAAAGCCGAATTTCATTCCTGGCAGCCGGAACTCAAGGCGGTGGGCAGTCTACGCGCTGTTCGCGGAGTTGACGTGACCAGCGAAATCTCCGGACTAGTGCGAACCGTGCATTTCAACTCTGGAGACGAGGTTAAGACAGGTCAACTTCTCATACAGCTGAACGCCGATTCTGATATTGCCCAGTTGCACTCCCTTGAAGCTGCGGCAGAATTATCACAAACCGTCTATGAGCGAGACAAAAAACAGTTCGCCGCGCAAGCGATAAGTCAGGCCACCCTTGACGCTGACGCTGCCGATCTCAAGGTCAAACGTGCCCAGGTTGCACAACAGGCGGCGGTGGTCGCCAAAAAGACCATTTGTGCGCCTTTTGCCGGGCGCCTGGGGATCAGCACTGTCAATCCCGGTCAATACGTGAATCCCGGTGACAAGATTGTCACTCTGCAATCGCTTGATTCGATCTACCTCGATTTTTACCTGCCCCAGCAGGAGCTCTCGAGGATTTTTCCTCGGACAAACGGTCATTGCCACTACCGACACTTACGTTGGTCATACATTCAACGGCAAGATAACCACTATCAACCCGAAAGTGGATCCCGATACGCGCAACGTCCAGATCGAAGCGATTATCACCAATTTTAAACACGAATTGCTGCCGGGGATGTATGCGACGGTAGAGGTAAGGGCTGGCTCAGTGCAGCGCTATCTGACGGTCCCCCAGACTGCTGTGACCTTCAACTCTTATGGTGAGACCGTGTTCATTGTTGAGGAGGATGCAAAAGGGCCCGGATGGCAAATCAATTCTGACCGCCAGACAGACCTTTGTAACTGTCGGCCCAACACGTGGGGATCAGATAGCTATCCTCAAGGGGATCAAGGAAGGCGAAATAGTGATTACGAGCGGCCAGCTTAAGCTCAAAAACGGCAGCAGAGTAATCATTAACAACCAGGTCCGACCCAGCAACGAGGCGGCCCCTAAACCCCCGGAACGGTAACGAGAAAGGCGCTCAGATGCACTTCACCGATATTTTTATTCGCCGGCCGGTACTTGCTACCGTGGTTAGCTTGCTGATTCTGGTACTGGGATTACGATCTTTCGAACTGCTACCGGTGCGGGAGTATCCGGAAACGCAAAATGCGGTGGTGAGTGTCGCGACCGTTTATTACGGTGCCGATCCGTCTCTGGTCTCTGGATTCATTACCACCCCTCTGGAAAACTCAATTGCCCAGGCCAATGGCATCGACTATCTTACCTCATCGAGCACGCAGGGTCGGAGTTCAATCGAGGCGAACCTGCGTCTAAACTACGATCCAAATAAGGCGCTGACCGAAATCAATACCAAGGTCAATGCGGTGCTCAACCAGCTGCCGAAGGAGTCACAGCAGCCGGTGATCAACGTGGCTATCGGCGAGACCATCGATTCGATGTATATCGGGTTCTATAGCAAGGTGCTACCGGCAAACAAGATCACCGACTATCTGATACGCGTGGTGCAGCCGAAACTGCAGGCAGTTGACGGGGTACAAACGGCCGAGATCCTCGGTGGAAAGCAGTTCGCGCTGCGGGCGTGGCTCGATCCCAAGAAAATGGCTGCTTACGGTGTGACCGGAACGGACGTGAGCAACGCACTCGCCGACAACGACTTTCTCTCAGCGGTAGGGCGCACCAAAGGGCAGATGGTGACCGTTGAACTGACCGCAGCTACGGGGCTGCACTCAGTCGATGAGTTCCGTAACCTGGTGATCAAATCGCTCAACGGGGCAATTGTCCGCCTGGCCGATATCGCCAACGTAACGCTCGGCGCCGAAGATTACGATACCGAGGTTTTCTTCGACGGTAAAAGCGCTGTGTTTATTGGCATTCAGGTGACGCCGAATGCGAACCTGCTCACGGTGATCAAAAACGTTCACAAGGTATTTCCGTCGATCGCACGGCAGTTACCCGAAGGCCTCAGCGGTCGCATTGTTTACGATGCTACCAAGTACGTGAACAGCTCAATTGATGAGGTGATCAGTACATTGGTAAAGGCTTTGGTGATTGTGACCGTAGTGATCTTTTTGTTCCTCGCCTCAGTGCGATCGGTGATTATCCCGACGATTGCGATACCGTTGTCACTGATTGGTGCTTTCTTTATCATGCTGGTGCTCGGCTACACCATCAACCTGTTGACGCTATTGTCACTGGTGCTCGCCATCGGTCTCGTTGTTGACGATGCGATCATCGTGGTGGAAAACGCGCACCGTCATATAGAAAACGGTATACCGCCCCTGCAGGCGACGATTCAGGGCACCCGGGAACTTGCCGGGCCGATTATCGCGATTTCGGTGGTGCTGATCGCCGTGTATGTGCCGATCGGCTTCATGGGTGGCCTCACCGGAGCACTCTTTACCGAGTTTGCCTACACCCTCGCCGGAACCGTAGGCGTGTCGGCGATCATTGCACTCACACTTTCACCGATGATGTGTTCACGCCTTCTCAGACCTGCAGACAACAATCATAGTCGCCACCCCTTCATGGATTTTATCGACCGCCAGTTTAGGCGACTGCGCCAGGCATACGAGAAAGCACTGGGAGGCGCCCTTAACTATCTGCTGGTGACGGGGGTATTCGCCCTGATTATCCTCGGTAGCAACTATTTCCTGTTCGCGACTTCGACAAGCGAACTCGCACCTCAGGAAGATATGGGGATCATTATCTCGTTGATCACGGGAGCACCCGATGCAACCCTGGAACAAACCCAACTCTATTCGAAGGAAGTTTACAAAATCGTTGCCGGTTACCCGGAGACAGACCATATCTTTCAACTCGATGGGATCAGCGGACTCAATTCGGGCCTCGCGGGCATGGTTATGAAGCCGTGGAACGAACGTACGCGTACCTCGATGGAATTGCAGCCGGACATTCAGAACCGTCTCGGTGAGCTTTCGGGGGTACGTGCAGTAGCATTTTTAAGACCGCCGTTGCCCGGTGGTGGCCGCGGGTTACCGGTGCAGTTCGTGATCGGTACGACCGAATCCTATGAACGGCTCGACAGAGTTTCCCAGGCGTTGATGGATGAGGCACGAGCGAGCGGTATGTTCGCCTACGTGGACTCTGATCTCAAGATCGATAAACCGCAGACCACCGTGGAGATTGACCGTGACAAGGCGGCACAGTTAGGCCTAAAGATGCGTGACATAGGCGACGCATTGGGCTGGATGCTGGGCGGCGGGTATGTAAATTATTTCAGCCTCGCCGGCCGCTCATACAAGGTTATTCCCCAGGTGATGCGGAGTGATCGGCTCAACGCAGAGCAGCTGCAAAATTATTATATTAATACCGCGAGCGGCGCTTCGATACCCATTTCCACCATTACGCATCTCAAGACAATCGTCGTGCCGGAGTCGCTCAACCATTTTCAACAGCTCAATTCGGCAATAATCTCGGCAGTACCGGCTACCGGCATTACCCTCGGCCAGGCATTAGACAAACTCAAAGCTTTGTCCGAGAAAGTGTTGCCCCAGGGTTACAGCATCGATTACGGTGGCCAGTCGCGGCAGCTCGTGCAAGAGTCAAGCGCCCTGCTGATAACATTCTTTTTTGCCCTGATTATCATTTTTCTTGCGCTGGCTGCGTTGTTCGAAAGTTTCCGCGACCCCTTCATCGTGCTCGTGAGCGTACCGATGTCAATCTGTGGGGCAATGATCTTCATCAGTATAGGAGTGGGCGGAGCAAGCTTGAACATTTACACCGAAGTCGGACTGGTGACGTTGATCGGCCTTATCAGCAAGCATGGCATCCTGATCGTACAGTTCGCCAACGACCTGCAGCGCGAGGGTAAGAGCAAGCGCGAAGCGGTAGAGATGGCCGCCGGTATCCGTTTGCGGCCGATCCTGATGACGACAGCGGCGATGGTCGTAGGCGTAGTGCCGCTGGTGACCGCAACGGGCGCCGGCGCAGCAGGCCGCTTCAACATGGGTCTGGTAATCATGACCGGCATCGCGATCGGCACACTGTTTACCCTGTTCGTGGTGCCTGCGATGTACATGTTGCTCGCTACGGATCACGCTAAACAGCGGGCGACCGAAGAAACGGTAGTTACAAATTAGCGACCTTTATGTTTTTAAGTTTGTTTTTAACTGGTTAAGTTTGTTTGGAAAAATGAGCTTCCGGGAGTAAGCACTTTTGGTTTGTTTTGGTCTGTTTTAGTCTCTCTACTATACAAAAAAAGTATACAATTTTGCAGTAGGCTAAAGCAGTATAAAAATGACAAAAGTTTCAATCTCAGTAACAGACAATAAACTTTAACCGCTGTTTTTCAATGGGCAAGAAAAGAGGGCGGGGTTAAATCCGCACTTATTTGACAATCGCCAAGATTTTTAATTAGTGTTTAAAATCATTTGCCTTAAAAACCTGACGGGTACAGTAAGAAATCGAGTACGAGGAAAAATTAGAATTGCAACTGTTCTGCCCGACAAAACCGATGTTGCAGCTACTGCCGATTTCGTTTATTTCCGGTTGAAAGTTATCAAAAGCACAATATAAGCATTAGGAATCATCCCGGCACGGGAACGAACATACTCTTCATCCAGTTCCGCATTGGCGATCTCAAGGGTGAGTTTCTCTCCCCGGGGTATGGCGTCTTTGACACCAGTGTCCGGGGGTCAGCCATTGTTATTCCCTTCCAACAGAGCCAACGCTCTTTGGCAAATGTTCTCCACAGTGAATCCGTACTTGCGCATCAACACCGGCCCGGGAGCTGAAGCGCCAAAGCGATCCATGCCGATCATGTCCCCCCGATCTCCAACGTAGCGATGCCACCCCTGGGTTACGCCTGCCTCGACCGCGAGCCGGGCACGGATCGACGGTGGCAGCACGGAGTCGCGATATTCGTGGGATTGTGCCTCGAATAATTCCCAACTCGGCATCGAAACGAGGCGCACCGGGATTTTCAGTTCCTGCAATGTTTCTCGCGCTGCCACAACCAGACCGACCTCCGATCCGCTGGCGATCAAGATCAATTGCGGTTTTTCCTGCGGCGCATCGGCCAGAACGTACGCCCCGTGGCGCAGGCCTTCCGCCGAGGAAAAATGCTTTCGGTCGAGAGTCGGCACGCTTTGCCGGGTCAGGACAAGGGCCACTGGCCGGTTCCGCGTTTCGATCGCGACGCGCCACGCCACGGCGGTCTCGTTGGCGTCAGCAGGACGGATCACCATCAGCCGCGGAATGGCCCGCAGACTGGCGATGTGCTCCACGGGTTGATGGGTCGGACCATCTTCGCCTAATCCAATGCTGTCGTGCGTGAAAACATAAACCACCTGCACCTCCATCAACGCTGCGAGCCGGATCGACGGACGCATGTAGTCGGAGAAAGTCAGAAACGTTGCGCCGAACGGGATGGTGCCACCGTGCGTGGCCAGCCCGTTCAAGATCGCGCCCATTCCGTGTTCACGAACCCCAAACTGCAGATTGCGGCCCGTGTAACTCCAGCCCCCGCCTGCTGAACCTTGCAGATCTCCGACCGCCATTGCGGTGTTCTCAAAATTGCCCGCATCTTTCAGTTCGGTGAGCGTGGACGGATTTAAATCAGCCGAGCCGCCGATTAAGCCCGGCAGTTTCGGGCTGATCGCTTCCATCACTTTTTCCGAGGCGACGCGGGTAGCCATGCCCCTGGCGTCCGCTGGAAATTGGGGAATGTTCAGATCCCAGTCTCTGGGTAGTTCTCCGTTGATAAGCTGGCGGAGTTCGCAGGCGAGTTCCGGATATTGCTTTTCATACGCAGCAAAGTTCGTGTTCCATTCCGTTTCTGCTTGCCGGCCACAGTCGGTGCTCCGGCGGAAATGCTGCTCGGCTTCCCTGCGGCACATGAAATGGCGGCTCGATGGGCCAACCCAAATTCTGTTTCGTCAGTTTGACCTCATCCTCGCCCAGGGGCGAACCGTGTGCGGCGAAGGTGTCCTGTTTATTGGGTGAACCGTAACCAATATGCGTTTGTACCAGAATCATCGAGGGACGTTCCTGTTCCTGGCGAGCAATGCGAATAGCGCGATCAATAGCATCCAGGTCATTACCATCCTCGATGGATTGTGTTTGCCAGCCATACGCCGCGAACCGTTGGGCGCGGTCTTCGGTGAAGGTGAGCTGGGTTGAGCCGGCGAGCGTGATGTGGTTGTTATCGTAGAGATAAATCAGCTTCCCGAGTTTTAAGTGACCCGCGAGCGAGGCTGCTTCTGCTGCCACGCCCTCCATAAGATCACCGTCGCTGACAAGTCCGTAAGTGAAATGATTGATAATCTCAAACCCTGGCCGATTGTAGCGGGCGGCAAGATACCTTTCGGCAATCGCCATGCCCACGCCGTTGCCAAATCCCTGACCGAGGGGGCCTGTGGTTGTTTCCACACCAGGCGTCAAACGGCGCTCGGGATGGCCGGGCGTGATGCTACCCCATTGACGAAACCGTTTGATTTGTTCCAGCGGCAAATTGTAGCCCATCAGATACAGCAAACTGTAGAGCAACATCGAACCATGGCCAGCCGACAGGACGAATCGGTCCCGATTGAACCACTGCGGATTGGCTGGATTATGTTTGAGAAACCGTGTCCACAACACATAGGCCATGGGCGCCGCGTCCCAGCGGCAGACCCGGATGGCCGCTATTGGCCTTTTGGACGGCGTCCACAGACATTAATCGGATCGTGTTGATCGACAGTTGATCTAACTCCGTCGGATGAAGAATAGCCCCGGTCGCTGTGCTCATTGTTCGTTTCTCCTCGATTGATGCATGAAAACATTCCAATTCATTTTGAATTAAATCTCATCTTCTTCCTTACGGTAGTGTTGGATACAGTTATCACGTTATATTACTCCTGGTGCTCATCTTTCCCGATCCTCCGCCTACGCTTGGAAGCAGTCCTGAGGCAATGAATTGGTCAGTCAACTCTCTTAAAGTCGATGAATCCCTCCTCCACGTCTGTGTGAATCAGTTGCACGCGAATTCTGTGGCCCACGTCGATACCTTTGAAACCTTGCACCAGTTTCCCTTCAATGGGAGGATGAAAAAGACGGACCCACGTGCCTTTGGGTGCTGCACCAGTGACGATGGCATCGAACCGTTCCCCGATTCTTGACTCTATCAGCAGTGCCGCTGCGGACTTTCCGATCTGCCGTTCGACCTTTTTGGCTGCATCCTCTCCCTCGGTGCAGTGTTTACCGAGCGCCTCCAGATCGTCTTTGTCATAGGGTGCGGGATGTTGGGTCATCGCAGCCTTCAGAAGCCGCTGCGTGATGAGATCCGGGTATCGGCGGTTAGGGGCGGTGGAATGGGTATAGTCTTTGACCGCGAGACCAAAGTGTCCTGCGGGGGTAGTGTCTCTCGGGAAGATCGGCAACGTATTCACCAGGTCCCATAAGTTTGATAATGGAGAGGGAGAGGTCGGGGAATCTCAGCGGATCAGCTGTTTTCTCCTTCATCAGGAAATCCTCCAGCACTCTTGAATCCGGCTTGGCAGGAAGCCTGAACCCGTGTTCCCCGGCAATCTCGACAATCCGTTCCCATCGTTTTGGAGTGCGGACCACACGGCGGAGGGAAGGGATTTTTTTTGACGAGAGATACCGGGCGGTCACGCCGTTTGCCGCTATCATGAAATCCTCAATAATGTCCTTTGCGCGGTTCTTTTTTTCCACTTCGAGATCACGGATTTCATCGCCGTCAAATATCGGTTTCGCCTCAATGGTTTCAAAACTTAAGGGCCCCGTGAACATGGCGAAAATTCTTCATGCTTTGTGCTACCCTGTCCTGCATGCGTAGATTCTCATCAAGCCCCGGCACGGCAGCGATAGCCTCAGGCACCGTTTCATTCCCTTCCAGCCACGCGGCAACGCTGTTATAGGCGAGCTTTGCATGATTGCGGACACACGCCCGGTAAATATCACCATCCTGGAGAGAACCGTCCACGCCAATCACCATTTCGACGACAATTGCCTAGTCGATCCTCATTGAAGTTTAGGGAGGTTAAGTTGGTTGAAAGTTCTTCGGGAAGCATCGGGAATATTGTGGCAGCCGTATATATAGAGGTCGTATTGTGGCGAGCGTGATCGTCAATTGCTGAGCCATTCTTAACGGTCGAGTCCACGTCAGCCACGGCAACAAGTATCTTTACTGCGCCTCCAGGCATCGCCCCGGCAACGGTAAGCTGATCCAAGTCGCGGGAGTCATCGTTGTCAATGGAAGCCCAGAGAAGATCCCTAAGGTCACGACCCTGCTCATTGTCAATTGTTGCAGGAGCGTGAATCCTGGCAAGTTCGGCGAGTGCTTCAACAGAAAAGTCAGGGAGTAATCCTCTCTCGAGCATCACCCTCTGAGCGATTCGCTGTAGAATAGCACGGTGCTGTTTGTCAACCGCATTCATAGGATTACCTCTCAAATCTTCATAGAATTATCGGCAGAAGATGTCCGTGATGATTATGGCTAAAACTACAATCCACATCCAAGGAGATAGTTTTATTTATTTTTTTGACAAAATTATATTAAAAAGATTTTGCTCTTGCCATTAACGATTAGGAATGGTCCAATTATACCAGCTTCGGCATATAAAGCAATAAGTTGAATACATGTTAAGTTTTTCATATGAAAGCCCAATTAGATTTTTCCGAGGTGAGAGGAGTCCCGTTCAGGTGTTTATGTTAATAAGGAGAGGGTTATTCAGTTTGACTTTGTGAGAAATAAGGTGTTTTATAATCTATAATCTTTTCTCTCTAAAAAAGGTTAGCCGTGGGACGAGACCACCAAAAACAGTATATTGAGAAAATAAAAAAGGCCGAATTGTTTCACGATGGTTTGGTCTATTTTTTTAGATCATTATTTGTAAATTTTGTTTGAGGATTATAAATATGGTTCCGGGACGCTGTCCTGAACCTTGGTAAAGGAGGGAGGTTGAGAATATGGGG
>CAVTQE010000019.1:0-29365 GCA_963736755.1 uncultured delta proteobacterium | reverse complement strand
TACCTCCGCCGCCCCGATTTCTCCGGGTCTGTTGAAGAAGGCAACGGAAGTCTTCGGTGACGTTTATACATTCACGTACGGAACCTCAGAGACCGCCCTGGGGGGCTGCCAGTGCCAGTTTGAAGACGTTGACCTAACGGCCCGACGGCCAAGCGGATTGCCGCGGTGGGCAAGGCCATGATGGGCATGAATGTGCGCGTGGTGGATGATAACGGGAACGACATTCCTCGGGGAAGCGAGCAAATCGGAGAAGTGGTGGCGAGCGGCCCGACCGTAGGAAAAGCTTACTGGAAGAAGCCCGAGGCCGAAGACCTGAGAGGAGGGCACCTGGTATTCCGGGGACTTGGCCCGGGTGGACGAAGAAGGGTTCATCTACATCGTCGACCGCAAGAAAGACATGATCTTAAGCGGAGGAGCTAATATCTATCCTCGGGAGATTGAGGATGTGCTCTACGCTCACCCGGACGTTCAACAGGCTGCGGTCATCGGTATCCCCAATGAGCTTTGGGGAGAGAGCGTAAAGGCCATCATCGTGCTAAAACCGGGCTCGAAGGTGACCGAGCAAGAGATGCTTGATTACTGCAAAGAAAGCATGGCTGATTACAAAAAACCGCGCGTGATAGAATTCCGGGAGAAGCTTCCCATAAACCCGTCCGGAAAGATTCTGAAACGCGAACTCCGCGACGAACATTGGAAGGGTCGGGAGAGTAAGATTTAAGGTCTTATTCTTGGGGAAAATCAAGGAACGGAAGCGGCGCGGACCACATTTAGAGAGGAGAAAAGCAATGAAGTATGTCGTGGGGGTTGATATAGGTGGTACATTTACGGATCTCGTTAGTGTTGATGAAACGGGCGATTATATTATCGTAAAAACTTCTTCCACGCCGGCCGACCCGTCGATCGCGGTAATAGATGGGCTCAAGAAACTTGCAACAAAGTATGGGAAGAAGGACATCAAAGCCTATCTGGCTGATGTGCTCCGGATTTGTCACGGAACTACCGTGGGCACGAATACCGTACTGACCTGGACCGGAGCCAAGGTCGGGCTGTTATGCACCAAGGGTTTTCGCGATACCCTGGGGATTCGATTTGGGATCAGGGAGAATCCTTATGATTTTACGATCCCTGCTCCCCCCGCGCTCGCGCCCCGATACTTAAGAATGCCCATCACGGAAAGAGTCAAGTGGAACGGGGACGTGATTACCCCCCTGAATGAACAGGACGTTCGAGCTGCGTGCAAGCACTTGAAAGCCCAGGGCGCTGAAGCAGTGGCGATCTGTTTCCTCTGGTCATTTAAAAATCCGGCTCATGAAAAGAGGGCAGTGGAAATCGCACGAGAAGAATTGCCTGACTTGTATGTGTGTGGTTCCTGTGAGATTCAGCCTGAGGTGCGCGAATACTGGCGCATGAGCACTACCGTCATCAGCGCTTATGTAGGGCCAAATCTATCAAGATACATTCGGCACCTGGTCGAAACGCTCTCAGAGTGTGGGTTTAAAGGTCAGCTTTTAATCACGCAATCAAATGCAGGTGTCATTTCTCCCAAAGTCGCGATTGAGCAGGCGGTGCGAACCGTGCTCTCCGGTCCGGCCTGCGCGCCCGCTGCCGCGGCTTACCTGGCTGGGCCGTTAGGCATGAACAATGTTATCACCATGGACATGGGGGGGACGAGCCTGGATGTTTGTTTAATAAAAGACGGAAGACCATGGATGCGGTTAGACAGCGCGGTTGGTGGTCTTTACCATATGCGGTTGCCGCTTATTGATATTCATACTATCGGCGCGGGTGGCGGCAGTATCGGGTGGGTGGATAAATTTGGCGCCCTCCATATGGGACCAGCCAGCGCCGGGGCAGATCCGGGACCAGCATGTTATGATAAAGGAGGGAAAGTGCCTACGAGCACGGACGCTGATCTTGTGCTGGGATACCTGAACCCGGAATATTATCTGGGGGGCGAGATTAAACTAAAACAAAACCTTGCGGTTAACGCCATTAAAGAAAAGATTGCCCAACCTCTGGGCCTGGAGGTGTGGGAAGCAGCGCGCGCCATGAGGAAAGTTGTTGATGCGAACATGGTGGACGGGATCTCCGTGGTGTCCGTGCAGCGGGGTGAAGATCCCCGAAAATACGTTATGGTCGCTGCCGGCGGCGCAGGCCCGGTGCATGCCGCCAGTTTAGCCCAGGCGCTGGACATTAAAAAAATTCTTGTTAACCGGGGCTCTTCGATTTTCTGCGCGCTGGGAAGCGTTATCGCGGATCTCCGCCACGATTTTGTGCGCTCAGTCATAACCCGCACCAACACCGCTGATCTTGATTCCGTAGCCACGCTTTTTGCTGAAATGGAAACCCTGGGGAACAAATACCTGGAGATGGAAGGGATTGTTTCCAAGGACCGGTACTTTAAACGCTCGATCGATATGCGTTATAAAGGTCAATTTCATGAAGTGGAAGTTCCCCTTACCACAGACAGGGGGAAATTGACTAAAGCTGATATTGAGGCGATGGTGGCACGGTTTAATGACATGCATGAAGACTTATATGCCTACCGTGATTCGGTTGAAACTGAAATGATTAACTTAAGACTCGCCGCCTATGGCACGGTGGTCACGCCGTCACGGAAACCGCTGCCGTTTGTAACGAAGGAATCCCAGAAGCATATTAAAGGGGAACGAGAAGTGTTCTTTGAGGAAGCCAATGGGTTTGTGGCTACCAAGATCTATGATGGCGACAATATGCAGGTCGGTAATAGTGCCAGCGGTCCCTGTATCATTGAGCAGTATACGACCACGATCATAGCTCCCCCAGGGAGCCTTGTGGAAGTTAATGAGTACGGAGACTTCCTGATTACATTAGCGTGATTAGAATTCCTAGAGGAGGAACAATATGAGCAAAGAAATGAAACTAAAGTTAAAAACCAGTCCGGCCGATTTTTCGGTGTTGTTATCAGGAATCTTCACCATTGCCCGGGAGATGGGACTCAACATGGAAAGGACGGCCCGTGCTCCAATCTATTATTCTGCCCACGATTTTACCAATGCCATACTGAATTTGGATTGCGAGATCGTTGCCTTAGCAGAGTACATTCCTGTTCTGGTGGGTGCTACCCCTTTTGCCACCAGAGCGATTTCGAAGTATTTTGCAAACGATATTCATGAGGGAGACGTTTTTCTGGTTAACGACCCCTATACGTTAGATGCCGGAAACCAAATGGCGGACTGGACGATTGTGTACCCGGTTTTTGTCCAGGGTGAGCACATGTTCTGGGTGGCGAATAAAGCCCATCAGCAGGATACCGGCGGCGGTGTTCCCGGAGGGTATAACCCCAACGCGATTGACGTGTACGCGGAGGGACTGAGGATTCCCCCGCTTCGCATCTTCAGCCAGGGAAAAGAAATCAAGGATGTGTTTAACCTCATCATGACCAATGTCCGCATTCCTGACACCCAGCGCGGCGATTTGTTGTCCATGATCGGGGCGGCCAAGGTGGGTGAGAAAAGGATCAATGCGCTCGTCGCTCAGTACGGCAAAGAAGCGTTCAAAGGGTTTATTGAGGATCTTCTCAACTACGGCGAGTACATGATGAGGGAGGAAATCACAAAGTTTCCTCACGGGACGTATCGTGGGGAGGTCTGCGGCCGTCGTGAAGGCGCTTCCCCGGTGATCTGCGACATCACGATCGAGGGGTCTGACATGACCGTTGATTTCTCGGCTTCAGGCCCGATGGTGAGCGAATATGTCAACAGCCCGATCGCCAATACCACCAGCGCCACCTATCAGGCAATCATGAATTCCATTGGAAAGAAAATCGAATATCGCTGCGGCGGGTGTTACCGGCCGATTCATATCAAAACCAAACCCGGCACCATCACCCATGCGGTTTATCCCATGACGCACGGGAACTGCACTAATTTTATTGCAAAACAGATCATTGAAGTTGTGTGGGACGCGCTGGCCAAGGCGAAACCCGAAGCGATTCCGGGTGGTTGGGGTTCGATTAACTACTGGGTGTTCAGCGGCATGGATGAGCGAAGGCAGGAAGGTTACGGATCGCCTGACTTTCTGGCGTGCGCCAGCGGAGCAGGCGCGATCTGGGGAACTGACGGCTGGCCAACCAATGGGCCTCAGATCTGCAGCGGCACCTTGTATTATCCTGAGATCGAGGTTGCGGAAGGGATTTATCCCCTCCAGTGGGAAAAATGGGAATGGGCTATGGATTCAGGTGGACCGGGACAGTGGCGAGGCGGTTGCGGGGTGGACAATGTCTGGGTGGTAGACTCGGAAAAGGAGCCGGTTTTTGCCGCTTACGCGGCTGAGCCCTATGACTACGATGCTGCTCCGGCCATAAAGGGAGGCATGCCTTCAATGCCGAATCAGAAGATGCTCGTTCTGGCCAATGGGCAGAAGGAGAGCTCCGAGGATACCCGCGCCAAGAAATTCTATATTCTCCGCAAGGGCGATAAGGCGATTGATTTTACCCAGGGAGGATGTGGGGTCGGCGATCCGCTCGATCGGGACATCACCGCAGTTCAGGAGGATGTGCGCGATGGACTGGTCTCGGCCACCAGCGCGAAGAAAGACTATGGCGTGATCATCAATTCGGTGACCTTCAAGGTGGATGAGAAGGCAACAGAAATTCTCCGAAAGGAGAAGAAGACAAAATCCTGACAAACTTTTCGCCCTTGGTACGGCGGCGGTTGACAACCGAGGTGCTCCGAAAGGAGATGAAGGCAAAAGCAAAAGCTTAAGCTTAAAATTTCACAATGGATAGAAAAAAATAAAACTATAGAGGAGGTAAGTCATGGCTGATTTATCAGTAAGTTTTGTTGGTAAAAAGTTGAGGAGTCCGATAGGGGTTGCATCCCATGCGCTCGTAAGACCGGAGCATGACCCCCAGGCGCTGAGCGCCCACCTGAAAGGATATGTGGATGCCGGAGCGGGGTTTGTCTATACCCCGTTTATCAACCCTGAACTAAAGCACCCCAAGGGAATGGCCCCGGTTTATAAATTCATGCAGATTCGGGCGCGAGAGCCATTTTCCTGTGAGGGACTCCTGGTAGCCACTGATGCCGCGAGGATCATGTCGCGCCTGGAAGAGGGGTTGAAGCTGGTTGATCTTTTGAAAAAATCCTTGCCCGCGGATGTGCCGGTCATCGCCAACCTCATTGGTCCTGGCGCTGACCCAGAAGGATGGGCAAAGCATTGCAAGAAGTTTGAAGATGCCGGAGCGGATTTAATCGAAATGAATGTTTCCTGTCCACTGCCGGCGGCAACTGCCGAGGCGGTAGGGTGTTATGCTGCCGGTGAGTTGAGCGAGGCCGCGGGTGTGCTTTTGGGCGATTCTCCGGCCCTTTTAACCCCGGTGGTTGAAGCTGTGGTAAAGGCAGTTAAAATACCCGTGGGGATAAAGATGACTCCTGAGACCGGCTTCCCCCGGCTGGTAGGACTGGCCGAAGCAGTTAAAAAAGTCGGAGCCAAATTCATTACCGGAATAAACGCGCCGATCACCTGTTCTCCTCCGGATATCTATAATGAAGGCAAGGGAAAGTGGGTAGGTATAGAAGACAATATGATTTGTGCTGCCCTGGGGCCGATGGACCGGTTTATTTGCTATCGAAATCTGGCCACCCTCTCCATGTTTGTGCCCGGCATTGATCTTGCCGGTGTTGGCGGTTTGGTGGAACCTGAGCATGTGGTGGAAGCCATGATGCTCGGGGCGAGATCTGCCCAGTTCTCCTCCGGACTTTTCTGGAGAGGCACTAAATTAATTAAAGATACCATTGACTTTTTAGAAAAAGACTATATGCCCAGGATGGGTTACAAGAGCGTTGAAGATTTCATCGGTCTGGGTATTAACATATTAAGCCGATAGAGGACATTGACTGGAAGATGGAGGATTATGTCTCCACGATAGACGCGAGAAGGTGCGCGCGGTGCGGCATTTGCTGCAACGGCATCTGCGACGCGCGATCGCTCGGAGGAAAACCCGCTGCGCGTGGAATTAGACGAGGAGATGTGCTACGGCTGTGGTATGTGTCTGGCCGTCTGCCCGGAACACGCGGTAAACTTCTTGAAAAGTGTTATCAGTCAGGCTCACGGTAATGAAGCACAAGGTGACTTTCACCTTAACTCCGGAATCACGATATCGGCAATGTCATGCTGAGCTTGTCGCATCCATTCACCTTAGACCCTGGGGTGCACGGGTAACAATAAAACGGGTGGTGACACGTGAGGAACAGAAAATGCACGGCCTCTCGGCGGGGAGGGATGGTGAGAAACTCCCTCTCCGGCAGGCGTTTCGTTTAATAGGGATGCAATCAGTTTGGTGTTCCCATTGGTATAGGGCCATGAGGATATTACATGAGGGTATTAAACAAGGAAAACGCAGCAAAATTTTTAGAAGAACTTGGATCTCAGTACAAAGTTGTTGTTCCGCTTCAATCCGGTGGTGAATTAACCTTTGGAGATCCTGACCCTCACCACCAGATAATAGACTACAAGGGCATCACTCATTATTCCCCCAAGGGGTACTTCTTTCCGGAAAGCGAGGCGTTGTTTACCTTCGAAATATCCGGGCAAGGAAAAACCGAAACAATTTTCATCAAAGAGCACGTGGATGAAACGAAAAGGATAATCTGGGGTATCAGGCCCTGTGACCTCAACGCGATCAAGGTGCTGGACGCAATTTTTCTTTCCGACCCGGTTGATCCTTACTACCAGGCGAGGAGAATGAACACTCTTCTTTTTGCCCTTAATTGTAATGAAGCAGGCAAAACCTGTTTCTGTAACTCGGTGAACGCCGGGCCTTTTGCCCATGAGGGATTCGATCTCGGTTTCACTGACCTGGGGGATGAATTCCTGGTGGAAATCGGCAGCGAGGCAGGGAAAAAATTAGTAGAAGAGCACAGCGCGTTTTTCAGTGACGCGAGCAATGAACAGGAAGAAAAGGCTAAGGCGCTGGAACAGGAAAGCAAACGCAGTTTTGCCAGTTCGCTTGATGTTGAAAAGTTAAAGGCGAAATTACCCGATGCCTTTAGTAGTCCCCTCTGGGATGAGCAGGTAACCAAATGCAAGATTTGCGGGACGTGCTCTTTTGTGTGTCCCACCTGTCACTGTTTCAACATCGAGGATTTAAAAAGAAGCAGGAAAGTCGTGCAGAGAATGAGGTATTGGGACAGCTGCCAGCTCAGCGGTTTTACGCAAATGGCTGGTCACAACAGCAGACCGAACCAGGCGGAAAGATGGCGTCAAAAAATTCTCGATAAGTTTCTTTACCTGCCGAGCACATATGGCGGGCTGATTGGATGCGTCGGGTGCGGAAGATGTGTTGACTTCTGTCAGGCTGACCTCAAGATCGTGGATGTCTTAGGGAGGGTAGCAGATGAATAATAATATTTATACCCCTCAGCTTGCGAGAATCAAGAGCGCCAGAGACGAGGCGGACGGGATAAAAAGCTTCACGCTGGAATTCGAAGATGAAAAACTCCGAGAATCATTCAGCCATCGTCCTGGCCAGTTCATAGAACTCACGGTCTTTGGTGTCGGAGAAGCCCCGATTTCCATCACGTCTTCCCCGGCGGACAAGGGATTCCTGGAGATAAGCGTGGTCAATGTCGGCGAAGTTACCGCCGCGCTGCACCTCAAAAAAGAAGGCGAATTAGTCGGGCTGAGAGGTCCCTATGGCAATGGATTTCCTTTTGATGATGTAAAGGGGAGGGACATCCTCTTTGTGGCCGGAGGTATTGGGCTTGCGCCTCTTCGCCCCCTGATCAACCAGATGTTTGCTGATAGAGACAGCTTCCGAAAGATGACGATTCTCTATGGAGCGCGAACGCCAGGATTGCTCTGTTTTCGAGAAGATCTCACGGCCTGGGCCGCGCAAAAGGACAGCACCGTGCTCGTAACCGTCGACGCGCCTGATGAGGGGTGGCAGGGGAATGTGGGAGTGGTAACCTCATTGTTGCCCAAGGTCGAGATTGAGCAGAAAGAACTACCGCTTTTGTCTGCGGTCCGCCGATCATGATTCATTTCGTTATCCAAGATCTCGTCACAAGGGGATTTGCCGAGGATGCCATCATCACTTCTATGGAACGAAGGATGGAATGCGGGCTGGGAAAGTGCGGACATTGCAGTATCGGCACGGCTGAGGTGTGCGCCGATGGTCCGGTTTTCAGCTACAGTCAATTAAAGGAATTAAAAGAAAGCGTATAATTACTTTGGGGTATTTAAAATCGGGGCTTATTGATTTGTTTTTTAACCAAGGCTTTACCAGGGCAAGGTCAGTTCTCTACCAAAATGTCCCCTGGCTCTCCTCAAAAAAAATCGGCCTTGCCCTGCTAAAACCAAAGGGGTATGTGCTTAAAGAGACTGTTCGAGATGCGGAAAGTGGTTTTTGAAATAAATTGATAATAAAATTGGTAATAGAAAAAAAACTTAATAAGAAGGTACACCTAATGAAAAAAATATTAGTCTCTTTTTTTGTTTTATTTTTTACTCTTGGCTTATTCATCGGAGGTTCTTGGGCCGGGTCGTCATTGAGTGGTTCTTCTTCACACTCGGGAAATGAAACAACAGCACTGCTAATCAATGCCCGACAAAAATTGCTCAACACAGTGATGATCTAGGCAAAAAACTTCCTCTGTGGGCAATCCTGCCGTTTGTCGGCATATTGTTGTCAATAGCTATTTTCCCCTTAGTTGCGCCGCTTTTCTGGCACCACCATTACCCTAAGGTTGCAGCTTTTTGGGCGCTCCTTTTTGCCATCCCCTTTCTTTATTTTTACCATAGTGCCGCAATGCATAAAATTCTTGACATCTTCATTGTCGACTACATTCCCTTTATTATTATGCTTTGGGCATTGTTTACTATTGCCGGGGGCATTGTCCTTACGGGAAATTTACAAGGAAGACCTATCATAAATACCCTTCTTTTATTGGTTGGTACAGTAATGGCATCATGGGTTGGGACTACCGGAGCATCAATGATTATGATTCGTCCGGTTTTGCGTGCCAATGCCTCCCGAAGAAAAAAAGCGCACGTAATTTGTTTCTTCATTTTTTTGGTGGCCAATATTGGTGGTTCCCTTACTCCTTTAGGGGACCCGCCTCTTTTTCTCGGTTTTCTCCATGGTGTTCCTTTTTTTTGGACCTTATTTAACCTTTATCCCCATATGATATTTTCGAGCAGCATCCTTCTCATTCTTTTCTATTTTATTGACAGCTTTTATTATCGTCGAGAACCAGATAAGGAAACTTTAGTTACCAATAATGAGAAAGTGTCGATTGGTTTAAAAGGCTGGCATAATTTTTTCTTTTTAGCGGGCGTGGTGGGTGCGATTTTATTGAGTGGTATTTTAAAATGGGAGGAAATAACTATCTTTAGTATTTCGATCCCAAAACAAAACCTCCTTCGTGATTTTTTGATGATCGTGATGGGGGTGCTTTCATTATTGACTACCAAAAAAAACCTGCGCGAAACGAATGAATTTAGCTGGGAGCCAATAAAGGAAGTGGCCTATCTTTTTGCAGGGATTTTTATGACGATTATTCCCGCCCTCGCTATCCTTAAGGCCGGCAGTGAAGGAGCATTTGCTTTTTTAGTCAATGCGGTTAAAGAGCCCTACCATTATTATTGGTTGTCCGGAGGGCTTTCTTCTTTCTTAGACAACGCCCCCACATACCTTACTTTTTTTAATTCTGCCCTGGGAAAACTCCAGATACCTGAACAAATGGTTCACCAGGTTCTTCTTGGCTGCGGGACAAATATCCCTGTTAATCAGGAGTTCATATCTTTCTTAAAAGCAATTTCCATTGGATCAGTTTTTATGGGTGCAAACACCTATATTGGGAATGCTCCTAATTTTATGGTAAAATCAATAGCTGAAGAAGCCGGGGTAGCTATGCCAAGCTTTTTTGGGTACATGTTTAAATACTCTATCCCGATTTTAATTCCGCTTTTTATCATAGTAACTTTTGTGTTTTTTTAAAAAAAGGAAGGGAGTTGAAATGGAAAAAGTTTTCTATGAATTAGTCATTGAGGGTCATTTACCCGTCATTAAGGGCTTTATTTTCGGATTATTGGAAGGAAGCAAACGAACTGGAACCGTGATATTTAGCCGAGAGAGTAACATACAAACCGAGACCTTAAGTGAGCATTTTAAAGAATGGATGCACCTCCATGAAAGCCTCAGTCATCTGGTGATAGAAGAAGGGCTTTTAGAAATGGTCAAAAAGGGGTTAGAAAATACTTTTGAGGTATTAAAGTTAAAACTAAAACAGGTGAGAAAGATAAAAAAAGCTTCTTTTAATTTTCATTATGAAGTATTTGCGAAAAAATACGGGGAAGAGATAAAAAATATTTTTAAAGAATTACCTTCGCAGTTAAAAACCTCTCCGGATTACAAACCTCAAAGAAGAAATTCATTCCGAATGTGAGGGAATAGGAACTCTTTGGCTTCCTGCCATGATTATAACCTTAAAGCGCATGGATCGGTAGAAGGGCCGATTGATGTTTTACTGCTGTTTTATAAAAAAATTCAAGAATATGAATTGATAAAAGAAGACTCCATCGCGCTTCATTTTGAGAATTAGCCATATTCACGGGACTATAAAATTTTAAATATCCATTCAAAAACCAACATTATTTCCACAATCTCCGCTTTTTCCAAAAAAGAAAGTAAAAAGTCTTCTCTCATTATTACCGCTTGACAGGTATGCACGGTTAATATAATTCTAATGATCATTGCATAACTTTTTAGCGGAGGAACTTGGTTCTATGACATCTAAAATTACTTCCTTTGCCATGACCTTTGACGATGTTTTACTCCTTCCCGGAAAAACAGAAGTATTACCTAAAGATATTGATGTAACTACCCGATTAACAAACAAAATTTCTATTAATATTCCCCTTCTTAGCGCTGCTATGGATACCGTAACAGAGTCAGCAACTGCGATCGCTGTGGCCAGAGAGGGAGGGGTAGGCATTATCCACAAAAATTTGTCAGTCGAAGACCAAGCTATTGAGGTAGAGAAAGTCAAGAAATCCGAGAGCGGAATGATCATCGACCCGATTACCATGGATCCTGACCAGAAACTCTATGAAGCTTTAGAAGTGATGGGACGGTATAAAATTTCAGGTGTGCCGATTACAAAAAATGGAAAATTGGTTGGAATATTGACTCATCGCGATGTTCGGTTTGAGACCAATCTAAAGCAGAAAATCTCCCAAATAATGACGTCAAAAAATCTGATCACTGCTCTTGAGGGGATCACTTTAGAAGAATCAAAAAAGATTCTCCATAAACATCGGATCGAAAAACTTCTGGTAGTGGATAAAGAAAACAACTTAAAAGGTCTTATTACCGTTAAGGACATAGAAAAGATAAAAAGGTACCCTTTGGCTGCCAAAGATTATTTAGGACGTTTAATGGTAGGGGCTGCTATTGGGGTTGGTGCAGACCGGGAGCTGAGGACCGAGACACTTTTGAAGGCTGGGGTAGATGTTTTGGCGATTGATACAGCTCACGGACACTCCAAAGATGTAATTGAAGCAGTAAAAAATACTAAAAAGAATTTTCCGGAATGTAACCTCATTGCCGGGAATGTTGCTACCAGCGAAGCAACCGAGTGTCTGATAAAAGCGGGAGCAGATGCGGTAAAAATCGGTATGGGGCCGGGATCGATTTGTACTACCCGGATAGTTGCTGGAGTCGGGGTCCCCCAAATAAGCGCTATTTTGGAATGCGCAACCAAAGCGAAAAAATATGATATTCCTATTATCGCGGATGGGGGAATAAAGTACTCTGGAGATATAACCAAAGCTTTAGCAGCAGGAGCACATTCAGTAATGATTGGTTCTATTTTTGCGGGAACTGATGAAAGCCCTGGCGAAACAATTCTTTTTCAAGGGAGGAGTTATAAAGTCTACCGAGGCATGGGCTCCCTTGAAGCCATGAAAAAGGGGAGTAAAGACCGCTATTTTCAAGAAGAGGTGGAAAGTTTGAGCAAACTGGTTCCTGAAGGGATTGAGGGAAGGGTACCTTACCGCGGTCCTATCTCTTTGAGTATTTATCAACTGATCGGGGGGTTAAAAGCAGGGATGGGATATGTGGGATGCAAAAACCTTGAGGAACTCAGGACCAAGGGAAAATTTATTCAAATTACCCCGTCAGGGCTTCAGGAAAGCCACGTCCATAATGTTATTATTACCAAAGAGGCTCCCAATTATTGGTTGGATTAACTTTGAATTAAGCGCATGCCTACTCCTTTAGCCCATTCGTTCTGTGGATTTCTTTTTTATCCTGAAACCCAAAAGCACGTTTTCAAAAATAAGGTTTATGCCTGGATCTTTTATTGTCTTTCTCTCATGTCTACCCGACTTTGACTATTTTATGGGGATGTTTGCTGGAAATCTAAAGGCAGGACATCGTTTGCTCACCCATTCCCTTTTTTTCCCTTTGATAGTTGGTATTGTTAGTGGCATTGTCGCAAAACTAATTAAAAAAAATTTCTTCCCCTTTTTATTTTGACCATCTCTTTAATAAGCATCCATATTTTTTTGGATTATTTGTCTTTCGATAACTATCCTCAAAATGGAATCGGGGTCGCGTTATTCTGGCCTTTTTTAAAATTTTTTTTAACTTTCCTTTTCACCCTATTGCCGATTGGTTTTCCGAAGGACCTCATGAGTTACTTTTTATCCTGATTAATGATCTTTATTTTATGATAGTTTTTCTGGGGTTATTTTTCGGTTTGGAAGTCTACCGTAATCGAAGAAGGAGAAGAAATGCGCATCGGCGTAATGAGTGATACCCATGGCGGGCTTAAGAGCTGGAGAGAAATTATCAACGGAGTGTTTTTCGATGTTGACCTTATCCTGCATGCCGGAGATATTTTTTATCATGGTATCCGCAATCCTCAACCCGAAGGTTATGATACTATTAACTTGGCCCAGGCAATAAATGAGCTTAAGAAACCTCTTGTCATGTGCAAAGGCAATTGTGATTCTGAGGTGGATCAAGTAGTGGTAGATATTCCGATCCAATCTCCCTATGCATTGTGTCAATTTGATGGGCTAAAAATTTTGCTCCACCACGGTCATTTACTGAGTGATGAAGAGGTATTGAGGTTGGCTTTACATTGGAATTATGGGGTTGCAATTTCCGGACATACGCATATCACTCGTCTTGAACAAAAAAACAAGGTAGTGTTTTTAAATCCTGGATCTCACTCCTTGCCCAAAGGTGATGGCGTCCCTACGGTAGCCCTTATTGAAACAAAGGGTGGAAAGGCAATGATAGACATCATAGATTATCAACAGGTGAAATCTCGTAAAAACCTTGTGATGGGATAAAAATCGCGCTCATGGCTAAAGTTAAAACCATCTTTTCCTGCCAGTCCTGCGGTTATCAAAGTTTCAAGTGGCTCGGGAGGTGTCCTGAGTGTGGAGGGTGGAATACTTTGGTGGAAGAGGTAATCTCACCCCCGGACACTCCTTATTCATCACTTGAGCTCCCTTATGAAAAATCATCACCCCAAACATTAAACCAAATCGAGCTTGGTCAGGAGGAAAGACTCCTTACCACTATCGGGGAGTTTGACCGGGTATTGGGGGGAGGCATTGTTCCAGGATCAGTTATCCTTATTGGAGGAGATCCTGGGATTGGGAAATCAACCTTACTTCTCCAGGCACTTAATAAACTTTCAGCTAATGGGAAAAAGGTTCTCTATGTTTCGGGAGAAGAATCTATACGGCAAACCAAAATGCGGGCGGAACGGCTTGGGGTCTCGAGTTTAAATTTATTTGTGCATGCGGAAAATTCCTTGGAAACCATCATAAAAGGGATTATGGACGTGAAGCCCATGGCAGTGGTTATTGATTCCATTCAAACCATATTTATGACCGATCTCCAATCAGCACCCGGGACGGTAAGTCAGGTTCGCGAGTCATCAGGGAGATTAATTTTTTTAGCTAAAAAAACCGGCATCCCGATTTTTCTCGTTGGCCACGTTACCAAGGAAGGGGCGATTGCCGGGCCACGGGTTTTAGAACATATGGTGGACACTGTGCTCTATTTTGAAGGAGATCGTGGACATCCCTACCGGATTTTACGTTCGGTCAAGAACCGTTTCGGCTCAACCAATGAAATTGGAGTATTTGAGATGAAAGATAGCGGCTTGGAAGAAATCCTAAGCCCGTCAGAGTTTTTTTTAGCGGAACGGCCGGTAAATGTGTCCGGATCAGTGGTGATTGCGTGCATTGAAGGTTCAAGACCGCTTCTGATCGAGCTTCAAGCCTTAGTGAGTTATACTAATTTTGGCGTTCCTCGGAGGACCTCTCTTGGGGTTGACTATAACCGGGTGTCCTTACTCGTGGCAGTTTTGGAGAAAAAAGCGGATTTAAGTTTTCTCAACCAGGATATATTTGTTAATGTGGCGGGAGGGATCAGGGTTGATGAACCTGCGGTTGATCTCGGCATTATTATGGCCTTGGCATCGAGTTTTCGTAACCGGCCGCTTGATCCCCGGATGGTAGTTTTTGGCGAGGTGGGGCTTACGGGAGAGGTGAGAGCCATTAGTCAGGCGGAACGGCGAGTTAAAGAAGCATCAAAAATGGGTTTTTCCCGATGTTTGATGCCGAAAAACAATGTAAGTCAGTTATCAAGCGATTCTAACCTCGAATGTATTGGGGTTGATTCCATTGAAAAAGCGTTGGATTTTCTTTAGGGCACATTTTCATGCATAAAAAAATATTATTTTTTTGCTCCGAAGGGCTACCGTATATTGCATGCTTACTTGCTCTGTGTCTTGCAATAAGCTTTTATGCTTTTAAGAGACCAGCTTTGGTGATTCTTGCTTTTGTTGTATGGCTTCTCTTCATCGAGGTTTGCTATTTTTTTCGTGACCCGGAAAGGAAAATATTCCAAGCCCCAAATGTCATTGTTTCTCCGGCAGATGGGAAAATCATCGCTATTAAAACAATGAAAGAAGATATTTTCTTAAAACAAGAATGTATCCGGGTAAGTATTTTTATGAACATCTTTAGTGTTCATGTAAATCGCGCTCCGATTTCCGGTGCGATTGAATATTACCACTATAATCCGGGAAAATTTATTTCCGCTTTTAAAGAAAAAGCCTCCTTAGACAATGAGCAAGTCTTAATCGGTATACGCGGAGAGATGGAAGGGAAAGGGGAGGTTAAAATTTTAGCAAAGCTTATTGCCGGCCTTATTGCCCGGAGAATCGTGGTGTGGAAGCAAAAAGGTGATTCGGTGATTAAAGGAGAACGTATGAGCATGATAAAATTCGGATCACGGGTCGATTTATACCTTCCCATGAGAGGTCAGCGCTAAAAATAAAAGAAGGGCAGTGGGTTAAGGCCGGTGAAACCATAATCGGCATTTATAAAGAAATTCCTTATTAACTGAACCAGATTTTTTATCTGACACGGTTCGAACCGTAAAAAAAAGATAACGTGACGAGCGCGCCATGGATCAGCTTTCTAACATTATCAATTCTATCAAAAGTCCCCTTCTTTTTATTTCCCGAACCAAAAAAATCGACGCCGTTAAAGACCTAGAAAAAACCCTGTCTCATCTCATTGATAAAGCAATTCCTTTTAACGTAACCGATGGTCAACCAAAATTTATTTCAGGAGTTAAGAGATGCTTTTGTGATTTTGCTTTGCTTGATGGAGCACTAAACTAAAGAGAATAGAAGAGGCATTACGCCTCATCAGTCACATTGAAATTGACATAACACTCTTCCTCTGGAGAAGAAGACGTATCGTCGGCAATCGAAGAAAAGGTGAATATTCTTTCAACTCCCATTCAGTATATTAAGGGAGTTGGTCCCCGACTTGCGGAACTGCTCAAAAAAAAGGGGATCGTCACCATTGAAGATGCGCTTTACTTTATTCCTCGAGACTATGAAGACCGGCGAAACATAAAACAAATTTCTAAGGCTCGGGTAGGTGAAAAGGAGACATTAAAGGGGAAAATAGTAGGGCTGAGCCTGGTTTCATATAACCGGCGTAAAGTCTTGGAGATAATCATAGGAGATGAAACCGGCGCCATTATTGCCAAATGGTTCAATTTCAATCAACCTTATCTTAATTACCTGAAAAAAAGGTTTAAACCAGGTCAGGTGGTTATTGTTTCGGGCAAGGTCGAAGCATTCCGATACCGAAAAGAAATGTCCCACCCGGATATCGAAGTCATCGAAAACGAAGAAGATGACCAGCTTCATTTTAAACGCATTGTCCCCAAATACTCGGAAACCGAAGGACTTCATCAAAAGACCATCCGTCGCATCATGAAAAATGTGGTCGAGGGTTATGCTGGTGCAGTTTCTGATGGAATCCCCCGTTCATATTAGCAAAAAAAGAAATCTGGCCGATATGTCCCGTGCTTTTCAACGCATTCATTTTCCGGAAAACGAGGATAATTATGATTTACTTATTTCCGGAAAATCTCCTTATCACTGTCGAATAATTTTTGATGAATTTTTCTTTCTCGAATTAAGTTTGGCATTGAGAAAGCGAGGGGTTCTTTTAGAAAAAGGGATTTCATTTAATACACAGGATAATTTTTTGGAATTTTTTGAGTCGCGACTTCCTTTCCACCTGACTGCGGCGCAGAGGCGGGTAATCAATGAAATAAAAACTGATATGACAAAACCAAGCCCCATGAACCGCCTCATCCAGGGAGATGTTGGAAGTGGAAAAACTATTGTTGCTTTTGCCGCTGCCCTTATTGCCATAGAAAACCACTATCAGGTTGCGATTATGGCCCCGACGGAAATATTAGCAGAACAACACTTTCTTACCCTTCACCAACTGGCTGAAAAAATAGGAATCAAGATCGCCTATCTTTTTAGTAGTATGAAAAAATCATCGCGGGATGAAGTTTATAAAAATATAAAAAACGGAAAAATTAATCTGATCATTGGAACCAACGCCATTATTCAGGAAGGAGTAGAATTTGCCAAACTTGGGTCTAGGAATTATTGATGAGCAACACCGGTTTGGGGTTATCCAGAGAGCGACCCTGAAAAGAAAGGGTGAGAGTCCGGACATCTTGGTTATGACCGCTACACCGATCCCGAGAACTTTAGCTATGACCGTCTACGGTGACTTGGATATCTCCATCATTGATGAAATGCCCCCCGGCCGAAAGCCGATCAAAACAAAAGTATTTCATGAAAAAGAGCGGCAAAGGGTCTATGACCATATTGCCATGGAGATAGAAGGAGGTAATCAAACTTATATTGTCTATCCTCTCATTGAAGAGTCTGAAAAATTGGACTTACTGAATGCGACCAAGATGTATGAACACATCCAAAAGGAAATTTTTCCCCAATACCGTGTGGCGCTTCTTCACGGAAGGATGAAAAGCGATGAAAAAGAAGAGGTGATGGAAAGATTCAAAACCGGTGAGGTGCAAATACTGGTGGCCACGACGGTGATTGAGGTGGGAATTGATGTGCCCGGGGCCACCCTCATGGTTGTGGAACATGCGGAACGATTTGGTCTATCACAGCTTCATCAATTAAGAGGAAGAGTAGGGCGGGGAGAAAAACCATCGTATTGTATTCTTTTAGCGCAGTATAAAAAATCTGATGACGCTCGAAGAAGGCTAAAAATAATGGAAGAGACAAATGATGGCTTTAAAATTGCCGAGGAAGACCTAAAGATTAGAGGACCAGGAGAGTTTATCGGAGTTCGACAATCAGGGATACCAGATTTCAGGGTAGCAAACATTATCAGAGATGCACGGATTCTTAACGAAGCTCGCGAAGAGGCTTTTGAGTTAGTAAGAAGAGACCCTTTACTGCAAGACCCCCAGAACTTTTTTCTTAAAGAAGTATTAAAACAAAGATGGAAAGGCCGTCTCGAATTGGCCGGGGTGGGGTAGGGCGGTTTTAAGATGTAAAAATCAATGTACCTTTTTTTTATACTCTTCCCAGTATAGATCGCGCAACTCTTTTTTGTGAATCTTGCCGGAGCCGGTTTTTGGAAGAGCATCAATAAAAACAATTGATTTTGGAGCCTTGAAATGGGCGATTCTTTCTTTGCAAAATTGAATGATATCCTCTTCGGTTGCCTCTTGATTCGGTTTCAGCACGACAACCCCTTTTACGGCTTCGCCCCACAGTGGATCCGGAACACCAATGACGGCACATTCTAATATTGCACTGTGTTGATAGAGAACATTCTCCACTTCGGTGGAGTAGACATTTTCTCCACCCGTGATAATGACATCTTTTTTCCGATCAACAATAGTTATATAGCCCTCTTCATCTATTACCGCTAAATCACCGGTAAAAAGCCAACCATCTTTTATTAGGTTTGCCGTTTCTTCAGGAAGGTTCCAATATCCACTGGTCACTATATCGCCTTTCACAATAATTTCTCCTACCTCTTTTTCGTTCGCGGCAACCTCCTTGCCTTGGTTGTCAACTACCTTCAACTCGACATTGATGAATTCCCTTCCGGTTTTAGATTTATACCGAAGTTGATCGTTATGAGGTAATTGCTTTAAGTGATTTTTTAGAGATTGATAATGTTAAATAAGGACTTGTTTCGGTCATCCCATAGGTTTGGATATAGTCACATTTGAAGGTTTCGATCACCTTTTGAACAACTTCCGGGGCAATGGGAGCCCCCCCACTTAAGAGAAGTCTTAAACTGCTATAATCATATTTTTTTACTTCAGGATGATTGACCATAACATTGAGCATCGTAGGAATGAGGTTGGTGAGGGTAACGGTTTCTTTTTGGATAGATTCAAATATAATTTTCGGGTCAAACTCCCGGACTAAAACATGAGTTCCTCCCACCAACGTTATGGCCCAGGTAGCCCAGGCATCGGCTAAATGAAAAAGGGGTGCCACATGAATCCAGACATCGTTATCCGTAAGATGAAGCTCGGCAATGGTCCCAAGAGCATGCGTAAGAACGTTTTTATGGGATAACATTACCCCTTTGGCTCGACCCGTGGTTCCACTGGTGTAATAAATTTGGGCGATATTTTCTGCGGTTATCGCAGGCTCTTGGCACGGGCTATCATGAGTGCAGGCTAATATTTCTTCGTAATGAAAATCGTCTGGTTCAGTAATTTTATACTTTTCGCCAGTCCAGATAATTCGTGCAATCCCCGAGGTTGTATCCCGGATGGAGTTAATTTGTTTTTGGAACAGGGGATCTGCAATCAAAATTTTTGAATCAGAATCGTGCAGGATGAAAGCGATTTCTTGGGGAGAGAGTCTATAATTAATCGGGACCGCGACTGCGCCAAGCTGAGAAATGGCGAAATATGCTTCTAAAAAGTAGTGACAGTTAGGATGAAGAATTGCCACCTTATCATCCTTATCAATACCATAAGATTTTAGAGCATAAGCGAGCCTGGTTAATCGATTATAAAATTCTTGATAAGTCCAATGATGGGTTCCACAAATAATCGCTTTTTTCTTGGGAAAGAACTTTAAGGCCTTTTTTAATGTATCAATGAGAATCAAGATTTATTTTCCTTCGAAACGGAGCAATTGTATTATTGCATGAGCTTTGTTATAATTAAAAATTATATAAACTAAATACCGAGCGTAACGCAAACTAATATTTTTATTTTATAAAAAAATTAAACACATTCGCAAGTAGTTATTTTATATTTGAATATTAAAAAGGTATGCAATTATGAATAGTTCCGTTATCATTCCAGTCTATAACGAAGAGAAAAATATTTCAATTTTAATGGACAAATTGATGCATTCATCAGGACTCGTTGGAAATGAATGGGAAGTAATTTTTATCGATGACGGAAGCACAGATGGAACCTTTTTCGAATTACAAAGGTTAAAAGAAAAAATTCCTCAGATTAAAATTATTCACTTTGGGATTAATGCGGGGAAAGCAGCAGCGTACAGCGCAGGTTTTCAATTGGCCTCAGGTAATGTCATCATAACCATGGATGGAGATCTGCAGGATGATCCGGCTGAGATTTTCTCATTTCAATCTGCGCTTGCAAAGGGGGCGGATTTAGTAGTGGGGTGGAAATATAAAGGAAAAGGAAGCACGGGTAAGACAATCCCATCAAAAATTTTTAACTCATTGCTCAGCATTTTGACCGGGCTTAAGATTAATGATTCGAACTGTCCGTTCCGTGCCATGAAAAAAGAAGTTGCAAAAAGTTTAAATATCTATGGAGATTTATACAGGTTTATTCCTTATCTTGCATTTCAAAAGGGATATAAGGTGACGGAAATCAAGGTGGAGAATTATCCTCGCCAGTTTGGATCATCTAAATATGGAATCAGTCGTTTGTTTAACGGGGTGATGGATTTAATGACCGTCCTTTTTATCTCTCGCTACAGCAAAAGGCCACTCCATTTTTTTGGCATTCCGGGACTTGCATCACTCTTTTTGGGTTTTTTCATTGACGGGTTCTTGGTATTGCAAGGATTTTTTATTACGGGAAAAATAGGTCATACTGCGCTCCTCATTATGGGGGTAATGCTTATCATTATCGGGATTCAGTTCATTTCGTTAGGACTATTAGGGGAACTGCTGGTTACTGCAAAAACAATAGAGCTAAAAGACCTGCCTATAAAAGAAATTGTCAAGTAACAAAAAAATCTGATATTCAGGTACTCACGGAGGGGTGATCAAGTCTGATTTCTTCTCGCCTGATTTTTTCTCCATCAATTGGACAATCTTAAAATTTTTTCGGGCTAACTGGTTAGTAGGATCACAGCGAAGGGCTTTTTGATAGGTTGCTTTTGCCTGGGGAAATTTTTTGAGTAAGGCATAAACGTTTCCCAGGTTCACCAGAGCATCACAGGAATAATCCGGAACCGTAATCAGCTCAGGGGGGTTGATGGCGAGGGAGGAAAGCAACTCCTTTTCGGCCGCATCAAGCTGATTGTGCTCTGCTAAAGCACAACCAAGATTGTAGTGTGCCCGCGCGCAATCAGGCTCTTGTTTTACGGAAGCGCTCCACAGGGACAGATCATCATGCCAAACTCGATTCTGTTTTATCGTTGTAAAAGAAAAGATGAGCAGTATTGCGCCCAGCAGGCCCACCGCATATTTTTTGGGGAGCATAATGAGAAAGCCTCCAACAATGAGGCAGGCGCCAAAGGAAAGGAAAATAATGGATCGTTCTGATATAATTTCAGGATAGGGAACCAGCTGGCTGACCGGGAGAAGACATATCAGCATCCACAAAAATCCAAAAGAAATTTCTTTTTGCCGGCGGCGAAAGTAATATGCCGCTAATGCAAAAAGCAAAAGGACTGAAAGAGAAATAAAAAAATGAAAATCTAACATGGTGATTCGCTTGATAGCATTGAAGGTGTAATCCGCGCTGAGTGTGAAGGGGAAAAATGCTAAATAAAGTATGTACGCCGAGATCTTTATGGCAGTGGGAAAATTAACCCCTTGGTTGTTACCGTATACCGGGATGATATGGAGGTAGTCGAAAAATATTCTGTTCCTGAAAAACACAACATAAAGCACGAATAATAATGCCGCAATAGCCAATCCGCCTAAAAGCGCTTTATGCTTTTTAAGCTGTTCACCTTGGTAATATCCTATCGCCAAAAAAAGAACCGGTAGGATAGCATAAGTTTCTTTGGCATTAATGGCAAGCAAGAAAAAAAGGAACGCAAGCAAACTGTAGGTCCGCTTTCTATTTTTAAGATATTCAATAAAACAGATAAGCGAAGCAAAACTCAAAAGTCCACCAAGAATATCCTTCCTTCCTGAAATATACGCTACTCCTTCAGTGTGGAGAGGATGGGCAATAAAAATCAAGGTTACCATAAAAGAAAGATATTTATTTTCAAACAAAAGTTGACAAAAGAAATAGGCGAGAACACAGAATACGGTATAATAAAGAATATTTGAAATGTGATACACCGATGGTGCTTTTGCCAAAGAGAGCAGTATCTAAATAAAAGGAGAGAAGACGAACCGGTCTGCCAAAGGTTTCGGTACCAGAAGTGAAGTAAGAAGTAAAATTTGAAAAGTTTTCTATGAAGGGATTATCACGGACCAAAAAAGTATCATCAATAAGAAAGGCACCCGAAATTGAATTGGCATAAAGGGTGGAAATTAGTAAAAAGAAAATAATGGGCAGTCTAAATTTACTCATACCAACTCAAAGATCTTTGGTTTACAATGTCCGTTTAACGATATAATAGTACTTTAAAAAATATTTTTTCAAATTCACGGGTTCCAGGTATGACCTTACCCATAATGTGAGCCAATTTCACCTTGACAATTTTTTTATAGAATAAAGATTACCTAATTAAAGCCTAGAAATTTTATTTTTCCTTTAGAGACTGATGTTTAATAAAAGGTGCTCTTACTCATTGTAAGGGTAAAGGCAGGGTACTCTAAGCATAATTATGACTCCTATCTAACATTTTTTACAAATATCTTCTCCCAAAGTGCCTTCAAATACCAAGCAAGTATCTCCTTCCAAATACACGTGAGAAAAGGAAAGGTCATTGTTTTTTTGAAAATAGATGGTAAGGATTTCATTTCCCCGGGTTTTGACTTCCACCGGGGATTTAACATGGTTTAAAGCAGCAGTAATGAGAGCGGAAGCAACTGAACCGGTTCCACACGCCAAAGTTTCATCTTCCACACCTCGTTCATAGGTTCGGATATTTAAATGAGAGCCATCGATGAGGTGAACAAAATTAACATTGGCCCCCGCTGGTTGAAATGCCTGGTGGAACCTAATTTTTCGGCCCAAGTCAATTACTGGGGCATGGTCTATATCCTCAATGAGTAAAACCGCATGGGGCACACCAATATTGATGCTTCCCATAATATAGTTCCTGTCATCGACAGAAATTTTTTGATTTAATTTTAAGTCAGTCGGCGACGGTAGCTGGAGTTTAACTCTCTGGCTGGTGACTTCAGCCTGAATAACGCCCGCCATAGTTTCAAAAGCAAGCTTTGCTTTAGCAATACCATTTAGAAAAGCAAAACGGGCAACACAGCGGCCACCATTTCCGCACAACTCGGCTTCGCTCCCATCAGAGTTAAAGAAGCGCCACCTAAAGTCTGCGATAATAGAGTTCTCTACCAAAATAAGACCATCAGCGCCCACAGCTTCCCGGCGGCGGCAAAGGGTACGAGCAAGCTCAGGAAGAGAAACTCCTTTTAACAAATCAGAACGATTATCAATAATGATGAAGTCATTTCCTGATCCGTTCATTTTGGTTATTTTTAGCTTTTTCATTTCAACCACAAGTATAAAATGTTAATAATTTTATTTTAAAAATTCAGCGATCATATCTTTGAGCGGTGAAAAAAAACCAGGTACTGCAAGGAGGAGCGCCCCCAAAATAGTTATCAGCACGCCAAGGGGGGCAATAATTCCCCCTAACTTTTCTAAAAAGCCCGTTCGATAATGAATCGCCCAAAAAGCAAAACTGACCATAATTAAACCGATAATAACCATTCCGAGATGAAGAAGCATTGTGATAACTCCTATAATTTAAGTAATTCAATATTCCCCCAGACCCCCATTTTTTCACCCACTATAATAACAACTCCCTTTATTCCTGGTAGTGACTCTGCCACCTTTAGACTGAAAGGAATATCATCTGCTTTTTTTACCCTATTACCGACTGCTGTGGCAACTGCATCAGCTAAGGCCGTTGAAGGGGACACTATGGTCACCGCATCAGCCTTGCCAAAACTCAAAGATGGCCCAACAGTGCCTGATGAGGTGCAAACACCGAGCGGCATTTCCGAAGGTAACACCTTAATACCGATTTTTTGAGAAAGTGGGGATGCGCCGGCAAATATTTTAACGATAACCTCTTCGGCAGTGGATACAAATATATCACCCCCATTTTCGACAATTACCTCCGAAGAATACCTCAAAAGTGACTTTCCTACAAATTCCGCAATTGCGCCTGCTACCGCGGCCATAGGACCAACTCCCACGAGTGAAGAGGCCCGGAGCATCTCCTTTACAATCAACGGGGCGTAGTGATCATAGGGTAAAGGAACTAAGCTTTTCTCAAAATCAGGATGTGAAAGAATGTAATTCTCAAGTTGGCCTCTATAAAGAGAAACGAAATCCAGTGCTTCTTTTTCTAAATTTTTCCGAGCTTTTAAATAAAGGTCAGTTTCTTTAATACTAACCTGGAAAGGGATAAGCTTTTCATTTTCATCAAAATTCCTATACGTTCTATGGATGTACATAAATTGAATTAGTCGAATGTCATCACCTGGCTTCCGAAAAGGTATTCAACTTCCTTAGACAAACCTTCGGAAGGATTTAAGTGAAATTCTTCCGGCAAGGAAATAATGGTCTCGGACTGGCCAGGAATGAAGAGATGAAGATAGGTAGTGCATTTTCCGGGGTGATTCTTGAGGATATTTTTTAATTTTTCCAGTTGTGGTTTTGAGATAACTGAGACATCCAAACTAACGTGTACACTCGACGGTAAAATTTTGGCAGCATCAGCGAGAAGGCTTATATCTTCGGCTTTTACCTTGGACTTTTGATTGTTCGCGTCCATAGTAACCTTGCCTTTTACCAAAATCGGCTGTTCGCTTTTTATAATCGGAGAGACTTTTTTATAGAGCTCAGCAAATACAATAACCTCAATTGATCCATTTAAATCCTCAAGGGTTACAAAAGCCATAATATCTCCCCGCTTGGTTTTAATTTCGTTTAATGCTACGGGTACCCCTCCGATTTTTGCCTCTGCCCCATCTTTTAAGTTTTGGATTTCTTTTGTATCAGTGTTAGATACTTTTTTTAATTCTTTTTCAAAGCTTACCAGGGGATGGCTGGAAATAAAAAAACCGAGGGCTTCTTTTTCATAGGCCAGAAGTTCGCTTTCCGGCCATTCACGAATCTCCGGATACTTGCCATTATATGAGAAAGAAGAACCATTTTCCGCTTCACCGAACAATGATTTTTGCTTGTCTCCTTTTTGTTTTTGAAGTTGTTGACCTTTCTCCATAGCTTTTTCGTAAATTGCCCACAGTTGAGAACGTAGCGCGCCGGTTGAATCAAAAGCACCGCATTTAATCAAACTTTCAATTACCTTCTTATTAACTTTTCGCAAATCAACTCGCTGGCAAAAATCGAAAATACTGTTAAAAGGCCCTTCATTGTCGCGGGCTTTAATAATTGCCTCAATAGCCGCTGTTCCCAAATTTTTTACTGCCGCTAAACCAAAACGAATTTTTTTGCCGGCAACAATAAAGTCTCGTTGACTTTCATTAACATCCGGGGGTAAAACCTCGAGACCTCTTTCCCGACATTCCCCGATATGACGGATTACTTTATCCGTATTCCCCATCTCACAGGTTAATAAAGCAGCCATGAATTCAACGGGGTAGTGGGCCTTTAGATAGGCAGTCTGATAAGCAATCATGGCATAGGCAACGCTGTGAGATTTATTAAACCCATAACCAGCAAAATTTGCCATCAAATTGAAAATCTCTTCTGCTTTTTTGGGCTGAATTTTATGCTTCTGAGTACCCTGGAGAAATTTTTCCTTCTGCTCTTCCATCTCCTGAAATTTTTTCTTACCCATAGCGCGGCGCAGGATATCAGCTTCGCCCAAAGAATATCCCGCTAAAACTTGGGCAATCTTCATGACCTGTTCTTGATAGAGGATGACGCCATAGGTATCAGCGAGGGTGCTTTTCAACTGGGGAACAAGGTAAGAAATATTGGTTTCACCCTTTCTTCTCCGGATGTAATCATCCACCATGCCCGACTGAAGAGGACCAGGTCGATACAGTGCTAAAAGGTCAGTAACATCATCAATATTTTCAGGCTGCATTTTGGAAATAAGCTCTTTCATCCCCGAACTTTCAAGCTGGAAGACCCCCTCAGTTTCTCCTGAGGATAGTAGTGTATATGTTTCTTTGTCGCCTAAAGGGATTTCATTGATGTCGGGTATTTTTACTTCATCTCGATTTATAAGTTTCAAGGTCTGGTCAATTACGGTAAGGGTTTTAAGACCAAGAAAATCAAACTTAATAAGGCCAATTTTTGCCACATCGTCCATGGCATACTGGGTGGCCACTTCTCCCTTGGAGTCTTTACATAAAGGAAGATATTCTACCAGAGGTTTGTCAGAGATCACCACCCCCGCTGCATGGGTGGATTCATGCCGGGGAAGACCTTCTAAGACCCGTGAGAGGGAAATAAGTAATTTTATCTTTTCATCCTCTTCTTCCAGTTTCCGCAATGCCGGTTCCAGACGAAGAGCCTCGTTAATGGTGATATTGAGTGTGTCGGGAATAAGTTTGGCAATCGTATCCACTTCTTTATAGGGCATATCAAGGGCTCTGCCCACATCTCTTACCACTGCGCGAGCCTTCATTTTACCAAAGGTGATAATCTGCGCTACCTTGTCATTTCCGTATTTATTCCTCACATATTCAATTACCCGGTCCCTGCCATCCATACAGAAGTCGATATCAATATCGGGTGGGGAAATCCGTTCCGGGTTTAAAAACCGTTCAAAAAGAAGTCCGAAAGGGATTGGGTCAATCTCGGTTATTCTAAGAGAATAGGCGACTAAGCTTCCCGCTGCTGATCCGCGGCCCGGCCCAACCGGAATATTATTTTTTTTCGCAAAATTAACAAAATCAGAAACAATAAGGAAGTAACTTGCGAATCCTTCAGAGTTAATTATTTCCAATTCATTCTCAAGACGGTCCTGATATTGTTTGTTTAAGGAAGAGAAATCTGGATTCAAACGGAGCGGGTGTTTTTGCAGGCGCTCTGCTAAACCGATTTGGGCAAGGTTCCGGAGGGCAGTATTAGGGGTTTCACTTTCTTCAACCGGGAAAGACGGAAATTTTAGTTCATTAAATTTTAGTTCTAAATTACAGCGCTCAGAAATTTCTATGGTATTCTTGATTGCCTCAGGGTAATCTCGGAAAATCTCCTTCATCATCTCCGGAGGTTTAAAGTAAAGTTCTTCGGTTGAAAATTTCATTCGGTCCGGGCTCGAAAGGGTCTTCCCCGTTCGGATTGCCACCAGGGCTTCATGAGCCATCACATCCTCTTTATTCAGGTAATGGCAGTCATTGGTTGCAACAATCGGGATACCGAGTTTTTTACTTATTTCGAGAATACCTCGATTAGCAATGCTTTGCTCCTTGATCCCGTTCTCCTGGATTTCGAGAAAGAAGCGGTTATTATCAAAAATTTCTCTGTACTCAGCTGCTGTCTTTAAAGCCTGCTCTTCTTGTCTTTGGACAATGAGGTAGGGAATTTCTCCGTGGAGACAGGAGCTCATGGCAATAAGTCCTTGGTTACACTCTTTCAATAGTTCTTTATCTACCCGAGGCCGGTAGTAAAACCCTTCAAAATAAGCCTTGCTTACCAAATTGAGCAAGTTTTTATAACCAATCTGGTTTTTCACTAAGAGAACTAAATGAAAGGAAGCTTCAGAAATCCCTGGGATATCTTTATCAAACCGACTCGCTGGTGCTACATAGATTTCGCAGCCAATGATCGGCTTGATTCCATATTCATAGGCGGTCTGATAGAAATCGATAGCACCAAACATATTTCCATGATCAGTAATAGCAAGCGCGGGAAGGTTGTATTCTTTTGCTCGTTCAAAAAGTTCTTTTGGTCGAATAGCGCCGTCAAGCAAACTATATTGGGTGTGAAGATGTAGATGTACAAAATCCGAGTGTTTCATGAATAACGATCTAATTAAATAATATTTTTTGGTTATATGGGCCGATTAGTAATCATATACCATAACGCCAGACTTCCTGACAATTAAATCTCCTTTGCGTAAATCAAAGTTAAGCAATCATCTAAAAAACCTTGTAAATTTTCTTTTCCCCAAAAAATAAATAATTGTTTTAAAAAAATGCTTTGACCTTAAATAAAAATAATACGATGAGGCTATTTCTGAGAGTTTTTTATACTGGTATGATTATCACGTGATAAAAAATTGCAAAAAAACTTTCAAAGAAATATCTTATAGGTAATAGGAAAAAAGGAAACAGAAATGCCGTTTATTAAATTACCCGGAATTGAAGGTTGGGTTTATGAACCCGAAATAAAACCCGGAAGTCAAAGGAAGCATGATTGTCCGGATTGTTTTTATTGCCAAATGTGTAGTGATACGCGATGCCAATCGTGTCGAAAAGAAAAAGTGAAGAAGTGCGAGAAAAATACCAAAAACAATAAAAAAGATTGAAAAGGATTTTTTGCTGGGTTTGTCCTTCCTTTTAGAGTATTGCTATTCCCACTCGATCGTGCTGGGCGGCTTGGAGGAAACGTCATAGACAACACGATTTACCCCAGTGACTTCGTTGATAATCCGGTTGGCGATGTGGCCAAGCAGATCATAAGGGAGTTTAACCCAGTCGGCAGTCATACCGTCTTTACTTTCAACCACCCGAATGGCGATGACATTTTCATAGGTCCTTTCATCCCCCATGACACCAACGGTTTTTACCGGCAGAAGAACCGCAAAAGACTGCCAGACTTTCCCATACCAACCGTTTTTCTTCATCTCAGTTACCACAATATCATCTGCCTCTCGCAGTATATGGAGACGCTCAGAAGTAACCTCTCCTAAAATTCTAATTGCGAGACCAGGGCCGGGAAAAGGCTGTCGCCACAGCAGGTCATGGTCAATCCCTAATTCTTTCCCCAGTTCTCTTACTTCATCTTTAAATAATTCCCGCAAGGGCTCAATTAATTTGAGATTCATCTTTTTCGGCAGGCCGCCGACATTGTGATGGGACTTAATGGTTGCAGAGGGTCCTTTGAATGATACGCTTTCAATCACATCGGGATAAAGTGTTCCCTGCGCCAAAAAATCTATTCCACTTAATTTTCGAGCGTGATCTTCAAAGACATAAATGAATTCATTGCCGATGATCTTTCTTTTTTCTTCCGGGTCAGTAACATTTTTAAGTTTTTCCAAAAACCGCATTTCCTCATTTACATAAGAAAGATTAATTTTGAAATTATTTTTAAAGACACTGACTACTTTCTCTGCTTCTCCTTTTCTCAAGACCCCATTATTGACAAAAACACACTTAAGCCGTTCATTAATCGCATGGTGGATGAGGACGGCAGTAACCGTGGAATCAACTCCCCCGCTTACCGCACAAATAACCTGGTTATTATTGACCAGCGAACGGATTTCATTAATCGTAGTTTCAATGAATGACTTCATTGTCCAAAGCCCCTGGCATTTACAGATCCGGAAAGCAAAGTTTCTCAGAATTTCGGTTCCCTTTGGGGTATGAATAACTTCAGGATGAAACTGGACCCCATACAAGGGTTTGGTAGAGTGCTGGATTGCAGCATGGGGGGAATTGTTACTATAAGCGATCGTGA
>CAVTQE010000018.1:0-43603 GCA_963736755.1 uncultured delta proteobacterium | reverse complement strand
AGAATGTGAAACTTGAGATATCCGGTATTAAAGTTTATTGAGATATAAATAACAATCTGAATACCGTTTCAGACAAATCAAGGAGAAAGTCAGTTAGAGTAAATACATTTTTTAAAAGCCTCTAGATACTAACTTTTATTAAATAGTTAATAAAAATTTGATGGTGGGAAGGGAATTGCATCAGGGCAAATTGGTATCTGCAGGATAGCATCCTCGTATTTGGTGTGAAACGGAGATAAACGGGCAGAAGAGGGTACGTTTTTGGCGGTTCCCTGCTCAAGGGGAACAGATATTTTTTACCATTCAATGGCTGTTGGGCTAGAAATTTTGCATTCATTTTTAATGGTGGTGGTGTAGATGCTGGTGGGGATGAATGTGAACCGTATCTTTGTGCCGGTGCGCATGGACATGAATAAGATTGTTTTTTTCAAGTAAGGCGGTGTCTTGTAAGATCTCAAGAGCCTTCCCACATCTGACAATATTTTTTTCCGGGCTGAACACATAAATAATGTCGGATATTTCTTCAATAAAATGGAGATCGTGAGTAGCGATAATAATTGTTTTATGAGCAACGGTTGCTTGCATAAAAAAATCCATAATATGCCTGATCGTTAAGGGGTCCAACCCTGCTGTCGGTTCATCCAGCAAAAGCACGTCAGGGTCAATTGCCAGGGTGGATGCTATTGCCACTTTGCGTTTTTCGCCAACACTTAATTGATGGGGCGATCGGTCTAATAAATGCTTTATCCCCAAAATTGCCACAAGTTCATTAAGACGTTCATTAATTTTTTTCTCCTCAACCCCGAGATGCAATGGCCCAAAAATAATATCCTCTTTTACGGTTGGGCAAAATAACTGCACATCCGGATTTTGAAAAACCAACCCCACCTTACGACGAAAATATCTGGAGAAATGGTCATCCCGAAAAACCTTCTCATTTAATTCCTTTCCAAAGGCCTTGATTACTCCTTTGCTGGGGAAAATAAGTCCATCCAGCATATGCAATAACGTGGATTTACCGGAACCATTTGCACCAATAATGGCTATTTTTTCACCTGGTCGAATTTTGATGTTGATTCCGCAAAGGGCCGGAAATTTTCCCAGGTAAGAAAAATGGACATCGTTTAGTTCATAAATTAAATCTTCCATAGCATCCTTACATCTTCCCGCTTACGTTGAAATAGAGCATTACGATAAATAGTGTTGCGACACACGATAGCCATAGCCAATCTCTGAGTTTAACATTACCATCATGTAACAAACGCACTTCTCCGGTATAGCCTCGTGAAAGCATCGCATTATAAACCTGTTCGTTTAAACTGTAAGAGCGCTGCCAGAGCAAAGCAATGTTCCATGCTACTATGGTTTGTCCTTTTTTATAATGAATGCCTGTGCCAACACGGCTTTTAATAGCTTGATACGTATTTTCCACCAGTTCTACAAAAAGATAGAGATAGCGGTAACACATTCCCAGCGTCATAACAAATACTTGAGGTATTCTAAAAATGCGCAAGACTCTGAGTAATTCAAAATGTTTTGTCGTGATACTCAAAAGAACAACAAAAGATACTGCGGTGGTGACCCGTACCACAAATAATAGTGCTCCTAACAAACCCTGCCTGGTAATAATGATACTGAGCCCTCCTATTTTTACGCTCAACAGCGCATCTCCGGGGGTGAAAACACTAAACAATGCCGGCACAGCGATAAAAAGAGAAAACAGCGGGATGAAAATCAAGGTTCTTTTTAGAAAGAACCTGAGACAAATGTTGGAACAATACGTCAAGAGTAAGCATAGTGCGTAAAGCGCCAGCAAAACAAAGATATTTTTTGTCAGAAGAACAGAAACAAGAAAAAGGAAAAACGTTATCGGTCTTTATTCGGGGATCGATAGATTGTAACAGCCCTTTCTTTAAAGCATATTCATCAGCAAAAACTGATTCTTTAAAAAATGATAAAGCGCCCATAAGAGAGCGCTCTATAAAATTATGATTTTTTCGTTTAAAAAATTTAATCACGTTTTTTTACCAGAACCTTACCGATTAAAAATATTACTAGTACTGTGATGGCGATGCCAAGAATTGCCGAAATAATATAGGCAAAGCTTAGATGCGTCAAGCCTTTTTCCTCCCAGCCTTTAAAGGCATAATCAGGCAAAGGAGCATTCCATAAGCGTGACAGTTTTTCTAAACCCTTGGGGATATATCCCACCGAGTTTCTGCATTTCTTCGGCTCCCCACTCACCCCAGGCAGCGCCGGCTTTAAAGTGCTCTGGTGAGAATCAATCCCAAAGGGGATAAGGACAATGAAAATGACTAAGCCTATCCAAAATTTTGTAGTGATTTTCATGGTTATACCCTCCCTTCTTGAAGAAGTTCCGGAACCTGCTTTCTGCAAATACTTAACCACCAAAGCGGTCACCACTGCCTCAACCCAGCCGAATACCAATAGATGTTCGCCTGACCATTGCGGCTACGGCGACCTTTAATCCGTAAGGACAATAAAGTGCCTGGCCACTTGCGGTGTGATGCAGCAGCGGCTGTAATCCGAATTCAACCCCCGCTAAAAGCCGCAGCCACATTGATCACCAACATATCCTGCTATACCTGCTGCAATCATTCTTCGATTCGAATCCATTGGCGCATTATAGCTGATGGCCTTGTAAATATAATATCCCACAAACGGAAGTACAAAAGCCATGTTGAAACAATTAGCGCCGATGGCGGTAATGCCGCCATCCCCGAATAACAATGCCTGAATCAACGAGTGCAACTGTTATGGCAATGCATGCCGCCCAGGGTCCCAGGAGTATAGCTACCAAAACTCCGCCTACCGCATGTCCGGTTGAGCCTCCGGGGATAGGCACATTAAACATCATAATCACAAAGCTAAACGCAGCGCCAATTGCCAACAAGGGCACCTGCTTCGCTTTGAGGGTCTTCTTAACAATTCTCGAGGCGGCTGTCCATATCGGCAGCATCGCTACATAAAAGAAACCACAGGTTGCCGGTCCTAAATATCCATCCGGTATATGCATATTTCACCTTCCTTTTTAAAATGAATACACGCAGGTAAAAACAACCGAATCATTCGCGTCGGTATTGGTACCGGCTACTACTCTTTGATACGCTAAAAGCGTCTGAATTTTTTCACACGACCAGCCTATGCCGGGACAGATGGTAAGATAACGCTCGTCTGAGGAATAAATTTTTTTGCCATCCTCTTTCATGTCACCTTGCAGAAACCCATTTACTTCGAACAGAAGGTTTAAACAATGGGGCAAAAAATATTCTACTCCAAGATCATAATTGAGGTAGTTGTCATAGCGGGTCGAAACCCCGTCCACACGCACTTTCTGCGGGAAACTATAGATGGCATCAGCGTGCAAATAAAACGGCTTGAGTTTTTTGGAAAGGTTAAATCCGAAGCCATAATCCCAGGATCCATTCCCGGTCAAATCAGTCCCGAGTTTGTCAGAATCAGCATGCTGGTATTTTCCGGTGGGCGCCTTTACCTGGAATACTCCGGCGACATAGGGAAGCCACCCCTTTTCCTCATGAAGACATGACCGCAAAAAAAGATACGTGTCTCCAAACCCATTCGAATGCGCTTTTGCATCACCTTGCTTAGTATAGTTTTGTTCGTATTCGGCCTGGGCACAAAATTCAAGCCAATCGGTAATGCCATATTGGAGCGAACAAGAAGTTCCTGATATTGGTATTGCTTGTCACCGCTGGGTAAAGAATGATAATGGCCATCGGAATCAAAAGAGCCTCTTGTTCTGTTGTAGAAGAAAAAGGGCTGAATCACCAGTTGGCCTTTTTCGCAGAGAGGCGCTGTCCAGGTGGTTACCGGACCTACTGACACAGGATTCCATTCTTCATTGGTTGAGTCCCCATCAGCATAAGAGATCACATTAAAACAACACAGTAAAAACAACAAAAGAATAACTATCCGTAACCTTTTCACCTTTTTCTCCTTTGGTAATGTAATGACAAATTAGATAGCAATTATAAAGAGATACACGAAACGCTTCGAATAGTGTTACTTTTATTATAATCATAACACTAATGTCAAGCATTTTTTTCTAAAAAAATTTGGTAAGCTCGAGACTCTCGAGATTTATTAAAGAAGTAGACATCGTAAAATAAGTATGTTATATAAAATTTTATAGGCAATATAGGGAGGAAGAATCTATCCAAAAAGCGGCAGAAGATACAAAATCTTACCTGGAAATCACAGGGGAGGAATTTAATGCATAAGTATAAAGTTAAAGATATTATGACAAAAAACGTCTTCGTGCTCTACGCCAATGAGACTTTGGATATCGTGCGGTCCCTGATGGAAATCAAGCATGTCCGTCATGTGCCGATCGTGGACACCAAAGGGAGATTTGTCGGGCTGATAACGCATCGCGATCTGTTGTCTATGACGGTTTCGCGTTTAGCGGGTATTGATGAAAATGTTCAAGATGATCTGGATCGCCATATACCCATAAGCAAGGTAATGCAAAAAAAGATCATTACCGCTGATCCGGAATTGGATGTTAGCAAGGCGATTGCAATCCTTTTGAAAAATCAAGTTGGTTGCCTCCCTGTGGTTTCAAAAAAGAAGCTTATCGGTATTGTTACCGAAGCTGACTTTTTAGCTTTTACGTATAGCTTGTTGAAAAAAAGAAAGAAGGTTTAACTACCGGCTATTTCCAAAAAGCGCTTTTAGCTGCGTTATCGAAAGCGCATCGAGCCGATCTACCACTAAATCAGCTTCGGTTAGTTCGGAAGCAGGATGAGTGGTGGTAACAGCAATTATCTTCATTCCTCCTGCCTTTGCCGCCTGAATACCCACGAAAGCATCTTCAAACACTATACACCGGTCTGGAGAAAGATGTAATTTTTGAGCAGCAAGCAAAAACACCTGGGGGTCAGGTTTCCCCTTTGATACATCTTCAGCGGCTATGATTATGTGGAAATAATTTTCCAAGCCTAAGAGGTCTAAAGCCGTGGTAATATTTAAACGGGGTGTGGAAGACCCCACACAACAGGAAATCTTGTTTTTTTGAAGCATTTCCAAAAAAGGTTTAACCCCCGGAAGTGGTGAAATCCCGCGGTCTACCATGATCTGGCGATACAGTTTTTCTTTGAGGTCAGAAAGCCGTTGAATTTCTTTTTTTTCCTGTGTCCATTTGAAGAACATCAGGGATAATATTTTCATTCCTTTTGCCAAAGGCCTTTTTAAAATAGCCTGGGGGCAAAGCCTTGTTTTCTTGCTTTGCTAAAAGTTCCCAGCTTTCTTCATGATAGCGGGAGGAGTCAATGATAACCCCGTCCCAGTCGAAAATAGCTCCAAAAGTCATTACCAGCCCCGTGTTCCCTTTATTTTTCTTTTCCCAGCTGAAACGCGCGGCCAATGGCTTCTCCCATCCGCCAGTACTGCCCGTCGGGAAAGGAGAAGATTAAGGGGTCGATCTTTTTGGTGTCAGCCTTTCCGTTGGTAAGACAGCTTTCGCTCACATGGGTTTCCATAATTTCCCCCAAAACAACACTATGACTTTCCATGTCGATTATATGCCTTACCTGACATTCAAGGTTAACCGGACATTCTTCAATGAGGGGTGCTTCCTTTAACGTACCATGAAAGATTTTAAACACTCCAGACTTATCCTTTTTAGCGCCGGAATATATTCCGCAGTAGTCGACCATTTTTACCTGCTCAACGGATGGAACATTGACCGAGAATACCCCGTGTGGTTTGATGCCTTTCAAAGTATAACGTTCTTTATTGATACCGATCATCAAAGAAGGTGGTTTATAGGCGGTAATCCCGCACCAGGCAACAGTCATGAAATTGGCTTTCCCCTCTATGGTTACCCCCACCAAAACCGCGGGCATGGGATAAAGCAAAGGCTGAGGACCACATGTTTTTTTGCTCATAGGATACCTCCTTTACCCCGTTAGAAAGGCTCCGCTTGCCCTGTTGGATATCAAATATCTAACGGGGTGAAGAAGCACGGGGTTAGATTAAAGATTTTTACACTTTTTCACACGGGGTAAATACCCGGTGAAAGTCTTCTAACGGGGTTTACTAAAAGGTTAGACAGAGTATTAACATATTATGACACTCCTGCTTCACTGCCGCAACATCCTTCTCAATCGAGTCGTTTTCTGAATCTTCTCACGGCCAAGAAGAAAACGACTCCTCCAATAATTAATAAATGAAGCATCTCAGACCAGAGTATTTCAAACCCAACACCCTTTAAAAATCCCCCCCGTATGATAACTAAGAAAAACCGTAAGGGGATTACGTGAGTGAACCATTGGACAGCTACCGGCATATTGGCAACAGGGAAAACAAGACCGCTTAATAAGAAAAAGGGAAGCATAAAAAAGAAAGTAGTCATCGCGGCTTGCTGTTGGGTGGAAGAAACGGTAGAAATAAAAAGACCGATTCCGATGGTGCTCAGGAGAAACAGACAGGCGCTTGCAAAAACCAGTAGGATACTTCCTTTAAAAGGGATATCAAACCAGAAGATGGCAATGAGCATTACTATAATCAATTGGACAAAAGCAATAAGAACATACGGGATGGTTTTTCCCAGAATAAGTTCGTAGGGTTTTATAGGTGTTACGATTAATTGTTCCATGGTTCCGGTTTCACGTTCTCTGATAATCGCTATTGAGGTAAAAAGAAGGGTGGTGAGCAAAATTATAAAAGCCACTAACCCGGGAATAAAAAAGTTTTGACTATCCAGATTCGGATTATACCAGGTTCTCAGCCGTTCATCTATCCTCCCGTAATCAATTTTTTCAGGATGGATTTTTTTTAGCAGATCTTGATTTATCTTATCTAAAACTAAGGAGGTATAGGCGATTCTGACCGCGGCCATATTACTTCTGCTTCCATCCGCGAAAATCTGAAGGGGAGCTGACTCCCCCTTTTTTATCCGGTCACTAAAATCCGGCCACACCGTGACAGTCAGGTCAACGTTCCTTTTAAGCAAGGTTTCCTCCAAGTCCCTCGCGTTATCAAAGATATGTGTTATACGAAAGGTTTTGTTAGCGTCAAATCCATCTTTTACCATCCGGCTTTCCACGGTATTGGCCTGATCCAAAAAACCAACCCGGATGTCACGAACGTCAGAGGATGCTACATATCCAAATATCAGCAATTGAATAATGGGAAGCAATGATTAAAATCGGCCGGTTCTTTCTATCCCGGAAAAGCTGAATGAATTCTTTCCGAACAAATTCGCGTATCCTTATCCAGTTCACGTTACATTTCTCCTTTTTTGAGCTTCCGAACATTGAGCGCGAGAAGAATGATAACCATGATAAGGAGCACAAGATAACTTTTCCATAAATGCTCTAATCCAACACCTCTTAAGTAGAGACCGTTTAAAATGTCTATAAAATAAGTAGCCGGGACAATATAGGTTACTCCCTGTAATACTTTGGGCATGTTCGTTATGGGAAAAACAAAATCAGAAAGTAGAAGCGACGGAAGATAGGTGGCAAGCACTGCCACCTGATTGGCAACGAGTTGCGATTTCGTGCCGGCCGAGATTAAAAGCCCTAAACTCAAGGCGACAAAAAGATAAAGGCAGGTGGCAAGGATCATCAACCAGAAGTTAGACTTCATAACTACATCAAAAAGCACCTGACCCATCAATACCGCTACCAAGACATCAATTAAAGCAATAAAAAAATACGGGATAGCCTTACCGATCAAAAATTCCTCCGCCTCCAGCGGGAGGGTGCGTAAGGTTTCCATAGTTCCGTTTTCATATTCCCGGGCAATGACCAGCGAGGTAAGCACCGCACCCACAATCATGATAATGATCGCAATAATTCCCGGGACGATAAAATTGCGGCTTTCCAAGTCCTCATTAAACCAGACTCGTATTCGCCCTTCAATCGGGGGTTTTATTTGCTCCAAACCTTTACGATTGAGAAAATCAAGCAGGAGCTTTTGGTTAAAACCAGAAATAAACGCGGTACTATATCCTCGCGCGAGGTTGGCGGTATTGGGATCACTCCCATCCAACAGAACCTGCAGCTCTGCTTCCCGGCCCGCTTTAATATCCTTCGTCCAGCCTGGTGGGATAATGATTCCCATTATCGCCCAGCCATGGTCCAAATATCCGATGACATCTTTAACTTTAGGAAGATAGTGCTGGACATGGAAATACGAAGAAGCATCGAATTTATCAATGAACAGACGGCTGAATTCGGTTTGATCGTGGTCGACGACGACGACTTCCACATTTTCCACATCGAGACTGAGCGCATAGCCAAAAAGGAGAATGAGAATAATAGGAAACAAAAAAGCAAGATACAGACTTCGAAAGTCCCGGAGAACGTGATAAAACTCTTTGCGGGCGATCGCCTGAATCTTTTTGATACTCAATTATTTCTCCTTGCCATCAAACGAATAAAAGCGTCATTGAGACTTGCCTGGGGGAGGTCGGGACAGGTCTCCCTAATAATTTTTGCCGGAGCGCCGTCAGCAACAATTTTTCCTTCGTTGATAAGTATTACTCGTTCGCAATGCTCTGCTTCATCCATGTAGTGCGTGGTTACGAAGATGGTTACCCCTTGTTCGCTCAGCTGACCAATAAACTCCCAGAAGTGCCGGCGGGTGATAGGGTCAACTCCGGACGTAGGTTCATCGAGAAAGAGGATCTCTGGTTGATGGAGCAAGGCGCAACCAAGGGCCAAACGTTGCCGCCAGCCGGGTGGTAATTCCCGGGTAAGCCGGTCCCGGACATCGTGAAGCCGCGTGAGCTCTAAAACCCATTCACTTCGTTCTTTCCACTTCACCGGGGGGACATTATATATCCCCAGATAAAAACGAATGTTTTCATACGGGGTAAGGTCTCCATACAAGGAGAATTTTTGGGACATATACCCGATCGATTTTTTGATCTCTTCGGCTTCGGTAAAGATATCATACCCGGCCACCCGACCGTAACCGGAGCTTGGGGTTATGATCCCGCAGAGCATTCGAATCGTGGTAGACTTTCCTGCTCCATTAGGTCCGAGGAACCCGAAGATCTCGCCTCGCGTCACCGAAAAGGAAATCTGATTGACCGCCACAAACGGGCCAAACCTTTTTTCCAGGTCTTTTACAACCACGACCTCAGGATTTGAATTTTTCATCGAGGAGTCCTCGATCAACGTCTTGAATTTTATGAATCATCGCCTGCTCAAGGCTGGGGAACTGGGCTTGCATTTCTTCAGGGGTTGCGATCGCCAAAAATTTCGCTCGGTGCATAAGCGCTAAATGTTCACACTTTTCTCCTTCATCAAGGTAAGCGGTAGAGATGAGAATGGTCTTCCCTGCTTTTCTCATCTGGGAAAGCATTTCCCAGAAATCCTGGCGGGAGACCGGATCAACACCATTGGTAGGCTCATCCAGAATGAGAACCTCTGGCTCATGCACCAGGACACAGGCTAAACCGAGTTTCTGTTTCATGCCGCCTGAGAGATTGCCAACTAACCGATTGAGGAAGGGAAGGAGATTGGAAAAACCCAAGTAGCGTTCTTTTCTCTCAGCCCGCTCATGTCCGGTCAGCCCAAAGATATCCATAAAAAAATCAAAATTTTCCTCAACCGTGAGGTCTTGGTAAAGCCCAAAGCGCTGGGGCATATAACCAATTTTTGACTTTACCGCTCGTTTTTGGATTACAACATCTAAACCATCAATGAGAATTTTACCGGAAGAAGGTTTGATGAGCGTTGCTGCTACCCGAAGGAGTGAAGACTTTCCCGCGCCATCTGAGCCTACCAGACCGAATATTTCTCCTTTTCTTACCCGAAATGACACGTCACTGACTGCCTCTATCGGGCCAAAACGAAGAGAAAGGTTTTCAACGTCAATAATGGGTCGGTCATCGCAACCAGGCATCGGCGGGCATCCCTGTTTTTAACTCAAGGTTAGGATTGGGGATGTTTACTTTGACAAGGTAAACAAGTTTGACTCTCTCCTTATGGGTCTGAATGATTTTTGGGGTGAATTCTCCTTCAGGAGAAATATAGGAGACTTTGCCCTTATAACTTTTATCGGGAAAGGTATCGATGGTAACCTCCACCGCTTGCCCGGGCTTGACTTTACCAATTTCGGTTTCGTCTACAAAAATCTTCAAATCAACGGTAGACAGATCAGAGAGGGTAAAAACTTCACGGTTAGGAGTAACAACTTCTCCGGGTTCAACGTTGCGGGTGGTGATAATCCCTTTAAAAGGCGCCGGTAAGGTGGTGTAGTTGAGTTGAAAATTTGCCAGGTCAAGGTTTGCCTGAGCCACTTTAACTTGGGCCTTGGCCACTTCGATTTGTTTTTCTGTTGTTTCGATCTTTTTTAAGTTGCTCTGTGACTGGGCAAGGAGGGCTTCGTTTTGATTGAGCTGGGCACGGGCAATATCATACTCGAGAGTAACCCGATCCCACTCTTTTTCGGAAACCACCTTCTGTTCAAAGAGGTTATCATACCGATTTTTGTCTTTTTTCGTTTTCTCCATGGTATCCCGGGCGCTGGCGACTCCGGCTTTGGCTCGTGTTACGTCCTCGGGGAGAAATTCCTGATTAATCCTTAACGTGGTCTCCAGCTCCTGCAGAGTTTTTTCAGCCTTATCTAAATTTGCGGCTGCTTCTTCTTTCCGGGCGATAAATTCTTCCTGGTCAAGTTCAGCAAGAACCTGATCCCTTTCTACGAGATACCCCTCATCCACCAGGACTTTTTTTACCTTCCCGCCCACCTGAAAGCCTAATCCCGACTGAACCTTGGCTTCGATGGTCCCCGAGTAATAAAGTTCTTTGAGTTTAGCTTTCCTTTGCCCACGGTATACTAAAAGACTTACTCCGATCAGAAGACAAAGAAAAACAATAATAATGATTTTTCGTTTCACCTTCTATGCCTCCAGGAAACTAACAAACGTCATCTTTTTGAGAAAAAAATTACGCCCCCGACACGATTTGAACGTGCGACACAAGGATTAGGAATCCTTTGCTCTATCCAGCTGAGCTACGGGGGCAACTTAATTATTTCAAATACTTATAAAAATTTTTCCAAGGCTTCACTATTTCTTGCTATAGCTGATTAAGCACTCGCTTTTATTATACTGAATTATGCCAAATTGCATAGAAAAATTTTTGCGTGGCCAATCAAAGAACAATCGCCTTAATCCATAACATGTCCCTTAACACCTCAACATTTCGTCAACAGAGAAATAGCATATAAGTTGCTTTGGGTTAGGATGTTACGCTTCATTCTTTAGTTGTCACAGTAACGTGTCACAGTAACATGTCACAGTAGCGTGTTCTAAAATGTCCTATATCGCTGTCCTATAATGTCCTATATTTTTACAGCGGATGAAAGGACATAGATACTATCCTTGTAAATAGATTTATCTTCATCCATATTAGGCTTTCTAAAAACAAATAAATGTTCGTGCATAATCAAGAGAAAGTCCTTATCCTGAGCGCCCCAGTATCGAGTAGTAGAGCAATTGTGCTGAACCTTAATCGCATCTTCTTTTAGAATAAACCCGGCTTTTAAAAAACGTTGCATGACAGAAAAAGCCAGAGGAACATAGTGCTCTGCGACAGCGGGTATCGCCAATAAGCACAGCGCAATATCTGCCGGACTTTAATACGCGATAACATTCCCGGGCAACCTTTTCAATCTCATCACAAAATTTTCTATGTTATCTAAAATTTATTCTCCAAAAATCGTTCTCTGAATAATCTGTATCACAATTTTTACAAAATATTCTTTCTATCCCGCCAGTCTGTTCTTTATAAACACTTAATACCTTGTCTTGTGGACACAGAGAGGCTTTATGGAAAATTATTTCTTGAATAAAAAAAACGTCCCCACCGCATTTTTTACATTTTTTTATCTTTATATTTTTTTTCATAGCTAACCACGTCTATACAACAATACTTTTCTTAAACCGTTTATAGTATGCGATATTCTCCTCTTCCGCTAAACTGAATATAATTTCGGTCACGCAAAATCTGCAGTTGTTGACGGATTTTGTCTTTTATATGCCTATTGTCCGGGTGTTGTTTAGATAGAATAGACTCAAACTTATAAATATCGGCAAGAGTAAACTCTTCCTTGCGAATCAATTCAATACAACGCATAATATCTAAAAGCCATCCTCTCGAATCAATTTTCTTTTCTTCCCGCAAGAATAGAGTTTTCTGCCAAATCTCACAAACTTTCTGTTTCGACACAATCTGTTGATCCCTAACCAAAAAAATTCTGCCGACCTCGGGAATCTTACTTAATAAAATATTACATCCTATCCATCCCGCTCTCCGGGCATTGACTGATAATGGTTTTCTTTTTTCAATAATCTCTGGAACAAAAAAATGCTTAGGAATAACAAAAAAATTTGAAACCAGATATGAATTAGAATCGTAGTTCAGCATAAAAAGATTAGGGCTATTAACATCTTGCAAACGGTTAAGCATTCCTTGATATGCACCATCTACAATTTTTAGTCCTAACCCATTGCCTTTACTTTTTAACTCGTAGTCTTCGTTACAGTTATCACAAAAAAAATCAGCGGCTGGCTTATTATTTGAATATTTATCCAAATGAGTGTTTCCACAATTAGGGCAATAGACTTCCTTATTGACCCAATTCTCGGACACCACTCTAATCTTCTGAGGTAAACTTTTGTAACGAATGGCAAGGTTTGTTTCAAATTCAAGATGCATATTTGCTCTCTTATTAATCTCGTCACGCTTAAACGCTGGATATAGTATTCACTACACACATTATCGAAAAAGTCATCCGCAGGGTCAACATGTAGCGATTTGTTTTATGAGTTGACTTTTTCTTCCAGCCCATTTGAGAAAAGGCTTTGCCTGTTTAATTGATGTAATCATTTATGAACAGCCTTTCCTTTCAAAAACTTCTCAATATGATACTGCTGAATTTTATTCGGCTTGGTCTTGTGGTTGAGCCACCGGCTCACGGTGGAGAAATTGACGCCGATCTCTTTAGCAAGCTTCTCCTGGGTGACTCTGTTTTCCAAGCGGTAATGCTCTAATTGTTTTAAAAGGCCAACAGGATTTTGCTCCGGCCTGCCCGCCTTATTTGTGGCGGGTGAGGTTGTGTTTTTTGATTTGGCTTGCATAGCTTGCATTATATTGCACAGGAGTGGGGTGAAAGCAAGGATTATTTTCGGGGATAATGATAAAAATTCGAAAAAAGATTAACCAAAAACCTTCTGCTTGTGAGATAGGCCGAGGTTATGGTATTTATTATTATACACAGCTTGTCATAAATCACAACATAACAGGCTGTCATTCACCTGAGTCCTGAAGGGGAGATGATGACTGGAATCCGGATCACTTCTGGCTTCAGGCGTCAGGTTCGGAATGACATTAAGTCAAGCGACAAGACTTATCGTCAATGTGATGGTAATTATTCAGTGCTCTTTTTAAATAGAAAATAGGGATTTTTTATGATGGTTATTCTCATAATCGGTGGAGTAACGCTGATAGTGATAATGGCTTTTTGGCTTGTTGGTGAACGCGGAAGGCTTGTGCTCCCGTCATCAATGAAAATGATGCGTGAGCGTGGTTTAAGGCGATGCTTCAGTTTAAGCGCTTTGCACGCGTACATCTATGGTCGTTGGACCAGGCAGTATGTGCGCTTCTTTATCACTTATACTCCCTTTGCGTTTGGTCTTTTAATCAACAAATGGCTTCCTGACCGCTACCATGGAAAAATTTTAACAAACGACCATGCAAAAGCGATTATTACGCTCAACGTTGATATTCCTCTGAAGGACTTGGAATATATTATACCTTATCCATCTGCACGCAGTTTGGTTCTTAACGCTTCGCCGGAGATTGTTCTGTATGAATGCCCGTGTCGTCATGCCCGCGCTAACCCCTGTAAACCAACCCAGGTTTGTATGGTTATCGGGCAACCTTTTGTGGATTTTATTCTGGAACATCACCCTAAAACCAGTCGCAAGGTTACTCAGGCTGAGGCCCTGGCAATTCTTGAAAAAGAACATGAGCGCGGGCACCTGCATACCGCCTGGTTTAAGGATGACTGTCTGGGGCGGTTTTACGCTATCTGTAACTGCTGTAAATGCTGTTGCGGGGGGTTAGAGGCGATGAAGAATTATGGAGTGCGCCTCCTCATATCTTCAGGCTATATATCTCAGATTGATAAAAACCGCTGCACGGTTTGCGAAAAGTGCGTTGCGGCCTGTCCGTTTAATGCCCTTTCGCTGGAGGGCAAGGACATTCGTTTTGACTGGGAGCGCTGCATGGGCTGCGGCGTGTGTACCGGCCAATGCTCCCTTGGCGCTATTTCCTTAGTACGGGATGAGAAAAAGGGGGTACCCCTCGATGTGCGATTATTAGGCAATTAAGTTTTTACCCCGTTAGAAATGCCCGCTTGCCTTGTTAGATATCAAATAGCTAACAGGGTGAAGAAGCACGGGTAAATCCCCCGTGTGAAATCTTTCTAACGGGGTTTACCCGGACTTAATGCCCACCGGGAAAAAGGGTTATGCTGAGCCAGTAGAGTAAAAAAAGCAAACCAACACCAAGGCATATACTCCATCCGATCAGTTTTTTTTCTACTGGCAGGAGAGGTTCATAATCCATCTTTTTAAGCTCTTCAGCTAATTTTTGTTGTTCAGTCATTGGTGCCTCCTTTAAGAAAGACGAGAAAAATTTTTAATGGCTCATTGCATCTCAGTGGGTACTATCTTTTCTTTATCCGGTAATGAGGGGAGGTTTAACTCCATGAAAAAACAGCCAGGAAATAAAAAGACCAATCCAAATAATAAATCCAAACAGGCACAAAATATAAACGGCTGCCAGTTTCCCGATCCCTTCTTCCCAGAGTTTTTTGAAATTGGATACAATGCCGATAGTAAAGAAGGTTAGGACAAAAAAGAGCACTCGAAAGACATTGCTTTCCTCAGTAGAAGTCTTAGCTTTGGTGATGGTTTCTTTTGGTTTTTTGATGGAAGCGTTGATCCCGGCTAATTGTTCTTTCATCTGGTTAATCTGGCCCTGGATAACCACTTGGGAAGCGAGATCTGCGTTGACTGTGAGTCTTGCTTCCAAACGCCGTAATTTCTTGCGTTAAGCTTTTGCTCTCTTTTTCTTTTGAACTGATTTGAGAAGAAGCGGGCCAGCAAATTATGAGAAGAATGAAAAAGGTAAGGGCATAACCGATCACAAATTTAGGGAATCGGTGCCAGATTTCAATCATCCGCACTGTCTGCCCTTCTTTACATTCAATTTTGGAACACCAAATGATGGCCAGGAGAAACGCCCACACCCCAATAAAAATATCAATAAAAATTTTTACGGTTGTGGCAGTCATGGTTATCCAGCCCTCTTGATAGGAAACCCCAGCAACGTCGAAAGCTTTTGCGCGAATAAGCGCATCAGTAATTGCCCCACTGGCAACTGCCCCTCCATCAGTCTTAACTGCAAGTCCCATCCAGGCCCCGGCAACCAACGGTTCTTTCCAGAGGGTTGCTTGCGCCAGAAAGGGTAAAATGAGCATTTCCACCACAGCAAAGATAACCACAAGTGAAGAAACCATGATCGGTACCACCGGACGGGCTCTAATCGCAGCGCCGGTTGCAATGGCGGCAGATACCCCGCAGATAGAAATACCTGAAGCAAGTGGAGCTGCCCACTCCCGGCTGAATTTGAAGTACTTTCGGGCAACAAAATATACGACTGCCCAATAAATCAAATAAGCTTCAACAATTGCGCAAAGTCCTCGAAACATAATATTTGTTGCCAGACCGAACGATTCTGCTGCCTTGACACCCAAGCTTGCTCCCATAATCACAATGGCGGTTTTAATGTAAAGTTCAGGCCGGGTTGCCTCTTGAAGGATTTTTGAGAGCTTGGGAAAAAAGTTCCCAATTAAAAGGCCTGCTAAAAGAGCGATAATAAAACCAGCTTCTCCCGTAAGGCTCAGGGACCAAGGGATATTAAATTGTTTGAGTTGATTTTTGGTAGCCGCAATGTAGGCATAGTTGCCAAAAAACCAGCAGCAAAAGCTTATCCAAAACACGATGGTGAAGCCAAGAACAAACTTCCCAACCGGTGCTCCCAAGAGTCTGGCGCCTATCCCCATGATAACCATCAAGGCAAGATAGGTAAGAAACAACGAGGTAACCCCAGGCATGCCCTTTTTTTCGTAAGGGGCTCCCACGATTATCTCGTTTGTATTTTTTGCGCTAATTACTTCTTCAGTGCCATCAGCTTTCTTGATGGTGAGTTTCTGACTGTCGACTTTTGTAATTTCCCCTTTGACCCCACAAAAAACTTTTGATACCGGAGCCAATGCTTTCGCAGGATCAATCCAAACCTTTGTGCTAATTCCCCACCCCAGAAGGTCAAAGCCTCCAAAAATCCCCAAGGAAAATAAAAAGATAAGAAGACCCAACCAAAGGGAAAGCCAGTCTTCGCTCAGTCCGGATTTCTTTTCCGGTTTACAGGTATCCGGGCTGTCGCATAACCCTTCGGTCAATTTATCCTCGTTTATGCTCTGTTTTTTTTCCTCCATGTGATTCCCTCCTTGTTAAGAAGTGAAAAAATTGAGGAATAAGTTTTGTGTATTTTCCCTTTTTTTACCGGAAGTTAACCCCAAAAGTCAATAATAAAAGTCGCCAAAAAATTACCCGGAAACGCTAAAAGCTGCTTACTTGAAGCAAAAAAAATTATCCATAGAAAATATGCGAATACCTAAGGGCAACCGCAAAGATTTAGAAAAGTCTTATGGTGTCGAGAAACAGGCTTGTCTTAATTCTCTCAACCGTTGCCCTTTGATTGCTTCGCGGATTTTCTTCATGAGAGATTCCAACAAAAGTAAGATTATGAAATAGCCTCTAAGCGAACGCCTAAAGGCTTCCTCGTTATAAAAAGATACCGGAGAAGGCTTTTGAATAGTTACTGCACGTATAGCAGGAGCATTCTTTCTTGATTGGTTGGGGTCATTTTCAAATTGAGCCTTGCAAAGGTGAATTTTAAAATCCGCTTTGACCTTTATCAAGACTGTCCCGGTTTGGGCCAAAAGCAGGAGTTTCAATGTTACCATGCAGTGTTGTCAGCACTCCTGCCCGCGCTTTTCCCTCAGTGGAACGAATTTCGAAAGAGAACATCAGTAAAAGACCGTTAGGGTTCGGTGATAAGGTTTTATTCTATATTCTTCTTGCTGCCCCAGATTCCACAGAATCCAATCGATTTCCATTGCTTTTAAATTTTTTCCCCGCACGAGAAGTTCTTGACGGATAAGCTCCACTGCCCAAATAGTGTTGGCGCGAATTTCAACTTCTTCCGGGCTCCCAGCATCAAGGAGGGTGTGGTGGTCAACTTTTTGAGCCAGGGCTTTTTCATAACGCAATACTTCTATGTGCCGAAGTACCTGGGGTAATTTATAATCAGCAAACGCGGTAAGCAGGTCAATGTCGTGAAAAAAGCCCCACTCCTTTCCCTGCAATGCTCCGTAAAGGTCAGCGGCAAAAAGTTGCGCTCGTTTATAGAAAAAAACTTTTTTACCCTGGTATTCTGCATTATCCCGGAAAGAGGGTAACTTGTCTGCTACCAAACGGACCAGTTGTAGTGCACTTTGTGCAGCTGCTTCGACTAAATTATAAGCTTTACCTTGATATTCGCGCATCAACATCTGGCCTAATTCATTGAGGCTTCGCACGCGGGCTTCCAAAAGCTGCAAATCACCCGTACCTCCCAAAATTTTTTTGAATTCCTTGAGAGAAAGTTCCGCAAGATACTGAGCATTCGTAAGCGACACTCCTGATTCGAGTGCTTTTTTCAGCGAGGCGGCGAGCGCGAAGTAGCCGGACAGTTTTTCTGATTGGTATTCGACTTCCCACTTTGGATTGCCGAGGGCCGGCCAAAAACAAAAATTAATGCTATCGAGGACCAAAAGATAGGCGACTAATTCTTCTTCTTTTCCATCAAAGTGGTACAGAGTATTCCAGGAAGGAATTACAACCTTTTCTTTGTCTAATTTTCGGGCAAAGTTAATTATAGCGTGCTTATCAAGCTTAACGTGGAGACTTTTTTCTGACACGGCTTGGGCAGTTTCTAATACTTCCCACATTACAGGTATCCACTTTTGGGGTAAGAGAAATTTTAAAAATTTAAACTTTAAGTATCATAGAACATTTTTCTTTACAAATTTAAGGTCTCCATCTGCGGAAAAAAGAGGAGGGAAGACAGCGTGTTTACTCCATAAGTCTTGTAGACTATTTGACAAACACCCCAAACTGATTAATAATAAAAAACAAATAGGGTTTTAAATCGGATCCCCTCTCATTGCAAAAAAAGGTCTGATTTTTTAAAAGAAAGGGGTGAAGCAATGGCAACGAGCAAAACAAAAAAAGGAAGAGTATCCTTTAAATTAGAGGCTCCTGAGGCCCAGAAGGTGAGTCTTATGGGTGATTTCAATAACTGGAATCCTAAAACTCACGTTATGAAGAAAGATAAAAAGGGAGTGTGGAGCAAAACTATTCTCATTGCTCCAGGAAGATATGAATATAAGTTTTTTGTGGATGGAGAATGGTGGAACTGACCCTGAAAATGATCAAACGGTCCATAACACATTCGGTTCTACCAACAACGTTCTGATTATTTGAGAGCGTGAGCAACGCTTAACTCAGCTTTAATCCTTTCCCCCGAAGGTATTCTTTTACCTGCTGAATCCGTAAAATACGATAATGGAAAACGGAAGCAGCTAAGAGCACCTGAGCTCCTCCCACAACTGCCCCTTCATAAAAATGTTCCAGCTTGCCTGCGCCCCCGGACGCAATCACCGGTAGATTAACTGCGCCAGAAATAGCTTTCGTAAATTCCAGGTCATACCCCGTTTGTGTCCCATCTCCATCCATACTCGTGGGAAGGATAACGCCAGCGCCCCGATTCCTCACATCGTTTGGCCCATTCGACCGCGTCTTTGCCAACGGGTTTGGTTCCCCCGGAAACCACTAATTCAAAACCAGAGGACATAGCTTTATTTCTTTTTGCATCAATCGCTACTGTTATTTTTGCGGATCCAAATCGTTTAGCGGCCTCTTGAACCAAAGTCGGATTCTAACCGCAGCACTATTCATCGAAACCTTGTCTGCCCCGGCATCCAAAACTAACTCGATATCCTTTAAGGTCCCTATCCCCCGCCAACCGTGAGGGGAATGGAAATAACTGAGGAGACATTTTTCACCCATTCCAGGCGGGTCTTTCGATTTTCAACCGTGGCGGCGATATCGAGCATCGCTAATTCATCCGCCCCTTCGTGCTGATAAAAAGCGGCATTTGTTACCGGATCACCCGCATCCTTCAGATCAACGAAATGTACTCCTTTTACGACTCTTCCATCCTTCATGTCGAGACAGGGCATGATTTTTATGGTCTCCATGGTTTCTCCTTCCTTGGTTTTATAAAAATTTCCCAGGTTAGTTGGTCTTGTCATAAAAAAATTTTCAACAAAACCGTGCAGTTTTCTATCGGCTATTAGAAGCGCGGCACTAATATGTTAAACTTAAACTGATATATACCTTAATTGGCAAAGATGATCGTAAATCTTTTTCCAGCCTTATGAGACGTATTCTAAATTTGGTAATGTTTGACAAATTTATCTAAGCACTATATTATAATACTTTTATTTTTTGGGAATAAATGATTTTGTTTCCCAAAGAGGAATATTTCAAAAATGGAATATACCAACAAAACCAAAGCAGAGCTTATAACTGAATTGATGCGGTTGCGCAAAAAAATTGCAAGATCGGAGAAAAAAATTGTCAAACCGAAAGAAACAAAAAAACTATTAATGGAAAATGAACCAAAATATCATACGCTTGTTGAATCAGCGAATGATGCTATTTTTATTGTAAAAGAATATTTTTTTATTGATTGCAATACAAAAACTCTGGAAATTTTTGGTTTAAACAAGGCGAAAGCCATTATCGGAAAAGCTCCCTATGAGTTTTCTCCGGAAAGGCAACCAGACGGCCGACTTTCTAAAGAGAAGGCCATGGAAGCAATGGATGCCGCCCTACCAAGGAACACCTCAGTTTTTTGAATGGAAACACATGAAGCTGGATGGAACCCTCTTCGATACTGAGGTAAGTTTAAATCGGCTACCCCCTCCCCATGAGACAAGTCTGATCGCGATCGTAAGAGATATTACCGAGCGCAAACGAACGGAAGAAGATTTAAGACGTTTAAATGAACGACTCGTGGAAGAACATAGACAGAGGAAGCTTTTATCCAAACGGCTTATTCAGTTGCTGGAAACGCGTAATCGGAAAGTTTCCATGGATCTGCATGATCACATTGGCCAGACTTTGGTTACCCTTAAAATAGACCTGGACATGATTTCCGAGCGGATAGGGAAAACTGGTACGAGCCTAACACCTTGGATCGAGAAGGCAAAACATAAAACCCTTCAAGCGATAGAGGATGTTGAAAAAATTGCCTATGGGTTGCGGCCAAGCATGATTGATACCTTGGGGTTAGTGCCCGCACTTCGTGACCTGTTCAAAGAAATAAAACAGCAGAGGAATATTGAGATTCATTTTTTTACTCGGGATGTTCCGAAACGATTTGATCAGGAAAAAGAAGTCGCTATTTTTCGCGTGGCGCAGGAGGCACTGTGTAATGTTATTAAACATGCGCAGGCAAAAAACTGTTTTGTGAATCTGGTCAAAAAAGGAGACTCCCTTACGCTGAGTGTGGAAGACGATGGTCGTGGTTTTGATGAGGCAAAGGAAAAAAGGTGTGCTTCAAGAAGCAAAGTTCCTTTGGGATTGCTTTTTATGCAAGAGCGGGTGGTTCAGCTTAACGGGGAATTTAGTGTTGAATCACGGCCTCGGGAGGGAGTGCATTTGTTGGTAGAGTTGCCATTGTGAAATGGCCCAGATATCCAGACCTCTTGGTATGACTAAGAAAGATTTTCATGGTGAATGATCATCGGGTAGTAACTGGGGTAATCAATGATTCCGTCACAATGAAGACGTAAGGGTGGAATGTTTTTTAATACGGGCATCGATAGAAGCGTATTTATAAAATGGAATATAAAAATAAAACTAAAGCAGAGTTAGGCGCAGAATTGGTGAAACTGCGAAAACAGACGAAGTTGGGCAAAATAATTCTAAGCCCCAAAGACAGAAAAAACCTTAATCGAAAATGGGACAAAATTTCATACCCTGGCGAATCTGCTCAGGATGCTATTTTTACTGTGCAAGGAGCTGTCTAATAGTCGAATTTTTTGCTAAGAGAGGTTGAAAAATGACGAAGACAAAGGTGCTTATTGTAGATGATCATCGGGTGGTAATTGAAGGGATTAAAAGTGCGCTCAGCGTCTCTCCCGACCTTGAGGTAATAGGTGAAGCGCTTAATGGGCATCAGGCTATAAAGAAAGCAAAATCTTTAAAACCCGATATTGTTATCATGGATATATCCATGCCGGATTTAAACGGGATTGATGCCACGTTGCAAATAAAAAAAATGGATCCTCATATAAAAATAATTATTTTTTCCATGTATTCCAACCGGGAATACGTGATTGATCTTTTTAAGGCTGGTATTTCCTCTTATGTCCTGAAAAAAGACCCTATGTCAGACCTGGTTAGCGCGATAAAAGCAGTGGAAAGAGGCGGAACGTATTTTACTACCATTTCATCAGAAATCTTGTTGAATTATGTGAAAGAATTAGATGACAGTAATAATAATATTAATAATACTAATGGGTTTGAATCTCTCAGCCTGCGAGAGAGAGAGGTTTTTCAACTTTTGTCAGAAGGAAAATCTATTAAGGAGATTGCGGAAACTCTGGGGATAAGCCGAAAGACCGTAGAAACTCACAAATATAATATTATGGAAAAACTTCATGCTAAAAACATCACTGATCTTACTAAGTTAGCTATCAAAAAAGGAATCATACAGCTTTAAAAAATGTTTACTTATTAATTAGTTTTGGTAAAGTTTAAAAAAATAAAACACCTATCTTAACAAGTTATTGTTATTTTTAATTTTCAGGAATTTTTCTGAAAAAATCAGAAATTTCCCGATTGACAATTAAGGTGGGTAGAATAAAAAGAAAGGAATAATTTTTTTGAGGTAGAGAGAGACTTCACTCCTGTAATAAACTATCCGACCCTATTTAATTAAATAGAAATAACAAATATCTTGGAAGGGGGTTAGTCATTAAGACTAAAGCAAGCACAAACTTTTTGGTAAGGGAAAATGGTTTGCTCATTGTTAAAGCACTTTCGAGAAAAAGAGGTACTTACATGAAAAAAAGAAATAAGTTTTTCCCCTTGATTGTTTTTTGCCTCGCTATTTTTTTTCTTCCTTTCCTCACTTTTGCCGAACCCGGTAACCCCAACCCCATTCGTCTCAAAGACAATCTTTTTAGTATAGATTTCGTAAACCCCAACCAAGGCTGGGCAGTTGGTTATTACGGCGCCATCATTCATACGGAGGATGGAGGTAAAAGTTGGACTTATCAAACAAGCGGAAAAACAACAGTGCTTACGGATGTTGATTTTGTTGATCCTAATAACGGCTGGGCAGTAGGTTATGGCCCCACCATACTCCACACCACGGACGGAGGAAAGACCTGGTCGGATCAAAAAATAAGCGAGGATATTTTTCTTACGGCAGTGCATTTTTTAAATGAGAAGAAAGGATGGATCGTCGGTGAGTGGGGAACAGTCCTGGTTACAGAGGACGGTGGTAACACGTGGAATTCCCAGTTAAGCGGAGGGGATGCTATCCTCTATGATATTTGTTTTTCCGATGAACTTCATGGATGGGCCGTGGGAGAATTTGGTGTCATTTTCTTTACTGAAGATGGAGGCAAGACGTGGGTTAATCAGGCGAGCGGGGTGGAGAATGTCTTCTTTTCCTGCAAAGCGTTAGATAATCAGAATGTGTGGGTTGTTGGTATTGACTCTATGCTTCTCCATTCCAAGGACGGGGGCAAGACGTGGGAGAGAGTCAACACGGGTCTGGGAAAGGTGATACCTTTTTATGAAATTTTCTTTAAAGATCCCAGCCACGCTGTCATTTGTGGACAGGGAACCGTGCTCTATACCGACGATGGAGGAACGACATGGAAGCCAAGCCAGTTTAAAGACAGTATTCAATATAATTGGTTATATGGAATGAGCGCTGCTGATAACGACATCTGGATGGTAGGAGAAAATCTCAGGGTATTTAAAAGCGCAACCAATGGAAAAGAATGGGAAGAAATAGCAATTAACAAATAATTAACAACTATAACGAGTAGAACGAGGGAAAAATTATGAGACTGGATGTTCAGGCATGGGCAAAAGGAATTGTAAAACACCGGGTAGTGGTACTGATCCTTATTGGTTTTGTTTTAACCGGTGTTTTCCTTTACGGCATTACCAAAATATCGGTCAATGTGGTTTTGGAAGATATGTTTCCCTTCGGCCACCCTTTTGTAAAACTGCATAAAGAGTTTGGCTCCCAGTTCGGGGGAGCGAGCACCGTGCTCATCGCATTAAAGGTCAAGGATGGCGACATCTTTAATACCCCGACTTTATTGAAGGTAAAGGGGATTTCTGATGCCATCACCTTCAATAATGACGCCTATATGCTTCTTACTGCCTCGATTTCCGAACGGAAGATGAAATATATGCGTGGTTATTCCGGAGGAAACGTGGAGATGGATGGTCTGATGTGGCCCAAGATTCCGCAGACCCCGGAAGAACTTAACTTTATGAAAGAAAATATTTTCACCAACCCCCTCTATAATGGAGTGCTGGTGAGCCGGGATGGAAAAGCAACCCTTATTATTTCCGAATTCAAGGAGAATATTGACTACAGCAAACTGTTCAACTTTTTTATGGGTCTGAAAAAGAAATATGAAGACAGTAACACGACGTTTCACATGATCGGCAAGCCAGTGCTGTTGGGGTGGATTTACAGCTACTGGCCGCAGATGATGAAGATTTTTGCTGTGAGCATTTTCATTATGGTGCTCTTAATGTGGGGCTTTTTCCGCAACTGGCAGGGTACGCTTGTGCCCTTATTGGTAGGTTCATTATGCACGATCTGGGGGTTAGGGTTTACCGGCTATATGGGGATAAACTTAAGCCCGCTCCTTTTTGTTCTTCCCTTTTTGGTTGGAGCGCGGGCGCTAAGCCATACGGTTCAGATTACCCACCGCTATTTTGAAGAGTACCATCGCTCCGGCAGCAAGGAGGTGGCTGCTGTTGAAACCATAAGCACCATGTTTCTTCCCAATGTCTCGGCTATCCTCGCTGAAGTGATGGGGTTTTCGGTCATTTATCTGGCAAAAATAGTATTGATGCAGCAGCTGGCGGTGATCATGAGTTTCTGGATGTTCTCAATCTTCCCGGGGGCGGGGATTTTGGCCCCGATTATCTGCTATTATTTGCCCCCTCCCAAGGCTAAAGACCCTGAACGAAGAACCAGTGTCATTAGTCATATTAACCTCGCCCTGTCTAATTTCTCCACGGGCCAGGTGACGAAGTTTGTTGTTGTTGTGGGCTTTATCCTGCTTACCGGACTTTTCTCATACGAAGCGACACAGTTAAAAGTAGGAGACCTCCACCCCGGTTCACCGATTCTTAAGCCTCATTCGGTTTATAATCAAGATTACGCTGAAATCAATAAGACCTTTGATAAAGCCGGGGCGGATAATTTTTTAGTTTTTTTCCGGGGTAATCAGGAGTTTGCTTCTAAAGACCCGCAGGTGCTCAAAACCTTTGAGGCCATGGACCGTTTCATGGCTTCCCGGCTGCCTGATATTTACGGAGGCTCTGCCTCGCTTGCCCCGATTGTTCGAAAGCTGAACAAAGAATTTCATGATGGAAATCCGCTCTGGGATTTTATCCCTGGTGTGGATTTATGTAACACCATGCTTTTTCTTTTTCAGTCAAAAAGTGTTCCCGGAGATATGGACCGGTATGCTGATCCGAAATTTTACAACAGTAATATCCTCATGTTTTTCAAAAACCATACTGAGGATACCATTGACCGGATTCGCAAAAACGTGAATGAGTTCTTTACCATTTATCCGAAACAAGTTGATAAGGGAGAATTTCTGCTCGCAGGCGGGGTTATCGGGATGGAGACGGCGGTAAATGAAGAGCTGGGAGTAGCCCATGTGAGGATCGACGCCACGATTCTCATTGCCATATTCCTCATGTGCTGTATAACCTACCGGTCTTTTCTGGCAGGATTTCTTTTGATTATCCCCCTGGTTATTTCCAACATTGTTGCCTTTGGATTCATGAGTTTTTCCAAAATCGGTTTAAGTATTAACACGCTTCCGGTTTCCGCGGTCGGCGTGGGCGTAGGTGTTGACTTCGGGATTTATTTATACAGCCGGTATAAGGAAGAATATGCGAGGACAAAGGACTGGGCGGCAAGTATCGCGGTGGGGTCTCAGACTACTGCTCTGGCGGTGCTCTATTCTGCCCTCACCCTGGTTTTGCCCCTTTTAAGCTGGTATTTTTTATCGAGTTTACGATTTCAAGCCCAGATGGGTTTCTTATTAGCTCTGCTTTTATCGGTCAATATGTTTGCGGTCCTTACCTTGCATCCAGCTTTGGTTTATATTCTGAAGCCAAAATTTATCTCAAATGCTGCAAAGGAAGGATCTGCCCATTGATGAGAGAAAAAAATGAATTGTACCCGGAAAAACAAAGGAGACAGCTGAAAATAATAGATTTTTTATTAATTTTTAGTTAGGGAGAGAAAAAGAGACGTTTTAATTTTTTCTTGATTTTTTCTCGCTGATTATGATAGTTAAGAGGCAAATGAAGGGGAAGAATATTTCAGTTTTTACCGTGGGGATGTGTGTTTAACGTATCATCTATTTGGTTTATCACCCCTGAAAAACAAAATAATTTAAGTCTGATAGAGAAAGGAGGTGGAGAAAGCACGAGCAAAAAAATGCAGGTAAATGAGGTAATAAAATAATTAAGGAGGCAGAAAGGTATGAAAAAAACAAGAAAATTTATTTTAAGCATGGCCCTGCTGCTCATGGTTTTTTCTTTTGCTTTTCCGGCAGCGGCCCAAGTTTATAATGTGGGTGGCAAGGAAGTGACCGCGGATGGTTTCTTCCGCCAAGAGTTTCTTTTTAATACCAATGGCAACAGCAAGTATAACACCAATCAAACCGGGTTAAACGGCGCCTACCAGATGTGGCTGCTGGATACCAACCTCAAATGGAACGATAACCTCGAAATTCGGGGGATCTTCCGGATGTGGGGAGACCTGGCGTATTACATGTTACAGAATAACCACCATTGGCAACAGTTTTATGCTGGTTCAGAGCGACAACTCGCCTGGGATACCAACTGGGACCAGATAGTCCGCGAGCTTTATTTTACCTATTCTACTGATAAGTTTTTGTTCCGCGCAGGAAGACAGCAGATCGGCTGGGGAGAAGCGGACGGCCTGCGGGTGATGGATATTATCAACCCGCTCGACGCGCGGCGGATGTTCCAGTTCTACGACACGGAAGGGTACGAGGAAGTCCGGATCCCGAAGCTGATCATCAAGACCGAATTTTATCCGGGAAATATCTGGAAGTTTTACGACACCGCGGTTGAGCTTTACTGGAACCCCGGAGACATCAAGCGATTTGGCGATCTTTTACCACCCCATCTTGACGCCCATCAAAGACCCTGGGCAGAATGGCATGACAAAGGCTATTTCCTTCCTGTTGGCGCTGGGAATGTTCCCTGGCCAAACGATATGGGTAACCAGTGGGGCGCCTGGGCGCCTCCAACCCCGTCTGCTCCGGTGCCGGTCCGGCTGTTTACCAAAGAGAAGGCTTTTAAAATCTCAAACTCCGAGTACGGCACCCGGATTAAGCTCAACATCAAAGACACCTTTATCACCCTCAACTACTGGCAGGGATTTGACACCTCTGACCATGAAATTATTAAGTCCCATACCGAAGGCGGGGTACAGGCTTCCGGAGTGGACTCGGTTTTACACGTGGAGCCCGGTTTGTGGTTTTCAATCCAATGTACTTGGGCATGCCGAATTCTCCTGTTGCCGCATGGTTTGATAAGGTGCAGCCCCGGATAAAGGTCGTGGGCTTTACCTTGAGCCGCGAGCTTTTTGGCGTGGGTCCGATGTTCTGCCAGGTGGCCAACCCGGTGCTCAGGATGGAAGGTCTCTACAGCATTAACCAGACCTTTAACACCGAGGAAACTGTGTATTACGTTAGCCGGTGCCAGGTGGCCCACCTCCCGTTATCCTCTATTTAAAACCGTGAAGCGAGACCAGATCCGGTACATGGTCGGGTTTGACTGGAGTATGGCCATACCCTGGAACCCGAGAAAATCCACGTTTGTGAGCGGCCAGTTTTTCCACATCTATACCCGCGGGAATCAGTTTGGGGATAAGAACCTTCTCCAGCTTGCTCCCTATGACTGGTCTTGGCCGAAAAACCAGTATTATATGACCCTGTTAATGAAGACCGAATACTATGAATGAACGGGTTTGCCCTTCGATGCTCTATGTGCAGGATTTCCATACCCGGTCCGGATGGATAAAGAGCAAGATCGATTTCAAGATCGGTGATCACTGGCGGCCGGAAATCGGATACCTGTGCATTATGGCGAACCAGAACAATAGCAGATAGCTTCCTGGTGGTTCCTCCCTATTACCGTACGTGATAACCAGGAATCCTTTGGTTTGTTTGCTAACCAGGATACGGCGTGGGTCAGGATTCAGTACCAGTTCTAACCTAAAAAAACATGTAAGGTGGCGGTATCACTGCCGCCACCTTATTCAAAATAAAATAACCAACCTGGAGTGGAGGGTAAATATTATGACTTGGGAGAATAAAAAAATACCATTTATTGTTTTATCCATTATCGTTGGTGTTGTTTTTTGCATCAGTTCATCAGCGTATTGCTGGCAAACCAAAGACCCCCAAACTGGCGGAAGATTTTGCCAAGATGATAGGCTTTAAAGCAAAAGATAAAGTCGGCAAGGTAGCGCCGGAAATAAAACCAGGAATGAAGATTGATGGAACCAATTATAAACAATATCCTGGATTAGCGGAGCTTTTACCCAAAAGCCTCTATGACCGTATGGACCCGAAGTCGTATGCTCCGATGGCCCCGATTAAGGTCAAAGAGACTGATCAGTACCATCTCGGCAGAGGCTGGATGGAAAAAACCATGCAGTCGGCAAAAACCATGAAAATCGGAGCGGACGGATTAACCCTGGAAGGATATGTGGGCGGTTTCCCCTTTATGCATCCTAAGAACGGGATTGAGCTGGCCCAGTGGTATGACAACAAATATCTGGGCGACTCCTTTGCCATGCGGCCCATGCGACTTCGCCTTTACGGCCGGGACAATAAACCCGAGCGGGAGTTACGCCAACATTTAAATGTCTCTCGCTATATGAACTGCACTGACTGGAGGCCGCAGGGGATCCAGCCCAATCCGGAAAACATTCATTATGTGGTATCCGGCACCTTTATTTATCCCAAAGACCTTGCCGGAACCTCCTACGTCCGGAAACGGTTTATACCCGCGGACAAGCCGGATGAGTTTCTTCTGTTTGTTGCTTCCATGAGAAGAATTCGAAGGATGTCGGGCCGGGATACCCAGGACCCCTTGTTTGGTTCTGACCTGGTGTGGGATGACTATAATACCGGCTGGCAGAAGCTTTCGACCACGGATTTTCCGAATGATTATAAAATGTTGCCGGCACGAGAAATGCTGCTTCCCACGTTTATTGACTATGACTGGCCGAATGACCGGGCATCAGCCGGCTATACTGATTATAACATTGATGAATCCGGTGCGCAAACCTATCTCAACTATGGGTCCTGGCAGAGACGGTGGGTTTATCCCCTCGAAATTATCGCCAAAGATACGGCCTATCTTTACGGCAAGCGGGTACTAGATGGCTGATCCGGAAACCTGTTTAGTGGCTTCAGTATGAAATGTTATGACGAGTCCGGCCGGCTCTGGAGAGAGTGGGTACGGGATTACAACCTCTCCCAGACACGGAGTGGGGGTTATGGAAGAGTTGATTGATATTGTTGACCATATCAATAACCACCGTACGATCCTCGACTTCAAAGGCCATAAAAATCCAACCTGGATGGGGCCTGAGTATGGGGACGTGCGCTTCCTTTCCAAGAAAGCAAAATAACAACCTTTTCTTTTTATAACAAACAAAAGCCCTTTCTTCTCCTTCAGAAGAAAGGGCTTTTGTTTGTCAGAGCGAAGCGTTAGTAAATCGCAAGGACCAGCAGGAAAGAGATGAGGGTTCATGCACCTTCCGGAGGGGCGATCCAAAAAAAGGCGGTTGCAACACTGTTTTTACTGGCTAAAGCCTGCGGCTCCCAAAGCATAACCTAATGAATTGCATGGGGGGGCGCCCTTGAGGGTGCGAATTGTCACAGCATAGCTTTTTCAACCGTTTGTTCGTTATGCGGGATTTAGGAAAAACTTTTGGAGACAGAATTGGGGGATAGACAGAGGAAGTCTTTTTGGTGGAAAGGGAAAGTGTTACTGATAACCTGATCAATAAAAATTTTGTTGTTCCGGATTACGCACTGATTTGGGGAAAAAAATTTACCCACCGACACCCGCTAACGCTGGTGCGGTGGGTAAAAAAACAGGCTTTGATTTGTCGTTGAAAACTGCTTTTTTTACTACTTTACCGTAACCGTACCTTTCCCGTAAGTGTGGGAGAGACCTTTAGAAGGTGTAGTAGCGGTGAGGGTTGCTTCGCCGGGGGTAATGGCGGTAATGTTACCCAGGTCATCAATAAAGACAACTTTGTCATTCGAAGAAGCCCAACCTACCATTTGGTCTTCGAAGAGTTCGCCTCTCTCATTAAGCACCTTGGCTTCCATCGCATGTTTTTCACCCACTTTCAGTTCCAATTTTTCGGGGTCAATTTTAATGGCCGCAAGAATCGAGACTTTACACTGGATGACAGACTTGGCATCAGTGTTCGGAGCGGTCAGAGTTATGACAGAATTGCCTGACCCTTTGGCGGTTAGCAGGCCCGTATTAGAAACCTCGGCAACCGCAGGATTGGAGCTTACCCACTGGATGACAGCATTGGCTACTGGTTTATTCGTCTTGTCAAGGGCGACCGCTTTGATCTGGAAAGTTTCCCCCAGTTTGTTTAATTCTATTTCTCTGGGTTGCGCACTGATCCAGCTTACTTTGGGAGAACACCCCAGGAAAAGAAGCGGGATAATAAGAGCAAAAAAAACCACGATGCGCATTGTCTTTTGTTCTTTGCCAACCTTTCTCATAGCTACCTCCTCGACATTTAAAACACATTGATAAGACAATAATACCCTACAGTGAAAATTATTATACCAGAAAACAGTAAAAGTAAATATTTTATTTAAGTAAGTCTTCAAATTTTCTCTGGTAAAAATTGGTATCGCTTAAAACGTTGCTGATCACCCCTTTCTTGGTTAATTTTTAAACTATTTATTCTTGAAAAGGGAAATGCAATATAAACGTGGTCCCTTTTCCATAATCATTTTTAACCAGGATCGTCCCTTGATGATGGAGCATAATTTTATGAGTTATGGACAAGCCTAATCCCAGTCCTTTCTCTTTTGTAGTAAAAAAAGGATTAAAAATATTGCCGATTACTTCTGGCGCCATTCCTCCTCCTGTGTCTTCTACTTCAACGATCACCATCTTATCGTCTTCGGAAAAGCAAGATTTAAACTTTAAATCCCCCCCTGCTGTCATTGCTTGTCGGGCATTTGCGATCAAGTTAATAAAAACCTGTTTTATCTGGGAATAATCGCAAAACACGAGGGGAAGGTTTGGGGTTAATTCCTTGATGACATTAATGTTATCTTGCCTAAGTTCCTCTGAGAAGACATGAAGACTATCCTCAACGATCTGGTTTAGGTTATAGGGAAAAAGATTCAAAAAAGGTTCCCGGGGAAACACCAAAACCTGGTTAAGGATAGCTTCTAACCGATCAACTTCTTTCACGATGATTTCCAGGCATTCCTTTTCTTTATCGGATTGATTGGACCGACAAAGCCTGCGCGCGAATCCGCCAATAGAAACCAAAGGGGTGCGGATCTCGTGCGCGATACTGGCCGACATTTCTCCGATCGCCACAAGTTTCTCTGCATGTAACAGCTTTTCTTGAGCCTCTCTGAGTTCTTGATGAGCAAGCTCCATCGTGTGGTAAAGACGGGAATTTTCAATCGCCATTCCAGCTTGGCTGGCAAAAATGGTCAGCATTTTTATATCGTCTTCACTGATGGGCTTATTGTTATAGATGTTATCCACCTTGATTACTCCTGTTGCCTGGCCTTTCGCAATAATTGGTACGGTTGCAAAAGGCCCACCACCTACCTTGGAGAATATATTTTTCCAGATGAACGCATCTTCCCTTTCATCATTGATATTGAAATAGGTTTTCTCCAGAACCGTTCGCGCCAAAATGCCGCCATCAATAGGATGCAAAGGCACGGTAATACTTTTACACACCTCATCAACCTTTGATTTAACTTTAGGCAAAGTTCGTTCAGGCGAAAGTACCCATTCTAAAAGCCCTACTTTTTTCTGCGAAAATTCATTCCAGATTCGCCACGCATCTTCAGCGCTCTCCGGACCCATTCCGATCATGCCTTGCAGCGTGTGAGCGCTTTGATTTACTAAAAACAGCATGGCGCGGTTAAAACCAAAGCCACCCTCCATGGTAATAGCAGTAATAATAATATGGAGCAAATCATCAAGCTTGATAGTGGTCATCATCGCTTGGCTGGTTTCGTGGAGGAGGGAAAGCTTTCGGACAAGTTCAGCTTGATCGGGGGGCAGGCTTTTTTGGGATAGACCGAGATAAGCTTCTCTCACGTTAAAAGATTTCCTTTCCAACCCCAGGATGGAATTGCGTTCGTGCAGTAATCCGCTTGGAATACCCTTTTAAAGCCCTCGTGATTAGTTTTTGTGGTTACATTAAAAAACGTGTTTACAACCATCACAAAAACCGAGTGTAATAGTGATTATAATTGATAGGAAATTTTGAAGAAGTGAATTTACATATCAAAGAGTCAATGAGGTTAACTACCCATAAGTTTTTCTTGGTTCTCCTGCTGCTGCCTTACATTCAATACAAAAGGTCGTTACCGGGCGAGCTTTTAAACGCTCCTCGGAAATATCCTCGCCACATCTTTCGCAGATACCAAAAGTGCCATTCTCTACCCGCTCCAAAGCCTTCTCAATTTTTCCGATTAATTTTCTTTCCCGGTCCCGGATCCGAAGAAGAAAATTACGGTCTGATTCGAGGGAAGCGCGATCAACCGGGTCAGGGAACAACTCACCTTTATCACTCATGGTTTTAACGGTGACGCCTGCTTCTACTAAAAGATCAGAGAGTTGCTTTTGGAGGAGGTTTTTGAAATATTCGAGCTTTTCTTTGTCCATCGTATCTGCTCAAAAGTCCAAGCCAGAGTTTTAAAAAATATATAATAGCGAAATCTATTTTTGTTGTAAAGGAATATTTTGCCCCAGAGGCCCTGAGTTCCTCGCAGGCAAACGAACTTAAGAGGCTAACGATTGTTTGATTCTGGCCTCTTTTTGGGTCCAATTTTTTTTAACCGTTACCCAAAGTTCCAAGTAGACCTTGGTGTGCAATAAATTCTCAATCTCCTTCCGAGCCCTTTTGCCGATTTCCTTGAGCATCTTACCCTCCTTTCCAATCAGGATTCCCTTTTGGGATAACTTTTCAACCCAAATAGTGGCCCGAATAAAGATTATCCCAGGCTTTCGTTCGTTGAATTCTTCAATCGCTACGGCAATCGAATAGGGAATTTCTTGCTGGAGCAGAACAAAAATTTTTTCCCGTATAATTTCTGCTACCATGAACCTTTCGGTTTGGTCGGTAAACAGGTCATCTGGGTAATATTTCGGACCTTCGGGAAGATAACTTAACAAAAATTTTTCCAGGTGCTCTACGCCCGAACCATGAAGCGCAGAAAGAGGAATTATCTCCCGGAAGGGGAATGTCTCTTGATAGGCATCAATAAAGGGTAATAACGTTTGTTTTTCGACCAGGTCAATTTTATTGATTAATAAAAAAACCGGTTTTTCGAAGTTCTTTAAGCACTCAACAACAAAAAGAAATTCATCTTCTGGCATGGCCTGCGTTGCTTCAACCATCACGAGAACAAGATCACTTTCTCGAAACGCTGCCTGCGCGGCCTGCACTAAATGGCGATTAAATTTTTTTCTGGTGTGATGAATCCCAGGAGTATCAACAAAGATCAATTGAGCCTCCGGCAGGTTTTTAATTCCCAGGATGCGGTTCCGGGTGGTTTGAGGTTTAGGGGTAACAATTGATATTTTTTCCCCGATTAGGGTATTAAGGAGAGTAGATTTACCGACATTAGGAGGGCCGATAATCCCAATAAAACCGGCTTTAAAGGGGACAGTCATTTACTTTCCGAAGACCCGTTCGAAAATGTAATCAAGGTGGCGGAAGTGATGATCGAGGTCAAAGGCGGTTTCAACCTCGGTGACCGTTAGGTACCGTAAAACCTCAGGATCGTGCAACAGGGTAGTCTTGAAGTCTTTGTTTTTATCATCCCAAACTTCCATGGCATTTTTTTGCACTATTCGGTAGGCCTCCTCACGGGAAATGCCTTTTTTCGTTAACAGCAGAAGGATTGTCTCAGAAAAAATGAGACCACGCGATTTTTCAAGATTTTCTTTCATCCTTTCCGGATAGACCACCAATTTTTCTACAACCCCGGAAAGCCGGTTGAGCATAAAGTCAAGGAGAATGGTTGAATCAGGTGCGATAACCCGTTCTGCTGAAGAATGACTAATATCTCGTTCGTGCCAGAGGGAAACATTTTCCAAAGCTGCTATGGCATTGGATCGCACGAGTCGGGCGAGCCCGGTAATGTTTTCTGAAAGCACAGGATTTCTTTTATGGGGCATGGCGGATGAGCCTTTTTGACCTGGAGAGAAAAACTCTTCTGATTCGAGGACCTCTGTTCTTTGCAAGTGTCTAATTTCAAATGAAAATTTTTCTAAAGAACTCGCGATTACCGCTAACGTGGCGAAAAAGGCCGCATGCCGGTCTCTTTGAATAATCTGGGTTGATATCGGATCAGGTTGCAATCCAAGATGGGCGCATACATACTCCTCAACCTTTGGTGAAAGATGGGCAAAAGTTCCAACCGCTCCCGATATTTTGCCAAAACTGATATTTTCTTTTGCTGCCAAAAGTCTTTCCCGGTTACGGCGCATCTCTTCATGCCAGAGGGCCATTTTGAGACCAAAGGTGATGGGTTCAGCATGGATTCCATGGGTGCGGCCAATCATCATGGTATTTTTATAGTGATGAGCTTTATTTTTGAGGATATCCATGAAATGTTTGATATCCTCGATAAGGAGTTCACTTGCTTCTTTAAGCTGGCACGCAAAACAGGTATCGAGAACATCTGAAGAGGTAAGCCCCAGGTGGAGATAACGGGCATCTGGCCCGATATGTTCCCCAACGCAGGTTAGAAATGCGATCACATCATGCTTTACTACTTCCTCAATCTCGTCAATCCGAGAAACGGAAAAACGCGCATTTTTTTTAATATTTTCGATGGCCTCCAGAGGAATTTCTCCTCTTTCTGCAAGGGCTTCGCAAACCAGGATTTCAATTTTGAGCCAGAGGTCAAATTTATTTTCAGGTTCCCAGATCTTAGCCATTTTTTTCCTGGTATAACGCGGGATCATCATTGCCTCCTTGAGTAGAGTGATTTTTTAAGAATTTATTTTTAACATTTAAACCCTGTTAGTTCAAGTTATTACTTTTTCTTGTTCCTTTTTATTGACATTTATCAATAAGGAAATTATAAAGATAAAAACCTAAGCGTTTTATGGTTTAAAAAAGATACAAAAGTTTATTAATAAATCAGGATAAGGTAAAGCTATGGGAAGCGTTGTAAAAAAGCGTAGAAAAAAGATGACAAAACACAAACACAGAAAACTTTTGTCTCGCACCCGGCATGCACGGAAAAAGAAGTAGGGCGTGATCGAACTGCCCGAAGAAGATTTTTTACGGGAATGCCAAAAAAAACATTTAAACAAAAAATTTTTTCAGAAGGAAAACCATGCCGAAAATAGAGCGAAAAAAAGAGCTGGATCGAAGGCGAAAAAGAAAATGCGAACGGCGAAGAGAAAAAAATAAAGTCCTTCGCACCCAATGGGAACAAAAAAAGCAGGAAAAAAAGGAAGAGAGGATTGTCATTAAAAAGGCAGTTACCAAAGTTCCCCCTCCAGAAGAAAAAAAGGAATAAATTCTTTTTTCATTGTTTGTTTGCAAACAACTTTCTTTTGAAAAAGTGTTCAGCCTGAAAAGCTGAAACACTTTTTTTCTTCTGGAGAAGGCTACGTGAAATTTTCAAACCACCATTTACCTTCTTAACCGCTCACCAGCAATGGAAAAGCTCGTGCAGACGATGGTACTGATTCCCACCTTTAACGAAGCCAAAAACATTGAGGCGCTCATTTGTGAAATCCTCTCCACGAGAGAAGAGATCGAGGTTCTGGTTGTTGATGACGACTCTCCTGATGGGACTGCTGCTTTAGCGGAAAAATCTCTCAAACAGACGCGAGAGTTCATCTGCTCTTAAGAAAAAAGAAAGAGGGAGAGGAAAGGCGGAAATCGCCGGATTACTTAACGCGCTGGAATTAGAGGCTGATTGTGTTATTGAGATGGACGGTGATTTTTCTCACCACCCCCGGTATATTTCCGATTTTTTTATGGCAATAAAGCACTGCGATGTGGTCATTGGATCGCGGATGATCTTCGGGGAAGAGAAAGGGGAAGAAGCGCAGCTTGCCGTATAATTACCAAAACAGCGAACCTTTATATTCGCATAATTTTTCACACAAAGATTAAGGACTGCACCTCGGGGTTCCGCTGTTTCCGCAGGGAGGTGTTAGAGTGCCGTTTAAGCAGATGATCTCCCAATGGCCCTCAAGCGTGGGAAAGGTCTTTTATTATTGCCTTCAACAAGGATTTTTAATTAAAGAAATCCCCATTCTTTTTGAAGACCGAAGACGGGAAAAATCAAAACTCACTCTTCGGATACTTTTAAATACTTTTTTTTGATTCTCCGGTTTCGTTTTTTATCGCCTTCCCCATGAGTTACTTTCCTTGGGGTTTGCGCCAGAGTTCTCCCAAAAATAAAGGTAATTCTCCCGCACAATAAGGCCCAACCTTTACTGTCCAGCCGGTTTTGGCTTCGATGTCACTTTTTATGGGAGCAGTGACTCCGGGGAGGATAAGCTCGCGGTGTTTTACCCGGGACGCAAGCTGAGTCTCGTCTATCGCCTTAAGAACGCTTTCAGCAGTGAAGGTTTGATAGACCATTGCCATATCCACGGTGTGACCAAGGCAATCAACAAAAAGGAGATAAAAAGGTGCCGTGGTCGTGGAAAGGATAGCCATAAGCACGTCCTGAGTGGAAAGCGCATTACCCGTGACCAGTATGGGTGATTCTGGTCCTGCCTGGTTAATTTCGTGAAGCCCCAAAATGCCTGAAACCGGATGCTGGGTTATTTCTATTTCCGGCAAAAACGCATTAAGCGAAAGCACGACCTCTACTGCGTAAGCAAGGTTGGGTGTTATTTGCTTACACGGAGCGGTTTGTGCCCTCCGTTCTTGTAATATGTGCAGCCATTCCTTACAGGACGTAAAGCCACATGATTTTTTGCAGACGCCTTGAGGAAGATATTTTTCAATATCAATCCGCTCAAGGTAAAGGTCCGATTTAAGTGGCATAGTGAAACCCTCGCGGCCTGGGGATAGAATAATTAAGCACCAACAGGTTTGCCTTTACCCCGTTAGAAACCCGGTGCAGATGCTCGAGGTATCTAACTGGGTAAAGAATTCTTACGACTGTTTAACATTGAATAAATCCCTTAGCACTTTTCTACACGGTAGTAAATGTCCCGTGTGAAAGCTTTCTAACGGGGTTTATGTTCTAATAATGTTTGGAGTCGTTCAATCAGTGCTACCTGAGCAGGGTTTATTTTTTGTTTGGCAGTTTCGCTGTCGAAAAAAGCGCCCTGGTCAATTTCTGGAAATTCCTGTTTTTGCCCGGAGTGCGGTGGCCACTCCATGGTAAAGGTATTGCTTCTTATTGGCTTATTCTTATCCCAGTCCCCTGCAAATGCCCAGGCATGCACAATTTTACCGTTTTTCTGCTTGATGTGCCCGAGCGATAAATACTCACCCTCCGGTTTGATTCCGGTTTCCTCTTCAAACTCACGGAGAGCGGTTTGCAGAAGGTCTTCGTCTTCGTCAACTTCACCTTTAGGGATACTCCATACCCCCGCATCCTTTTTAGCAAAAAAAGGCCCTCCTGGATGGCCTAAAAAGATTTCAAGTGCACTCCCGTTGAGGCGATACATGAGCAGGCCCGCGCTCACCTGGGAATGGTGCTGTTTTTGATTTTCTGCTCGCATGGTCACAAATCCTTTACTCGAACAATTTCTTAGCCTCTTATGATAATTAAACAACGGCCTTTGTCAATTGATTCTTGCTTGGAATTTACTACCTCCAGGCCGCGCCTTTTATTGTGCAATCCCTCCCCATCCCGTGAGGCCTGAGGAATAACGTTGGGGAATAAGCATTTTTTGATATGAATTTGACACCATTTGCTGCGGGCACAAAAAAAATATAACGTTAGAGGTATGTCCTGAGATAGTGCGGATGGTTATGGCAAAGTTAAAAAGATGATTTCAATCTCGCATTGGTGCTGGGATGCGGATCATAGCAAACCCATAGGTGACATTCCGGGGTTTAAAACGATCTTCAGGTTCGGCAGTCTGGAGATCCGTAAGCAGATAAACCCTTCTTCCCAGTACTGTGCGCTTTGATGCTTATACGCGCGATGTTTTGCAGCCGGGGACTGATGTAAACTATGAACCTACAGTCAAACGGCGATTTTGATTAAAGGGAAGGCTTAAAATTCATAAACCAAAAACACATCTAACGCATGCTTCTTTGCTCATACCCTTGGCTTTCCGGCTGGCCTTATCTTTCGGGATCAGGGACTTCCCTGGTCTCCCCTTAATGTACCGGGAGCACTTTTTTGTACGGCGCTCCCGGTAAGATAGTAGGGATTGTCTGTTCTTACTTAAGTACGTTGAGATCGTCCCGGCGATTTTTTGCACCAGCATGCTTCATTGTGCTCGGTACAGGAAGGCTTCTCTTTTCCGTAACTGATGGCGGTCATCCGGTCAGCAGCAATCCCCATGGTTTCCAGGTACTTCATGGCGGATACCGCCCTCCGGTCCCCTAATGCCATGTTATACTCACTCGTCCCCCGTTCATCACAATTTCCTTCAATCCGCACCTTCATTTCAGGGTTCTTCTTGAGAGCCTCAGCGTCTTTGTTCAGCGTTTCAATCGTCAGGTGTCAGATTGGACTTATCAAAGAGCGCATTAAAATTTGAAAATCCCTCCTTAAGCCATGAGCATTTTACAATCCATGTGCTTAACCGGGAGCGATAGAGGGATTATTTCAGAATAATGACACAATTTTTTTCTGATTCAATACGGACAATCCAGTATTTTTCGGCGTAGAAGGATAGTATTTTGACTATGATTTCTCCAAACTTACCAAAACAACACTTGCCTGAACTTTATTTTTTCCTCTTATCTTGCGTTGCAAAAAAAATTCCCCAAACACTGAGAAATCTGTTCAATTTCATCTCGGCGTTCTAACGACTACGTACAGCGGCGCATGCCTTACAAAGCATGAATTGCCGAGACTTGTTGAATTTTCTCCTTTTATCGAGGAGCCAAAAAAACATCCAGAAGAAATTTGACTTTAGCGTTCAGTTTCATCATCCCACTCATCCCGACATTCATCGAGGCATGAATCATAATCAGTTCGCGCCTGATCAAGGCATTCTTGAAGCTGATCAGCGCTGTCTGGATCATTGTATGTTGTTTTGCATTCCTGTATTGCCGTATTATAGTCCTGTTCGCAATCCGTCTTGCAATCAGCCCCGGCATTTGACGCACAAAAGAGGACAACAAAGGTAAGCAATATTAACAATCTCATGTGGCACCCTCCTATAAATTGGAATTGTCAACGGTTGGGAAACCCCAACAATCAATCAACCGTTCTTAAAAGCACCCCTCCTTATCCAACCCTGCGTTTGCGTTTCCTTCGTTATGCACGAACGAATAATCACAGAAAAACGCATAATACCTTCTTCGTTGGTAGAAATATGAACCAACTTCGTAAGCCAACAAACATTCACCTTATCGTTGCAGGTAGCACATCATATGTTAAGGAGAATCTACTTTTTGCCATTAGTTTGCTAACAAAAAAATTATACCATATTCGGAGTACGAATCAAAAAGATATAGTGAGTGATCTTCTCTGATGAACTGCTCCGGCCGCGGTTAGTATGCGTGTCTTTTTTTAAAAGTCATTACTTTATCGCCGGGTAGTGTTACCGTAATAGTATCGTCTGAAATTTTACCGGTGATGACCCCCCCCTCTTTGGTGTGCAATCGGATTTCCTTCCCCTTGACGCTCCAACGAAACGGTACTTCTTTTTCATTGGTTCTCCACACACCATTATCATCGTCTTTCAATTCAAGGATCGTTTCCATCTGGGACGGTTCTCCTTCGCTCACGGAAACATATGTCCCCGCATACCGCTTGGCCGAATCACAGCCATGGGGAATAAAAACAAAGAAAAAAAGAAGGATCACCCATCCCCGCTTTATCCAAAGCACTCTCTTTTCCATCGCGTTACCTGCCTGTAAAAAAAATCAGTTTCTTTTTCTTTTACTTCTTACCAACAACCCCCCCCTCCGGAAAACAAAAATTCGGTCGAAAAAAACGATCTGTGCCGTCATCAGCATCAGCACCAAATCCCTAAAAACATCGTACCAGCCGATTTGCGCGCCCACACTTTCAAAACAGCCGCAGGTTATCGGTGCGCCGCGTAACACATTTATCACTAAAGCCAAAGTGAACAAAGCCAGGATTGTTGCCAGCACTGCTGCGGAGGCTCGGGTTGCAAGTCCAATGATCAGAAATAAACCACAGGACAACTCCACCCACGGGAGAAACACCGCTACCATATTCACCGACCAGTACGGAAGGATTCGAAAAGCCTCCACGTTTTTTGCAAACTCCACCGGGTAGGGTATTTTGGTCATGCACGCGTAAATAAACATAATCCCGATAAAGAACCGCAACAGGAGAGAGAGGTATTCACTGGTGATAATACTTTTAGTAATTTTCCAAAGCTTCTTCATGGCTCTATGGGATATCCCTTTTTCTTCCATGCGGACAAATCGCCAGCCAAAATGGAGACATTGGTATGTCCGCGGAGGCGTAGTTTGTCAGCCACTTGTTCGTCGTAAAGGCTGCTGATTGTTCGCCCGTAGACAACTATTTCTTGAGCGCGATCAATTCGTTCCAGTCCCATTAAATACGCAATGTCAAAGAGGTCTGAAGGCAGGCTCAGAGCTCCTTTGATGTGGTCTTGGTCATAGAAGCTACTGGGCCGCGCGTCAACAAAGAGGACCTCTCCTTTTTTATACTTTTGGTTTGCCGCGGTTGGTGTTATCGCAGCAATGGGATCTCCAGACCAAGTTTGAGTCAGGCGGAGGCCCTGGGGGTTGGCAAAATTGAATAGAAGAGCGCAGATAATGGTCACCCCGAAAATAAGGACAAAATCAAGCCACGTAATACGAGGCGCTTGATAGTGTTCTTTGGTTTCTTCCTCAAGTTTTCCCCAGTCCTGGAGGAGCATTTTGGTGATATTCTGCACAAAACAAAGGGCCACGCTCGGATAGTCCTTGAGAATCTGGTCGAATTGCTTCTTGGGGAGGACGCTGACGACAGTCTCCTCCAAGGTTTGTGCCGAGGCTGTCCGCGGACTCCCGCTGAGCAAGGAGAGTTCACCAAAACCGTCACCCGGACCGAGCACTCCCAATTCAGTTTCTACTCCATGTTCATCACTTCGAAAAGCCCTTATTCTGCCGGAGCGAATAATATAGAAGCTATCCGATGGCTCACCCTGCCGGAAAATGATCGAACCAGGCGGAAAGACTATGGTTGGAATCATTTTCACAATCTCAGCCAGTTTGTTCTTCGGCAGGTAGTCGAAAAAAGAGCGTTCAGTAATTTTGTTTTCGTTATTTCTGGTTTGGGCCATATATAAACCCTAAAATCAAATCACGAGGCAGCAGTCATGAACTGACTATGAAAATGCACCTACTTTTGATTTTCAGCTATTTTTTTCATCTTACCAAAAAAATCATCCGCATCATTAAGATAGCCCGAATGCGTTAAGAGGATGTCGCCTTGTCGGTTTACTAACAGAAGGAGCGGGATGGACGGATTTTGAAGCTTGCCAAAGATTTCCATTTTCGGGTCAGGGATAAGGGGAAATTTGACCCGATACGCTGTCTTAAAAGCCTCTACCGCTTTTTGATCGCCGACAGCGATAATGCCAATCATTTTAATTTTTTTAGCAAGGTTCGGATCTGCTTGAGTGTACTGGTAGATCCTGTTCATGGCAGGAGTTTGCTTCTGGCAATATTGGCAAAACACCGAAAGTATTTCTACCAGAATGAGCTTAGAAGAAACCTGGGATAAAGAAAAGGATTCGGCCTTGGTTAAGCCCAGGTAGTGAAGCGCGTCTGCTGACGGAGGTGAAGAAAGACGGAATGCGGGAAGCTTCATCCCCGGAGATAGGATCGTGGCTCCATGCCCAGAGGCTGGTAAGAACCAGAAAAAAACGATAAAAAGAAAAAATATGAGATTATAAGCGCGAGAGAAAAGGATTTTTTTCATTCCATGTCTTTCCCGAAAAAGATAAAGGTTATTTGAGCCTTTTTTATCGTAACGTACATAAGAAGTATGTGCGAGAGAGGCAGATTTGTCAAGTTGGAAAGAAAAAAACTGTCACGAAATTGTTAAAAATCAGGCCTATACCTTGGTGGCAGAATCAGGTGCGGTGGTTTTGAGGATACCGGGAATTTGGGAAAAAAACTAATAAAATCATGGCAATTTGCTTTTGGTCTTTACTCTTGTCCCGTGGTGTTTTGGAGTAGTCGTGGAGCAAAATGGTGGCAAAAAAAGAATTCTTTCTGGGATTGGGGTTGAAATAAAAACCTGGAACCGAGAGGAGTCCCGTCCCGCGCTAGACATTACGGAGGTTGATTATTGCGTTGACTTTGTGAGAATTAAGGTATTTCATAATATAGTAATCCATTCTTCTCTAAAAAAGGGTTAGCCGTAGATTGAGGTAATCACAAAACAATTATTAAGACACATAGAGGAGGTAAATGATGGCGGAAAGAATAATAGACGTAAGTGATTTTAAATTGCCGAAGCCACGAAATGTTGGTTTACTCATTTTACTCATCATCATCCTTATCGTTGTTTGGAGCACTTTTGTCATCGTCCCGGCTGGCCACCGGGGAGTTGTCCTCTGGTGGGGGGGTGTAGAGAATAGAATCATGGGGGAGGGGCTAAACTTCAAGGTTCCCATTGCTGAAAATGTCATCAAGGTGGATGTCAAGGTTCAACCCCATCCGTTCAAGGAGATCGATGCCTCCTCAAAAGAATACCAGATGGTGCAAATGACAGGAATGATGAACTTTCATATCGATCCGGCTTTTGTGAATGACCTTTACCAGAAAGTGGGGCTCGACTTTGCTGAGAAAGTGATCGATCCGGCCTTCAATGACTTCGTCAAGGAGGTTGTCCCGACTTACCCGATCGGGGAGATTCTTCCCAAAAGGGAGGAGATCCGGAAGCGGGCGATGACAAAATTGGGAGATAACCTGTCGAGGTATCACATCGTCGTCGATGACATCTACTTTGCCAGCATCCGCTTCTCTCCTGGATATGAAGGGGCCATCGAGGCCAAACAAGTGGCCCAGCAACAGGTGGAAACGCAGAAACAGGTTTTGGCCCAACGCGAGATTGAAGCTCAGCAAAAGGTCGCCACCGCAAAAGGTGAGGCTGAATCCATTCTCGTGGTGGCTCAGGGACAGGCCAAAGCCAATGAAGTCTTATCACAGTCGATCAGCCCGATCCTCGTGCAGTACAAGGGTATCGAAAAATGGAATGGGATTTTACCTCAAGTCTCTGGAGGATCCGTCCCCTTCGTAAACTTGGGCAAGATGGGTGGCGTGCCGGGCGGAACGGAAGAAAGCAAAAAATGAGTTGTGAGTGCTCGTTAATGATAGTATGTATATTTTAAGTCTACTGTTAACTGGTTAAGTTTATTTTGGGAAATTAGCTTCCGGAGGTAGTCTGTTTTGGTTTGTTTTGGTCTACTTTAGGCTCTCTACTATACAAAAATATACAATTTAAAAAAATGAAAAGGGTCTCAATTTGAGGCCCTTTTTTATTATTCTACAGGATAGAAAGTTGATTTTTTCCAACCACGTTAACGATATTTTTCCAGCGCAGGTGAAAAAAACTTAGTTGGATAATGGCCTTGTTTTATGGCTTGGGAATTTAAAAGGCTATGGTATTTTTTCATTCCCTT